>NZ_LMJH01000009.1:945579-992840 GCF_001428965.1 Acidovorax sp. Root275 | reverse complement strand
AATCGCTGCCGTCAGCGTCGTCTTGCCATGGTCCACGTGGCCGATCGTGCCCACGTTGACGTGGGGCTTGGTCCGTTCGAATTTACCTTTTGCCATTTTGAATCTCCAAAGAGCAATGCCTGTGTTGGGGTTTAACGTCTGCACCCGATTGCTGGTTCGTCCCGCACAGGGCAACAGGACGGCACCGGGTCGCAGATTGCAAGAATATTGCTACTGTTTTAATAGCTATTTGCGCTTGATAGACAAGCGCCAACGGCCATTTTTAATCAAAAATCAAGGATGAAGACCTGCCAGGGCAGGCCTTCATCCAAAGCGCATCACTTGGCGCGTGCAGCCATGATGGCTTCCGACACGTTGCGAGGCGCTTCGCTGTAGTGCTTGAATTCCATCGAGTACGTGGCGCGACCTTGCGTTGCGGAACGCAGCGTGGTCGAGTAGCCGAACATTTCCGACAGAGGCACTTCGGCGCGGATGGCCTTGCCACCGCCAGGAATGTCTTCCATGCCTTGCACCATGCCGCGGCGCGAGGACAGGTCACCCATCACGTTGCCGGCGTAGTCTTCAGGCGTTTCCACTTCCACGGCCATCATGGGTTCCAGAATGACCGGGCCAGCCTTGCGGCAGCCTTCCTTGAAGCCAAAGATGGCAGCCATCTTGAAGGCGAGTTCGTTCGAGTCCACATCGTGGTACGAACCGAAGTGCAGCGTGACCTTGACGTCCACCACGGGGTAGCCAGCCAGCACGCCTTGCGTGACGGCTTCGTTGATGCCCTTTTCAACCGCAGGGATGAATTCACGAGGAACCACACCACCCTTGATCGCGTCGACGAACTCGATGCCCTTGCCAGCTTCGTTGGGTTCGATCTTGAGCACGACGTGACCGTACTGGCCCTTACCGCCGGACTGGCGCACGAACTTGCCTTCGGCTTCTTCCACCGTCTTGCGGATGGTTTCACGGTAGGCAACCTGGGGCTTGCCCACGTTGGCTTCCACGCCGAATTCACGCTTCATGCGGTCCACGATGATTTCCAGATGCAGCTCGCCCATACCGGCGATCAGCGTCTGGCCCGATTCTTCATCGGTCTTCACGCGGAAGGATGGATCTTCAGCGGCCAGGCGTTGCAGGGCAATGCCCATCTTTTCCTGGTCGGCCTTGGTCTTGGGCTCCACAGCCTGCGTGATCACAGGCTCAGGGAACACCATGCGCTCCAGAATGATCTGGGAGTCGATGTCGCTCAGCGTTTCGCCAGTCGTCACGTCCTTCAGGCCCACGCAGGCAGCGATGTCGCCGGCGCGAATTTCTTCGACTTCCTGACGCTCATTCGCGTGCATCTGCACGATACGGCCAATGCGTTCCTTCTTGCCCTTGATCGGGTTGTAGACGGTGTCGCCCTTGGTCAGCACGCCCGAGTACACGCGCACGAAGGTCAGCTGACCCACGAACGGGTCGGTCATCAGCTTGAACGCCAGTGCCGAGAACTTTTCGCCGTCATCCGCCTTGCGGGTCACGGGGTTTTCGTCTTCGTCGGTACCCGTCACGTCCGCGATGTCCGTGGGTGCTGGCAGGTAGTCGATGACGGCGTCCAGCATGCGCTGCACACCCTTGTTCTTGAACGCAGTGCCGCACAGCATCGGGTGGATTTCCGTAGCGATGGTGCGGGTGCGCAGACCGAACTTGATCTCGTCTTCGGAGAGGTCACCCTCTTCGAGGTACTTGTTCATCAGCTCTTCAGAGGCTTCAGCAGCAGCTTCCACCATCTTTTCGCGCCATTCCTTGGCCGATTCGAGCAGGTCAGCAGGAATTTCTTCGTAGCTGAACTTCATGCCCTGGGATGCTTCGTCCCAGATGATGGCCTTCATCTTCAGCAGATCGACCACGCCGGTGAACTTATCTTCCGCGCCGATCGGGATCACCACGGGCACGGGGTTGGCCTTCAGGCGCAGCTTCATCTGGTCATAGACCTTGAAGAAGTTGGCACCCGTACGGTCCATCTTGTTCACGAATGCCAGACGTGGCACCTTGTACTTGTTGGCCTGGCGCCAGACGGTTTCCGACTGGGGCTGCACGCCGCCCACGGCGCAGTACACCATGCAGGCGCCGTCGAGCACGCGCATGGAACGCTCCACTTCAATCGTGAAGTCCACGTGGCCGGGGGTGTCGATGATGTTGAAACGGTGCTCAGGGTAGGAGTTGTCCATACCCTTCCAGAAGCAGGTTGTGGCAGCCGAGGTGATCGTGATGCCGCGCTCTTGCTCTTGCTCCATCCAGTCCATGGTGGCAGCGCCATCGTGCACTTCGCCAATCTTGTGGCTCACGCCCGTGTAGAACAGAATACGTTCGGTGGTCGTGGTCTTGCCAGCGTCAATGTGGGCCGAGATACCGATATTGCGGTAGCGCTCGATGGGAGTCTTGCGAGCCATGGTGGATCCTTGGATGGGTCGTGTTATTCGGGGGACGGGGCCGCCATTGTGGCGCTGCAGCCCGTCAATTTTGTGACCGCCTCAATCGCCACAAGGCTGCAGGCAAAAATGCCGGCAGCCTTGCGCTTGACGACGAAGCGATGCGTCGATTTAGAAGCGGAAGTGGCTGAATGCCTTGTTGGCTTCGGCCATGCGGTGAACTTCGTCACGCTTCTTCATGGCACCACCGCGGCCTTCGGTCGCTTCAAGCAGCTCGTTGGCCAGACGCTGGGCCATCGACTTTTCGCCGCGCTTGCGGGCAGCTTCCTTGATCCAGCGCATGGACAGGGCCAGGCGACGGACAGGACGCACTTCGACTGGCACTTGGTAGTTGGCACCGCCCACACGGCGGGACTTCACTTCGACCATGGGCTTCACGTTGTTGATGGCAACGGTGAAGGCTTCCAGCGGGTCCTTGTCAGGGTGCTTCTTCTCGATCAGTTCCAGGGCACCGTAAATGATGCGCTCTGCAACCGCCTTTTTGCCGCCTTCCATGATCACGTTCATGAATTTGGACAGCTCTACATTGCCGAACTTAGGATCCGGCAGGATTTCACGTTTGGGGACTTCGCGACGACGTGGCATTTTTTCACCTCATATTGCTTCAGTTGGCATCTTTTCAGACACCGCGAGATTCATTCAGAACCCCACTTACTCGACCCACACGGAACACACCGCGCTTGGGGTCACTTCGTTTGACTGCGCCTGCCTGGCGAATCAAACACCGATGGAGACACAACCGCCAGGGCTTATTTGGCCTTGGGCTTCTTGGCACCGTACTTGGAGCGCGATTGCTTGCGGTCTTTCACGCCTTGCAAATCGAGCGAACCGCGCACGATGTGGTAACGCACACCGGGCAGGTCCTTGACACGACCGCCGCGAACCAGCACGACGCTGTGTTCTTGCAGGTTGTGGCCTTCGCCGCCGATGTAGGAAATGACTTCGAAACCGTTGGTCAGGCGAACCTTGGCGACCTTCCGCAGAGCGGAGTTAGGCTTCTTAGGCGTCGTGGTGTACACACGGGTGCACACACCGCGGCGCTGGGGAGAGTTTTCCATCGCAGGGCTCTTGGACTTGATCTTTTCGACCTCGCGCCCCTGACGGACTAGTTGATTGATGGTTGGCATGAATACGTCCCTAAACGTAAAAAACGAAAACGTGAAACCCTTCGGAATTTCCGAAAAGCCTTCTAATGTAGCAGCAAGGGGGTAAAGAGGCAAGCCGCAGCGGCTTTCTCAAAAAACCACGCCACACGGATGGCCTGAACCTGCCATTGCCGACGGCCGTCGAAAGCGCACGGCAAATGTGAGGGCAGCCGTGCAAGGGCCGCCCCGCCGCACTGGCTGCGTCCCCCTTCCCGAATGGTGCAGCCATTCGAGAGGAGGGGTGAAGGCGCGAAAGCGCCTCAGGGGGTTGCCCCCTATTTAATCCAAAGCCGGATCGCGTCCCAGGCACGCCCCAGGATGCCCGCCTGCTCCACACCTTCCAGCGCCACCAGGGGCACTTCGGCCAGAGCCTGCTCGCCCAGGACCACCTTCAGGGTGCCCACGGACTGGCCCTTGGTGAATGGAGCGACCAGCGGATCAGGGCGCGCGATCTGGGTGGTGATCTTGCCGGCGCTGCCCGCAGGCACGGCCACCACGATGGCATCCTCGCGCCCGATCTTGAGGGTGTTTTCCGTGCCCTTCCAGACGGCGGGCGTGGCCACGGGTTTGCCGGCGTCGAACAGCTTGACGGCTTCAAACGCGGTATAGCCCCAGTTCAGCAGCTTCTGGCTTTCGTTCGCGCGCGCGTTTTCGCTGGCGGCGCCGAGCACGATGGACAACAGGCGGCGCTGACCCACGCCCGGGAACTCACGCTTGGACGTGGCCACCAGGCAGTAGCCGGCGGCCGCAGTGTGGCCGGTCTTGAGGCCATCCACCGTCGGGTCGCGGAACAGCAGCGAGTTGCGGTTGCTGCCGTTCGACGCGGGGGTGCCCGGGTAGCTGTACTGCTTGGTGGAGTAGTAGTGCATGTACTCCGGGAAGTCCTTCATCAGGCGCACGGCCAGCACCGAGAGGTCGCGCGCCGTGGTGGTGTGGCCGGGTTCGGTCAGGCCTTCGGGGTTCTTGTAGCTCGTGCCTTTCATGCCCAGGGCCTGGGCCTGGTCGTTCATGAGCTTGACGAAGTTCTCGGCCGTGCCGCCTACGCCCTCGGCCAGGGCCATGGTCGCGTCGTTGCCCGACTGGACGATCATGCCCTTGATGAGGTCTTCCACGGGGACCTGCATCTTGGGGTCGATGAACATGCGCGAGCCGGGCATCTTCCAGGCGCGCACACTCACGGGCAGCTTCTGGTCCAGCGCGATTTTCTTGGCGCGCAGGGCGTCGAACACCAGGTAGCCCGTCATGAGCTTGGTCAGCGAGGCCTGCTCCACGGGGGCGTCGATGTCCTTGGCGGCCAGCACCTGATTGGCCGTGACGTCCACCAGCAGATACGTGCGCGCAGCAATTTCAGGGGGCTGGGGCGCCTGGGCAAGGGCTCCGAAGGCGGCTGGCGCCACGGCAGCAAAGACGGCCAGGGATCGCAGCGCGGACAAAATTCGTTTCATGGGCAATAAGGGGCTGGAGAGGCTTAAAAAAAGAGGAAGAGAGGGAGGGGACGGGCCATGCGCACGGCGCGAGCGCCCGGCGAACCGGCATGGGCCAGGGCGTTCAGCCCCCCGATTGCAGGTGGCGCACCACCAGATTTTTCAGAAGCGGCAATTGTCCGTGAAAGAAATGCCCCCCTGCGGGAATGACTGTGACAGGCAGTATCTGGGGCCGCGCCCAGTCCATCACAGCGGCCAGCGGCACAGTGTCGTCGTGCTCGCCGTGCACGACCAGGGTGCGCAGATGGGCATCGAGCGGCACTGGGGCAACGGCAAAACGGCTGGCTGCCGTGCCCACGAGCACCGCCTGGTCCACGCGACCCTGCGGCCAGAGGGCGGCCAGCGCATGGCTGGTGACAAATGCGCCAAACGAGAATCCCGCCAGCGCAATCCGCTGGCCAGCGGCAGCAGGCGCCACCTGCTCCACCACGGCCAGCAGGTCCTGCAGCTCGCCCTGGCCTTCGTCGTACACGCCTTCGGTGGCGCCCACGCCGCGAAAATTGAAGCGCACGGCCGTCCAGCCACACTGCACAAAGGCGCGCGCCAGCGTCTGCACCACCTTGTTGTCCATGGTGCCGCCAAACAGCGGATGGGGGTGCGCAATGATGGCCACGCCACGGGGCGCCGCAACACCGTCGGCCAGCGTGGCAGCGTCACGCACGGCCTCGATGGCGCCTGCGAGGCCGGACAGGGTCAGGCGTTCGGTCTGGGCATTCACGGATTTACTACCAAATTAATAGCTGCTTGCGCTTGATGGATAAGCGCTAGCAGCCAAAATAATTCAAAAACGGATCGACGAGACGGATGGAGGCGCATTCAGCGGCCAAGTTCCGCCGGCGTGACCAGGCGCTCCACCACCTGGCCGTTTTTCAGGTGCGATTCGACGATCTCGTCAATGTCAGCCGCGTCCACATAGGTGTACCAGGTGCCCTCGGGGTAGACCACCGCGACAGGGCCGCCCGCGCAGCGGTCCAGGCAGCCGGCCTTGTTCACGCGCACCTTGCCGGCCCCCGCCAGGCCTGCCGCCTTGACCTGGGCCTTGCAGCGGTCAAAACCCGCCTGGGCGTTGTGGTGGGCGCAGCTGTCCTCACCGTTGGTGCGTTCGTTCAGGCAGAAGAAGATGTGGCGCTGGTAGTAGCCGGGCGCTGCGGCCGGTGCGGTGGTGGTGTCGCTCATCCCTGCATTTTACGAACCCACGCCGCGAGAGAGGGGAAGGCGGCTCAGGGAGCGCCCTCTCTCCTCGACACACGCAGCAGCACATAAAGCAGCGTGGCATAGGGCCACAACCACCCCAGCCACTGGCCCAGGCCGTAGAAGCGGATGAACCGGCCCTGCTCCCAGATCTGCAGCGTCTGCGCAAAATAGGCGCTGGTGGGCGCCTGGTTGAGCAGCGCCAGGTGCCAGACCAGGGCCACCAGCAGCACGGCGGCGCAGGCGCGCCGGGGCAGGGCCAGCAGCAGCACCGCCAGCGCCAGCGCGCCCCACACGCCCACCCGCGTGGGCAGGCCCATCCACTCCCAGGCATGCACGGGGCCCCAGCTCAGGGCCGCCGACAGCGCGGTCAGCGTAACCCCCACGGCGACGACACCCAGGGCAAACAGCGCGCGCCGGCCCACGGAGCGGATCACGCAGTAGCCCAGCAGGCACGGGGCCAGCAGGCCCAGCGTCACGCACAGCAGCTCTCCGCTGGGCGAAAGGGGGTCGAACACAGCCTCGCGCAGCGGCAGCCATTCCAGAAAGGGGGTGTCTTCCAGCACCTCGATGAGCGCGGCCTCCAGCCGTTCCAGCACCTGCCCCAGCCCGAACGGCACGGCCGCCGGGAACAGCAGCGCCAGGGGCCACAGGGCCAGCAGCACGATGGCGCCGCTGGCGTCCTGCACAAACCAGCGCCCTCTGAAATCGCTCCAGCGGTCGATGGCGCCCAGGCGCTCCAGCAGCGCGGCGCTCAGCGCCCCCGCCAGGGTGCCCGCCGCGTTGAGCAGCAAGTCCAGATTGGAGGGCACGCGCCGGGGCAGGTAGATCTGCAGGAACTCCATGGCCAGCGACAGCAGCATGCCCACCAGCGTGGCCAGCAGCACGGCGCCACGCCCCCAGCCCGAGCGCAACATGGCCAGCACCAGCAAAAAACCCAGCGGCGCATAACCCACGACATTGGTGGCGATGTCAAAGCCCGTCCAATACGGCGGGGGCAACGGTGCCAGCAGGAACACCAGGGGGTCAATGCCCTGGGCGCGCCAGCCGTCAAACGGAAACAGACTGGCAAAGACGATAAGCGCCGTGTAGATCAGCGCCAGGGGCCAGGCGGAGGTCTTGGGCACCGACACCGCTTTCAGGCTATGGGCTGTTCAGTGCGCACTGTGGCCCGCAGCGCATGCAACGGGCGCAGCACAAGCGCAGGACGCCAAACAAGGGCCGCCCCGCTGCGAGGGCGTCGTCCCCTTGCCCGCAGTGCGCAGCGCTGCGAGAGCGGGGGGAAGGCGCACAGCACCTCAGGGGGGTGTTCCATGTCAGAACGGCTTGACCACCACCAGCACCACCGCAACCAGCAGCAGCACCACGGGCACCTCGTTGAACCAGCGGAACCACGCATGGCTCCTGCGGCTGGTGCCGTTGGCCAGCTTGCGCAGCAGCACGCCGCAGGCGTGGTGGTAGCCGATCACCAGCAGCACCACCGCCAGCTTGGCGTGCATCCAGCCATTGCCAGGGCCCCGGCCGATGCCGTAGCCCATCCACAGCCACGCGCCCAGCGCCAGCGCGGGCACGGCCAGCAGCGTGGTAAAGCGCAGAAGCTTCCTGGCCATGAGCAGCAGGCGGTCACGCTCGGCGGCCGAGCCCGGCGCGACCATCGCCAGGTTGACGAAGATGCGCGGCAGGTAGAAAAGGCCAGCAAACCAGCTGGCCACGAAGACGATGTGAAAGGCTTTGACCCAGAGCATGGAGGCAGTTTAAGGGCCCGTGCCGGCCGCCCAGGGCCGCGCCAAAAAAAAGCCCGGCAAATCCGCCGGGCCGGGAAAGCCTGTTTTGCATCGCTGCAACCCGAGGCCCCGCTCAGGGAGGGAAAGCGGGGGGCAGCAAGCCGCCCGGCGCCAATTTAGCACCGGGCAAGGGGTGTTACAAGCGGCATTTTCAATGTGAGAGGGCGTCGCAATGATGTTTGAAACCGGCGCGCCCCATGCCAGTGCACCCGTGGATCCAGCTTCGCCAGCCCAGGGGTGCGTCCCCCTTTGGGGGAAGCCGCGCAGCGGCTCAGGGGGATAATCTCGCGATGCATCTCCAAAGCCCCGCCCCCTTCCCCCAGAACCGCCCGCGCCGCCTGCGCCGCGATGCGTTTACGCGCAACCTGGTGCGCGAAAACGCCGTCACGCCACACGACCTGATCTACCCCGTGTTCGTGCACGAGGGCCAAGGCCGCAGCGAGGCCGTGACCTCCATGCCCGGCGTGGACCGCCTGAGCCTGGATCTGCTGCTGGCGGTGGCCGAGGACTGCGTGAAACTGGGCATTCCGGTGCTGGCGCTGTTCCCGGCGATTGACCCGTCGCTCAAGACGCCCGACGGCAAGGAGGCGCTGAACCCCGACGGCCTGATCCCGCGCGTGGTGCGGGCGCTCAAGAAGGAATTCCCCGCCCTGGGCGTAATGACCGATGTGGCGCTGGACCCGTACACCAGCCACGGCCAGGACGGCGTGCTGGACGCCACCGGCTACATCATCAATGACGAGACGGTGGAGATCCTCACCGGCCAGGCACTCACGCATGCCGAGGCGGGCGTGGACATCGTCGCGCCCAGCGACATGATGGATGGCCGCATTGGCGCGATCCGCGAGGCGCTGGAGGTGCAAGGCCATATCCACACCCGCATCATGGCCTACAGCGCCAAGTACGCGAGCGCCTTCTACGGCCCCTTCCGCGACGCCGTGGGCACGCGCGGCGCCCTAGGCAAGGCCGACAAGAACGTCTACCAGATGGACCCCGGCAACAGCGACGAGGCCCTGCGCGAGGTGGCCATCGACATCGCCGAAGGTGCCGACATGGTGATGGTCAAGCCCGGCATGCCCTACCTGGACATCGTGCGCCGCGTGAAGGACGAGTTCCACGTGCCCACGTTCGCCTACCAGGTCAGCGGCGAGTACGCCATGATCAAGGCCGCTGCCGCGAATGGCTGGCTCGATCACGACGCCGTGATGATGGAAAGCCTGCTGGCCTTCAAGCGCGCAGGCGCCGATGGTGTGCTGACCTACTTCGCGCGCGATGCTGCGCGTTTGCTCCGGAAATAATAGCAATTAGCGCCGGATGGAAAAGCGCTAGAGGCATTTTTTATTGCTCAACCGGGGTCGCATGCGTATTTTTCACATCCACAGCGGCGGCGTGCAGGAGCTCACCGAGCTGCCCACGCAGATGCCCGCCCAGGGTTTTGTCTGGATCGCCTGCGCGCGCCCGGCCTTCCAGGCGCGGCTGGCCGAGATCCAGGCGAGCCTGCAGACCCTGGTGGGGCTGCAGCTGGTGGACCTGCACGTGTCCGACCTGCTCAACGCACAACTGCCCTCGCACTACGACTACACCTCGCAATACGACCTGCTGGTGTTCCGCCGCCTGGCCACCTTGAATGGCGACGCCCCGGACGCACCCAGCGCGGCGGGCGCCGGTGCGCCCCCATCGCTCAAACGCAGCGGCCCGCCCGTGCTGCGCCGCATCGACACCAGCCCGGTGGGTTTTGCCGTGTTCGACCAGCTGCTGCTGACCGTGCACCCCGCAGACTGCGCGGTGCGCGACGCCTATGCCACACGCCTGCTGGCCTCCCTGCCCACCAGCCCCAGCGAGGGCCGCAGCAGCCCCGTGCCCGGCGCCCGCGTGCCCACCAGCCCGGCCGACCTGATGCTGCGCGTGGTCAACCTGATGGTGGATGGCTACCTGGACCTGCGCCGCGAACTCACGCGCCAGCTCGACCACTGGCAAAACGAACTGCTCAAGCCCCGCGCACGCTACGTGAACTGGACATCGCTGCTCGAAGCCCGCCTGTCGCTGCACATGCTGGACGAGATCTGCGAAGACCAGCGCACCGCCGTGCAGGACTGGATCGACGCGCTGGAAACCTGGGCCCTGCCCGAGACCCCGCTCGGCCTGCGCGAGCTGGACCTGCTCAAGGTGCGCAGCCGCGATGTGCTGGAGCACATCGAACGTGTGGTGCACCACGTGCGCCGGCTGGAGCAAAGCACCGAAACCGCCGTGCAGATGCACTTCAGCGTGCAGAGCAACCGCACCAACGACATCATGCGCACGCTGACGGCGCTGACGGCGGTGTTCCTGCCGCTCAATCTGATAGCGGGCATCTTCGGCATGAACTTCGAGTTCTTGCCGCTCATCCACAAGGCCGATGGGTTCTGGTGGGCGCTGGGGTCGATGGTGTTCATCGCCCTGTCGCTGGTGATGCTGTTCTGGCGCAAGCGGTATCTGGCGAGGACGAGGTGACCGTGCCAGCAAAAGCCCGCAGCTGACACAGCAGCACAAGCCCTTCCCGCCCGACGTTCACCGCACCAGCGGCCACGCAGCCGTCAACCTGCCAATGCCAGGGCCAGTGGTTGCCGTGCGCGAAAAGCCCATTTCGGCCCCAGACGGAAGGCCTCCAGCCTGCGCGAGGAAGCGGTAGCAAAAAAGAGGTCTTCGGACAAATGGAGGCGTTCAAATACCCGCCGCTGGCGCACCGAGCGGCGGCGCAGATCCCCCTCAAAGGCATTGCCGTCACCGCGCGATTGTTCGAACAATGCTGCCGCGCGCGCCAGGTTCTGCAGCGCTAGGGGTGTCAATGCCGGCACGGCACGCGGTGCGGACAAACGGGCCTGCGCGATAAACGGGTTTTGCCCCACCAGCAACCCCCATGGCCGACGGCCCTCGACGGGGTCGACACTCAAGGCCTCCAGCTTGGTCAAACCAAAGTCGCGCGCCAGCGTCAGCCGCACGGCCAGCCAGGGATCGGCTTGACGCACTTGCTCAATCGCCTCGCGCGCTACGGATTCACTCCCCTGCAGCGGCAGCACCAGTGAGCCCAACAGGCGCTGCGCGTGCGTATCGCCCTGGTTGGCAGCGGCATGCAGCCACGCAATGGCCTGCTCCGACTCCACCACCGAGTTCGACGCGCGCAGTATCAAAGCCCCCAGCTTGCGCTGCGCCTCGGACTGCCCAGCCATTGCCGCTTTCTCCAGGAAGAAGCGGGCCATCTGCGGGTTGGATACCGACGAGCGGTGGTCTGCATGCGTCGCGTACAGGGCAAGCCATGCATCGTCCCGGCCCGCGTCCGCAGCGCGCAACAACAAGGCCACGCCTTTGCGCAGGTTCAGCGACGTGGCCAGCCGCGCTGGCGCCAGCGTGCCGCTGTCAATTCCGCAACGCGCACGGCCCAGCAGGCACGCAGCGTCCCGATCCCCGCGTACGACAGCCAGCTCCAGACTGGCCTCAATCTGGTCAGGAGCCAGCCCGCGCAAGGAGTGTTTCTCGCGCTCGGCCCACAAGACCGCCGCCACGACCAGGTCCGACAGGGCGTGTGTCAAGCGCGGCGCCACCATCAGCGCCACCCGCAGGCAATCGACCAGTTGGTCCAGTCCCCCTTCTTCACGCGCCTGGCGCGCAGCGATCACCGCGACCTGCACCACGTCCACTGCGGCGCTGGATTGGATCGATTCCACCATCGCCTCCAGGGCGCGGTCCGAGCGTGCACCCTCCACGGCCGCCATGACCTGGCAGGCCTCGACGTGCCCGGCTGCGGCGGCGGTCTCCAGCCACGACTGCCCCGCCGTGACGGAGCTGCGCGTCAACGCCATCCACACGCCCAGCTTGAACTGCGCCAAGGGGCTTCCCGCAGCGGCAGCCTTGTGCAATGCATCTTCCTGTTTCAGGTCCAGCAAGTCCTGCAGCGGCAAACTCTCTGCAATGGCACACGCGGTTTCTGGCAGCTCACGGACGCTGGGGTGTGAGAGGTACTCGATCCCCGTGGCCACATGGCGCGGGAAGCCATCGCCCCCCACCAAATAACGTCGGCCCGCTTTGCTGCGGGCGGCGGGATCGCCCTGGCGGGCCAGGGTCAGCAATTGAATGTCTTGTCGGCGCATGCTTGGCTCTCTTCAACGTGTTGCGGGGGCGGCACACCAAAGCGGCTTTTGGCACGCAAACTGGCAAACACCCCTTGCTTTGGACAGGTTTGAAGAATAGAAACGCACGCCTGACAGCGGGATTGCGCGCACATGACATCTCTGTAATGAACCGCCTGGCCTGCCCGCGACCCATGCAAAAAAGCCCGCATCCCCTGGGGGATGCGGGCCAATCGTTTACCTTGGAGACAATTGCCCATCGCAATGGGCAAGAGGAAGACCGCCTGGGGTCTTAGAACGTGTGGCGCAGGCCGAAGTCCAGGCCCTTGGAGTTGTCACCTGCACTGGTCTTGGCACCGTTCAGTGCAAGCGCAGAACCGTTCTTGTTCTTCAGGTACGCGAAGGTGGTGTACAGGGCAGTGCGCTTGGACAGGTTGTGCACGTACCCCACGGCAAACTTGTTCGCCTGCACATTGGTGTCCTGAACGCTGACGCGGGACCACGAAGCGCGGACCAGGCCAACGCTGCCCACGGGAGCCGTTGCGCCGATCATGTAGTGGCGAGCTTTCTCGTCGCGGGCCTTGGACTCATCCTGCCCAGCTTCAACCAGCAGCTTGGCCACACCGAAATCGTAAGAACCTCCGATGTTGGCATTCGTCACGTCGCCATACGCACCAAGGCTGGACACCGAGCCGTAGCTCACGCCCACATTGAGGGGGCCGTTTTCATAGCCAGCGCGCAACCCATAACCATTGCCGTCATTGGAGCCATTGGCGGCCTCGCCACGGTAGTACTGCACCTGGCCAAAGAACCCACCCAGATTCCTGGGCGTGAAGTACGACACGGAATTGCTGGTACGCGTCTGCATGGCATAGCCGTAGTTGCTGCCCAGCGAAGTCGTCTTCAGAAGAGCGCCGACGCCGTTGTCGCCGAATGCGTCGTAGATGTTGTTGTAGGTCGCAGTGAAATCACGGCCCAGGCGAACTTCGCCCCAGAGGTCATCCATCAGGCTGATGGTCGAGCGACGGTTGAAGTTGAAGGTGTTGCCGACGCCTGTACCGTCGTCCAGGTTGTAACCGGCTTCCAGCCAGAAGCCAGCCTTCATGCCACCACCAAGATCTTCAATACCTCGAAAACCGAGGCGGTTGGAAGCCAGACCGCCGCTGCCCACGCTGGTCCGGTTCGTCTCACTGCCGCGGCCCACCTGAACCGCCACGTCGGCCACGCCAAACAGCGTGACAGACGATTGTGCATAAGAGGTTGCGCTGATGGCTGCAAGCACAGCCAATGTGGCGAATTTTTTCATGGTCATCCTTGTTAAGTGGGTTCAATCGGAGTCATGTCCCACGCCTTGTTGGCAGGACATGGTGCAAGCGTAGGCATTGCACCCTCGTGCCCACAGACCGCAGAGCGCAACCACGGGGGACATGCATGCACCCCCCCCTCGGTTTGGGACAACGCCGTTTCACAGGTGCCACACTCCCTCCGAATTGAAAGGCTGTTTGCGATCCCCCGGGAGGCGTGCAGCGGTTTGGCGGGATGGGTACGCCAGACACGGTGTGCAGTAGATAGCTTGGACGTGCAAAACCGCTGCAACAGCAGAGACCGACTGCAAACACCACGGCCCGAAAGGTTGCCGCGAAATCGGGTGATGGGACACAACCGCTGATTGCACAAGGGCTAGCGCAAACGGCGCACCAGAAGCATCCGCGAGGATCATGGTCGCGCTCCAAACCAATCCTCCCGCGAGACCGCACACAAGCTCTCACGACTGTTCGTGAATTCGCAACAGTGCATTTCGATCCAGCAAGCTTCTCAAATCCACACGCACCTTCAACAATCCACCAAAGTCAATCCGCAGCTTCCCTCCGTCAGTCTGCACTCCACCTTTTTGTCCCTTGAGAAACCGCCGGGATCTCGTCACATGCGCTTGCTTTCTATTGAAGACGAACGATCAACCGCTGCTTACCTGTACAAGGGCTTGACCGAGCATGGCCATGTCGTAGACACGGCATTCGACGGGGTGGAAGGCCTGCACCTGGCCACCTCTGGGCACTACGACCTTATCCTGCTCGATGTGGGGCTGCCGGGCGCCAGCGGCTGGGATGTGCTGCAGGGCATTCGCACACAACAACAGACACCGGTGTTTTTCATATCGGGCCGCGACGAGGTCGAAGACCGCGTCAAGGGGCTGCTGCTGGGTGCCGACGACTACATGGTCAAGCCCTTTGCGTTTTCCGAACTGCTGGCACGCATCCAGGTGGTCGCGCGCCGCCGCGCCCCCATGTCCGCACCAGAGGGCGTGCTGCGCGTGGGCGAGCTGGAGGTCGATACCGCGCGCCGGCGCGTCAAGCGAGGCACGCTGCGCATTGACCTCACCACCCAGGAGTTCGTGCTACTGGACTACCTGGCCCGCCATGCCGGGCAGGTCGTATCGCGCACCCTGATCGCGCAAAACGTGTGGGACATGCACTTTGACAGCGACACCAATGTGGTCGATGTGGCGGTGCGCCGACTGCGCGCCAAGATCGACGAGCCCTTCGCCGAGAAGCTCATTCACACCGTCAGGGGCGTCGGCTATGTCCTCGAACTCCGAAACAACGCCTAGGGCGAGGACTTTCCTGCGGCGCTCTCTGCCCCTGAAGATCGCGCTGGCGATTTCTTCGATCACCCTGCTGTTGATCACGGCCAGCTTCTGGATGGTGATCTACCTGCTGGGCCAGGATTTCAACGACCTCCAGCCTCTGCTCGCCAGCAACGGAGGCATGGTCCATATCCCTGCAGAGGATTTGCACGCGCGGGGCCATGCCTTTGCCCTGCGCTCATGGCGTGTTTTTGCCATCACGCTGGGCGTCGGCGCGCTGGCCGCGAGCCTCTTCGCTTGGTGCACGGCCAGGCTCATCCTGTCCTCGGCCCACCGCCTGGCCAACACGGCCAACCGCATCAGCGCCCACGCCTTGCACGAACGGCTGGCCCCCGAGAACAACATTGCCGAGCTGGAACCCGTGGCCCGCGCGTTCAACCACATGCTCGACCGGCTGCAGGATTCCTTCACCCGCCTGTCGGGTGTGTCGTCCGACATTGCGCACGATCTGCGCACTCCCATCCACCGCCTCCTGATGGTTGCCCAGGTGACGCTGGACCGCCCCCGCAGTGCGGAGGAATACCGTGCGGTGATCGAGTCGGCCGTGCCAGCGTATGAGCGCATGGGGCGGATGATCGAGAACATCCTGTTCCTCGCGCGCGCCGAGAGCCAGCAAAGCGCCGTTCATGCCACCTTCATCCCGCTGGAGCAACGGCTGGGGGCCACCGCAGCCTTCTTCGAACTGCTCGCCCAGGAGCGGGGTTTGGAGCTGGCGCTCCAGGTGGACCAGAGCGCCCATGTCTGGGCTGATGACACCCTGCTCACCCGCGCCACCGGCAACCTGCTGACCAATGCCATTCGCCATGCCCGCCCAGGCAGCACGGTTGCGCTCTCAGGATCGGTGGCATCGAATGGTGGCTGCCATATTTCGGTCTCCAACGAGGGCGAACCCATCGCCCTCCAGCACCAAGCCAGGATTTTTGAACGCGCATACCGGGTCGAAAGTCAGAGCAACGAAGAAGCACCCGGCGTTGGCCTGGGGCTGGCCATCGTAAAAAGCACAATGGAATTACATGGAGGCTTGGTCTACGTGCGCAGCGCCCCAGGCCATCCGACGGTGTTCACCCTGTGGTTCCCGCCACCGCCGCCGCGTGCACCGGGGGCTGGGCCATCGCGCGGGCGTATCAGCCGGTAGCACGGGGTGCGATGGGGGCTGGGACCGTGGGTCGCAAGATCAGCGCAGCGCCGTGACGCCAAACAACCCCACCCCGTTGTCCCACGCCACCTTGCGCGCCACATCGGTAGGCAGGCCGCCCAGCCACTGGCGGTAGCCCTGCATCAGGTTTTCGTAGTGCTGCCAGCGCTGGTTGACCCAGGTGTCCGAGCCGATCACGAAGCGCGTGGGGTACTTGAGCAGCAGCGCACGCCAAGCGGGGCACAACTGGTTGTCGTCGCACACCAAGCCGGGGCGGTACGAGAGTTCGCCCACCAGGCCGGGGTAGCGCGCCATCAGCGCATCCACCCGCTCCACCGGCGCGCCGCCGATGCCGGTGTGGGCCCAGATCAGGCGCGCCTTCTGGCCCTTCGACGGGGTGTGGGCCATCAGCAGGTCGATGGCGACATCATCCACATGGGCCAGCACCACCAGGTCACGCTCTTCGGCCAGGGCCATGAGCTTCTGGGCCACGGGGCCGTTGGCATTGGCGCTGTCGTACAGGTGGAACTCGCCAATGCCCCGATACGGCCCCGCCGCCGTGCCGCGCGCCAGCTCGGTCTGCACCATGGTGTAGATGCTCTCGTCGGCAAACCAGCCGGTGTAGTCCGCCCGGTTGCGGTACAGCCGCACAAAGGGCACGACGGTGACACCCGCCTCACGCGTCTGCGGCAGGCCCGCCAGGGTGAGCGAACCCGCGTTGGGCCGCGAATTGGCCACGATGGCGCGCACGCCGCTGGCCTTCATGCGCGCGAGCACATCAGGGGGCGGGTGGGGGCCGGTTTTGCCGTCCCACGCTTCCTCGTTGTAGTGCAGGTGCGCATCGAACAGGGGGCCGGTGTAGTCGGCCGCGTAGGCCTGAAATCCAAATGCTATTAAAACAATAGCCGCCATCGATTTACAGGCAAGCGGTAGCGGCCAAATTTGCCTCAAAACCTGGATATACGTCGAACTCGCCATGGCGGCCTCCAAACATTGAGCAGTTCATCGCTGCGCCCTGGCGCCTGCAATGGGCGCGCCCCCGCCAGAGACGCCAAACAAGGGCCGCCCCGCAGCGACGGCGTCGTCCCCCTTGGGGGAAGGCGCGCAGCGCCTCAGGGGGGATTCCAATTCATGCGAGGTGTTTGTCGAAGAACGCCAGTGTGCGATCACGCGCCGTCATGGCCGCAGGCTCGTCGTAGCTGCCGCGTTGGTCGCAGTTGAAGCCATGGTCGGCTGCGTAGATGTGCACCTCGGCACCCGGCTGGGCGCGGGCAAAGGCCTGCACGCTGTCCACCGGGATCCAGTGGTCGCGCTCGCCAAAGTGGGCCAGCACGGGCACGCGGGGCTGGCGCGCGGCTTCGTCGGGGCTGGTCATGCCGCCGCCGTAGTAGGGCACGGCGGCCGACAGGCCGGTGAGCGTACAAGCCGCACGCCAGGTGAGCAGTCCACCCCAGCAAAAGCCCACGATGCCCACCTTGCGGCCGCTTTGCGCAGCGGCGTAGTCGATAGCGGCCTGGATGTCGGGCATCACGCCAGGGGCGGGCAGCGCCTCCACCGCCGCCTTCAGGCCCATGCCGGCCTGCATGTCGTCGCCGGTGTAGCCCAGTTCCACGCCGGGTTTCACACGGTGGAAGGTCGAAGGCGCCACCGCCAGATAGCCACGCGCCGCAAAGCGGTCGGCCACGGCGCGAATGTGCGAGTTCACGCCAAAAATCTCCTGCAGCACCACCACGGCGCCACGCGATGCGGCATCGGGCTGGGCCACCCAGGCCGGAAACACCAACCCATCGCTGGAAGTCAGATCCACAAACTGTCCCATGCTGCCATCTCCTTGAAGAAAAAAGGGGCTCACGCGTTGCGCTCCCGGCACATCGGGCCCTGCCCGATGTGCCGAGAACCTGTTCCAATGCGCCATTCTTGCAGGAGACCCCGATTTCATGGACAAGATCGTCTTAATCACCGGAGCCAGCCGAGGCATTGGCGCCGCCACCGCCCTGCTGGCGGCACGCCAGGGCTGGGCGGTGGCGGTGAACTACCAGGGCAACCAGGCCGCCGCCGATGCGGTGGTGCAGCAGATCCGCACCGCAGGCGGCACCGCGCTGGCCGTGCAGGCCGATGTGGCCGATGAAGCCCAGGTGCTGGCCATGTTTGCCACCGTGGATGCGCAACTGGGCCGCATCACTGCGCTGGTCAACAACGCCGGGGTGGTCGATGTGCCCGCCCGCGTGGACGAAATGAGCGTGGAGCGCCTACGCCGCATGTTCGATATCAACGTGATCGGCAGCTTCATCTGCGCCCGCGAGGCCGTGCGCCGCATGAGCACCCGCCACGGCGGCGCGGGCGGCAGCATCGTCAACGTCTCCAGCGCCGCCGCGCGGCTGGGCGCGGCCCACCAGTATGTGGACTACGCGGCGGCCAAGGGCGCCATCGACACCTTCACCATCGGCCTGGCGCGCGAGGTGGCGGCCGAAGGCATCCGCGTGAACGCCGTGCGCCCGGGCCTGATCGAGACCGACATCCACGCCAGCGGCGGCCTGCCCGACCGCGTGCGCGACCTGGCCCACCAGGTGCCCATGTTGCGCGGCGGCACGGCCGAAGAAGTGGCCGAGGCCATCGTGTGGCTGATGTCGGATGCTTCGCCTTACACCACCATGTCATTGCTCGAAGTCTCTGGAGGACGCTGATGGACCTGAAACCTCTTATCACTCTGCTGGCCATCGTGAACCCGCTGGCCATCGTGCCGTTCTTCATCCACTACACCCAGGGCTTTTCGTACGCGCAGCGGCGCCGCACCATCCGGGTGGCCAGCTTCAGCGTGTTCTGCGTGATTGCGGCCTGTGCGCTGCTGGGCCTGCAGATCCTCGACTTTTTCAACATCTCGTTGCAGAGCTTTCAGGTGGGCGGCGGCATGCTGCTGCTCATCAGCGCGATGAACATGCTCAACGCCCAGCCCGCTGAGGCCAAGCCCAGCACCAATGAATACGAAGAAGGAGCCGAGAAGGCAGCAGCGGGCAGCAGCATTGCCGTGGTGCCACTCACCATCCCGCTGCTCACCGGCCCGGCCAGCATGTCCACCGTGGTGATCTATGCCGACCGCGCGCAAGGCGTGTGGCAGACCGCCACGCTGGTGGGCTACGGCGTGGTCATCGCGCTGGCCACCGCGGTGTGTTTTTCGCTGGCCGACCCGATTGCGCGCGTACTGGGCAAGACCGGCATCAACGTGATGACCCGGCTGATGGGCCTGATCCTGGCCGCGCTGGCGGTGGAGGTGATGGCCGACGGGCTGGGCAAGATTTTCCCCGTACTGATCGCGCGCTGACCGTCCATGTCTGCCCGGCTGCTGCTCCTCGAAGACGACCCCGCTATTGCCCGCACCGTGGCCTATGCGCTGGAACGCGACGGGCTGCTGGTGACGCACAGCCTGCTGGTGAACGATGCGCGCCAGCAGCTGCAGCGCGCACGTTTTGACCTGCTGGTGCTGGACGTGGGTCTGCCCGACGGCAGTGGACTGGACCTGCTGCGCGACGTGCGCAATGCGCCGCCCACCGCCGCCCTGCCCGTGCTCATGCTCAGCGCCCACGGCGAAGAAATCGACCGCGTGCTGGGCCTGGAACTGGGCGCCGATGACTACCTGACCAAACCCTTCAGCCCGCGCGAACTGGCCGCGCGCGTGAAGGCGCTGCTGCGCCGCGCGGGTCACGGAAACGGCAACGGCCACCCGGCAGCGCCCGCCGCCACGGCCGCCGCACTGTTCCACGACGACGAGACGGGCCAGCGCATCAGCCTGCGCGGCCAGGCCCTGCCACTGACCCGGCGCGAGTACCGCCTGCTGTCCCACCTGCTGCGCGGCGCAGGCCGCATCCACTCGCGCGACGCCCTGCTGGCCGCCGCCTGGGGCGACGACAGCGAAAGCACCGACCGCACGGTGGACACGCACATCAAGACCCTGCGCGCCAAGCTGCGCGAGCTGGACCCTGCGCGCGAATACATCAGCACGCACCGGGGCATGGGGTATTGCATCGATCTTTGATTCCCAATGGGCCCGTCGGTTGAGTCCATGCAAATGTACGTACTTACGGATGAAGGAAATGAAGCCCCGCGCACCGCGCTGGAATGGAGCGTGACGATCCAAGTGACAACCTCACCGCATGGAACGTGGGCAACCCCCTCGGCACCCAAAGATGCAGTGCGCACCCAGACCGTGCCCTCAAGCGAGAGAGCGTCCAAGGCATCCCCTCAACAGGCATCCACAACTCCGCCGCTACTCACGACCCAGGGTGTGCAGGCCATATCCTGCCTGCCACTGAAAACTGTGCATGCTTGGGCAGCAGGCTGGACGGGCGGGTCACCCGGTGGGTTGGGGATGCAGAGGCAGAGCAACGCTGCGCCCTGAGCGCCCCAGCCCTGCAGGCCTCAGAAACGGTGGCGAATCGACAGTGCCAGGCTATTCACGTCTTTCCCAGGCGATGCCGCAACGCCGCCCAGGAATCCGTTGCCCCCCAACATGTCTTGCGACGTGTTCTTGTTGTTCAGGTGTGTGAGTACGGCGTTCAGGTCGGTGCGCTTGGACAGTGCATACGTGTACGCCACGCCATACGAAGCGCGATCCGCATTAAACGGGCGTTTGTCGTTCATGTTGTTGTAGGCCACGGTCACGGCATGCACGCCGCTGGTGATGCGGTAGCCAACCTGGAACAGGCGTGCGTCTTGCCGGAAGCCCTGGATGAACGCGTTTTGCACCAGCCCGGCCACAGGTACCGTGGCGGGGTTGGCAGACAGGACTGCGGAAATGCCGGACAGGTTGGTGGGATGGTCGTCCTTGATGACGCTGAATTGGCCCGACAGGGTGCCCGGCCCGACATCCAGCGTCGCGCCGAGGACAGCGGTCGTCAGCGACTTTTCACCCAGTTCGTTGTTGCGTGTGTTGTAACCGCCGCCGAACGAATAGCCGTTGCCGTTGTACATGGCCATGGCACCCCACAGCCGCCCAGCGCTCGAACGGCCAGCGACTTCCCCGGCTGCGTACATCGCGGTGGCGGTGAATCCGTTCAATTGCAGACCGTACTGGAGTGAGTTGCTCACGCGGATATCGAACGAAGCCGGAATCGCCACCAACTGTCCCAGTGACAGGCTGGACTCGGTCTTCATCGCGTCAAAGTTGGCGTTGGCCAAGTAGCCCGGTGTGTACTGTCGCCCGAATGTGAAGGCACCGAACGGGGTGATCAGGCCGGTGAATACTTGCCGATCAAAGAAGTTGTTGCCCAAGTTGACGCCCACGGAATTACCGATCTGGGCGGCCACTGCGGACACAGCAGGCTGAAGCGCAGCGGGCAGGCCCAACGATCCAGCGTTGCTGAGTCGGTCCGGCAGCCGACCTTGGGAAATGGGGCGGTTGCTCAGTGCACCGGTGTCAACTTCGAGCCGCGATTCGAGCGTGAAGACGGCGCGGTATCCACCGCCCAGGTCTTCATTTCCCTTGAATCCGAGGCGCGAACCTTGCATGTTCCCACTGGTAAGGCTGGCCTTAGAGCCGCCGGGTGCTCCGGTGACATGGTGGATGCCAACGTCGACGATGCCGTACATCGTCACACTGCTCCCGTCCGCTGCGCTTTGCGCCATGCCAAACGACGAAAAGCACCCAAGCACGGCCGCTGATAGGGCACGCATTTTGTTCATAACTTGTCTCCTGTTGCTGCATGAAATTGGCAGAAGCCCACGCCACACCGTGGGCAGCTCCGGGTTCAGCCTAGGTGACATGTCTCAAGCGGTAACAGCGGGTAGAACGGGATCACTGGAGCAGCCCGGTCGCAACGATCTGTTTTCGAGCGAAAACGTTGCGCGTTTGCAACTTTTGTGGGCCGTGCAACAGGCTTTGCGTCTCCACGGTGCATCCCGTGCCAGATGGCAAGGACTGGGTCGCAGCATCACGCACAGGAAGCCCGCATCGCGCTTCCTGGCCAAATTCACCTTGCGATTCAACCGCCTGTACGATCTGACCAGCATGTCCACCAGGCGTGCTACGCACTGCCCGTCCCCCACATCGTCTTGCTCCATACCGATACTCAGAGCTTCTGAGACGCTTTGCCGGTCAAGATTTTTTAAGAGAACTGCCCCATGCGCCTGGGCATCCGCCTGCTGTTCGCCTTCTTCCTGATCAACGGCATCGCCGCGTTTTTTGTACTGCGCGTGTTCATGGCCGAGATCAAGCCCAGCGTGCGCGAGGTGATGGAGGACATGATGGTGGACACGGCCAACATCCTGGCCGAGCTGGCCAGCGACGACCTGGCGGCCGGGCGGTTGGCGGCGGGGGCCGACAACAGCAGCACCAGCCCGTTTGCGCAGCATGTGCGCCGCTACGCCACGCGGCCCATCGATGCAGCGATCTGGGGTTTCTCCAAGCAGTCACTGGACTACCGCATCTATGTGACCGACACCACGGGACGTGTGCTGTTCGACTCGGAGAACCGCGCCATCGGCGCCGACTACTCGCAGTGGCGCGACGTGGCCCGCACGCTGCGGGGCGAGTACGGCGCGCGCTCCACGCGCGATGTGGAGGACGACGACACCAGCGGCGTGATGCATGTGGCCGCCCCCATCTATGTGCAGGCGCCCGAGGGCCGCAAGATCGCCGGTGTGTTGACCGTGGCCAAACCCACGCGCACCGTGCAGCGCTTCATCGACCGCGCCGAGCAAAAGGTGTTCATGGGCGGGCTGCTGCTGCTGGCCCTCTCGGCAGCCGTGGGCGTGGCGGTGACGCTGTGGATGGTGTGGAACGTGCGCCGCCTGCGCGACTACGCCTTGAGCGTGCAGGGCCCGGCCGATGGCGAGCGCCATGATCCCGGCACCCCGCCCACCACGGCGCTGGCCGTGCCCGAGGTGCCGGGCGAACTGGGCGACCTGGCCCGCGCCATGGACCGCATGCGCGCCCGGCTGGAAGGGCGCGACTACATCGAAGGCTATGTGCGCGCCCTCACGCACGAACTCAAAAGCCCCGTGGCAGCCATCCGCGGCGCGGGCGAGCTGCTGCAGGACGACCTGCCCGCCGCCGACCGCGCCGAATTCGCGACCCAGGTGGTGCAGCAAAGCGAGCGCCTGCAGCGCATCATCGACCGGCTGCTGGAGCTGTCCAAGCTGGAGCAGCGCCACCATGCCGAAGGCCGCGCGCCCGTGGCGCTGCACGACTGCGCCGAGGCCGCCATTGCCCAGACCCGCGCCCGCGCCGGGCAGCGCGGCATCAGCCTGGCACTGGAAGGGCACGGCACCAGCGGCCCGTGGGAGGCCGAGCTGGTGACGCTGGCGCTGACCAACCTGCTGGACAACGCCATCGACTTTGCACCTGCGGGCAGCACGGTGCGGGTGGAGCTAGACGGCGCCACGGTGGCCGTGCAGGACAGCGGCCCCGGCGTGCCCGACTACGCGCTGCCGCGCCTGGGCGAGCGCTTTTTCACCACCGCGCGGCCGGGCGGGGAGCGCAGTGGATCGGGACTGGGGCTGGCGATTGTGCGGCGGGTGATGGCGCTGCACGGGGGACAGATGGTGGTGCGCAACACAGTGCCCGGACTGTGGGTGGCACTGGAGTTTCCCGCCAGCTAATGCGAGCGGCGCAGGTGCACAGCCAGGGCCACCACCAGCAAGGCCAGCGCCACCCCATCCACCCGCACGACCATCACCAGTGGAGCGCTGAGGCCGCTGCCGCGCTGCAGCCACGACAGCAGCAGAAAAGACACCACGCTCACCAGCCCCGCCACCAGGGCCAGCCGATGGAGTTCGGCTCGCGTGGCGGCATACCCCATGAAGGCGGCCAGCAGCCCGAAAAGGACGGCCCGGTGCCGCAGCAGCAACTCCATGCCTGCATCCTGCACCGGGGTGCCGTACAGCTGCGCCAGCTTGCCCGCCCCCAGCACGCCCACCAGCGGCAGGGCATGGACCACTGCCACCAAGACCAGGACCACCGGAACCACATGACGCATGCCGAACCCCTCGTTGCAATGCGCCGTTTGTAGGCGCAAGGGGCGCGGCCGTCGATGACCTGGCAGGTCATGGCGATACGGGCAGCCCCGACTTCACACTGGCCTCACAAACTTCATAGCGCCCTCACACCGGGCCACAACACTGCCCCCACAACATCATTTGTGGAGGATCTCTTGTTCAAACACCCCCTGTTCACCAAACTGGCCGCGCTGGCCGCCATCACCGTGCTGCTGCTCTTTGGCCTCGGCATGATCGAAGACGTGGTGCGCGACCGGCTGCGCTACCGCAGCATCACCGCGCAGAGCGTGGCCGAAAGCCTGGCCGGGCCGCAGACGCTGATGGGCCCGATGATCCACAGCGCCTGTGTGGAGAGCTGGGAGGTAGAGACCGGCAAGGGCGACGAGCGCCGCATGGTGGAGCAGCGCCGCGAGTTCCTGCTGACCGCCATGCCCGAGCAGCTCAAGCTCACCACCGGCGCCGCGATGGAAGAACGTGCGCGCGGGCTGCACAAGGTGAACACCTTCAACCTCAAGGCCCACGTGACGGCGCAATGGGGGTCACTGGCAAGCCTGGTACCGCAGAGCAGCATGAAAAACTCGCGCATGCATTGCGGCGCCCCCATCGTCATGATGGCCGTGGGGGATGCGCGCGGCATCCGCACCGCGCAGTTCACCATGGACTCGCATGCATTGGCCCTCAAGCCCGGCACCTTCCACCCCACTTACAGCCGGGGCCTGCACGCCGTGTTGCCTGAAGCGGTGCGCGGCAAGGCCGACGGGCTGACCGCCACGCTGGACCTGGAACTGGTGGGCACCGAGCGCCTGGCCTTCGTGCCGCTGGGCGGCAACACCGAAGTGCAGATGACCAGTGGCTGGCCCCACCCTTCGTTTGGGGGCCGCTTTCTGCCGGCGGAGCGCGAGGTCAAGAAGACCGGTTTTTCGGCCCAGTGGCGCTTGTCGTCGCTGGCCACCACGGCGCAGGCCGATATCGCCAACGGCAAGCGCATCTGCCTGGGGGGTTCGGACGACGGCAACCGCAGCGACTACGTGCCCGGGGAAGCCACCCCCGGCGACTGCGCCGACAGCTTCAGCGTGGCCTTCATCGACCCTGTGAACTCCTATTCGCTGTCTGACCGCGCCACCAAGTACGGCGTGCTGTTCATTGCCCTGACCTTCGTGGCCGTGGGCCTGTTCGAGCTGATGAAGAAGCTGCGCGTGCACCCGGTGCAGTACCTGCTGGTGGGCAGCGCGTTGTGCAGCTTCTTCCTGCTGCTGGTGAGCCTGTCGGAGCACCTGCCGTTTGGCATCTCGTACGCCGTGGCCGCCAGCGCCTGCGTGCTGCTGCTCGCCTACTACGCAAGCCACATGCTGGGCAGCCTGGCGCGGGGCATTCCGCTGGGCGGGGGCATCGCGGTGCTGTATGGGCTGCTGTACGTGCTGCTGCAGCTGGAGCAAACGGCCTTGGCGGTGGGTGCGATTGCGCTGTTCCTGGTGCTGGCGGCCGTGATGGTGGCGACCCGCAAGGTGAACTGGTACGGGCTGTCGCAGGGCACCACCCCGCCACGCCGCCCCACGGCCCCACCCGTTGCCCGCCCCACCACGCCCCCAGCGAGCGCCATATGACAACACACACCACGCCCCGGTCTTGGGCGCAGCACCTGGCCGGCCCGGCGGCAGGCGCCGGGGCGCACCCACCTACCTTGACACTGGCAGAGGCCGAGCGCGTGCAGCGCCACCGCGACCAGCTGATGGCCGCCCTGCGGGCACAAGACCGGGTGGCGCTGGTCAGCGCCAAGCAGCAGGTGCTGGAGGCCGCGTTTTGCCCGCGCAGCGATCCCAGCCCTGTGGGTGTGCAGGATTCACCCGCCATGCGCCGGGCCCTGCGGGATCTGTCCTGGCGCATGGCGGCCCTGCTGCTGCCCCGCAGCCCGGGGCACTGAGACACTGAGGCAATGCTGGAATTTTGATGAAAATTGGCTCCAGCGCTTTAGAGAAAAGCACTATTAGCTATCAAAATGGAAGCAAATCGCTGCGCAGGGCCCTACACCACCACCGTGCGGTTGCGGCCTTCGCGCTTGGCGGCATAGAGCGCCGAATCCAGCGCGCGCAGGGTGATGTCGAGCGGGCGCAGGGGATCAAAGTTGGACAGCCCCATGCTCACCGTCAGCACCAGCGGTGGCTCCACGCCAGGCACCGGGTGGGCAGCCAGCGCGGCATGCACGCGCTGCGCCACCGCCTGGGCCTGGTCCACCCGGGTGGCGGGCAACAGGGCCAGAAACTCCTCGCCACCCCATCGGCTCACCACATCGGCCGCGCGGAACACGTCGCGGCAGAGCGTGGCCACAAGCTGCAAGGCCTGGTCACCCACATGGTGGCCGTGCACGTCGTTGACACGCTTGAAGTGGTCGATGTCCATCATCAGCAGGCAGGCGGGTTCGCCGTCGCGCTGCAAAAGGGCCTGCTCCTGCACAAGGCGCGCTGTGAACGAGCGGCGGTTGGCCAGGGTGGTGAGCACGTCGGTATGGGCCAGCACGGCCATCTGGCGGCGCGCTTCTTCCAGCTCCACCAGCATCTGGCCCTGGCGGTCGTTGGCGCGCTTGAGCTCCAGCAGGCGGATCACCTGGCGCGCCAGTGCGGACAACATGTCCTGCGCTTTCTGGGACAGCTGGCGCGGCCGGTGGTCCAGCACGCAGAGCGTGCCCAGGGCATAACCATCGGGCGTGACCAGAGGCGCCCCGGCATAAAAACGCAAGGGGTTTTCCTGGGTCACGATGCTGAAGTGGGCAAAACGCGCATCCTGCGCGAGGTCGGGCACGATGAACACACCGGGCTGCCGCACTGCGTAGCGGCACACGGACTGGTCCAGCGGGGTTTCCCGCAGCGGGAGCCCGACCGATGCCTTGAACCACTGGCGGTGGCTGTCCAGCAGGCTGATCAGGGCCACCGGGGCTTCGCACACATGGGCCGCAATCTCGGCCAACTCATCGTAGGCAGGCTCCATCGGCGTGTCGAGAATGCCGTAGCGCTGCAGGGCCTGCAGGCTTGCGGCGCCGTCGTACAGCGCCACCGTGGAAGAGATTTCGGCCATGGAGCAAAGCGGTCATGCCGCCCACCTTTGCCTAGAGACTTGCCAGCATGCCACACCGGCGCAGCCCACGCACGGGTGAAAGCACGCTTGCGCCGCGCCATGGCTGGCCGCGTGGGCGGACCGGCAGGCAGCGGCGCTGTGCGCCCGGCTCTCAAAATGTGTTCACGAGCTCAGGCCATCGCTGCGGGTTCGGCGGCGGCAACACCGGCCGAGGTATCGGAGCAGGTCGATCCACCACAACCCTGGATCAGTTCGCCCGGCAGCGCGTGAGGCGCATGCACCACGCCCGAGACCGGGTCAAACCCCACGCGGCGCAGGTGCAGGGCCAGCGCCGCGTCCATGCTCTGGGCGTGCTGCGGAAACCACAGCGCCAGCTCGCTGGCCATCACCCGCAGAACCTGGAGGTCGCCCTGCTCGGCCCGCACCACCCCTTCGCGCATGACCTGCAGCACCACCCTGTGCTGCATGCTGTGGCAGTTGCCCGAGGCAAAGCGGGTGGACGCCATCCAGGCATCCTCTTGCTCAAAATGGTGGTCGGTGTGCTCGACGAGAGCGTGCCAGGCGGAGAGCAACTGCCCATCCTCGGCCCGGTGCACGGCGGCCAACAAATCCACGAATTCGCGGTGGGTGTCGTCCATCAGGGGCAGGTCCAGGGCCAGCGCGTCCGACCATTCGAGTTGTGCCATGCGAATCCCTTTGCAGCGAGACAAAAACAGGGCACGAGCTTAGGCCGCCAGCCAACAGGGCGTGTTGATGCAGGTCAGTTCGGCGCCAACCGCGCGGCACCATTCGGCCCCCACAACAAAAAATGCCCCGCACGGGGCGGGGCATTTTTAAGACTGCCAGCGGCTGGGAGTACCGGCCACTGTGCGGTCCACAGGGGATCAGCTCTTGCCGTACATGCGCTTCATGTCGTCCACACACTTGGACTTGGCATCACCCGACAGCGCATCGCAGCGCTCCTTGGCGGCCTTGTAGTTGGCGTCGTTCTTTTCTGCGTTGGCATCCTTGCGGGCCTCCGCCACGGCGGCGCCCTTTTCGGCAGCGTTGTCCGCGGGCTTGGCCTGCACCGCGGCGACCTTGGCATCTTCCTTGGCCTTCACATGGGCAGCCTTGGCGTCCTTTTCACAGACATCCTTTTCATTGCCCTTCAGGTCATCGCATTTTTCCTTGGCGACGGAGTAGGCTGCGTCAGCACGGGCTTCGGCGACTTTCTGGGTGGCTTTTGCGCTGGGCTTGTACTGGGCTTCGAGCTCGGCCTTGGCCACGTCTTCCTTGCCCTTGGCTTCCTTCACACAGATGTCCTTGGCGTTGGCCGACAGGGCATCACACTTTTGCTTGTCGGCCTTGTAGGCGGCCGAGATCTGGTCCTTGGCGGCCTTGTGTTCAGGGGCTGTCATGGCGAAGGCAGAGGTTGCCAGCAGGCCAGCAGCCACGGAAGCGATCAGAGTTCGTGCGAATTTCATGGGTTTCTCCTCGAATTGGATAGGTAGGGGATAGGGAGCAGGCCGGTGCGAAGGTGCGCCGGCCGTCTGCTGGTTGCCCGTGCGGCTCAGGCGCAGGGGGCTGGCCCCGGCACCAGACCCCGGTCAGTCGTTGAAGCGAAAGTCAGGGTGGCGGTCCTGCCACTCCTTGAGCTGCTTTTCGGCGGCATCGCGGGCAATGCCCTGGCGCTCTTGCAGCTTGCCCAGGAACTGCTCGCGCTTGCCGTCGATGACGTCAAAGTCATCGTTCGTGAGCTTGCCCCACTGTTCAATCATCTTGCCCTTGAACTGCTTCCAGTTGCCCTTGACGGTGTCTTCATTCATGGTCTTCATCCTTGAGAGTGGCTCGCTGCGGCCATGCCACCGATATGGCGGTAAACGGTGCCGGACAGCGATGAGCCCACTGTAGAAACACTGCAGTGCGCCGCGCGTAGGCTCCCGGTGGCAGCGAACGTCGGCCTCTGGACTACACCGCTGCCGGACAAGCCGCCGCAGGGTGCGCAGCAAGATCCGGCGGGAATACGCCCTAGTCGAAACCAGCCTCTTTGCGTAAACCGTTGCATTTGGTGACTGTTGTAGTCATTCATAACGATTTAACCCAACAGGCTCTCAGTTGCAAATCCATACACTTGGACCAGGCCTTGGCATCCATGGCAGAGCTACCGAAGCGCACCGTCCATGCATGCAGGGCGACTGATAGCTCTGCGTGTGGTGTTGCTCCCGCTACCAACAACTAGCAGACCCACCATGACACTGATGAAAGAGGAACCTCGCGCAGCGGCGCCTGCCGAAGTTGCAGAGGGAATCGACACCGCGCAGGCGGCTCCACGCCCGGCCCCGTTGCCCAAGGAAGCCACGCTCGCCGCCCTGATGGCCAGCGTGGCGCTGGCAGCCTGCGGTGGCGGCGACGCAGCCGATGACACCGTGAGCCCGCCCGCGACGCCCGCTCCAGGGACCACACCGACCCCCACGCCAGGCCCGGCCCCTACCCCCGGCCCGGCCCCCACACCCAGCCCCACGACTCCCCCTTCCCCCGGGCCTGCACCGGCGCCCGGGCCCACGCCCGCGCCGGGGCCATCGACTCCACCGCCCCCGCCGCCTCCACCGGCCCCGGGTGCGGGCTCCTACACGTACACAAAGGCCGGCACCGATTCGGAGGCGGCCCGCTTCCTGCTGCAAGCGCAGTTCTCGGCCTCGACGGGCGAGATTGCCACCCTGCGTGCCGGCACCTACGACGGCTGGATCAACAACCAGTTCAGCCTGCCTGTTGGCACCAAGGGGTGGGACTGGCTGAACCAGCGCGGCTACAACACGGTGGACAACACCACGTCGTACTACGACAACACCTACCCGGGCGACTGCATGATCTGGCAGCAGCTCATGACGTCCACCGACGGGCTGCGCAAACGCGTGGCCCTCGCGCTGTCCGAAATCTGCGTGGTATCGCTCTCGGGCCTGGACTTCAGCTGGCGCAGCCACGCCATCGCCCACTATTGGGACCAGCTCGTGGCCAATGCCTTCGGCAACTTCCGCCAGCTGCTGGAGGACGTGACCCTCAACCCCGCGATGGGCTACTACCTCAACACGCGCGGCAACCAGAAGGAAAACCCCTCCACGGGCCGCCAGCCCGACGAGAACTATGCGCGCGAGATCCTCCAGCTGATGTCCATCGGGCTCGTGGACCTCAACCAGGACGGCACGGCCAAGCGCGATGGCTCGGGCCAAGTGGTCGACAGCTATACCCAAAGCGACATCACCAACCTGGCACGCGTGTTCACGGGCTACGACTACGACCAGTCGCAAAACGTGCAGACCACCGTGCCGGGTACCACGCGCACCGTGCCCAGCACCCATTTCACGCGGCTGCCCATGGCACTCACCGAGTCGCGGCACTCCACGCTGGCCGCCACCTTCCTGGGCACCACCGTTGCCGCCGGCACCCCCGGCGCGGCGGCGCTCAAGACCGCGCTGGACACCATCTTCAACCACCCCAACGTGGGGCCGTTCATCGGCAAGCAGCTGATCCAGCGCCTGGTCACCAGCAACCCATCGCCGGGCTACGTGAGCCGCGTGGCCGCCGCCTTCAACAACAACGGTGTCGGCGTGCGCGGCGACATGCGCGCCGTGGTCAAGGCGGTTTTGCTGGACAACGAGGCCCGCGGGCCCGCCGGGCTCACGGACGCCATGTTCGGCCGGCTGCGCGAACCCATGTTGCGCTTCGTGCAGTGGGGCCGCACGTTCGGCATCGCTTCGCAATATGGCAGCTGGAAGATCGGCGACCTCAGCTCGGCGGGTTCGCGCCTGGCGCAGAGCCCGCTGCGCTCGCCGTCGGTGTTCAACTTCTTCCGGCCGGGCTATGTGCCGCCCTCGACCGCTCTGGCCACGGCGGGCGCCGTGGCGCCGGAGTTCCAGCTCGTCAACGAAAGCAGCGTGGGCGGCTACCTCAACTACATGCAGGGCGTGATCCGCAACGGCATCTTCGTGAACGCGCCAGACCTGCCCAACAACGGCAGCACCAGCAACAACGGCGTCGACATCAAGGCGGCCTACACCAACGAACTGGCCATCGTGGCCGATGCCGACGCGCTGGTCGACCGGGTCAACCTGCTCATGACAGGCGGCCAACTGTCTGCGGCCACCATCAAGCTCATCGCGGATGCCCTCAAGACCACGGCCGTCACGGCCGCGAGCGCGGACAACGCCAAGCGCGACCGCGTGGCGGCCGCGATTTTCCTCGTCATGGCCTCGGCCGAATACCTGATCCAGAAATAAGGCGCGCCGCCATGCATCTCCTCCAACCCGAACTCCACTCCCGCCGCGCTTTCCTGCGCCGCTCGGCCCAGCTGGGCATGGCGGGCACGGCCCTGCCCTTTGCGCTCAATCTCGCGGCCGTTGGCGAGGTCGCAGCCTTCACGGCCACGGACTACAAGGCGCTGGTCTGCGTCTTCCTGTACGGCGGCAATGACTACGGCAACACTGTCATCACCTACGACGACGACAGCTACAACAAGTACAACGCCATCCGTGGCGGCGGGGCCGGCCAGACGGCCGGTGGCATCGCCCTGGCCAAGTCCGCGCTCACACCCACGCTGCTCACCCCCACCACGCCGCTGGCCGGGGGGCGGCAGTACGCACTGCACCCCGCGATGACCGGGCTGACGAACCTGTTCAACACCGGCAAGGCCGCCGTGCAGCTGAACGTGGGTCCCCTGGTGGTGCCACTCACCCGTGCGCAGTACAGCAGCAGCAACCGCACGCTGTACCCGCTGCCCCCCAAGCTGTTCTCGCACAACGACCAGCAGTCGGTCTGGCAGTCGTCTTCGCCCGAAGGCTCCACCGTGGGCTGGGGCGGCAACATCGGCGACCTGGCGCTGTCCTCCAACGGCAGTTCGCTGTTCACCTGCATCTCCGTCACGGGCAATGCGGTGTTCCTCTCGGGTGACTCCGCGCTGCAGTACCAGGTCAGCACCAACGGCGCGATCGCGATCAACGGCGTCAAGAACAACGTCTATGGCTCCACGGCCGTGCGCGCGGCACTCAGCTCGCTGATCCAGCAAAACAGCGGCCAGACGCTGGAAAACGAATACAACCGCGTCACCGCGCGGGCCGTGGGCGCAGAAGCCTCCATCACCTCGGGGCTGGCCGGGGTCAACCTGGCCACGGCCTTCCCCTCCAGCAATTCGCTCGCCGACCAGCTCAAGATGGTCGCCCGCCTCATCGGCGCGCGCACCACATTAGGCAGCAAACGGCAGGTCTTCATGGTGTCGCTCGGCGGCTTCGACCTGCACGACAACCTGATCTCGCAGCAGCCCACGCTCATGCAGCGCGTGAGCGAAGCCATGACCGCGTTCTACAACGCCACCGTCGAACTGGGCGTAGCCGACAAGGTGACGGCGTTCACGGCCTCGGACTTCGGCCGCACGCTCAGCTCCAACGGCGACGGCTCGGACCACGGCTGGGGCAGCCACCATCTCATGGTGGGTGGCGCAGTCAAAGGCAAGGCCTTCTACGGCAAGGCCCCCCCGGTCAGCATCACCAACACCGCCGATGCCAACGACCAATGGCATGTGGGCCAGGGTCGCCTGCTGCCCAGCACCTCGGTGGACCAATACGCGGCCACGCTGGCCAGCTGGTTTGGCGTGAGCAACAGCGAACTGCCGGGTGTGCTGCCCAACCTGAGCCACTTCGGCGGGGCCGACTACCCGACCAACCTGGGCTTTATGGCTTGATGTGAAACATCCCCCGAGCGGCTGCGCCGCTCGGGGCGGGCCGTGGCTTGCTGCCCTTGCCCAAGGCGGCGCCAGTTTCACTGGCCGCCCGGAAGCTGCGAGCCCCAATAATGGGGGCATGACCACTTCCTCCGCTCCCTCGCCCCGTCCCCGTGTTGTCATCATCGGCTGCGGCTTCGGCGGCCTTGAAGCCGCCCGTGCGCTGCGTGGTGCCGCACTGGACGTGACGCTCATCGACAAGACCAACCACCACCTCTTTCAGCCCCTGCTCTACCAGGTCGCCACCGCCGGGCTGTCGGCCCCGGCCATCGCGGCGCCCATCCGCCACCTGTTTCGCCAGCAGCCCAACGTCACGACCTTGCTGGGCGAGGTCACGCACATCGATGTGGCGGCACGCACCGTGCACCTGAAGGGCGGACCCCATCCCTCCGCACCACTGCCCTACGACCACCTCATCGTCGCGGCCGGTGCCACGCACAGCTATTTCGGCCAGGACGCCTGGGCCACCCACGCGCCCGGGCTCAAGACGCTGGACGATGCCTTCGAGATCCGCCGCCGCATCCTGCTGGCCTTCGAGGCCGCCGAAAAAGAGACGGACCCTGTGCGCCGCGCCGACTGGCTCAACTTTGTGGTCGTCGGCGCGGGCCCCACGGGCGTGGAGATGGCGGGCACCCTGGCCGAGATCGCACGCCACACGCTGCCGGGCGAGTTCCGGCACATCGACCCGGCCAGCGCAAAAATCATCCTGCTCGAAGGCGGCGCCCGTGTGCTCCAGTCCATGCCGGAGACGCTGAGCCAGCGCGCCAGGGAGCAGCTGGAAAAGCTGGGGGTGGAAGTGCGCCTCAACGCCCGCGTTACCGCCATTGACGCCGAGGGACTGATGGTCGAATCGCCATCCAGCGCTGATTCATCAGGCGCAAATAGCTATCAAATAAAGAGCAAATGCATTGTCTGGGCTGCGGGCGTGGCCGCTTCTGCGCTGGGCCGCCAGCTGGCCGAGGCCACCGGTTGCACCACCGACCGCGCTGGCCGCGTGGTCGTGGCGCCCGACCTCACGCTGCCCGGCCACCCCGAGATCAGCGTGATCGGCGACCTGGCTGCGGCCAAGAGCCACGCGCCCGGCCACGAGCCCGCCCCCGTTCCCGGCGTCTCCCCCGGCGCCAAGCAGATGGGCCGGGCCGCCGCCGCCAACATCCTGCGCCGGCTCAGCGGCCAGCCCGCGCAGCCGTTCCGCTACAGCGACTACGGCAACCTGGCCACCATCGGCCGCAACTCCGCCGTGGTGGACCTCACCTCGCCCGCCGGGCCGGTGCGGTTCTCAGGCTACTTCGCGTGGCTGTTCTGGCTCTTCGCGCACGTCTACTTCCTGATCGGCTTTCGCAACCGCCTGGTGGTGCTGCTGGACTGGGCCTGGGCGTACTGGAGCTTTGCGCGCTATGCGCGGGTGGTGACGGGAATCGAGGGGCAGCCTTCGGTGGCCGCTGCGCCTGTGTCGAAGCCCCCCCAAAAACCCCAGCCGTAGGCCGCAGCACCACAGCGGGAGTGCGCCGTCCCGCCCCGCCTGCGTACCGACGTTCCAAGGACCTGATTCAGCCGCGCGCCCCGGCGGCGCCCTGCGGGCCCCGGATGTGCGCGATCAGTTCCGCCAGCTTGAGCTTGCTGGCCATCTTGTGCCGCAAGGTCTTGAGCTCTGCCATCACGGTCTGCAACTCACCGGGTGTGGGCTGCAGGGGCCGCAGGCACTGGGCGAGCACCGGCACTACCTCGCGCCGCATGAACCGCCCGCCCGCCAGCACCATCTGCACGATCACGAGCAGCACGCCCAGGGCCATGAACACCAGCACCGCCAGGTCGGACGAGTCGGGAAACAGCTTGTGCACGATGGCGGGCCCTGCAATCATCAGGCCCAGCGCGACGAGGGCGGAGATGCCGACCTCCTTGTCGAAATGGGTGGATGCAAAACGCTTTTCGACCTTGGGCGACAGCAGCAGAAATGGGCTGCGGATTAGCGCCTTGCGGTCATCGGCGTGCAGGGCGCGCGGGTCTGCGCGCAACTGCCGCTCCAGGTCCAGCCGCTCCTTCCAGGCCTGCTCCAGGTCCGGAAAGGTCTGCCGGGCCAACTCGGGCAAAGGCGCGGGCTTGGGTGCCACTGCAGCGTAATGGGTGGGCTCGGCGCTGAACGAGGTGTCGCACCGCACGCAGGTGCGCTCGTAGCCCACCAGCTCTCCCTGGCTCACCGTGATGTAGTACACGTGCCCCGCAGACCCCAGGCGCCGCAGCACGAACGGGCGCGGCTTGCGGCAGATGGGACAAAAATCGGCCACATGGCCGAGTTTTCGATAGACGAGCTTCTTCCCCCAGACGATGAACATGGCGTCCCTCTCGATGTGTTGTGTGATTTTTGGATGCGGGAAGCGACATGGTACGCACTGCGGCGGCCGTTGGAAATGTGCCCGTGCCCACGCCAGCACACCACCCAGACATGCGCGATGCGCTGGACTTCGGTCCAGCGATTGGGGAGACTCCCCCCAAGGAAACACCCGCTCCATGGCCTGCGCCCCGCCGCGCTCCTTGGGGCAAGTCTGTGCAGCGTCTTGCGGCTCAGCCCGGCGGGCTGCCCCGCCGCGTCATTGGCGGACGTCGCCCACCTGTTCCACCCACGCGGCCAGTTCCTGCGCCACCTGGGTGGATGCCTCGGCCAGTGCGGCCACGCCGCCCGCTGCGTCGGCACTGCGCGCGGGGGTGCGCGCGATGAACACGCGCTGGCCGCGCAGCACTTCACCAGACAGCGTCAGGTCCACCACCGTGGCGCGCAGGCGCACCACGCCCGCACTCTCGGTCGGCTGGACGAAGATGTGGCTGAACTCTTCCAGCTCCACGCGCAACACCGAAGGCAGCCGGTTGCCCTGGGCCGTATCGCGTGCCTGGGCCGCAGCATCGTCGGCCTTGAGCACCGCACGCCGCTGGCCCAGGTGTTCACGCAGGCGCTGCTGCAGCAACTGCGCAGGCGGCTGGCTCCAGCGGGCCTGGCTGTACGGGCGCAGCTGCTGGGTGTCGGAATAGGCCAGGCGGTAGAGCACGGCATTGCTCCCTTCGGGCAGGCCGGGGGCCTCCACATCGGCCAGCGCCAGGGGTGGCAGGGGCGCGCGGCGGTCGGTGGGCACCGGGGCAAGTGCGCCGGGGCCAAAGTCATACAGTGCGGGGCGCGATGGCGGGCTGGGCAGCGCCGAGCAGCCTGCGATGCCGAGCACCACCACAGAAAAAATAGAGGCAAACAGACCTCTAGCGCTTGACTGATATGCGTTAGCAGCTATGTTTTTAATAGTATTGGTCATAAACGCTCCTCACGGTGCGGCAAAGCCCTGTTCACCCGGGCCGGGCGGGATGCGGCCAGACCCATAGATGAACAGCTGCGGGTTGTCGGTGACGCCGCCCGCTGTGCGGCTGAGCTGGCGCGCCGCGCGCGAGGTGTCGTCGGCGGCACGGTTCAGGCGCGGCAGCGTGGTGGTGCTGAACTGGTCGGCCGCGCGGGCGAGGGACTGCGTGCCGATGGTGATCTGGTCGATGGGGCCGCCCTCGGCCCCCAGGCGCTGCGTGGTCTTGCTGACGTCGGCCGCCAGCACCGACACGCTGGCGCCGGCCTGCTGCAGCGACTGCAGGGTCTTGCGGGCATCGCTGGCCAGCGGGGGCAGCGCGGCCAGGGCCGGGTCCAGGCGCTGGGCCACGGTGGCATCGAGCCGCTGGGTCAATGTGTTCACGCTGCCTGCCGCCTGGGCAATGTTGCCCAGGGCCTCCGTCAGCTTCTGCTGGTTGGTGTCGCCCAGCAGCTGGTTGATGCGGCGCGTGGCTTCGTCCACCTGGGCGAGGATGGCGGGTGCCTGCTCGGCGAGCTTGCCAAACGGCGACGGCTTGATGGGCAGGCGCGGCAGGCCGCTGGGGCCCGGAGGCAGCTCGGGGTAGGGCTTGTCTGCGTCGTCCAGCAGGACGTGGGCCAGGCCCGTCACGCCCTGGTAGCCCAGCACGGCGAAGGTGGTGGGGCTGATGGGCGCCTGCTCGTTGACCGCAATGCGGATGAGCACGTTGCCCGTCACCTGCGGGTCGAAGCCGATGCGCGTGACCTTGCCCACGGCCACGCCCTTGTAGCGCACGGCGGCCTGGGGCTGCAGCCCGCTCACGCCGTCCTTGGTGGACAGCTCGTACTGCTCGTAGTTGGCGCTGTCGCGCGTGAGCCAGATGGCCAGGCCCGCCAGCATGGCGGCCACCACCAGCACAAAGATGCCTGCGGCGAGGGCGTGGGATTTGTTTTCCATCAGGTGGGTTCCTTGTCGGGCGTGGGCGCGACGGCGGTCTGTGCCACGGCGTGCTCCACGGATTGCACCGGGGCCATGGCGCGCTGGCCACGTTCACCCAGGAAGAAGTGTTCGATGAACGGGTGCTGGAAATGCGCCACCTCGTGCGGCGGTCCGGTGACGATGACCTTTTTATCGGCCAGCACGGCCACGCGGGTGCTCAGCGCAAACAGCGTATCCAGGTCGTGCGTGACCATGACCACCGTGAGCCCCAGTGCGGCCCGCAGCTCGCGCAGCAAGGCACAGAAGTCGTCGGAGCTGCTCGGGTCGAGCCCGGCCGTGGGTTCGTCGAGCAGCAGCAGCGGCGGGTCCATGATGAGCGCGCGCGCCAGCGCCACGCGCTTGACCATGCCCCCCGACAGGTCCGCCGGCATGCGGCTGGCGTGCTCGGGTTTGAGGCCCACCATCTGCAGCTTGACCAGCGCGGCATCGCGCACCAGATCGTCGGGCAAGGTGCCTTGTTCACGCAACGCAAATGCCACGTTGTCGAGCACGTTGAAGGCCGAGAACAGCGCGCCGTGCTGGAACAACATGCCCACACGGCTGGCCGCGCCTTCGCGCCCCATCTCCGATGCAGGGCGGCCCAGCACCGTGACCTGCCCGCGCGTGGGCCGGGCCAAGCCCAAAATCTGACGCAGCAGCACCGTCTTGCCCGTGCCCGAGCCCCCCACCAGCGACAGCATCTCGCCACGCTGCACGGTGAAGTTCAGGTCCTGGTGCACGGTGAAGGCTTCGTCGCCCTTGCCGAACACCGTCCACAGGCCTTGCACGTCCACGATGGGCGGCTCGCCGGGCGCGACGGCGATGTGTTCGGGCTTGGCGATGCGCTCAGTCATATGCCGATGTTTTTGAAAGCCACCGCAAACAAAGCGTCCACGATGATGACCATGGTGATCGACGTGACCACCGAGGCCGTGGTGCCTTCGCCCAGGCTCTGGGTGTTGGGCTTCACGCGCAGGCCCCAGTGGCAGCCGATGAGCGCGATGAACGCTCCAAACACCACCGACTTGGCCATGGCCAGGCCCAGGTTGCCGATCTTGACGGCGGCGGGCAGGGCCTGCACGAAGTAGCCCGGCGAGATGTCCATGGCCACGTCGGCCGCCAGCATGCCGCCCGCCAGCGCGGCCAGCGTGGTCCACACGCTGATGAGCGGCATCGCCAGCGCCAGCGCAATGGTGCGTGGCATCACCAGCCGAAAGCCGTGGGGAATGCCCATCACGCGCATGGCATCGAGCTCTTCGGTCACGCGCATCACGCCGATCTGCGCGGTGATCGACGAGCCCGAGCGCCCTGCCACCAGGATGGCGGCCAGCATCGGCCCCAGCTCGCGGATGAGCGAGATGCCCAGAATGTTGACGATGAACGACTCAGCACCAAACTGCCGCAGCTGCAGACTCATCAGGTAGGCCAGCACCACGCCGATGAGAAAGCCTACCAGCGCCGTGATGGGCAGGGCCGTGGCCCCCATGCGGTACAGGTGGCCAGAGACGTCGCGCCACGGACCCCGGCGCGGGGCACGCGCCAGGCGACCCAGGTCCAGTACCAGCCGGCCGACCATTTCGAGCATGTGGCGGGCATGGTCCACGCCGTGCAGCACCAGCACCCCGAGGTGGTCCACCTGCTCGCCCAGCCGCCAGGGCTCGGTCGGCGGCGCGGTGCAGGTGAACTGCGCCACGCGCGCAAGCATGTCGCGCTGTGCGTCGGTGCAGGCCAGGCGCTCGGGCCAGGCATGCTGCCAGTGGTTCCACAGCAACTGGGCGCCCACGTGGTCCAGCCACTGCAGCTGCGTCAGGTCCCAGCCCAGCGTGGGTGCGGCCGGGTGGCTGCGCAGTTGGCCCGACACGGCCTCCCACTGCGCCCCGGTTCCCAGCTCGGCCGCGCCCCAGCGCCCATGCAGCTGCGCACAAGGCCCCTGGGGCGTATCGGCGCTAACAATGCGAGGAGCGGGGTCGGTCATGAACTGGGCAGCGCGGGCCGCCAAGAATGAAAGGGAGGGTGCATGGTAGCGGAGCCAGCGGCAGGCGGCGCGTAGGATTTATGCCCGCACAGGCCGTGCGCCAAGCACAGGTGGGCCAAGAATGCGTGAAATTAATATCAAACAGGCCGCCAGCGCTTTATCAATAAGCGCTGATAGCTATACATTTAATAGCAATAGGCACTGACCCTCTCGACACACCCGGCGCCGTCCGCACAATGGCCCTCCGTCTCCTTCCACACATTGCCACCGCCCCCTGCCCATGAGCGACCACACCACGTTTGACACCATCATCATTGGCGGCGGCACGGCCGGCGCCCTGCTCGCCAACCGCCTGAGCGCCGACGGCCGCTACCGGGTGCTGTTGATCGAAGCCGGCCGCAAGGACGACTACCACTGGATCCACATCCCCGTGGGCTATCTGTACTGCATCGGCAACCCGCGCACCGACTGGCTCTACAACACCGAACCCGACGCGGGCCTGAACGGCCGCACGCTGCGCTACCCGCGCGGCAAGACGCTGGGCGGCTGCAGCAGCATCAACGGCATGATCTACATGCGCGGCCAGGCCCGCGACTACGACCAGTGGGCCGAGCTGACCGGCGACGCCAGCTGGCGCTGGGACAACGCCCTGCCCTACTTCCGCCGCCACGAGGACCACTGGCGCCTGGACCAGCCCGGCGGCGTGAATGAAAATTTCAAACGCCTGCACGGCAACAAGGTCACCGGCAGCACCGGCGAGTGGCGGGTCGAAAAGCAGCGCCTGCGCTGGGATGTGCTCGACGCGTTTTCCCAGGCAGCGCAGCAGGCCGGCATCCCCGCCACCGACGACTTCAACGGCGGCAGCAACGAAGGCGTGGGCTACTTCGAGGTCAACCAGAAAAGCGGCTGGCGCTGGAACACGGCCAAGGCCTTTTTGCGGCCCACGTGCTACGGCCGCCCCAACTTCGAGATGTGGACCAGCGCGCAGGCCGCCAAGCTCGTCATCGAGACGCAGCCCGACGGCAGCAAGCGCTGCACCGGCGTGTTGGTGTGGGACGGCCAGGAGATGGTCACGGCGCATGCCTCAGGCGAGGTCATCCTGAGCGCGGGCGCGGTCAACTCACCGCAGCTGCTGCAGCTGTCGGGCATCGGCCCCGCCGCGCTGCTGCGCCAGCACGGCATCGACGTGGTGCACGACCTGCCCGGCGTGGGCGCCAACCTGCAAGACCATCTGCAGATCCGCGCGGTGTTCAAGGTCAACGGCGTGGCCACGCTCAACACCATGGCCAGCTCGCTCTGGGGCAAGGCCAAGATCGGGCTCGAATACGCGACCAAACGCAGTGGCCCCATGAGCATGGCGCCCTCGCAGCTGGGAGCCTTCACGCGCAGCAGCGCGGACCAGCCCTACCCGAACATCGAGTACCACGTGCAGCCGCTGTCGCTTGACGCGTTTGGCGAGCCGCTGCACAGCTTTCCGGCCTTCACGGCCAGCGTGTGCAACCTCAACCCCACAAGCCGGGGCACGGTGAACATCAAGAACGCCGACTTCAAGGCCGCCCCCGCCATTGCGCCCAACTACCTGAGCACCGCCGAAGACCGCCAGGTGGCCGCCGACAGCCTGCGTGTCACGCGCCGCATCGTGGCCCAGCCCGCACTGACCAAGTACCAGCCCGAGGAGTGGAAGCCCGGCGTGCAGTTTGAAAGCGACGAAGACCTGTCGCGCCTGGCCGGTGACATTGCCACCACGATCTTCCACCCCGTGGGCACGACGAAGATGGGGCGGGATGAAGACCCGATGGCGGTGCTGGACTCCCAACTGCGCGTGCGCGGCATTGCGGGCCTGCGGGTGGTGGATGCAGGGGCGATGCCCACCATCACCAGCGGCAACACCAACTCGCCCACCCTGATGCTGGCCGAGAAGGCAGCGGAGTGGATCATCCAGGCGCGGCGCGCGGCATAAGCGTGGGTACCATCGCGCCCATGTACTCCTCCACCTTCATCTTTGCCACCAAACAGTTCGACGACGCCTTCCACCGCCTGGACGAGGCGATTGCCACCGCCGCCCGCTCCATCGACGGCTACCTGGGCGAGGAATCGTGGGAGGACACGGGCAAGGGCCTCGTGTCCAACGTGTATTACTGGCAATCGCTCGAGGCCCTGCAGGCCCTGATGCAACACCCCACCCACCTGAAGGCCAAGGCGGCGCAAGCGCAGTGGCTCAACGGCTACCAGGTCGTCATCTCGCAGGTGATGCGCACCTATGGCGACGACAAGCTGGTCGGGCTGCTGCCCACGGCGGGCCTGTTCGTGCAGGGCGCGGCAGCGCACTGATCCCGCCCAGCCCCGGTCATACCCCGGCCACACGGCCGCAGCGCGGTCAGCGGATTCCCCCCACATACCGAGGCACTTCGGGCGCTGGCTCAGGTGCGGGCGGCGGCGCCATGCGCTGGCGCACGGCCTGCGTGGCCACATCCAGCAAGGGACGGCGCGGCGCAGCGGGTGGGGCGGCATGGATGGCCAGGTCCAGGCGGTCGGCCCACTCGACCAGCTCTGGAACGTTGTCCTCCTGGGCACGCCGGCGTGCGAAACGCACGATCTCCAGCGCATATTCGGCGTTGGCCGCCATCCATTCGGTGTCGGTCACGCGCCCCGTCTTGCGGCGCAGCAGCACATGCAAATGGGCGGCAATGGCGAGCTTGTCGGAATCGGGCATGGTCGGCTCCTTATGGCATTTCAGTCATCCATGGCGCTGCGCACCACCCGCAGCGTATGAAACCGGCGCGGCCCAAGCGCGGGCAGCCGCGCAAGGGCCGCCCCGCCGCGCTGGCTGCGTCCCCCTGCCCGCATTGCGCAGCAATGCGAGAGCGGGGGGAAGGCCCGCAGGGCCTCAGGGGGGTGGACTTCATTAACTCCCCAGGCGCTCACGGTGCTGTGCGATGTCGAGCCCGGTCTGCTCGCTCTGCTCATCCACCCGCAGGCCCACGGCGAAATTGGTGATCCACAACAGCACGGCGGTCGCAACGAGGCTGTAGGCCATCACCGCCCCCACGCCAATGGCCTGGGTGAGCAGGCTGCCAGACACGCCCCCCACGGTGCGGCTGGCCAGCACGCCGGTGAGCAGCGAGCCCACGATGCCGCCGATGCCATGCACCCCAAACACATCGAGCGAATCGTCGGCGCGCAGCAGGCGCTTGAGCCCCGTGGCGCCCCAGTAGCATGCCAGCCCGGCCACCAGGCCAATCGCCACCGCCGAGCGCAGCGTGACAAACCCCGCCGCCGGCGTGATGGCCACCAGCCCCGCCACCAGGCCAGAGCACAGCCCCAGCAGGGACGGCCGCCCGCGCACCACCCATTCGCCCAGCATCCACGACAAGGCCCCGGCCGCTGCGGCCAGGTGCGTCACCGCCATCGCCAGCCCGGCGCGCCCGTCGGCGGCCACAGCAGAGCCCGCGTTGAAGCCGAACCAGCCCACCCACAGCAGGCCCGCACCGGCCATGGTGAGCCCCAGGTTGTAGGGCTCGAACGGCTCACGCCCGTAGCCAGTGCGCCGCCCGAGGAACCACGCACACACCAGCCCGGCCACGCCCGCATTCACGTGCACCACCGAGCCCCCGGCAAAGTCCAGCGCGCCCATCTGGGCCAGCCAGCCCCCTGGCTCCCACACCCAATGCGCCACCGGGGCGTAGACCAGCAGGGTCCACAGGCTGATGAAGATCAGCATGGCGGAAAACCGCATGCGCTCGACAAACGCCCCTACCAGCAGCGCGGCGGTGATGATGGCAAACGTGAGCTGGAACATGGCGTACACCGACTCGGGGATGTGCGGTGCCACATGGCTCACGGCCAGCTTGCCGCCAGCGAGCTGAAAGTCCAGGCCCGCAAAGCCGATGCGCTCCCATCCCCCCAGCCAAGGGCTGCCCGGGGTGAAGGCCAGCGAGTAGCCCGCCCCAAACCACAGCAGGCTGACCAGCGCCGCAATGGCGACCACACTGGCCATGGTGTTGAGCACGTTCTTCTTGCGCACCATGCCCGCGTAGAACAGGGCAATGCCCGGCAGCGTCATCAGCAGGACCAGCGCCGTGGAGGTCATCATCCACGCGGTACCTGCCGCGCTGATGGTGGTCTGCGCCACCAGCCCGGGGCGGGTCAGGGGCGGGGATGGCACTGCCGCCACCGCACCCGCTGCATCGAGCGCCGTCTGGGCCAATGCGCTGGCGCACAGGCCCAGACACAACGACACGACCACAAAGAACCGGTGGTTGACTGCCCGCATGGCGGCTCCCTTTCGCAAATTGTTACAAGCGCAATTGCACGAGCCGTGCCAACCCAAACACCCTGTTTTCGCCCCCCTGCGGCGCGTTCACCGCCCCACAACGGGGGCGGGAAACCCCCAATGCACCAGCGAAGTGCAGTCGTTACAGTTGCGGCACTCGAAAGCGCGCTTCGGTGTGCCAAGCGAGGGGCCCGAGGAGACATCCTTTCTACCAATAATCAAATTTCAAGCACCCAACGAGGTGCGGTTTTTTTTCCAGGCGCTGGCGATCCCAGCGCCTTTTTCTTGCCTGTTCCACGCTGGCCTCCCTTTCGCCAATGCCTTGGGAGGTCCTGAATCCATAGCAGACAAGCTGCGAAAATCCTGCGATGGAATGGATTTTTATTACCCTGGCCTCGCTGCTGGCAGGTTTTGTGGATGCGATCGTGGGTGGGGGCGGGCTGGTGATGGTGCCGGCGCTGTTTGCGGCTTTTCCCGGGGCACCCCCGGCCACGCTACTGGGCACCAACAAGGCCGCCTCGGTGTGGGGCACGGCCATGGCCACCTGGCAGTACAGCCGCCGCGTGCAGGTCCGCTGGTCGGCCATGCTGCCTGCCGCCGCTGCGGGTTTTGCGGGCTCGTTTTCCGGCGCCTGGGCTGTCACGGTGATGTCGGCCGATTTCCTCCGCAAGCTGCTGCCCCTGGTGCTGCTGGGGGTGCTGGTCTACACGCTGGCCAAGAAGGAGTTGGGGCGGCACCACACCCCACGTTTTGCGGGCGGCACCGAAGTGCTCGTGGCCAGCCTGATCGGCGTGCTCATCGGCTTTTATGACGGCTTCTTCGGCCCGGGCACCGGCAGCTTTTTTGTCTTCCTGTTCGTGCGGCTGCTAGGCTATGACTTCCTCAACGCCTCGGCCTCGGCCAAGCTGCTCAACTGCGCCACGAACGTCGCCGCCATTGCGCTGTTTGCCGCCAAGGGCCATGTGTGGTGGCACTTTGCGGTGACATTGGCCATCGCCAATGTGGTGGGCAGCCTGCTGGGCACACACCTGGCGCTCAAGCACGGCACGGGTTTCGTGCGTGGCATCTTCATCGTGGTGGTGAGCACGCTGATCCTCAAGACGGGTTACGACGCGTTCCTGCGCTAGCGGAGGCCCGAAGGGGCTCGTGCCCCCGGATGGCATCATGCTTGCTAAGCTGGGCAGGCCTACCACCAGGGCGCCCCGAGGTCATCGGGGTTGCCCTGCATGGCCCGAATGCGAACGCCCGTCCTATAATTTCTGCGCATTTCCGTTTGATGACGAGGCCCATCGCTGTTGGCGATGCCTGCATTCACCCGCTCCGGCCTGCCTACCCGCATGCCGGATTTTTTGTACCTGAACCACCCCCACAGGAACCCTGCCATGAAGTTTTTCAAGTCTGCCGTTGTCACCGCCGTGGCGCTGTGCGCCGCCCTCGCCGTCCAGGCCCGCACGCTGGATGAAATCAAGAAAGACGGCAAGATCATCGTGGCCACCGAAGGCCAGTTCGCGCCGTTCAACTTCTTTGAAGGCACCAAGCTCACGGGTTTCGAGGTGGAAGTGGCCGAGCTGGTGGTCAAGAAGATGGGCCTGAAGCTCGAATGGAAGACCCTGGGGTTTGACGCGCTGCTGACCGGCCTGGGCCAAAGCCGCTGGGACGCCGTGATCGCATCGCACGGCGTGACCGAAGAGCGCTCCAAGGCTGTCACGTTTGCCAACCCCCACTACTGCTCGGGCGGCATCATCGTGGCGATGGACGCAAAGATCCGCAACGCCCAGGACCTTTCGGGCAAGGTGGTGGCCGTGCAGACCGGCACCAGCTACCTCGAGCAAGTGAAAAAGGTCAGCGGCGTGAAGGAAGTGAAGAACTTTCCGCAGGACACCGACGCCCAGCGCGCCCTGATTTCCAAGCGCGTGGACGCGTGGGTCAGCGACAAGTTCGTGGCCAAGGAAGCCGCCGCCAAGAACGCCAAGGCCGGTTTCAAGCTGGGCGACATGCTGTTCATCGAACGCATCGCCCCCGCAATGGCGAAGGGCAACACCGACCTGGCCGATGCCTGGAACAAGGCGTTTGCCGAAGTGCTGGCCGACGGCAGCTACGCCACGGTTTCCAAGAAGTACTTCAAAGAAGACGTGCGCTGCAACTGAGTTAAAAATACGTGATGGGGTGCGCAGGGCCTGGCCCTTGGCGCACCCTTTGCTGTTTCTAGCGGCGTCACCCTGGTCCTGCCGCTGGCCCGATTCCAACCAAGACCTTCCGGTCGTCTGATCCATGCTTCTCGCTCTTTGGCCACAAAGCTGGTCCCGACATCAGCGCAGCAATGCCACGCTGGTCGCAGCGCTGGTGCTGATGGTGCTGGCCCTCTCGCTGCTCGGCCACGTGTTGTCGTTCTTCCCTGACCCCATCGGCCCCAACGCCCAGGCGTTCTCTGAGGGTGCTCGCACCACGCTGTGGCTCACGCTGGTCAGCGGTACCGTGGGCTTGGCCCTGGGCACGGCGGCGGCGCTCGCCCGCACGGCCCGCTGGACTGCCGTGCGCTGGGTTGCTGGCGTGTACATCTGGGCCATCCGCGGCACGCCACTGCTGGTGCAGATTTTGTTTGTGTACTTTGCCCTTCCGGTGCTGGTGCCGGGGCTGAATTTGCCCGACTTTGCCGCGGCCGTGGTGGCCCTGGGGCTGAACGTGGGCGCCTATAACGCCGAAGCACTGCGCGCAGGCCTGCTGGCCGTGCCCCGCGGGCAGACCGAGGCGGCCAGGGCGCTGGGCCTGGGACGGGTGCATGTGTTTCTGGACGTGGTGTTTCCGCAGGCGTTCAAGATCTCGCTGCCACCGCTGGTGAGCAACTTTGTGGCGCTGCTCAAAGACTCCTCGCTGGCCTATGCGATTGGTGTGGTGGAACTGACCAACGTGGGTAACCGCATCCAGTCGGCCACATTCCAGCCCATTGCCACGCTGACCACGGTGGCCATCACCTACCTGCTGTTGACCACGCTGGTCACGCAAATTTCCAATGCCGTCGAGTACCGCTTTGACGTGGAAGGGCGCAATCTGTGAACCCGAACGTTCAACCCAAGCCCTACATCGTGGCCGAGCGGGTGTGCAAGTCTTTTGGCGCACACCAGGTGCTCAAGGACGTCTCTACCGTGTTCCACACTGGCGAGGTGACGGTGATCATTGGCGCATCGGGCTCGGGCAAGAGCACCCTGCTGCGCGCCATCAACCGACTGGAGCCCCACGACAGCGGGCGCATCACCATCGACGGCGTGGAGGTCTGCGACGACCTCAGCACGCTGCAGCGCCAGCGCTGCGAAGTGGGCATGGTGTTCCAGCAGTTCAACCTGTTCGGCCACATGTGCGTGCTGGACAACGTGACCCTGGCGCCCCGTCGCATTCGCCGCACCCCACGCACCCAGGCCAACGACGAAGCCATGCAACTGCTGCGCCGCGTGGGCATGCAGGACCACGCGCACAAGTACCCCTGGCAACTGTCGGGCGGGCAGCAGCAGCGGGTGGCCATTGCGCGGGCCCTGGCCATGCAGCCCAAGGTGATGTTGTTTGACGAGCCCACCTCTGCGCTGGACCCCGAGATGGTCAAGGAAGTGCTGGACGTGATGCGCGGCCTGGCGCGAGGCGGCATGACCATGATTGTGGTCACCCACGAGATGGGCTTTGCCCGCGAGGTGGCCGACCGGGTGATGTTCTTCGACCAGGGCAGCATTGCGCACGACGCGCCGCCACAGGAGTTCTTCGGCAACCCGGCCAACGACCGCATCCGCGCTTTTCTGGGCCAGGTCAGCCACTGACCCGCGTCCGAGCCGCTCTGCAGCGCAGAGGCCGCCGGGCAACCGGCGGCCCTTTTTCTTAGAACCTGTTCAAAGTCTTTTTGGAGATCGCATTGGAGTGCAATCGGGATGAGTGGATGCTTCGGATGCGCTNGCATGGGCTCGTGCCCATGCAAGCAGCCGG
>NZ_LMJH01000009.1:613192-945563 GCF_001428965.1 Acidovorax sp. Root275 | reverse complement strand
CAATAGCACGGGCTATTGGCTGCGCCCCGCGCCTTGCATCCCATCCCGGCAAGGCACTTGTGCAACTCCAAAAAGACTTTGAACAGGTTCTTATTGGTTTGGGGAATTCTTCCGATGCGTACTGAACGTTGGGGCCTGATGGCCCTGCTGGTTGTCACAGTGGTGTGGGGCACCACGTTCCCGGCGATGAAACTGCTCTCGGCGCAGCTCGATGCGCTGCAGATCATCTGGCTGCGTTTTGTGATCGCGCTGGTGGTGCTGGCGCCGCTGTGGCGCGGCATGCTGCGGCACGAACGGCGCTGGGGTTGCGCACTGGGCCTGCTGCTGTTCCTGGCGTTCTGGCTGCAGATCGAAGGGCTGGCGCGCACCAGCAGCAACCGCAACGCGTTTGTCACCGGGCTCAACGTGCTGGTGGTGCCCCTGATCGCCATGGCCTTCCTGGGCCGGCGCTACGGCTGGCGGCTGTGGGCGGCGTGCGCCCTGGCGTGTACAGGCATGGCGCTGATGTTCCATGAGAACGAGCCCTGGAACCTGGGCGATACGCTGACGCTGGCCAGCACCGTGTTCTACGCGCTATACATCCTGGCGCTGGAGGAATGCGCGCGCCGCACGGCGGCGCAGCCGCTGCGGGCCACGCGCATGGCCGCCGCACAAGCCACGGTGATGGCGCTGGCCTCCACCGCGCTGCTGCTGGCGCAGGGCGGTGGCATGGACTGGCTGCGCTCCACGGCAGACCTGCCTGTGGATGCCTTGCTGGCGCTGCTCTATCTGGGCCTGCTCGCCAGCGTGGTGGTGGTGACGCTGCAGGCCTGGGGCCAGCAGCGCGTGGACGCCATGCGCAGCGCCATCGTGTTCGGGCTGGAACCTGTGTTCGCAGCGCTGACGGCCTGGGCGCTGCTGGGCGAAAGGCTGGGTTGGGCAGGGCTCGGTGGTGCCGCGCTGATCGTGGCAGCCCTGGTGTTCAGCCAGATCCAGCCCACTGGGCGGACCGGCACCGTGCAACGGGCCTGACGGAGCGGGACGGAGCGGGACGGAGCGGGACGGAGCGGGACGGAGCGGGACGGAGACCGGTTGAGAACGAAAATCTTACTAAAAATAGGCCCTGACGCTTATCTGTATTGCGCTACCAGCTATCTTTTTTGAACCAATGGCTTAGGGAGCGATCATCTGCACTTCGCTCGCCTTGCGTGGCTTGCCAATCGGCGCGGAGGCCAGGCCTTTCTGCACGGCTGCCAGATCTTCCTCGTTGGGGTATTCGCCCAGCAGCCAGTAGTCAAACACCCGGCGCGCGATGGGGGCGGCATGGGCCGCGCCGAAGCCGGCGTTTTCCACAATCGCCGCGAGCACAATGCTGGGGTTTTCGGCCGGGGCAAAGGCGGTAAACAGCGAATGGTCGCGTTGGTGTTCTTCGAGGGACTTCGCGTTGTATTTGACGTTCTGCCCCATGGTCACCGCTTGGGCGGTGCCGGTCTTGCCACCGGCCGTGTACGGCGCCCCGGCAAACACGCGCGTGCCGGTGCCGCCCTTGTTCACGGCGACCATGGCGTTGCGCACGATGTCCACGTTCTTGGGCAGAAAACCCAGGTCTACGCCAGGGGGCTGCTGGATCTCGGTGATGGCCCCCGTAACCGCATTCTTCACGGCCTTGGCCATGTGCGGCCGGTAACGGGTGCCCCCGTTGGCCAGCGTGGCCTGCGCCAGCGCCAGCTGCAGCATGGTGAAGTTGTTGTAGCCCTGGCCAATGCCCAGCGACACGGTTTCGCCAGGAAACCAGCGCTTCATTTCGGGACGCTTGTAGGCATTGCGCTTCCACTCGGTGCTGGGCAAGGTGCCCCGCACCTCGCCATTGAGGTCGATGCCCGTGGCCTGCCCAAGGCCCAGCGGCTTCATGAAGTCATGGATGGCATCCACACCCATCTCCACCGCCAGCGAGTAAAAGTAGGTGTTGCTCGATTGCTGAATGGCGCGGTGCATGTCCACCCCGCCCAGCCCACCTTCATGGCTGCGGAAGGTGTGGCCGCCGAAGGTGTAGAAGCCCGGATCGTTGACCACCAGGCTGGGCGAGCGCTTGCCCAGCTGCAGCGCAGCCAGCGCCATGAAGGGCTTGTAGGTGGAGCCTGGCGGGTAGGTGCCGCGCATGGCGCGGTTGAGCAGAGGCTTGTCGATGGATTCGTTGAGCGCCGTCCAGTTCTCCACGTCAATCCCCTCGACAAAAAGATTGGGATCGAATGTGGGCTTGCTGACCAAAGCCAGGATCTCGCCGTTGCGCGGGTCGATGGCCACCAGCGCACCCCGGCGGTTGCCGTACATGTCTTCAATGAGCTTTTGCAGCTTGATGTCGATGGACAACATCACGCTGTCACCAGGCGTGGCCGCGTGGCTGGAGAGCTTGCGCACCGCCCGCCCGCCCGCCGACGTTTCCATCTGCTCGACGCCGGTGGCGCCATGCAGGGCGGACTCGAAACTCTGCTCGATGCCCAGCTTGCCGATGTATTCCGTACCCCGGTAGTTGGCTTCGTCCTCGGAATCCTGGATGCGCGCCTTCTCGGTCTGGTTGATGCGGCCGATGTAGCCGATGGCATGGCTGGCCACATCGCCCATGGGATAGTTGCGGAACAGGCGCGCCTTGATGTCCACACCCGGGAAGCGGTAGCGCTGGGCGGTAAAACGCGCAACCTCCTGGTCGGTCAGGCGCGTGCGGATGGGCAGGGACTCGAAGTTGCGCGACTCTTCCATGAGCCGCTTGAAGCGGCGGCGGTCACGGCTCTGGATCTCCACCACCTTGGACAGCTCATCGATGGTTTCGTCCAGCACCCCCGCGCGCGAAGGCGTGATCTCCAGCGTGTAGGCCGAATAGTTGGTGGCCAGCACCACGCCGTTGCGGTCCAGGATGAGCCCCCGGTTGGGCACGATGGGCACGACGGCCGTCCGGTTGCTCTCCGCCTGCGCCGCCAGGTCTTCGTGCCGGACCACCTGCAGATACACCAGCCGGGCAGCGATGAGGCAGAACGCAAAAAACACCAGTGCGCCGATGACCAACGCCCGCATCCGAAAGCGCGACGCATCGGCTTCGCTGCTGCGCACCTCGGTCACGCCCTACCCCCCATTCGGGCACACGCAGTCCCGTGCTTACCGTCCACGGGCAAATACGGACCGTTGGCAAAACGCGCTGGCATCAAGGAAGGCATGGGCTACAAAGGCCGGTTCTGGTCGCGGTCGGGCGGGCGTCGCTGCGGGGCCAGCAGCACCCAACTGGCCAGAGGCCACAGCAGGGCCTCCAGCATTGGCGCGAGAAAACTCCACAGTCCCGGGAATATGCCCCCGGACGCCATCCGCAGCAAGAGCTCGATGGCGTGGGCAAGGGCAAACAGGGGCAACACCTGCAAGGCCTGCGACGGCACACTGAACCACAGCAGGCGGCGGTGGATGGCAATCGCGCCAAACGACAGCACGGTGTAGGACAGCGCATGCTGGCCCAGCAGCGCCGACTGGCTCACATCCATGCACAGGCCCAGCAGGAAGGCCACGCCCATGCCGATGCGCAGTGGCTGGTGCACGCCCCAGAAGACCAGCAGCACCATCAGCACATCAGGCGTCCAGACGATGCGGCCCAGTGGCAGCATGTTGATGGCCAGCCCCACAGCCAGGCTGGCGACAATAAATACCGGGTTGACCGGAAGCAGCAGCGGCTCGCCGCGCGGCATGATCATCGCGCGCTCCCTTTCGAAAGGGGTTCACCCTTTCGCAGGCCGTGGTCCAGCCACCGCCTCCTTGACACGTACTTCGTCATCCCCGGCGCCCTCCGCGTTTCGCGGGCGTCGGGTGCGCGGGCTCCGGCCGCGGCAGCGCGTTCTCGGCCAAGGGCTGGAGGACCACCACGTGGCGTGCCCCTTGCACCTGGGCCAGGGGCGTGCAGTAGACCCTGGCGAAGGCGGAGTCGGCCCGGCGCTCCACCCGCAGCACCCGTGCCACGGGCAGGCCCGAGGGGTACAAACCGTCCACGCCGCTGGTCGTCAGCAGGTCATCCTCGCGAACGTCGGCATTCGCAGGCATGAAGCGCAGCTCCATGCCGCCGCCGTGTCCGGCCACGGGATCGCCATAGGCCACCCCGCGCGCGCCCGTGCGAACGTTCAGCACGGGAATGGCCTGGTCGCGGTCCACCAGCAAAGTGACTTCGCTCACGAGCGGAAAAACCCGCGTGACCTGGCCCAGCACGCCCGCCTCGTCCATCACCGGGGCACCCAACATCACGCCGCCCATCTGCCCGCGGTCGATCACCACGCGGCGCGTATAGGGGTCGGCCGTGTCATAGATCACCTCTGCGGCCTGCGCCGGGGTTTCCAGGCGGTCGCGCAGCGCCAAGAGCTGTCGCAGCCGCCCGTTTTCCAGGGCCAGTTGTTCCGCCTGGTTGGCGCGCTGGCCCATCAGGGTCATCTTCTGGCGCGCGGCATCCAGCCCTTCCTGGGCGGTCTGCAGCGACTGGAAATAGTCCGCGCCGTGGCTCGCAAACTCCACGGGCTTGAGCATCAGCCATTGCACCGGATAGAGCACGGTGGCCACCGCCTGCCGAAAAGGCCCGGTGAGCTGAAAGCGCGCATCGGCCACCATGAGAAACAGCGCCAGTGCGCTGTAGACGGCCAAACGCGACAGGGCCGAAGGGCCCTGTTTGAAGAAAGGGGGAGCGCTGCGCTCAAGAGTACCCAGTGGCATCGTGCGAAGCGGTCAGGATCTGCCGCGTGGAGGCAACTCCACGGGCATGTGCTCAGACAGAAGCAATGGAGCAGGTGCGGTCATGCAGTTCAGAGCGAAAAAGTGCCTGCAGCATACAGGCCCGCAGGCTTACTCGCTCGTGAAAATGCTACCCAGGCGGTCCATGCGCTCCAGCGCAATGCCGCAGCCGCGCACCACGCAGGTCAGCGGGTCTTCCGCCACCAGCACCGGCAGGCCGGTTTCTTCGGCCAGCAGGCGATCCAGGTCGCGCAACAGCGCGCCGCCGCCGGTCAGCATCATGCCGCGGTCGGCGATGTCGGCGCCCAGCTCGGGCGGGGTCTGCTCCAGCGCGTTCTTCACGGCAGAGACGATCTGGTTAAGCGGGTCGGTCAGCGCCTCCAGCACTTCGTTGCTGGAAATGGTGAAGCTGCGCGGTACGCCTTCGGACAGGTTGCGGCCCTTGACCTCCATCTCGCGCACTTCCGAACCAGGGAAGGCCGAGCCAATGCTCTTCTTGATGGCCTCGGCCGTAGGTTCGCCGATCAGCATGCCGTAGTTGCGGCGGATGTAGCTGATGATGGCTTCGTCAAACTTGTCGCCACCGACGCGGACGCTGCCCTTGTAGACCATGCCGCCCAGCGAAATCACCCCGACTTCGGTGGTGCCACCGCCGATGTCCACGACCATGGAGCCCGAGGCTTCGGACACCGGAAGGCCCGCGCCGATACCGGCGGCCATAGGTTCTTCGATCAGATAGACGGCAGTAGCGCCAGCGGCTTCTGCAGCGTCCTTGATGGCGCGGCGCTCGACCTGGGTGGAGCCGCAGGGCACGCAGATGATGATGCGCGGGCTGGGGGTGAACAGCGTGCGCGGGTGCACCATCTTGATGAACTGCTTGATCATCTGTTCGGTGATCACGAAGTCAGCAATCACGCCGTCCTTCATGGGCCGGATGGCCTCGATATTGCCGGGCACCTTGCCCAGCATGGCTTTCGCTTCGCGGCCTACCGCCTGAATGACTTTCTTGCCGTGCGGCCCGCCTTCGTGGCGGATGGCGACGACGGAAGGTTCGTCAAGCACAATGCCCTTGTCGCGGGCGAAAATGAGGGTGTTGGCGGTGCCAAGGTCAATGGCAAGGTCGGTGGAGAAATACCGACGGAAAGCTCCGAACATTCAAAAATCCTCTCAGGCACGGCATGCACGTCGGCCTGCCATCGCCAGGTGTGTCAGGGTGTGGGTGGGGGTCAAAAATCGCTTTTTTCGCACAAAAACCGGCAGTGAAGGGGGTATTGCGGCAAAGCCGGGATAATACCCCATCCCCTGTGAATAACTCCCTCCGGCGCGGCCCGGATCACAGCTTTACTTCTGGTTTCTCTAGATTCTCCTCCCTATGGCACTGACCCCCCAGGACATCGGCCGCATCGCCAATTTGGCACGGCTTGAGCTGACACCCTCCGAAAGTGAGCGCATGCTGACCCAGCTCAATGGCTTCTTTGACATCGTGGAACAGATGCGGGCTGTGGATACCTCGGGCATCACGCCCCTGGCGCACCCCGTCGCTGCCATCCAGGACGTGGCTTTGCGGCTGCGCGAGGACGTGGCCAGCGAGCCCAACCAGCGTGAAGCCAACCAGAAGAGCGCACCCGCTGTAGAGCGCGGCCTGTTCCTCGTCCCCAAAGTGATCGAGTGAGACGCGCATGAGCACAACAACGACCAAAGCCCTGCACGACCTGGGCGTTTCCGAATTGGCCACCGGCCTGCGCAACAAGCAATTTTCTGCCGTCGAAGCCGCCCAGCATTTCCTGGCCCGCGCCAAAGCGCACCAGAATCTGGGCGCCTATGTGGCCCTGAACGAAGACGCCACCCTGGCCCAGGCCCAGGCCGCCGATGCGCACCTTGCCGCTGGCACGGCGGGCGCACTGGAAGGCGTGCCGATTGCCCACAAGGACATCTTCGTCACGCGCGACTTCCCCAGCACGGCGGGCTCCAAGATGCTCGCGGGCTACCAGTCGCCCTTTGATGCCACCGTCGTCACCAAGCTGGCCGATGCGGGCGCCGTGACGCTGGGCAAGCTCAACTGCGACGAGTTCGCGATGGGTTCGTCCAACGAGAACTCCGCCGTCGCCCCTGTGGGCTTTGGCGCCCCGGCCCCCGTGCGCAACCCCTGGGACACCAGCCGCATCCCCGGCGGCTCGTCGGGTGGCAGCGCCGTGGCCGTGGCCGCGCGCCTGGCCCCGGCCGTCACCGGCACCGACACTGGCGGCTCCATCCGCCAGCCCGCATCGTTTTGTGGCATCACCGGCATCAAGCCCACCTATGGCCGCGCCAGCCGCTACGGCATGATCGCCTTTGCGTCCAGCCTCGACCAGGCCGGCCCCATGGCCCGCTCGGCCGAAGACTGCGCGCTGCTGCTGTCTGCCATGTGCGGCCCCGACCCGGACCGCGACTCCACGTCGCTCGATGTGCCTGCCGAGAACTTCAGCGCGAAGCTCAACGACAGCATTGACGGCCTGCGCATCGGCATCCCCGCCGAGTTCTTTGGCGAAGGCCTGGCGCCCGATGTGCGCGCCGCCGTGGACGCCGCCCTGAAGGAATACGAAAAGCTCGGCGCCAAGCTCGTGCCCATCAGCCTGCCGCGCACCGAGCTGTCCATCCCCGTGTACTACATCATTGCCCCCGCCGAAGCCTCGTCCAACCTCAGCCGCTTCGACGGCGTGAAGTTCGGCCACCGCGCCAAGGACTACACCGACCTGGTGGACATGTACAAGAAGACCCGCGCCGAAGGCTTTGGCGACGAGGTCAAGCGCCGCATCATGATCGGCGCCTATGTGCTGAGTCACGGCTACTACGACGCCTATTACCTGCAGGCGCAGAAGATCCGCCGCATGATCGCCGACGACTTCCAGAACGCGTTCAAGAGCTGCGACCTCATCGCCGGCCCCGTGGCCCCCACCGTGGCCTGGAAGCTGGGCGAGCATGGCGCCGACCCGCTGGCCGACTACCTGGCCGACATCTTCACCCTGCCCGGCTCGCTGGCCGGCCTGCCCGGCATGAGCGCGCCTGCAGGTTTTGGCGAAGGGGGTTTGCCCGTGGGGCTGCAGCTGATTGGCAACTACTTCCAGGAAGCCCGCCTTCTGAACGCTGCGCACCGCCTGCAGCAAGCCACCGATTTCCACCTCCGCCAACCCGGAGGTCTGTGACATGACGACGACCAGCAAATTGATCCACGGTTATGAAGTCGTTATCGGCTTCGAAACCCACACCCAGCTTGCCACGCAGAGCAAGATCTTCAGCCGCGCGCCCACCGCCTTTGGCGCCGAGCCCAACACGCAGGCCTGCGCGGTGGACCTGGCCCTGCCCGGCACGCTGCCCGTGATGAACCGCGAAGCAGTGGCCTGCGCTATCAAATTAGGACTGGCTCTGGGCTCCCACATTGCGCCAGTGAGTATTTTTGCCCGTAAAAACTACTTCTACCCCGACCTGCCCAAGGGCTACCAGATCAGCCAGTTCGAGATCCCGGTGGTGCAGGGCGGCGAGGTGGAGTTTTTTCTCGGCGACGAAAAGAAAACCGTGCGCCTGGTCCGCGCCCATCTCGAAGAAGATGCGGGCAAGTCCCTGCACGAAGACTTCATCGGCCAAAGCGGCATTGACCTGAACCGCGCCGGCACGCCGCTGCTGGAGATCGTGACCGAGCCCGACATGCGCTCGTCCGACGAAGCCGTGGCCTATGCGAAAGAGTTGCACAAGATCGTGACCTGGATCGGCATCTGCGACGGCAACATGCAGGAAGGCAGCTTCCGCTGTGACGCCAACGTGTCCGTCCGCAAGCCCGGCGGCCCGCTGGGCACGCGCCGCGAGATCAAGAACCTGAACTCGTTCAAGTTCATGCAGCAGGCCATCGACTACGAGATCCGCTGGCAGATCGACCAGATCGAGGACGGCCACGCCATCCAGCAGGCCACCGTGCTTTTCGACCCGGATACGGGCGAAACACGCGCCATGCGGACCAAGGAAGACGCGGCGGATTACCGCTACTTCCCTGATCCGGATCTGCCTCCGCTACACATTTCAGAGCAATGGGTGCAGGAACAACGTGCGCTGATGGCCGAATTGCCCCGCACTATGGCCGCGCGTTTTGTGGCGGACTATGGTCTGCCCGAATACGACGCCACCACACTTACACAGAGCAAGGCGATGGCGGCCTATTTCGAAGCAGCAGCCAAGGCCTGCGGTCAGCCCAAGCTGGCCAGCAACTGGATCATGGGCGAGGTGTCACGGCGCATGAACCTGGGAGAGATCGGCATCGAGAAAGCACCGGTCACTTCGGTGCAACTGGCTGCGCTGATTGGCCGGATCGCCGATGGCACGATTTCCAACAATGCAGCGAAGCAGGTGTTTGATGCATTGTGGGAAGGTGAAGCTGCAGACGTGGATACCCTCATTGAGTCCAAAGGCCTCAAGCAGATGAACGACTCCGGCGCGCTGGAGAAAATCATCGACGAGGTGATTGCCGCCAACCCCGACAACGTGGCCCAGTTCCGCGCGGGCAAGGACAAGGCGTTCAATGCACTGGTGGGCCAGGCGATGAAGGCCAGCAAGGGCAAGGCGAACCCGCAACAGGTCAATGACCTGCTGCGTGCCAAGCTGGCGGGCCGACTTCAAGACCTGTAAACACAGGCGCAAAGAACAAAGGGGTCCGCGAGGCCCCTTTGTTTTTTTATCCTGAAGTCGGTTCTTTAAGTGATTTTCGCAGCGCGGGCTCTGGGCAGATCAGCCCCCCAACCTCGTCTATCGAGCTCCCGACGCAGGAGGCACCGCGCTGGCAGAGGGTTTCGCAGCCGCTGCGGGAGACACGCGCTGAGGGTCCCACAGCTTGCGCAGCTGGGCCAGTTCAACGTCAAAGCGCTGGTGCACGCGGCGCTTTTCCTGGTCCTGTCCCGTGATGAAGCGCTGCTGCTCGGCAAGGCTGTCGTCAATCTCAGCGATCTTGCGGCGCAGCGTCATGGGCGCCTTGTTGGGGTCCTTCTTGTAGAACTCCATCTCCACATCGAGCTTCTTGCGCTCCGCCTTCAGCTCGGTGATTCGCTTTTCTGCTGTAGCCGTCACGTCATCCACCATCTGGATGGCCGCCGTGCGCTCCACATCGTGGGACGCCTTGTCGGGGTAGCGCGCGACGAGAACGCGTTCACGCCGGCGCTCTTCGACAATGCGGGCGCGCTCCTCGGCATCCTTGCGGTTCTGGGCGTCCTGGGCGGCACGCTCCAGCTCCGTGAGCGAGGGTCCGATCTGGCGGCGTGTGATGCCCGAGGGGCTGAGTTCGCGCTGCTCCCGGTCCAGGCATTCCGGAATAGGCCGGTCGGCCGTCAGCCGGCGCCCGTTGCGGTCCACACACGTGTAGATGCCGCCAGACGCTTCCTGAGGCTGCGCCGAGGCCAGCTCCACGCCCAGGGTGAGCAGCACCAACCCGCCCATGATCCACGCCGACTTGCTCAAATCATCTACCCTTCGTTGACGCCGTACCGCTGGCGGTAGGCCAGCACTTTTTCGTGATGCGAGCGCATCCCCTCTTCCCCGTTTTGCGAGAGATACAGCAATAAGTCTGCCAGCCGGGCGATGGCACACACCTGCATGCCCAGCTGATCGCGCACGTACTGCACCGCGCTATGGTCCACGTCCTGGCCATTCTCTGTGGCTTTTTCCTGGCGGTCCAGCGCAATTGCAACCGCATGCGGCGCGGCACCGGCGGCGCGGATGATCGCAATGGATTCGCGGGCAGCGGTCCCTGCCGACATGACGTCATCCACGATCAGCACCCGGCCTTTCAAGGGGGCACCCACCAGCGTGCCGCCCTCGCCATGGTCCTTGGCCTCCTTGCGGTTGTAGGCAAAAGGCACGTTGCGCCCCAGCCGGGCCAGCTCCACCGCGACCGTGGCCGCCAGGGGAATGCCCTTGTAGGCCGGGCCAAAAACCATGTCGAATTCGATGCCACTGGCCAGCAGTGCTTTTGCATAGAATTCCGCCAGCCGTCCCATCTTGCGGCCGTCGTCGAACAACCCTGCATTGAAGAAGTAGGGGCTCAGGCGCCCCGCCTTGGTCTTGAATTCACCGAACCGCAGCACGCCCGATTCGACGGCAAAACGTACAAAATCCTGCGCCAGCTGGCCCTGTCCAGAGGTTTGCGCGCCAACATCCACCATGGGGAATTCCTTGTTCAAGTTAACCAGCCTCAATCTCAATGGCATCCGCTCGGCCACCAGCAAAGGCGTGGAAAGCTGGATGGCAGCCACGCGGCCGGATTGTATTTGTGTGCAGGAAGTGAAGGCCCAGGCGGCCGACATGGCCAACCGCTTCGAGCGCATGGCCGGCCTGCAAGGCCACTTCCACTATGCCCAGAAAAAAGGCTATTCCGGCGTGGGCGTCTACACGCGGCACGAGCCTTCGGATGTAGTCATTGGCTATGGCTCTGAAGAGTTCGATACAGAAGGCCGCTATGTGGAGCTGCGTTTCGACACGCCGGCCCGCAAGCTGTCGATCATCAGCGCGTACTTTCCGAGCGGCTCGTCGGGCGAGGAGCGCCAGCAGGCCAAGTTCCGGTTTCTGGCCGAGTTCCATCCCCATCTGATGAAAGTCAAGGGCGAACGCGACTTCATCCTGTGCGGCGACATCAACATTGCGCACCAGCAAATTGACCTCAAAAACTGGCGCAGCAACCAGAAAAACAGTGGTTTTTTGCCCGAAGAGCGGGCCTGGATGACAAAGTTGTTGCACACAACTGATGAAGGCGGCGGCATCATAGACGTTTACCGCCAGTTACAACCTACCGCCACGGACACCGCCTACACATGGTGGAGCAACCGGGGGCAGGCGTATGCCAACAACGTGGGGTGGCGGCTGGACTACCACCTGGCCACCCCCGCGCTCGCAGCGCTGGCACGTGCTGAATCCATCTACAAAAGTGAAAAGTTCTCGGACCACGCGCCTATCACGGTGGACTATGACTTCAGCCTTTGACGATGCCCGCCTCTGACCATTGATGCCCGACACCGCAGCCTCCACCGCCCCCCCGCCCCACGGTTTCCGCCCCGCCAACGCGGAATCTTTGTGGAGACAGCTCTCCACCCCCCACCCCACCGTCGGCAAGGCGCGCCACCTGGGGGAGGCGCTGGTCCATGCGGGCATGCTGTCCCCCTCGGCTCTGGAAGACGGCCTCAAGAAGCAATTGCAGGAGCGCGGCGCCGGGCAACACCGGCTGATCGGGCAGATCCTGGTGGAAGGCGGCGTCCTCACCCAGGAGCAGCTGCGCCAGGTCATTGCCGCGTGGCTGGGCGAGTACACCGTACACCCGGGCGATATTGCGCCAGAAGCGACGGCCCTGGCCCTGGTGCCACGCGCAGTGGCAGAGCGTGAATCCGTGCTGCCGCTGATCGCCCGCGAAGACGCGCTGGTGTTGCTCATGGCCGATCCCTGTGACCGCGTGCTGCTGGACGAACTGCGGTTTCTCACACAGCGCCGGCTCCTTCCGCTGCAGGCCGCACCCGGCACGCTGATGCCCGCCATCCACCGCGCCTACCGCACCCAGCCCGGTGGCGGCGCCGACGCGGCCACCGCCGCACGCGCCACCTCTCGCGAGCTGGCGGCCAACCTCGGCAGCACGGCCCCGGACGCGGACTCCGAGCAGGCCGACGTGATCAGCGAGTCGGACAACACCCTGGTGCGGCTCATCAACTCGGTGATCGACGAAGCCATCCACCACCGCGCCTCCGACATCCACATCGAGACCGAGCCCGCGCCGCAGAACGTGCGCATCCGCCTGCGCATCGACGGCGACCTCACGCCCTACCTGGAGCTGCCGGCACGCTACCGCTTCGCGATGGTGGCGCGCATCAAGATCATGGCGGGCATGGACATCTCCGAGCACCGCAAGCCCCAGGACGGCAAGATCGACTTCGCCCGCTTCGGCGGCCCGCCGGTGGAGCTGCGTGTGGTCACCGTGCCCACCTCGCGCGGGCTGGAAGACGTGGTGCTGCGCCTGCTGGCCGGTGCCAAGCCGCTGCCGCTGGAGAACATCGGCCTGAGCCCGCCCAACCTGCAGGCCCTGCGGGCGGTGGTGCAAAAGAGTTACGGCCTGGTGCTGGTGTGTGGCCCCACGGGCTGTGGCAAGACGACCACGCTGCACTCGGTGGTGCGCGACATCAACACCGCCGGCCGCAAGATCTGGACGGCCGAAGACCCCATCGAGATCACGCAGGAGGGCCTGCGCCAGGTGCAGGTGAACCCGCGCATCGGCTGGACTTTTGCAGCCGCCATGCGCACCTTTCTGCGCGCCGACCCGGACGTCATCATGATCGGCGAGATGCGCGACGAGGAAACCGCGCGCATCGCCATCGAGGCCTCACTCACCGGCCACCTGGTGCTGTCCACCCTGCACACCAACTCGGCGCCCGAGAGCATTGCGCGGCTGCTCGAGATGGGCCTGGACCCGTTCAACTTCTCGGATTCTCTGCTTGCCATCCTGGCCCAGCGCCTGGTGCGCCGCCTGTGCACGGCCTGCCGCGAGCCGCGGGTGGCCGACCACGACACGCTGCTGGGCCTGGCGTCGCAGTACCTGGACAGTGGCACCCGCAACACGCCCGAGGCCTGCGAGGCGCAGGTGGCGCGCTGGCGCCAGCAGCATGGCGGCGCACAGGGCGAGCTGCGCCTGTGGCGGCACGTGGGCTGCACGAAGTGCGACGGCCACGGCTACCACGGCCGGCTGGGCATCCATGAGCTGATGCTGAGTGACGAGGCCATCCGCCAGCACATCCGCCACCGCGCCCCCGCCTCGGACATCCGCCATTCGGCACTGGCCGCGGGCATGCTGACGCTGCGCCAGGACGGCATCGAAAAGGTGCTGCAGGGGTTGACCGACATGTCGGAAGTGGTGGCGGCGACCAACCTGTGATGTGCGCCCACTCCGGCGATGGCTACCGCTGGAAAAATGTGAAAAATGGCCGCTGGCGCTTAACAGATAAGCGCTAACGACTATCAAAAAATGAGCGTCATCCGGATTGAGCCCCGCTCGCCGACTTGTTCACGCCGCCGCCTCGGCGATCCAGCTCGTAGTGAAACACCTTGGCAATGATCTGCCAGCGCCCATCCACATGGATCAGGTTCAGCAGGTCGGTGAAGTGCTTGGGCAGGATGGCGCATTCGACCTTGGCCAGGGCGGTCACCGGCCCGGCAAATTCAATCGACAGGATGCGCTCCTGCACCGTCTCGCCCCGGCTCGCGGGCGAGGGGCGCTCGTCCACGATGGGGAAATATTCCTCCATGCGCAGGATCACCGCAGGCTCGGCCGTGGCGCAGGCATAGACCGCCTGCGGGTGGAACACGCGGCGCAGGCGCTGGGTATCGCTGTGGCACAGGCCGTCGAAATACTCCTGCAGCACGGCGGCGACTGCGTCGAAGCGCGGATCACTCATGGCGCGCTCCCGTCGGTGGCGGCGCGAGCGCGCTGGCGGCGCACGGTCACCGTCTCACCGGCCACCCCCCAGTTGTCGGTTTCGACCTCGTCGATCACGACAAAGGTGGTGGCGGGCTCCTTGTTCAGAACGCGCACCAGCAAATCGGTCGCACCCTGGATCAGTGCGGCCTTTTGCGCACTGCTGACACCTTCGCGGGTCACTTTGATGTTGATGTAAGGCATGGCGTGTTCCTTGTGGATGGATGAATGAACGGCGTCTCAGCCCAGCAACCCTTCGGCCCGCATCGCGGCCTGTACCGCGGGGCGCGCGGCCACACGGCGCATGAACGCCTGCAGATGGGCCAGGTCGCTGATGTCCAGCTTCACGAACTTGGCCCAGCCCAGCACCACAAAAAGGTAGGCGTCGGCCGCCGTGAAGTGCTCGCCCGTCAGGTAGTTGCCGTCCTGCAGTTGCGCGTCCAGCCACTCCATCTTCTTGCGCAGCAGGGCGGCCAGCGCGGCCTTGGCGTTGTCATCCAGCCCGGCGTGGAACAGGGGCGTGAAGGACTTGTGCAGCTCGGTGCTGACGTAGTTCTGCCACTCCATCACCCGGTAGCGCGCCCGCGTGCCGGCGGCCGGCATCAGTTGCGTGGCCCGGGCCTGGTCGGCGATGTATTGCGCAATGACCGGGCCTTCGGTGAGGCGGGAGCCGTCGTCCAGCTCCAGCACGGGCACCTGGCCTTTGGGGTTGATCGCATAGAAATCCTGCCCATCGGCCGTCTGGTGGCGCGCGGTATCGACCTTCTCCAGCGCAAACGGCAAGCCACATTCCAGCAGCAGGATGTGGGGCGACAAGGAGCAGGCGGCGGGGGAAAAGTACAGCTTCATGGGGAGGCCTTGGGGGCGTGGTGGAAAGGTGAAGCGATGGTATTGGCGATGCAAACAGCAATAAACTAGGCACCAGTAATTTCACTGATTACATGAAGTAATAAACAAGACATGGCGCGCCAATTTGACGACCTGAAGCTGGGCAGCATCGAGCTGTTCTGCCTGACCGCCCAGTGGCAAAGCTTCACGGCCGCCGCCCAGGCGGCCGGGCTGACGGCGGCGGCGGTGAGCCGATCCGTGGCACGCATGGAGGCGCGCCTGGGCGTGCGCCTGTTCCAGCGCACGACACGCCAGGTGCGGCTGACCGACGCCGGCAAGCGCTACTACGAGCAATGCCGCCAGGCGCTGGGGCAGCTGGCCGAGGCAGAACGCGAGCTGTCAGGCCAGCAACAAAGCCCGGCGGGCCTCGTCCGCTTCAGCCTGCCCACCTCCTATGGGCACTGCCGCATCCTGCCCCTGCTGCCCGCATTTGCGCAGGCCTACCCCGGCGTGGAGCTGGAGCTGCAGTTGAGCAACCGCAACGTGGACTTCACCGAGGAAGGCTTTGACCTGGCCGTGCGCGGTCGCGCGCCCATCGACTCGGGGCTGGTGGCACGCAAGCTGGAAGACGCCGCCCTGGTGGTGGTCGCCGCCCCGGCGTATCTGGCGCGTTGCGGCACGCCACACGAAGCGGCCGACCTGGCGGCGCACGAATGCATCCAGTTCGTGCTGCCCAGCAGCGGGCAGGCGGTTGCGTGGATACTGCGCGACGCGGCCGGGCGCGATGTGGAGGTGCCCACCCAAGGCCGCCTGCGCTGCGCCGATGACATCCTGGGCCCCGTGACCCTGGCGCGTGCCGGCGCAGGGCTGCTGCAGACCTACCGGTTCATTGTGGAAGCCGACCTGCACAGCGGTGCCTTGCAGGAGGTGCTGCCCGCACATGCCGGTGCCTCCCGCCCGTTTTCGCTGCTGTACCCCGCCAACCGGCACATGCCGCTGCGCGTGCGGGTGCTGGTGGATTTCCTCGTTGATCGGCTGGCGCGGGCTTGACCCTGTCCCGTCCGCCATGCGCCAGACCCGCAAAATACACAAAACCAATCCTCAGGGTAGCGCTGAACAAACTTTTAAAAGTGCTCTCTATGAAAAGAACGCCTTTTAATAGCGCAAGCTGCTCATAAAGAATGAAAAAATTCTCGGGGTGCGAGGCCTTGGCACTGTTAAGCAGTAAACATATTTTCAAATCTCGTTACTTTTGAAGTGATTCCGTCTTTCCCCAGAGGGGCCACGTTGTACTCCCTCTACGAAGCATCGGTTCGAATGGGAAGATTCGCTTCCATGCGTTCTGGACCGAGGGCTGTCGTCGGGCGACCTCCAAGCACCAATCATCTTTTTCTGGGGTACAGAGCACGCGACTTCTGCAGCATCGTGCTGGATGACGCCATCGCCCCAACAACCTTACTTCAAGAGCACACCCTCTTTCCAGTATTCACATGCCTATATAGCAGTCAACTTGAAGAAGAGATCCGTCACAACCTGATCTCAGGCAATCGAACCGTGAGCCAGACCAAGCTTCGAACGACCGGCTACGTAGGATACGTTTCGGAAAGACCACGGCTCTGCCAACAATGCGTTATCGACGACCTGAGAACGCACGGGCATGTTTATCAACGATTAGCTCATCAGTTAGCGAACGAGCGTCATTGTGACACTCACGGCTTGGAACTTTGGGAAGGGTGTAAGTGTAAAGCCGAACCCTTCAGATGGGACGGCGCTTTTCAGACCTGTCCCACTTGCCGCACGGCACCTTCCCCGATAAGCAGCAACTCTCTCCACAACCATGCATACGCATTCAAAGTTCTCAATGATATTCTAAAAAGATTACTTAATGGTGATGCACCGGAAATGAAGCTTCGGTGCAGGAGAATTTCAATAAGAATGATTGCCAATGAATTAAAAACAAACCCAAATTCATTAATTCAGAAATTCCTGGACTGGATGCAAATCATCAATCCATCAGATTTTTCCGTCATATTTCGCAGTGGCGGTCCAATTGGCTATTTGAAGCTTGCCCTCGAAGGCTACCATTTTATGAACCATAGAGTAAACTTGATGGCATATGCTTTCGCGTGGGAGCAACTCCCAACACATATCAAGAATCGGCTCGCTGCGAATTAGTGCCCATTTCAAAAACAAGAGGAAATAGATCAATTATCGTGTCAGCCGATAAATCCATCACACGCTCCTTTTTGGACAGAGCAGATAGCGCCCACGAAAAAATTCTCTGATGCGTTTCACATGCTTCGATGCTGGCAACCGAACTGCACTCGTCTAGTGGCACTGAGATCGCCCAAGTAATAACAGCAGGTGCATATCCATGCCTTATGACGCAAGCATCATATAGAAATTCACGCTGACTCCCTCCATACTCTGACCGACACTCCACATAAAAGCGATCGAGTAATTCAATACTAACCAAATAAAGATTTGAAGGGTAATCCAACCGGTTGCCGTCGTGCCTTACTGAGTCCAGCAAATTCTGCTTAAACAGTTCGAGCATGGGCAATGCAATACCAAGGGACCGAAGATCGGCGCCATGGACCAGCATCGCGCCATACAGGCAGCGTACCCAGCCCGCCTGAGCAGAAGTGTCAACGCGCAACTTTGCCTGCCATAGTAGGTAGGCGATCGCGCCTAATGCATCAAGCGGCTCCAAAATAACCAGTTTCCTGACATACAGGATTGCAAAGTCGGGCGACGTCCACTGAGAAGGCGATCTAGCCGCATCAATTTCAAGCTGTACCTTGGGCGCAAAGGAGGTTTTAACTCTTGCGAGTTGACCCAGCGAAGAATACTGCCGGTCTATCAACAACCACACAGGGTGGTTGATCAATGCTGCTGAGCCTGGAAATTTCTCGTCTGAGCGCGCGACGAGTGCACTTTGAGGTACCGCCGTGCCCCTCGAGTATCGAATCCATTTGTTTGAATGCATGTGAATTCGATTTTTGTCACTTACATCAACTTTGTACGCGCTCGGCTCGGCAAGCTTTCCCAAAGCATAAGCAGAGATCCCCGGCGTTTCAGACGCCAGATACCTATACCAACAAACGGTCCGTAGTGCGTCCGCTGGACCCCGGGATTTCCCTGCTCGGTTGCGCTTCAGAGGGGTCTTAGAGAGCGCGCAAAAGTCAATTAATGACAATTCGAACGTATCTTTCATAGGAGGACTAGAGTAGAAATTTGGCAAATCGTACTTGTTGTGCCCTCCAATACAGACCGATAGCATCTGTGCGATGGACTACCGTCCGTCCAAAAATGAAATGGAACAAGTAAATCAGCTTCTCCTCTTTCCCGGTCGCTTATTGCAGGCCCGCGAAAGATGTTCGACCAGCCAAAAAGCAGTAGCGCTGACCGTTGGGATCGACCAAGCTTTTTTCTGTGGCGTTGAGAAGGGACGCCGACCTCCTTTCACTGACCGTGTTCTGGGCCAGTTGTCCGTGTTGCTTCAGTTAAATCCAGGGGACACGGAGGCGCTCGCTTGGGCTGCCAAGCATGATCGGTGCATCCGCTCCGTATGGCAACTGACCGAGTCCGAAGAAGAGACACGCCTCGTGTCACAGCTGCTCACCACGGCCCAATGGCTGGATGGGGCTCAGCGAGCTGGATTGCTGGCTTACCTGGAGTCGCTCCAAGAAAGTGCGACCCGTCTATCAAGGCTCACCGAAAAGGGAGGCGATATGACGCACAAATAAAAACGGCGAGCACGAGGGCTCGCCGGAAAAGTCTTGGCCAAAACCAAAACCTAAGCAATTGAATTCTCAGGCCAGACGCATCCCGAGTCAAGCATCCGCTTCGCATCACAAATGCAAGCGCGAGCAAGTGGACTCAACATAGTCTACGGATTTTGCACGTCGAATCCAGTCGACCCCGCCCGCCCTCAGCTCCTACGAATTGTCCAAACGCTTTGTGCGTGAGGCTTTAACTTCATCCTTGAGCAAGGAGGGAGACGGTATGCCGTCTACATCAAGAAATGCCAGTGCGCTCGCGAGGGAGGCAGGGTACAGCGCGCCGTATTTGTATTTGTTGGAAGAGGATACACAACCGGTCGGGAAAGCATTGTCGCAATACTCACTGCGGCAACTCGGCAAGGTCAGTACTGCGATTCGCGCCGGAGCTGGACAAGGATATGACGAACACTACCAACCATGGATTCGAATCCGAAGAAACTTCTCATCGCCCGTCAGCTACCAAATCTTTGACTCTGTCTCCATCCATCAAAGAAATCACCATTTTCTATCCTCGCTCGAGTTTCACACTGCGCTGATTTGTGCATACCTGGGTGCACAGGGACTACGCGAGTGCTTACCCATGTGGCCGTATGAACATCCGCATCCAGCCCAACATCTGGACCAGGGTCAGCGCACTACACAAGGACTGATCGACATTGCAAAACACTTGGGTATTGATCACGGGTGCTTTGTCGGCACAACCGTCCCCTACATTGGCTCTATCGATCTGATGCTGAACGGCACGGTGCGGCAGAAGCCTCTCGCGGGTATAAGTTGCAAGCCCGGAGCAATCGCAGCCAACAGTGCCCGTGCCCAAGAACGCATTGAGCTAGATCGAGCTTATTGCCATGCAGTCGGGGCTCATCATCATCATGAAACAGGCGAGTCCATTCATCCGAAGTTTGTTGAAAACTTGAGATGGCTACGGCCGCTAACCAGCGAATTACGTCTTTATAGAGGTTCACGGCAACTTGCCGACTATGTCGCAAGTTTCAATAACTATGCACTTGAGCGCCCCATCCGCGACGCTGTCGCAGAGGCCGCCCGAGAAGCATCCGTAGTCGATCGCGACCCCTTTCGACTGTGGCGGTTGGGTATATGGCTACAGTCGATCGATATCGACCTAACGATACCCGTTGAGACAACAAAGATGATACGACGCGCCAGTCAAGACTATCTTCGAAACCTGCGCGCAACCTTCTTTGGGGCATCCAATGAGTGAACTCCATCTCGGCTGCGCACTTTTGACACGACTACCGACAAAACAACCGATGTTGTACGCGCGTGTCATACATATGGACCCGTTTGAAGATGTAGTCGCCATCTCATTCTTCCCAGAAAAAAATTCTGCCGGATTTCAAAAAAATTACATCAAAAAACCTGTCTTCCGCAGACTCTCATCTCTTGAGGCACAGATCGCTGACGGCGAATTCGCCGTAGCGAAATTCGAAACTCCCAGCCACTGGCTCTTATCAAACAAACAACTTCATAGCAATTCGTCTACCGACTTACTTAGAAAAACTCGCCGGGATCTACGTAAATGGCTTAAGCATAGAAGAGACGCATATCAGCTCATCAGACCCTTTGTCCACCATCGCACAGTAGCTCAGATTATTCTGGACCCGAAGTTCTCAGGATGGCCGACGATGCGTGCCAAAGAGCTTGGTCACAAGAGTTGCGCCAAGGTGCAGAGGGCATTAAATGCGTTCATCCTCGGGCTCGGTCTGCGCAACTCGCTGCTTCCGTGGTATCCACATTCTGGTGGCCCTGGAAAAGAAAAGCACAGCAACAAAAAGACTGGCAGACCTCGTGAGTTTGGCGATAGCGAGAATCGCTTGGCAGGCGTCAACTGCTCAGAAGATGTCCGCAAAATCTTTGCAATGGGGTGGCGTAAGTACAAAAAGCCGGGAGTATCAACTCAGGTGGCCTTCCATAACACGCTCAACGATTGGTTCGCAACTTCAATCAAGTGGGAAGGAAGCAATGCGGTAGTCACGCTTGGCCCAGAAGCTCAAAACTACAACCCAGCCCAATTCGAGTACTGGGGCACTCGAGCTACAGACGCGCTCACCGCAAGGCAAATCCATCGAGGCGAGACTCATGTCCGGCAAGAGTACATGAGGCGCCAAGGAAAGATTAAGGATCGGCATAACTCAATGAACGGAGAGGGGTACCTCGACAGCACGCCCACAGATCAAACATTAGTCTCTTCCGCATCGCGACTCAAGCCGCTCAGCTCGCCGATACGGACGGAGGTTATCGGAGCCGGATTTGGGATCGACTACATCTTCGGTTCGTATGTGGGATTCGAGCACGCAAGCTCAACTACAGCGCTACTCGCAATTTTGCATGCTGCAGAAGACAAGGTTCTCTATTGCGCAAAAAATGGCATAACGATTGAACCACGCGACTGGCTGTCTATTGTTCTTCGCCAGTACGTTATGGACAACGGCGAAGGAAAGAACAAAGCCGTGATGAAAACGCTGGAAGAAATCGAGTTAGGAGCGAGCTTCGGTTCAGCTTACCAGTCAATCAACAAGGCTCCTGTCGAATCGAACTTCAACCGGGCACACAAGGATCTTGACCACCTTCTTCCTGGATCAACGATGGGCCGTCGTCCACGTCGCGGGGAGCCAGCGCGTGCGGAACTTGCTCGGCTCAACTTCCAAGAGTTTTTACCACTCGAGATCAAGCGCATTCTGCGTCACAACAACGAAGAGGTAATCAGGCTACCCCTGGTGGCAATGAGACGTGACGGTGTTGAACCTACACGACGAGGCGCCGTCGAGTGGCTTCTAGCAAACGGTTACTTGAGCTCAACAGCACAAGACCTTACGGCACTCAAAGTGCGTTGCCTGCCGCGAATTTCTGGATCTCTTGGGCCAGAGGGAATACATCTGTACGACCCCTTTTATGCAGCTAAGCGTCTCATACCTGAACTGGTCTACATAAACGACTGGCTCCAACGCTCCGGGACCCTGGGAACACTCGGAGGAAAGCGGAAGCACATTGAGGCTCACATCAATCCGTCGGATCTTTCACAGTGCTGGTGCAATCTCGGCGGATCACTACAGCTACTTCACCTTAAAAGTGGAGACCCCGATCTGCAGCACATGACGCTGCTCGACTGGCTTTCCATTACCCGAGACGATCGACTGGTGGCGTTTCTCAGTAAAGCTGCCGAACAAAACCGTGGGCTGCAACGCGCCGCTGAGATCAAACAAGCCACGTCAAAGGCGAACACAGAACGCAAGGCGGAGATCAAGTCCATTGGAGCCAAGCCGACCAAATCGCAGCTCAAGCGTGACATACGGGCGAACACTTCGCTTGAGCGATCTGCACAAAGTGGAGTACCAAAGCTGTCAAAGACAGAAAGGATGAAACTGGTCGGTCAAGCCCCTGCTGCACCAATTGTTCTGAGCAGTGTGAGCACTCGGGCAATCCCGTCGTCGGAAGTCGAAGACGTTATGCGCCAACTACTCGAAGACTAATCAGGAGCAGGAAAATTCCAATCGATTCAAACCCACTGCTCGCCTTTCTGAAAGACGCAGAGAGCAATCCACTGCTAGCGCACATGCCACCGAAACTGGGCATGTTAGAGCTCGCAAAGGCTTTGCGCAATCGGCCCATCAGCAAGGAAAACGTTTCTGAGATTCCACTTGCTCGCCGCCACGAACTCGTCGACATATTTAAGTCGATTGTCGTTCCAAGCAGTGCCGGGATTGAGTTCATCTCTAGCGTCCAGAACATACTCTACCAAGGCCTGATGCAACGCAATCCGCGCATAGAGGCCAATCGGCAACGCCTCCGCGATACGTCCGAATTCAAAGGCACGAGGGAGAAGTCTGTTCCTTGGTTTCCCTCATTTGCCTCGGGAGCCATTCTCGAAGCCATCACTGGAATGGGCAAATCACAAATACTTGATCGATATCTCTCGTTGTTGCCAACGGTGATTGAACATGGAGCGATACCTGAATGCCAATGGGCCAAGCTTAAGCAACTGGTTTACTTGAAGGTACACATGCCATCGGACGGTTCGAGGGGCGGCTTCCTTGAATCGGCATTTCTTGCGTTGGACGCATCCCTAGGTTCAAACTATCGTGAGCAATTCAAGAGTTGGACTGTTGAACGCAAGGCAGTCGCTTTCTTGCACCTACTCTCCCTCCATTGCTGCGGGCTGCTTATAGTGGAGGAAGCGCAGGAAAAAAATTTAGCCCATACAGCTTTCGCACGAGAGTTCCAGACCTTCTTCTTGAGGGTCCTCAATTGGGGAATCCCTACAGTCGTACTCGGCAATCCTCTGGCCTTCACCGAATTGCGAAGTTTCTCGCAAGACGCTGATCGTTTCTCGGAGGGTGGATGGCACACGATGTTTCCGGTTGCCGAACCTACAGATGCTGAATGGGTCAATCACTGGATGCCAGGACTGTGGACACCCACCTTGCTTGATGAGCCAGATGCCCCATATTCACCACTCCCAAACGGGATTGCTGAGCCCACGCTGGATCACTTCATCTGGAATCGGACGGCTGGCGTGCCACGGTACCTGTGCAGGCTTCGGCGCGAAGTTCAAAAACACGCGCTGTTCGCGCAAAAAGCGATCAATACCGAGATGATCGATTTCGTGTACCGCAACAGCAAAACGTTTGACAGCATCCGCCCTCGCATTGAAGCGATGGTCGCAAAGGATTGGCAGAAATTGCAAATGTTTTCTGACATACCTGCAGGGACGTTCAGGCGTCTGTGGAATGGAGTCGAAATCAATATATCAACGCCCCCAGACACTGCGCGTGGAATGGCTGATAAGCCTAACCAGAAGGCTATTAAGCCCAAGCAAAGCACTCGAAGCAAGAAGGACCCACTGAAGACCCCATCACATCCGTCTCTTGACGAGAACTTCCAAGAATCTCAAATACGCAGTCTCGCGCTTGCAGCAAAACAAGCTGATGTCTAAACATGAAGACAGAAGCCCAACAGAAGCTCCCATTCATCCCTGCGTGGAGAGGCGATGAGTCGCTGTATTCGTGGGCATCTTCTTTTCACAAAAATTGTGGAAACGGTTCGCACCGTGACACTGGAATGTTGCTATTTGGTGCCGCACATGCCTGCAAGGAGCGCGATGCACCTACGGGGATTCCACACTTTGTGCATGCTACCGATGGGAATCTGGGCAACTTGCCAGAGCTTCTGCGAACACGATGCTCAGTGGGCATATTCATACCCTTTCTGACACCTGCTAGGCGAGCGATTTTTATTGACCGCGCGGAGACAGCAAACGGACCTGGGTGGACGACCACTCTTGGCATGTCGGCGAGCGGCCTTTCTCCGAATTCTCACTTACGCTACTGCGAATCATGTCTGAATGAGGATCTAGCAAACCTGCAATTGCCGAGATGGCGGTGGCCCCATCAACTCGCAGGATCATGGGTCTGCTCAGATCACGCCCAGCCCCTTAAAACTGCGATACATAGATCATTCACCTGGATACTCCCTAACGTATCGATTGGCGAATACCTGCACGCAGAGCCAACACCAACTCAACTTGAAGTCCTCCAGAGAATGTCCCGCCTCGCGCAATATGCCGCGCACCAGGAGCATCTTGACTTGTACGCAATCCGACAGTCTGCTTTGAATGAACTGCGGCGACAAGGCATTTCAAGTTGGTCGCATCCTTTGAACACAAGCAGATTGGCTGGTTGGTTTTCGGCATCCGAGCTGGCTGAGTGGTTGCGAACCGCTCAATCTCCGGAATCCAGCCTGGCGGCAGGCACTTGGATTCACGACCTGCTGAGGGGTCGTCGAGGGGACCACCCGCTGAAGTGGTTGCTGTTGTGGTCTGTTCTGTTTGCACACGAGCAAGATGCGTCAAGCCATCGACGCCTCTCGAGGCCGTGGTCCGAACCGCAATGGGATACGTTTGGTCAGAGCAGTCTATGGATCGAAGACATGACTGGCCTACCTGCCGATATCAACCAAATTATTTTGAATGCAGAGACCCTGGCCGATGCGGCGAAGAAGCTTGGAATAACAACCGGTGCGCTGCGAGATCGCCTTGTACAACTTGGCGATCGCGGTGGAAGCTACCGCAAGGGGCATGGCATGCCTTTACGTCGCCAACGTGCTGTGAACAGCATACTCAAGTTCATTGCGCATCGACCGGATTGCACGCTCGGTGACATTCATCGCGAATGCAAAGCCGCAGTCTCTTGGCTCCGAGCCAACTCTCCTGAAGACTTTGCAATTGCTACACGAGAGCTGCAGGCTAAATCGACTCGACAAATGCCACTTTTTTAAACCGAACAGATGCTCGTCCCAAGCAACTACTCATTGCTACAACTCCACTTGCTCCTCCAATTGGGCAACAAGCTCCGGCGCCTCCGAGAGTCCTACGGTCTGAGCACAGTAGAGATGGCGAGCCGCGTGGGAATCTCGCGCGGGACGCTGCGAGCAGTCGAAGCGGGAGATCCCACGCCGTCCATGGGTACCTACTTGAAAGCCATATCCGCTTTGGGCATCCTGGGCGACTTCGCGTTGTTGGCGGATGACGCCATGCGATTAGTCACTTCAAACACTGCGGCGACTGGGGCAAGCAGTGATGCGCCGTTGGCACGAATCGTCGTTTCCGCGGACCCCACGCGCCACCGGATCCAGGATCTACAAAGTCTCGCCCTGCATGAAGAAGCGGTGCGATGCGTTCGTGCTGACCCTGCGTTGCTCCAGCAGGCACAGGCAGTCCTGCAAAAGTGGCTGAATGCTGGGGATCAACGATCGGCCACCCTGTGGGTTGAGTGGAAAGACATCCTGGAGCATCGCAAGTGGCGTAAGGCACTGGGGAGAACCCATCGAGCGCAGGAACTGAGGCAAGCGTCCCCGATGACCGCTGTTCTGCCACCAGATGTCCGAAAACGCATCCTCCAAGAAGTCCGTGACCTAAAGGAAGGCGTCGTTCTTGAAATCGCCGGTAGGGCTCATCAATGACAAGCGCCGTTCGAACTAGCGACTGGCGACGGCCAGAATTTAACGCTCAATCCCCAGAATTGCACCATCGCTGGCTCGCACTGATCCCCGCCATTTCCACGGAGTAAGCCATGGCCCTTGAAGATGACATCTCCACTCTCACCGTGCTCGTACGGGGCATGGTCGAAACCGGTTTTGATGCAAAGGTGGGGCTGGACAGTGGGCTTACTGGTGTGGTCCCAGCATTGGAACGTCGAAGACCCATCGATGTGCTCAATGAGCCGGAGGGCCTGGAAGTCGTGAAGAGCTTGCTCTTGCGAGCTCAATCCGGTGCCTACTCGTAAGCATAGGCAGGGAGTGAGCTGGTCGTGAGTCAGGTCTGGACCAGTTGCTATCACCGCTGACCAATTGACACCATGCAGAATGCCTACGGCTATGTCCTCTAGCCAGAACGCCCCGTATCTCCCTGCGTCTACTCCCCGCAGCGCGGATGTCGCTCTGTATCTGGACCTGGATGGTGTTGTTCACCATGAAAAAGTGCTCTGGCATCCCCGCAAGGGCATCTACATGAGCCCGTATGAGGCTGCAGGGCACTCTCTTTTCGAATGGATTCCTATCCTGGAGTCGGTGCTTGAACCGTACCCGACAGTCGCTCTGGTGCTGAGTAGCACCTGGTGTATCCGCCCCGGATACAGCGCAACCCTCAAACGGCTTCCGGCATCTCTGCGTGCGCGGTTCATTGGTGGGACGTACCACAAGCGTGTCCATGGCGTGGATCCTTGGAATCTGTCCATGTTTCGCACCATGCCCCGGGGAGTGCAAGTTCAAGAGGATGCTCGTCGCCGAAAGCCCCGGCAGTGGCTGGCACTTGATGACGATTTGGAGGGGTGGCCCGACTCCTGTCGAGAAAATTTGATCGCGTGCGAAGGAACTACCGGCTTGTCCAACCCTGTAGTTCAACACGAGCTGAGGGAAAAACTGCGCGGCTGCCATGCAGGGTTGTCCGCCTAACCCCGTAGTTTCTGAAAACAACCAACCGATGTGATGCGACGCCACTCCGACATCCTCCCGATCTTGCAAACTGTCGATGGCATCGTGAAGCGTCGCGACGCACTCCCGATCTTGGCCAATGTGCTCAGCCGTCGGACAGCCAGTATCGGCTTCATGGATTTGGATATTGGCCCGTTGGTTCTCGAAGCGGCAGTTCGCCAGAGCGCCGAGGTCTTCGCCTTGCTCTCACGTCTTGTGGCCATGCTCAAGCAGACTGTTGCCTTGAACTCGCCCTGCACTTCGTATTTCAGCAGCAAGATCGACGGCCGCAAGGGGCCATTGATGAGGTCCCCATGAAAACAAACTCAACCTCAACGACTCGCCACCGCACAAGCAACAGCCCAAGCGGAGTTGAACATCAGTCGCCCTACGCGTCTGCTGCTCAGACAAAGGCTCTTCTGGCTGGCAGCCTGGCCGCCCGGACGGCTCGCTTGGAAGCCAATGACATGCTCAGCACAGACATGGCTGCGGATCTGGTCGGTACCACCCCAGTGACGATCAATGCGTGGGTCACCAAAGGGCGGGCGATCGGATTGACCCAGGCCCGGCGTGGATTCAAGTTGCCTCGTTGGCAGTTTGAAGCTGCCCTATGGGATGCATTGCCCAAGCTTTCAAAAGCCTTGGGAACGACTGAGGGCTGGGCACTACTCGCCTTCTTGGAGACACCATCGGGCGCTTTGGGCGGCCGGACACCGCGTCAGGCGATAGAGCAGGGTCATCTGGCCCGTGTAATTGAAGTGGCACGTGCTGAGGGCTATTGACCCCCTAGGCCTCATTAATCTCGCAGATCTTCAGTACATCCCTTGCTCCTAGCTCCGCAACTTCTTTCTGCGTTCCGCGTTCAAGCGCCCCTACGGTCACGGTGAAGACTAGGACACGGCTACTCGTGGTGCCTTCATCGAATCTGCTCTCTGGGCGATTTGAAAATGCGGGTCAGCCCGGTGCCTACATTGCAGAACGCTCTGGAACCGAATTTAAGCGGCGATCTGTCGTCGTGAAGCCTGAAGAGCTTCATCTGAGACGGTGAGTGGAAAGTCATTCCATAATGAAAGCGCTAGCGGAATCCGACACATCGCCCTGGCAGGCCTTGTCGGGAGCTCATGGCGGGAACAATCACCGTGTCGTTGGAACCTGCGATTGGGATCATTAGGCACCAAGGGCTCAGAAATGCCAGACGCAGTTGAAGTGGGAAGCACCAATGTATATGCCGACCTTGGATACCAAGACGCTGAGGCGTTGCAGCGAAAGGCTTCGTTGGCAGCACATATCGCTTGGACGATCAAGGCGCGACATCTGACCCATGAGGCAGCTGCAGAATTACTTGGGATAGATCAAGCAGACATCATGAAGATTGTTCGTGGGCAGTTCCGCGGTGCGAGTGAAGCAAAGATGCTTGAATGGATTGCGATGCTTGGTCACGATGTGACGATCCTGGTGACCAAAACAATACGGCGACGGCCGGGGAAGATTGAGCTGGAGTTCCGCTGCTCCTCTTGAGCGCCAAGCTCACCAGATCGGTAGCTCGCGATAGAAGCGGCAATCATCAGGGCGCGTTCTTCAGCATCCAACCGTCGACGCTTGGGCACTTTGGCTATGCCTTTCATGTCATCGGCGTTCTCATTTATCTACACGCACGGACAGTCGTGCGACCGCTACGCAGCGGTTGCTGCCTGTCCTGCTCAGTCGCCGAAAGTCTGATCATGGCTGTATCGCAGACATCCGCAGCGATCAACATAGAGGCTCTCTTTTGAGGATGACCAGTATTTAAAAAATCTAGTCAATTCAATAGGCCTATCATTGGATGTGTGCCTGATGTACTCGGTTTTATCAGTAGAGGTTTATGCTGACAGTTAATACCAGTGATGAAATCGATACCGTTCGAGCTTCGCGGGCCGGTCATACTTTTCATGAGCGTTGGACCGCACGAAGGGCTCTCCAACTTATATTTCCCAGGGACAAGCTCTTTGCGATAGCCGTCGAAGGTCTTTCCTCGACCGAAACGGCGACGCCCGGCGACAAGGCCGAGGAGGTTGCAGATCTCGTGTTGTACTACGGCGGTGGCGACAACTTCGCCGACAGCGATCGGCTTGAAACAGTGCAGTTCAAGTACAAGCTGCGCCCCGATGAGGTGACCGCCTCCTTTCTCCGCAAAACAATCGAGAAATTCTGCGCGACGATCGTGGGCTATGAAAATGACTTCACCTCTGAAGAGATCGATGCCAAGGCTACCTTCATCTTCGTAACAAACGCCTCCTTTGCCCCCGATCTATGGGACGCACTCGCAGTTCTTCAGCGCGGTGTTCCTGAGACAAGCCGTGGCGCTGTTCTGCGGGCAGTAGAGTACCTCACGGCAATCTGTACGAAAAGCGGTGTCCAAAATCCTAGGCGCCTGTTCTCCAGAGTAGCGTTTCGTGCGGCCGAGAAGAACCTTGAAGGACAGAGCAACGCGCTCCGTCGAACGCTAACGGATTGGTCGGCGGGTGCGGACTCTCAAGCCAAACTGCGCCTCCACGACTTGCAAGACCTCGTTTTGAAGAAGGCAGGTCCCAGTGGTCAAGGAAAGAACCTAATCCGGCGTGAGGATGTGCTCGACGCGCTTGATTGCCAGCCCGAGGATTTGTTTCCCGCAGACACGCGCTTAATCGACATTGGGGTGGTGGTTGAGCGTACAGCACTGGAAACCGTCGGCGCGAAGCTCGCACAGCTATCAGTACCAATTTTCGTGCATGCCGAAGGGGGGGTTGGAAAGACGGTTTTTGTGCAGAGCATCGCCGCACGCCTGAGCAACGACTTCGAGGTCATTGTCTTTGATTGCTTTGGCGGAGGCGCCTACCGTTCCGCTGAACACTCTCGCCATCTGCCGAGCGTCGGCATCGTTCAGATCGTCAACGAGCTCGCATCTAGGGGGCTTTGCGATCTACTTCTTCCCACGGAGAAGAACACCCGTGGGATTCTGAAAGCTGCTCGAAAGAGGTTCAACCAAGCGGTCACTGCCGTTTACACCCAGTCGGAAAAGCAAGGGCTACTTATCATTATCGATGCAGCCGACAATGCCCAGCTAGAAGCAGACTCTCGTCATGAGGAGGCATTTCCCAAACTACTTCTATCGATGCTCGACGACGAGCCGATTTGCGGAATGAAGATGGTGATCACGGCCCGCACACACCGCAAAGACACCGTCATTGGTCGTGCGAGGGTCGAGCCCTTCGAACTGCTGCCGTTCTCTGGTACCGAAGCGCGTCAGTTTTTGGAAACGCGAAGGCCAAGCATCCCGGAGGTAGAGTTTGCAACTGCACTGTCCCGGTCAGGCCGAAACGCGCGAGTGCTCGACTACTTGCTGAGGACTTGGGACACAAACGTTGCTGGAGCGAGACTGTCTACGACGATCACGGTCAAAGAAATTATTACCCAGCAGTGCTCGAAGATCGTTAATGACCTTCACATCGCTGGCTGGCCTGAGATCGAGGTTCGCGAGCTATTTTTGGCGCTCTCGCTACTGCCGCCCCCCGTTCCCCTTGACGACTTGGCGGGTGCTTTGGGCTGGCCAGTGTCTCAGGTGAATTCTGCAGTATCGGACCTAGCTCCCATGCTGGAGGTTACGCCTCATGGAGCCATATTCCGCGATGAGCCGACCGAAACATACATCCGTGAGACCTACTCAAGTGGAGTAGATGCACAAAGAGCGATCGCCGACAGACTGTTAGCAAGCCAGGCATCATCGTCCTATGCTGCCGAGGCGCTTCCACACTTCCTCGTCGTCATTAATGACAGTGATCGCGCTTTCGCCCTGGCAGATTCCTCTAACTTTCCTTCAGTTGTGCAGTCTGAGTTCGGCCGTCGACGATTGTTGCTCATGCGCTTGCGAGCGGCCTTTCGCCTTTCCGTAGCGGCAGGAGACTTCGACCGGGTCCTTAATCTCGCGATGCGTCTTGCGCAAGTGACAACCGCAAACATGCGAGGCGATGAGTTCATCCGCCGCTCTCCTGCCCTAGCGGTGAAGCTAGGGGATCCCGACGCACAGCGCCGACTATTTGCCGATAGGTCGGGCTGGAGAGGAGCACGGAGTGCGCGCCTCACCATATCGCATAGCTTTGCGGGCGATGCTGAAGAAGCAATGATTCAGCGCGAAAGCACGATCCGGTGGATCAATTGGCATGCACAGTCACCGAAGAATGACCCGCCCCATGACCGTGTTGGACCTGAGACAGCCGACTTTGCAGCGGCGTCGTTCGCCAGCGTCTTGCATGGCGACCTCGATATGGTCGATAGCAATCTCACCCGCTGGACTGTTCGCTTCTCACTTTCCGTGAGTGAAGCTCTTCTCTCGCTGCTCGATCAATTGAAGTTGACAACCGGCGATGAGGCGCTCGCCAAGCTCGTAGAGTTCGCGGCGAGCGATCGGTGCAAGTCCGCCGCGCTGAAGATCAGCTTGCTGAAGCGGCCACGATACATCACACGAGCACAAGCCAAGGCACTTTCAGCGTCACTCAAGGCATTTCCTGCGCAAGATAAAAGGAAAGATCGCGAGGTCCACTCATTTGGAGAGGAGGATAGAAGCATCGCGGGAGACATCACCCAAGCTGCCTTCACCGCGCTACTGATGTGCTCACCGTCGGTCGGAGCCTCGCTCATACGTAGTGTCCCAAAGTTGCGCCCCTCAGGTTATGACTACAGCGAGCGCTATGGAAATGCGACGGTCTGGCAACCTCTGCTTGGCGCTTGCGTGCGCGCCTGGTCTAGCGGGAAGCCACTCGCATATCACGATATCCTTCCCAGCGAGTTGAAAATCACGAAGCGCGCCAAGTCCATCAGCAATAGGATGGAGCTGGCCAAATTCATCGCAGAGGAGACCGTTGCCACAGCATCGACAAGAGGCGGCACGAAGCACAAGGCGCTGAAGAAGGAGGCTCGATACGACTCTGTTGAGTGCGGCGGGATCGTTGGCTCCATCGAACTCGCACTGGCGCTGATGCAGCCTATTCAAGAGGCAATTCTCTCAAAGCAGCCAATAAGCGCTGCCACCATAGACGCATTCATTTCCATCTGGCAGTCGAAGACTCGAAGTAGCGTTCACTGGCGATCTGAGGCCGCGGTAGATTCGCAATCGCGAACACTAGGCCTCGCGTGCGTGGAATTGCTTTTCTCCTACGCAGTTGATGTCACGCCGGTGCAGGCTCGAGCCATCATCGACCTTGTTTCTTCCGACCGTTTCATGTCCTCTCAGAAGCTCAGGATTCTGGAGCATCTAGCATGCAGGCCTGCTTTGCACAGCCTGGCTGGAGAATTCGCACGCCACGTCTCGGAGCAAATCCGTAAAGATGAGAACATAGGCTCCCGCGGTGAAGGGTATGCCGATCTCGCTGCAACGCTGCTTGCTATGAGCGTCGACGAGGCCCGCGAATACTACCGCCAGGGCCTTTCACAGCTCGACCAAATGGGCGGAGAGGACTTCCAACAAATTTACTCTCTGCTCCACTACGGCGGCGCTCAGCTGGGTGGAGAACTGTCCCCCGTGGCCGCGCAGCGCCTCATGAACCTTTGCCAAGCAATCGCTCATGACGAACCTAGAAAGTTCGGCTGGACACTATTCGGACGTTCGGCAGCGAACTCAATTGGCCTTGCAGCCGTCGCAAAGCTCGTGCGCTGGAAGGACCAGGATGTTGTTGAACTGTCCTACGGTCTGCCCCAACTGGTTTGCTACCTGGCGAAACGGGGGAAGCTCTCGCCACTGAGATCAGCGCTGCTGCTCGTACTGTGTAAGGATCACGGTTGGTGGGATTGGCAGGTTGGCGAAGGTATCTTTGATCTTTTAAGCGTTTGCGATCCTGCTGATCGTAGGGTCATCATGGATGTGGTTCTTGGGAAACTGCGCGTCGAACATGCGGGAGGCGCTTGGCCGACGCTTTGGGAAAGCATCCTCAAGGCTGAAGATAGCTATCCAGGGACGCTTACCGGGAAGGACAAGGCCGCGATTCAACGAACGAGGGGACTTGCGCAACAGAAGCAGGACGAGTTCAACCACCGCAATGGCTCTTCAAACGAATTTCTCGCCCGTACGCCTGCTCAACCTACCAAAGAACAAGTCGACGAAACCATTGCAGCGCTTGTTCAGCGCTGCGATCCGACGTCGGCTACGTCGATAGACGAGGCGATCAGGATGATCAATGAGGATAAGCGCCTTTCATTCGGCTCTCGTCTTAAGTTCGTGGCAGGTGTGCGAGGAGTTTGCCCCTACGACAAACGGCTGCAATTCCTATTCGCCATTTGTGAGGCAACTGAGTTTGAGTTGGACCGAACTATCGACTTCACCATTGAGTGCATTGATGCATGGTCAAGTGAAACTGCCCATTTACGATCGCATGTGAAGGGCTTGATTGCTTCACTATTCGAGCACAAGGGAGCGCAGCTTTTTGAAAATCAATACTCCAATGTAGCCCGAAGCATTCGCCAGCTTTCAGAACTATCCGGCGACAAGCGCTTTGTACTCGAGCAGATACTAAAGAAGGTTGCGATCGACGAGGTAGAACTTGATGGAGATGAATGGCTGCAGCTGGGAACATCGCTGTGTGACATTGCTTCCAGTGCTGCCGCACTCGAAGCCTTCGAGCAACTCTTGTCTGGCACGGCCTCGCGTTTCGCTGATGAAATCGGTGAAGGCCCGCATAGAACCGAGTTCGAAGTTACACAGCATGAGCCCAATTTTTTGGCTGACATTTTCTGGCATCTCTTAGGTGATGACGACGCGTATGTCAGGTGGTCGGCGTCACGCTCCCTGTCTACCGCTGTCGACCTGGGTTTGCTTGAGGAGCTGGATCTCCTGTTCGATCGATTCGACGTTCACGAGGTGCAGGCGCTTGCCTCGACTGATCGGTCTCTACCTTTCCAAAACTCACGGGAATGGCTCCTCATAGGTATCGCTCGGGCTGCAAAGCGGCACGGTAGCAATCTTGCATTCTTGCGCCCCAAATTGCTAGCACTCGCGCAGCGGGACGATGTCCACGTGATGCATAAGGTGCATATAGCGCGCTGTCTAGAGAATATCGGCAATCGAGACGGCCCTGATAGCGCGCTTGCACTTTTGCGCGCGCAAATCGACGCCCCCCCGAACGGTACGGTAAGGACAGACCAATGGCCGGCGCACGCGAAGGCTACATCCGGCTTTTCCTTTGACTATGAGTTCAAAAAAACCGAGATTGATGGTTTGGCGCGTCTCTTTGGCTTGGCGCCTGGAGCGGTCGTGGACCTTCTTGCGAGCGAGATTGTGGCGCAATGGCCTGATGCTAAGGACATGAATTATTTCCCCGGCCAGGACCGTTACCGCCGTGATAATGAAGATCGGTACGAATACTTCAGGGAGCACGTTCAAAAGCATGCATTGTTTGGTGCCGCCACTAAACTGCTCGCTTCCCACCCCATCGTAGCGCGAACATATGACTATGAAAGTGATCAGTGGCGCGAGTGGCGTGACCGTTATGACATCACCTTTGATGATGGGTCTTGGCTTTCCGACCGCAAGGACGAAACCCCTCGATGCGCTTTTGAAAACTTTCTTGGACCGCGCGAGGGAGCAAATGAATCGCTTCAGGCTGAGGACGTTGTATTAAAAAAGCTTGGAATCATCTGCAATATCCCCGCCGAACTCATTCCCCTTTATGGACGATGGACATCGCCGGACGGCGTTTCGGTGAGCATCACATCAGCAATGTCTGAGCGGAAGGGCGCGGTGCAACGGTGCGCGTCATTTTCCAAAGTTCCACGTCACGATTTTTGGTTGCCTGAGTTTTGGGACGGGGGGTACTATGATCGCCAATTTCGGCAGATGAGCCCATTCGAGCCACTAGTCTGGGCGCCAGATAACAATAGTCTTGGTATCGATCAAGGTGATGAACTCGCCGCTTACGATGCAGCATCTAGACCACGATTTGGAATAGAACTAACGAAGCAGCTGTCGCTGACCGAGGGGACCGTATTCGGTGAGTGGCACGATGCCAGTGGCAGCCTCGTCCTGAAGAGCCAAGTTTGGGGAAAATGGGAACCTGATCCTGACCATCATAAACATCGCAAGCAGTCCGGAGGCGAGATCCTATGGGCGATACCGGCATGGCTTGAGGGAACGTTGTCGGGTTTGAAGCGCTATTTAGTAACGACGATCACGCTTTGGAAATACCGCTCGTCAAAATCCTATGACGAAACATCCGGAGCCAAACTGGTCATTGTTGCCTTGAGAGCAGACGATGGCAGTATCCGGCTTTGGCACGCAAAGAAGGCTTCAAGTGTCGTCTACTAGCGAAAGCTCAATATTTTAGCTTCATGCCCGGATTGAAGTCGAAAGGCGGTTATATAAGTTAAGCGCAAACTGCCAAGGGCGACCTGATCTGAAGATGACTTTTGTCACAAAGTAGATTTTTCCGCAATTGCACTAGCTGACAATTGCTAGAGTTGTCATTGGGCGCACCTTGGACGTCCCAGTAGTCCGAGAGCAGTTTTTGCTCCCAGATGGCAAACTCAGGTCAAGCGTCTTGCAATGTCTGCTGTTTACATCTTTAGTCGTTGGTGTCTCTGAGGAGATCGGCTGCAACCTGACTGAGGCAGTCACAGCGGCGGCCTGCTTCGTCGCGGGTGCGGCCGATCGAGGACGAGCCTCCGACGGCTGCTAAGGAGCCAACGTGGCCCCATCTAAGTACCCACAAAGCTCACGCATGACGCAAGCATATTGCCGAGCCTCAATAGTTGCGGAGGCGGTCCGCCAACAAGCGAACGCAAGGAGCAACAGGTCTCGCCGCGACATCAGAGCTTCCTTAGCCTAGTCTGGAAGCATTTTGGCCAATCAGCTTCGGCCGAGCGAAAAGTGTGGAATGCCCGAGCCGCCGGTTCGGCCCACGTCAACGTGGTGCAGGATCATCGGTTGCGAGTTTCCCGGGCTCTGGCGTCAACGCATAGATCGCTGCTTGATACCAGCAACTTCCTTTGTCCTTGTTCCACAGGACGTTCGCATACATCCACGGCCGGGTTTTGCAAATACTCAAGTTGCCACGGGCTGACTCAACTTCGCAGCCGCCAGAAAATGGGCAGGGCTTCGGCCGGAGATCCCTTGTTGAAGAGATTTGAGTGGTTTTATTGAAATGCTGAGCCACAAAATTAATGGCTAAGCAAAGAACGTACAGACGGTCTTTCGCCTTGCCATCAAGGCTGTATTCCCAATCGAATGCACCAACCAAGTCGCTCGTCGACGAACCGTCGTGTTTTTTCTGAATGAACAGGTGAGGCATGGTATCGCTCACCAGGCTCAAAAATTGACTAGGTTCTTTCAGATGGATGAAGCTCTTTTCGAGAAACGGATCCTTGATGCGCTTTTTGCAGGCGTCAACGATGATTGAAGCATAAGCCCTGAATGGGTGGATAAAGAACTCGGAGTTTTGATAGAACAAGACGGCATTTGCGATCAGCTCTGGGACCTTTTTCCCAGCGAAATCTGAGAACAATCGTGCTTGCACAGCTGCAAATTTTTTATATGCCTCTGTGCTGACTATGCTCCGGCAGCCTTCCCTGAGAGAGTATCCCGGGCTCTGGCCCATCAGTGCCATCACGCCGAGAGAAATTTTCTCCTCGCTCGTGAGCTTTCGTCCTGCGAGATGATCCGTCAAGTCACCAAAGAATTTGTAGGGGAAGTACGGTGTTGCAGGCTCCACGCTCACTAACTGAGCTTCGCTCCATATGGTCTTCTCGACCTCATAAGCGATGCCTTCGTTGATCAGATCTGACCCAACTGTAATTGTCATTGACTCAGAATTTTGCTGAATCGTAACCTTGAGGCCCCTCTGGTTGCCAAGCATCCCACGGTAGTGGAATTCCTCAGTTGCAATGATCTCGCACGGTCCCTTGAGACCTAAAGAGTCTCCACGTACGAAATTGATGGCGTCAAAGCTGTCTTTGACAAGTTCCGACCAAATCTTATCGTCTTTTCTCGCACCGATTTGTCCTCCCGAAAACCGGTAGCCATTGACGACTGCTGCCATGATTGCATGCATTAAAAGATTGATGGTCAATCCAGCAGTCGTTGAAATGTTTTGGAGGTAGTGGAGATACTCGTGAACATGGGTTGGCAGTGCCCCGCTATTCGCGCGATCCGAAAGGTCTACTTCAGGCTTGAGGATTGAAATGAAGCTATGCGTCATGTAGACGCCGTAGTTCGCGGATGAGTAATGATCGTTCCGAATGTCAGTCTTCATGACTAAGAAAGGTGAGCGTCCAGTCGGCCCGTCTTATGGCAGGCGAGCGTTGGCTTCAGACGGGCTGCCAGTGGCCGATAGTACCTATCCGCAACCAGTATGCGAAGGACTCTAACCAGCCTGAAGCTGCCACGTCGGAGGTCGGTTCTGCAGCGGTTGCTGCCGTTCGCATCTTGGGCACGAGTGGGTACTATCGGCCAGAACCAGACATTTCCAGCGTATCTCTAATGGAACAAACAGTCCCGGTATTTTCCGATTCATTTGAAACCCCGCGCCTGAGGCTGCGCGCGCCGCACCTCTCAGACGCCGAGGAAATGTTCGCGTCTTATACCCAAGATGCAGATGTTGCTCGTTACATGGTTTGGCAGCCGCATGCCTCTTTGCAGACCACCCGCAACTTCATCACTCACTGTGTCGCTCAATGGGCGACTGGCTCATCGCTTGCGTACATCATCACGTTAAAGGAAAGTGGTCAACTAATTGGCATGCTTGATGCAAGATCTCGCGACCACATCGTCAACATTGGCTATGTCCTCACGCGCAGCCAATGGGGACAAGGTCTGATGGTGGAAGCGATCAAGGCGTTTACAACATTCGCGCTTCAACTTCCAGGAATCTTCCGCGTAGAAGCGACTTGCGATGTCGAGAATCGACCCTCAGCTCGTGCGTTAGAGAAAAGCGGCTTTCTGTTGGAAGGGCGGCTCGCTAGCCATACCGTGCATCCAAACATCTCCGCTATGCCGCGTGACTGCTTCATCTACGCGGCTTGCCGACCTTAATGATCGTCAGAATTCGGCCGAAAAGCGAAACTCAAATGTCGATGAATTCGCCAGCTTCAGCATCATAGAAGCGGGCTGAAAGCTCCCGACAAATCACTCTGATAACCGCACTCTCGCGAGGGCCCCAAATACCTGCCGCCGAGATTGTTCTAGGGTCCGGACTTTCATCCTGGCTTTCAATGGTGAGGCGAAGCGACAGTTCTGATGGTTCGCCGGCAAGGGCGCGCTCTACCGCCGCATCGACCAAATGCCTGGGTCCCAGTGGTACAGGCGTCCAATCCGGCGACAGCGTCGTCAGCTCTTTGTCTTCGCGGAAAATAATGCCGATGCTGCTCATGATGGGCGTGAATTGAACGGTTGAGGCGAATGGCTGGTTGTGGCCGAATTCTGCCCCACGTTGAGGGGCGCTAGCGGGCCCGAAGCGGACCTTGCAGGATTCGCTTCACCGGTAGTCTGCAAGGCGCGTTTGAAATACCAGACAACTGGGTAATTTTCAGGACTCAGGCACATGACGGAAAAGTTTATTCGGTTGAGCAGCTATCTACTGATAGTGGCTATTTGCTCCAGCCCTTACTTACTGTTGGACTCGGTCTTATGGGCCGCACTCCTCACGATTCCAACGTTTCTTGTTGCGCTGCTCGTTGCGGAACACTTCTATAAATTTGTGCTGAGCAAAAGAGCGCCTTGAGGCGTCCGTACGACCGCTTCTGGCCTAAAACCGTCTTAGATCGTTAGGATCAAGCTCATCAGCAATAGACGCAAGCGATCTCTCATGGAATTCACTGAGTGGAACCAAAGCGCGACTCTTTGACCCTATGCGTGAACAGGCAACTTACTTTCACGCAACAGCAAAATACCAAGGGTGCAATCCAATGACGAGTTCTCGAAGGAGCGTGATTTTTGGCGGCCCTGCTCTGATACTGTCGGTACGCGCCTTAGCCCGAGAATCCTCCCAATGGAAGACGGCTAGTCCAAAAAGCCAAGGAATATCGTCCGCCGCTCTGGAACTAGCGTTCGCAAATGGATCAACCATCGGAGCCTTGCGAAGTTTATTGGTTGTACGAAACGGCGTGCTTGTCGGCGAGCGCTACTTTGGGGGAGCCAAACCCACCGATCTCCTCCCCATCAACTCGGTCACCAAGAGCATTTGCTCTTTGCTGATCGGTCAGGCGATCGAGCAAGGAAAGCTCAAGGGTTTTGCCCAAACGGTGGGCGAACTTTTGCCCGATCAGGCAAGAAGATACCCAGGCTCAGCTGCATCCAAAGTCACCCTCGGCCGAATACTGGCTGGTACCACAGGTATCGCCTACGAGTTCAAGAAGCAGTACAACGATCTGACGACATCCCCAGATCCCGTGCAATTCGTGTTCAGTCTGCCCAACGATGGCAGAGGGCCCAATACTTGGTCATACAACGATGCAGCAGTCTCGCTGCTGAGCCCGATTCTTGAGCGTGCCCATGGCATGCCCATAGAAGACATTGCAAAGCGGGATCTGTTCGCTCCATTGGGTGTCGAGAGTTTCTTATGGGATCGCGACAAGGGCGGTCGCGCCATGTCGTACAAGGGTCTGAGCCTGCGGACCCGCGACCTCGCGAAGTTGGCGTGGGTGATGGCCAACGGTGGCAAGTGGCTCAACACCAGGGTGGTGCCTTCTGCTTGGGTAGCGGCGAGTTCCCGCACAGAAGTCACAGGGGTCTGGCCCAATCCCCCAATAACCAGCGTCGGTTACGGACTGCTGTGGTTCACGGGAACACTGGAGGGAAGATATGTAGTGTGGGCGTGGGGATACGGCGGGCAGATTGCGCTCTTTGTTCCCTCGCTGAAGCTTGCAATTGCAACGGCAGCAACGAACCCTCGAATGCAAGACATGCGCTCTCAGGCTGAAGCGATCACATCGATCGTCGCCCAGGTGGTCGCCGGGACCACCTGATTGAAAATAGGCAAGCGACTGCTTAATCCGATCGCGTGCCCAGCCAAGCGCTAGGAGCCGGCCAAGGCTACTGCAGTGAGATGCGCCGAATTTTCCGCTAACCTGCAAGTGCATCCGGCTCCCCAATACTGCATCGGCAGTTTGTTCAGTTTGACGCTGCCGCTAACAGCCTCGGCGTTGAACTTGCCATCGAAGACAGCCCATAGCGGTGGAGTCTGGATAATTCAGCCACAGGCGGGATTCCGCGAAAAACTCAAAGCGATGACAACAACACTGAAGGACCTTTTGGCACAACGAACGCAGCTGGATGCCGCGATTTCAGAGGCCCGGAAAGAGGCATCTGAGGACGCGCTGAGGAAAGTACACGATCTGGTGGCTGAGTTTGGATTCACTGCCCAGCAAGTCTTCCCTTGGAAGCCCATCGTCAAAAAGGTCGCCCAAAAGTATCGGGACGAAAAGAGCGGCGCGACCTGGACAGGACGAGGTAGGGCGCCCGCCTGGATTGCCGGGAAGAACCGTGACGATTTCCTGATAGAGCGCCCAAGGACTCAAGAGGGCCCATTCCTAGCGGAGATGGCAGCTGAGTCCGCGAGAAGGCAGGACTGACTGTTGATTTCCGCGTAGAAGTGACCCACTAACCCCCAAGTAACAGTCGGTTGAAGTATCGGCGGGCGGCTCAGCCGCTCGAGCACTTTGCGATCCCAAGCTTCAAGGGCGGCGCTCGCTGCGCCCCTCTTTTGCCTCCGAGGCGCCCGCTCAGGGCAGCGACTTCACACCCTCAAACGCCGCATTCAACGCAGCCTCAGCCGCCAGCAGCCGCTGCCGCGCCTCGCCCGACCACACGCGGTCTTTGGCCAGGATGTCTTTGGCAACGGTCGCCATGCGCGTGACCTCCTGCGGCTGCGGCCCGCCTGTGCCGGTGCGGGTGGTCACCATGTCTGCGGGCGACAAAGCCCGGCGGAATGCGGCTTCACCCAGCGGCAGGCGTTGGTCCTTGAGGTCGTATTTCTTGCCCGCTTCGCGGTAGATGCGCACGGCTTCGGCGTAAGGAAAGTCTTTCGGCCGGATGTTGCGCTCCTTGGCAAACACCACAACATCCGACGCAAAGTGGTGACCCACCCGGAACGGCACACCATGGCTGCGCTGCAGCGCCTCGGCCAGCTCCATCGAGGTGGTCCACTCGGATTCAAGTTCGTCCAGCGCACGTGCCGGGTCGATGCGCAATGAGTCCAGCACATCGGCAAACTGCTGCAGCATCTCCACGCCCTGCACAAAGGTCTTGGCGCTGGCCGGGCTCCAGGTGTTCTTGTAGTCAATCATGCCGGGCGTGACGTTATGCGCCCGCCACAGCGACGCCTGGGCCGAGGCCACCACGTCGCTGGCCTTGGCCCGCGTGTTCTGGATGATGCCGGGGTTGGCCTTCTGGGGCATGGCACTGCTGGTGTACGTTTTGGAGCTGGCCAACAGCAACCAGGGCCGGGTCTGGTGGTACTGGGTGTGCACATCCTGCATGAACGCGCCCACGCGGATGGCGGTGGAGCTGGCGATGGACGTGGCCTCGATGGGAATGTCGTAGGTGCTGATCTGCCCCGCATCCAGCGAGTTCACGATGAGCCCGTCGAACCCCAGCAACTGCGCCAGGCGCTCCCGGTTGATGCCCCAGCTGGAGTTGGACAGCACCGCCGTGCCCATGGGGCTGAGGTTGATGCGGGCATAGGCCTCGCGAATGCGCGCCGAATCGCGAGCGAACGAATCGGCCCAGGCCATCAGGTAGTGCCCGTAGCTGATGGGCATGGCCTGCACGCCATTGGTGTAAGCAGGCACATAGGTGGCGGTGTGTGCCTGCGCCGTGGTGATGAGCCGCGCGCGCACCTGGTCCAGCGCATCGGCAAAGTCCAGCATTTCCAGACGCAACTGCGCGGCATTCAAGGTGGAATGGATGTCCTGGCGGCTGCGCCCGGTGTGGATCAGCGTCGCCTCGGGGCCCACGGCATCCGTGATGATTTTCTCGACCTGCAGCACATCGGTGGGCCGCTTGCCACCGGGCGTGGTGGCCTGGGTGATCGACAGCTCGACGCCGCGCGCGATGCGACCCGCCTGGGCCTTGGGGATGATGCCCTGCTCGGCATTCACCACGGTCGACGCCATGTTGATGCGACCAAACCAGTAGAACGTGTCTTGCGACTTTGCCAAGGCGCTGGTGGCGTCCCCTTTGACCACCCCCTGAATCTTGGCCACCTGCGCCTGGCACTCGGCCGTGGTCTTGCACGCGGTGTCCAGGGTATCGGCCGCGTTGGCCTGGCCCATGGCGAGGATGGCCGCCATCACCGGGGCGATGAGAAAACGGGACGGGCGCGAGGTGATCTCGCCCAAAGTGGGGCGCTGCAATGACGGCATGGGTTTTGTCTCCTGAGTTCCTGCGCACTGGTTTGCACACAGTGCGGGAATAAGATTCGTTAGTTGAATGGCCCCAGGGCAGGCTTGCGTCTACCCCAAGGCCAGTGATCGTTGCACAGCAGTCACGACAGGGCCAATGCTTCTTTTTCAACATGATTCAAATTTTGAATACTTCATGCCAGACCTGACGCCCTCCGTCCTGTTCAATCGCATCCTGGGGCGCGTGCGCCTCAAGCACCTGCAGTTGGCGATCGCGATTGCCGACCTGCAAAGCCTGCACCGGGCGGCCTCTGCCATTGGCTTGAGCCAACCCGCAGCGACCCATGCGCTGGCGGAGCTGGAAAGCTCCCTGGGCGGCCCGCTTTTTGAAAGGCACTCCAAGGGCATGCGCTTGACCCGCCTGGGTGAGGCGGTTCTGCCGCTGCTGCGCGCTTCGCTGGTGCCCCTGCAAGCGGCTGCTGGCAATGCGGCGCTGATGCAGCAAGGGGCCGCGTCCGCGCTGATCCGCATCGGAAGCATTGCGGCGGGCATCAACGGGTTGCTGACTGTGGCCATCCCGTCGTACTGCGCCCTGCACCCCAGCGCCGCCATCGATGTTCACGAAGTCACCATCGACAACCTGCTGGAGAGCATCCAGGAAGGAACCCTGGACCTGGCGATCTGCCGCGAGCCGACCCCGCTGCCGCAGGGGTTCGAGTTCCACGCCGCGCTGCAGGATGAATTCGTCATCGCCTGCCGCCCTGAGCACCCGTTGGCGCAACAGGCCACCGTCACGGGCGCTGAACTGCTGTCACAACGCTGGCTGGCCCCGCCACTCACGGGGCTGGGGCCTCAACAGGTTGATAGCCTTTTTGACGATCTGGGCGGGGTGCCGGAACTGTGCCGAGTGTCGAGCCGCTCGACGGAAATCATCTACGCCATGCTGGCGGAAAGCGACATGCTGGTCTGCGTGCCAGCGAGCCTTGTTTTGCCGTTTATACGGCGCAGGGATCTGGCCGTTTTATCGTGGAGACCGCAAGGTGTGGGACCGCTCGGCGTATTGGTCAAGACGGACGTGTTGGCCCACAAAACCCACCCTTGTCACGGCTTCATCGAGCACGTACTCGCCCTTGGGCGTTGATCTGGGTACTGGGTAGTTTCGTGGGTCGGTTCGAAGTCCGTTTAGCAGCGATTGCAGCCGTTCGCATGTGGGTCACGAATGGGTACTATCGGTCAAGAACTGCCGCTGGCGGTTTGAGAAAACACTCGCCGAATGTTTGCATTCACTGGCAGCAGCAAGCCCTGAGTTCGCATGACAAGTCAAGCGCCTTAGGCTTCGCTCCATTTGCCATCCGGTTTACAGCGTCGCGCATCGCGTTTGGGCGACAGCGCGGCTCCTCTATCAGCGAGCTTCAGGGTATCTGGTCACAACGATGCCGAGCACTCTGCGAGTCATTGCGTAGATGCCAAATCAGGTCGAATACGATTTCAGGCAATGCGATCGGAGGCTGAAAAAACGCCAACTGGCGACCAGCCGGCGCCGGGCATGCTCGTCCGCCCCCGGTCAGGCTAGCCGCCTTGCGGCCACCGCTTCAGGACGAGCGCGTCTTGCCGATAACCAGAAGGTTACGATGAAAAGCCTCCTCGCTCTGCTGCTGGTCAGCGCCTGTTTCCAGGCGCAGTCCGCCAACCTGCCTCCCTGCGACAAGGCGGTGCGTTTCACTGCGGCTTGGTTCGCCGACCCGGAAGTGGGCAACGCCAAACCGGCCGCCGAACTGACGAAGATCGGCGCGGGCGCCGGCCGCAGCGGTACGCAACTCGGCCACGTCGTTGTCGAGACCAAGCTGGCGGTGATGCCGCAGACCAGTTGCCAGGGCGTCGTCGTGCGGCTGGATTACATCAAACCGGTGCTGCGCGTGGCCAGCGAGATCCCGCCGGGCAGTTGTGCCTATGCGCACGTGATGAGACACGAGCAGATGCATGTGCGCATTCACCGCGACATCGCGCGCCAGTTCCGCGAGCTGGACTATCCCTGGGCCTCGGGCAGCAGCAGCGCGGCCATCCTGCTCTACGCAAAACAGGAACTCGACCGCCTGATGCAAGCCCAGGTGCTGTTCGACAACCCCGAGGAATACGCCCGCAACTTCAGCGCGTGCGGTGGTGAGATCTCGCGGCTGGTGAAGCCCGCGGCGTCTACCAAGTCGGGGAAGACACCGGGTTGAGGCAGCCGCCTTCCGCGAAGGCTGATTGGTCGTGCCTCGGGCCGGACCAGACTGATGCCGGCGGTCAGGCTTGCTGCCGCCGAGACCGGAGTGAGCCACCGCGCTGCGCCACTTGTTCCGCCCCCGCACCCAACAGGCGTGTGGGGATAGAGCCACTCGCGTGGCTCACGGGGTCGTCGGCACATGAGTCAAAGGTGGCTTGTTTCTGCATCGGCGCCAACACGCCAGAGGCCCTTCACCAAGCGACAAGAACGGCCGGCTCTTGGTCGCAATACAACTACGGGATTGATGTGCAGTACTGGGTAATTTTGGAATAATATTTTCCAATTGGGCCAGCCCCGTACTTTCTACATAGCTGTAAACGTCATGTCAAAGATTTCAATCGCCGGGTTCACTGTGTCTAGGGACCTGGACTGCGTCCCGCGCCCAGTTGTCGCACTGAGTGCCACGTCGGTAACAAAGGACTGGGAAAATGCCCAGCATCGGCACCGTAAGGCGCAGCTAATCTACTCCGCGCGCGGCATCCTCAACTGTGAAATTGAAGATGGTGTCTGGATAGTGCCGCCGCAGTGCGCCATATGGATTCCGGGCGACTTGCCCCACTCGGCGCGTGGAGCTGGTGAAACCGAATGCTATTGTTTGTTCGTCGAGCCCGACGCCTCACCAGATCTGCCGAAAACCTGCTGCACCATTTCGGTAACTCCATTGCTCCGCGAGTTGCTACTGAAGGTGGCCGGTGTTCCTGAGCTGTACGCTTTGGGGGGCCGAGAAGACCGGCTGATTGCCACGTTGCTCGATGAGTTGGTGGCGGCGCCGGTAGAGCACTTGCATCTACCCATGCCGCGCGATCTCCGATTGCGCCGCCTCGCGCAAATGATGCTGGATGACCCAACGGACAAAACCTCGAAGGCCGATTGGGCAACTCGCGTGGGCATGAGCGAGCGAAGCATGAGCCGTCTTCTGCTACAGGAACTTGGGATGAGCTTCGGGCGCTGGCGTCGCCAGTTGCATGTGATCCTTGCGCTTCAACTTTTGACCAAGGGCCAGAGCGTACAAGCGGTGGCGTTGGACTTGGGCTATGAAAACGCCAGTGGGTTCGTCACCATGTTCCGCAAGGCAGTAGGCAAGCCTCCAGCGCGATACCTCTCTGATCGCGCGAATGGCGCAGAGCTTACTCCCGTGTCCGCAATCATTCTCCCCGACGAAACACTCCCCTGACTCCATCCGAATCCATTGACTGGGATCGTCGGCTGCGCCCAGCGCGGGGCCCCATTGGTTGCAGCATGTGTGCTGTCACATGCGCGCCAGGACGCTCTCATGACAGTCAGTTCGCTGGAAGCCTTGCGATTGGCCCAATCGCAAAACAATCTGGCTTAGCTTCGCAATCAATTCTCTGCACGCCAAGGTCAAATAAGGCATCTAAATACAAATGAGTATTGTTTATGTCCGCCATCTCAACTACAGGCGACTCTCTTCAGACACTGGATATATGCGCCAAGCCCTACGACTACCTTCGTAAGGGCGGGCCGTTAAAGGGAAACATCAGGAATACATCCTGCGCCGTGCTCGGCTCGGCGGTGGCTTTTCTCATGAGCGCGCAGGGGGCATTCGCCGCCCTTCCAGAGCAGATCCAAACCAACGCATCGGGGTCGTCTCAAGAAGAGATACCGTTGCCGGACGTCACTGTAACGAGCCGCATGGTTACGGCGACCACCGAGGGTACTGGCTCCTACACCACGGGCCAGACGACAACTGCAACGAATTTGCCACTGTCGCTTGAAGAAACACCGCAATCGGTCACAGTGGTGACACGCCAGCGCATGGATGACCAGCAATTGAATACGGCGCAGGGCGTGCTGGAAAACACCACCGGTGTCGTGTCGTACCAGTCCGACAGCGAACGGACGAGCTTCTACTCACGCGGTTTTTTGATCAATAGCGTTCAGTATGACGGCATACCCACCGTCGTTGGCAACATTGTCAATGGGAGTGGCATCGGTTCAATCGACACCGCGTTCTATGACCGTGTCGAGGTAGTGCGCGGCGGCTCCGGTTTGCTGACCGGCACCGGCAATCCCTCGGCTGCAGTCAACCTCGTGCGCAAAAGGCCGACTCGTGACTTCTCGGCGTCCGCCTCGCTCGGTGCAGGGAGCTGGGATACCCGCCGGGGAATGGCTGACGTATCGACTCCATTGACACAGGACGGCCGCATTCGCGCGCGCATGGTAGGGACGTACCAAGACGGGCACTCTTACATCGACGGCTATAAGCCCGAGAGGAAAGCGTTGTACGGGATCGTCCAGGCAGACCTGACATCAAACACGACGGTGAGCATGGGCTATGACTACCAGAACATCACGCCGCAGGGCTCGACCTGGGGAGGTTTGCCGCTATGGTTCAGCGACAGCACGCAGGCGGTGTATTCACGCTCCAAGAACTACGCGCAGGATTGGAGCCATTGGGACAATAGGCTCAAGACGGCATTCGCCGAGATCGCGCACCGCTTCGACAACGGCTGGAACTTCCGGGCCGTCGCTAACAAGTACCGTACCGATTTCAATGCCGAACTTCTTGGTTTAGTCGGCCGACCCGATCGTGCCACGGGGCTCGGCTCCAATCCCAACGGAGCCTATCCAGTAGCGCTCGCCTCTGAAGGCCGTAGCCGTCAAAACACCTTCGACGTGATGGCGAGCGGCCCCTTCGAGCTGTTGGGGCGCCAACATGACCTGGTGGTGGGGGCAACGAGTTCGCGCCGTACGGCCAGTCAAGAAGATATAGCGCCTTTCTACGCTGGCTTCGCGCCGGTCAATGTCTACGACCTGAGCCCGGCCTTTCCACGCCCCAACTTCGATGCGATGGTTTCGATACCGACTCGCACCCAAATCAAGCAAAGCGGTGTCTATAGCGCAACCCGGATATCGCTGTCTGAACCTCTGAACCTCATCGCTGGCGGTCGCTTCAGCAGCTACGAAATTGGCGACAGCGTCAGAGGTATGTCGTTGCACTACAAAAAGAGCAGTGAGTTCACTCCCTATGCGGGCTTGATCTACAACATTGACAAGACCTATTCGGCCTATGTCAGCTATACGAGGATATTCAATCCGCAAACCGACTATCGGGACCGCAATGGCAATGTGCTCACGCCATCCAAAGGAAAAACCAAGGAAATCGGTCTCAAAGGCGCTTACATGGACGGGCGGCTGAATGGAGCGCTAACCTTGTTCCAGACCGAGCTGGACAACGCGGCTCAACTTGTCGCAGGAACCTACACGCCAAGCGGCGCCCAAGTCTATGCAGGTGTGGATGGGACGAAGTCACGCGGGGTTGAGCTGGATTTGCAAGGCGAGCTGGCGCGTGGCTGGAACGTCTACGCAAGTATCGCCAACTTCACGGCACAAGATGGCGGTGGCGCTCGTTTGAATTCGCAAATACCGCGCAGCACGGCCCAGGTTTTCACCACTTACCAGTTGCCCGGGGCGTTGAGCAAGTTGACGCTTGGCGGAGGCGTCAAATGGCAAAGCCGCTTTTACCAGACCCCTAACACTGGCACCACTTCGTTGGGGGGAGAGCAGAGTTCATATGCCCTCGTGTCACTGGTAGCACGTTACGCCATCACAAATAAGGCCAACGTGGCCGTCAATGTCAACAACGCGTTCGATAAGAAGTACGCGCTACAAAAAGGCAATTTCGACACCGTAAGTTATGGCGCACCACGCAGTGTGATGGTGACGCTGGACTATACGTATTGACTTGCCCGCAGGCACGCGAATCACCCGTTGGAAATCCCCAGACAAACAACTATTGAACCTCGAGAAAGTTTCTATGTCCCTTCGCCCCCCGCTACGCCCCGCCCAAGACCTGGCAACGAACAACTCAAACAAGGTCGCCTTGTTCTGGTTGACGACAGCCGCGGGTGCTGTTCTTTTTGTGACTTTCCAGCTGTTCTTCTACGTAAACGACTTCATGAGAGCGCAGGGAGCAACTTCGGCGATTACGTTCGAGCCAGGCGTACTGTGGATGTTTTCCGCGTTCTATGGTGCCTGGATCGTCACGGTGCTGCTCGCACTGATGGGAACACGCGCGACTCAGTGGGCTGCCCTGATCCTCGGCACCCTGCTTGTTGTACTGAATACCCTAGGAGGGATCTCCGACGGGTTACGCGACGGCTGGCACGTTGCCTTCTCAGCCGTGTTTTTCATCTCGTTGCCTGGTGTTTTCGCCATTGCGGCCACCTGGCGTTTCATCAAAAGTAAAGGAAACCGCCATGGTTATGAATAGTTCTGACTTCCCTTTGGTCTGGATGGATCTTACGCAAGAACCTGGACATGATCATCAGAAGGACTTCGACGAGTTCGAGGCCAATTTGCGGCGCGGAGAACCCTTCGTTCTCTTAACCGATACCGTACCAACTGTTGAAGCCCATGAACACTTGCCGCAAGAAAAGAAACGTACCGCACTTTGGATGAAAAAGCACAAGGTTGAATTGCGAAGACTGGTTCTGGCAATGATCATGGTCGAGTCCAACTCTGCAAAACGTCTGGGTTACAAGGCATTCGCGGCCGTCTTCGCCAAGTTCTGGGGCTACCCTTTACTTCTTGCTGAGTCACGTGAGCAAGCCGTGGAGATGGCAAGAGAACTGCTTCCGCAAGAAGTAAGGTGACCCCTCAGAGCGAATGAGTGCGAGGCCGTTTGCTATTTGCAAAGCTGAACTAGTGACACCAGTCATGATCAACGGATGAGGGGGGCATGTGGCGACACCGAGTGTCCAAGTGCCTGGAGCTTTCTGTCGGCGAGAAGACAGCCATAGATTGGTTTGGCCGATCAGACTCGTCGACGCTCGCATGCAACAGGAGCCGACGGCTGCGAACCTACAGGAGAAGAAACAGTCCAAGCGGCCCCCTGCCTACGCACCTGCCTCGTCGCGACATCCACCACGAACCCTTGTCCACGCTGAATCGGTCTTCCTCGAGGTGTCATGGAGCGCGCCTGCCTCGACCGAGCAGCCGAGCGAGTGGTCGCAAGAGAAGCTCAAATTGGCCGATGATTTCGCGGCTTCCGTTCGGTCTGATGCGTACCTCGTTGTACATCACGGCACACTGCTGCATGCGTATGGAGATATCAGCAAAACAAGGAAGCAGTTGAGTTCGCAATACGCCCAGTGATGTTATTAACTGTCTGCTCTCGATCGCAGCAGTCGTTCGACGACTCCAGGCTAAACGTCAGCAATCAGCCTGAAGCCGACTCGCCGAGGTCGGTTCTGCAGCGAAAGGAGCCCGTCACTGCAGGCCGACGTACTTACGATAAGCGCCATCAAGCCGCCCTTGAATTCAGCGGGTGGCGCTAGCCCGAGCGGTCGCTATACGAGGTACAGCTGACGCCCGTCCGCGATCGGTTGGATTGGGGCCGCCGTCAGGTTCTGGTCCTTCACATGGCCGACCCCACGGATGGATTGCGGCAGGCGGGCCAGTTCCAGTGCAGTCGCAGCGCATGCGGGAGCGACTCGGCGGTTGTCCTGAAGGCGTAAGGCTGGCACACGCGTGGGTAGCACGCGGCACCGGGGCAATGGCACACGCTCCAGGCGCTGCCTGCTCAGCCGAGGACGCCGTCGAGCAGCGTATCCAGTGCAGCCTGGACCGGTGCACTTCCAACCTTCTCGGGCATGAGAAGACCGTCGATGCTGAGCATGGTGAGACCGTGCACTTGCGCCCAGCAGGCCGCGGCTTGGCCCTGCAAAGGCCGTTTCTTGAAGGCGCCGGTCTCCTGCCCACGGGCTAGCACGTCCAGCAGCACCCCCAGCGCCGACAAGGCACTTTCGCTGATGTGCGCGACCTGGAGGTCACCCGCGTCGCTGCTGAACATCAGGCGGTACAGCGCAGGGTTGCTCAAACCGAAGGCGATGTACGCGCCACCGACTGCCAGGAACTCTTTGCGAGCGGAGCGCGGTCGAGGAACTATCGCCGCTTTCAACTCTTGGCCTAACTGATCGAAGCCGCGCAACGCCAGCTCTAGCAGCAGCGCGGCCTTGTCAGGGAAGTGCTTGTAGGGAGCGGCATGGCTGACGCCTGCCCGGCGCGCCACCTCGCGCAGTGTGAACTGCCAGCCCTTGTCCTCGCGCAGCATCGCTGAGGCGGTTTCAACGATCGCGCGTCGCAGGTCTCCGTGGTGATATGGCCTATCGACGGCATCCAGCTTCGTGTTCAGCGTCTTTGTTGATGGCGGCAAGTGGCGGCATCCCCAGTATTCCCGGGGCTCATGAATGGGCGTGGTCGCATTATACCAAATGTAGACATAGATCACATTGTTTACGCTGACAACATATCCGTGTATAGTCCGCTCATGTTGTCATCGTCTACATGGGAATCAGAAGCAATAGGAACGCTGACCGCTGCGTTTGAAGTCGCGGCGCAGCCGGCCTTCACGTATCCCCTCAGGTCGGCCTGCGCAGCTTCGTGATCTCCAGGTGATTCGACATGCCGTCGTTCCCTTCGCGGGGGCTTGAGTTCCACATTTCCGTCAACCGGAGAACACCAGAATGAAACTGATCGTCGATGGCAAGGACCATGTGGTCGATGTCGAACCAGAGATGCCGCTGTTGTGGGTGCTGCGCGATGAACTCGGCGTCACCGGCCCCAAGTACGGTTGCGGCGTAGGCCAGTGCGGCGCCTGCACCGTGCACGTGGGCGGCGCTGCGGTGCGTTCCTGCTTGATGCCCGCGAGCGCCGTACAAGCGCCGGTGACCACCATCGCAGGGCTTGGACAGCCGGGTGCGCTGCACGCGGTGCAGCAGGCGTGGATCGAGCACCAGGTCGCCCAATGCGGCTACTGCCAGGCCGGCCAGATGATGACGGCCGCGGCATTCCTGGCCAGCGAGCCGAACCCGACAGATGAACAGATCGATCAGGCCATGTCGGGCAACCTGTGTCGCTGTGGCACGTACCCACGCATCCGTCAGGCGGTAAAGACCGCCGCTTCGCATATGAAAGCGGCTTGAACCATGACCAACATTGCACGCATTGCCCGTCGCACTTTCCTGATCGGCGCCGGCGCCGTGGCCGCCGGCCTGGCGGTGGGCACCTTTCTTTACAAGCGCGACCCGGCGAATCCCTTGCTCAAGGGCCTGTCCGACGGCGCGGCCACGCTCAACCCCTATGTGCGCATCGATGCCAGCGGCATCACGCTGACCACGCCGCGCGCCGACAAAGGGCAGGGAGCGTATTCGATCCAGGCGGCGCTTATCGCCGAAGAGCTGGACCTTGCCTGGGGCCAGTTCCAGGTGGACCCCGGGCCGCCATCCGCCGCCTATTACAACGGCGCGCTGGTGGCCGAGGGCTTTCCCATTGCGGCCACCAGCGACAGCTTCATGGCCCGAACAGGGCGCGGTGCGGGCGACGTGATGGGCAAGATGCTGGGCATTCAGGTCACCGGTGGTTCAACCACCGTGCCCGATGCCTTCGACAAGCTGCGCGTAGCCGGGGCCGTGGCGCGGCAGATGCTGCTGGCGGCGGCGGCGCAACAGACCGGGATACCGGTCGCGCAACTCAAGACCGCCGATGGCCACGTGCTCATGCCCGACGGGAAACGCATTCCCTACACCGCGCTGGCCGCCGCCGCGGGCAAGCTCAGCCCGCCCTCGCAGGTGACACTCAAGCCCGCCAGCGAATGGCGGCTGCTGGGCAAGCCCATGCAGCGGCTGGACATCGTCGACAAGTCCACCGGCGCCGCGGTGTACGGCATCGATCTGCGGATGCCGGGCATGGTCTATGCCACGGTGCGAACCAATCCGCGCTGGGACGGCGGCATCAAGCGCTTCGATGCCGGGAAAGCCGAAGCCGCTAAGGGCGTGCTGAAGGTAGTGCCTATCGCAGGCGGCGTGGGCGTGATTGCCGACAACACCTGGCGCGCCTTCCAGGCGGCCAATCTGCTGGAGATCGAATGGGGCGCGGCGCCCTACCCCTTGACATCGGAAGCGATGTTCAAGCAGGCGGCCGCGTCCTTCACGCCCGAACGCCAGGACAGCCGCTTCAAGGACGAAGGCGATGTCGAAACCGTCTTGAAGGCCGCCGATTCCGCAAGCGTTCTGCAGGCCGAATACCGCGTGCCCTACCTGGCCCACGCGCCGCTGGAGCCCATGAATGCCTTGGTGCTGCTCAAGGACGGCCGCCTGGATATCTGGACCGGCACGCAGGTTCCTCTGTTCGTGCTGGCCGGCGCGGCCGCCGTGAGCGGGCTGGCCGAGGACCAGATCCATGTGCACGTGCAGATCATGGGCGGCAGCTTCGGCGCCCGGCTCGAAGAGGAGTACGTGCGCCAGGCGGTTGAATTGGCCAAGGCCCACCAGGGCGTGCCGATCAAGATGACCTGGAGCCGTGAGGAAGACATGACGCACGACTACCCGCGTCCGCTGGCCATTGCCCGCGCACGCGGCATGGCGGCCAAGGGTCAGGTGCAGGCTTACGACCTGGAAATAGCCTCGCAGTCGGTCAACGCCTCGCAGCTTGGGCGGCAGAAGGTGCCCACCCTCGGACCCGACGTGGCCATCGTGGCCGGGGCCTGGGACCAGCCTTTCGCCATCCCCCACTACCGTGTCACCGGCTATCGTGTGCCGGAGATGGTGCCGGTGAGTTCATGGCGAGCGGTAGGCGCGTCGGGCAATGGCTTTCTGCACGAGTGTTTTCTGGACGAGTTGATCCTCGCTGCCGGCGCCGACCCGCTGGCCGAGCGCCTGCGCCTGTGCTCCCACGAACCCTCCAGACGGGTGCTGCAGACGGTGGGCGAGCTGTCCGGCTGGACCACGCCGCTGCCCAAGGGACGCGGCCGCGGGCTGGCCTTCACTCTGTCCTTCGGTGTACCGGTGGCCGAAGTGGTGGAGGTCTCGGCCACGCCAAAGGGCATCCGCATCGACAAGGCATTTGTGGTTGCCGAACTGGGCCAGGTGCTGGACCCAGTGAATGTCGACGCACAGCTGTCGGGCGCGGTGATCTGGGGCCTGGGCCACGCGATCATGGGCGAGTTGACTTATGCGGACGGCGCGGCACAGCAAACCAACTTCCACAACTATCCCAGCATGCGGCTGTACCAGACCCCGCAGATCGTGACCAGGGCCTTGCAGACCACCGGCAACATCAAAGGCATCGGCGAGCCGGGCGTGCCGCCGGCCGCGCCGGCGCTGGCCAACGCCATCTTCGCCGCCACAGGCCAGCGCATCCGCGAGTTACCGCTGCGCAAGCACGTCGATTTCGTTTGACCATGGCAGGAAGATTCATACCCCCTTGCCGTGCTTTCCCGGTGCGCACTGATTGGCGTCTCCATGCAGTTGATGTTCCAGGCCGCGAGCAAGATCAATGAAACGCCCCTCCTTGCCGCTCGCAGGTGCGATGGCTGCATTGCTGTGCAGCGGTCTGCTCTTGGCCTGTTCGACAGTTTTCAATGACTCGGAGCAACCGCCAATGCAGACCTTTGCCAACCCATATGTTCTGACCGAAGACACAGGCGCCCGGGTGTCCGCCACCTACTTCCTGCGCCGCGCCTGGGTGCAGATCACCCGCGATCTCAGCCGCACCGAGGTGCCGCCCACCGTGCCGCTTGACATCGAAGCCATGGCGCAGCGGCCCTTCGCGGTGGCTTGGTTGGGCCACTCAGCGATGCTGATGCGGGTAGGCAGTCTGTGGGTGCTGCTCGACCCCGTGCTCACCGACACGGCTGCTCCTGTGGCCGGCTTCGGGCCAGCGCGGCTGACCTCGCTGCCGTTGCCGCTCGACGGACTGCCGCACATCGACGTGGTGCTGACGTCGCACGACCATTACGACCATCTTGACCTGCCCACGGTGCGACATCTGGCCCGACAACGCGGCGGGCCGCCACGCTTCTTTGTGGGTCGGGGCCTCGAGTCCTGGTTCGAAGACCATGTGCAGGCCCCGGCGCACTCCTTTGACTGGTGGCAAGCGGCGACGGTAGGGGCTGTGACATTCCAGTTTGTACCCGCACAGCACAGCAGCGGGCGAGGACCGCGGAAGCACAACACCACGCTGTGGGGTGGCTGGGTCGTGGAAAACGAGGTCGCGGGCTCACTGAGGCGGTTTTACTTCCCCGGCGACACGGCTTACGTGCAGGCGATGTTCAAGGACATCCGTCAGCGCGTCGGGCCCATTGACTTGGCAGCACTGCCAATCGGCGCCTACCAGCCGCGGGCGCAGATGCGTTTCGAGCACATGGACCCGGACGATGCCGTGCGAGCCCATGAGGACCTGGGCGCCGCACGCTCCTTCGGTGTGCATTGGGGGACCTTCCAGCTTGGCGACGAGGAGCCGTTCGAGCCGGCTCGCGACCTCACGGCGGCGACGAAACGACGCGGTGGCGATGGGTTCGGCCTCATTCCGGTCGGCGCAGTTCTCGACGTGGTTTCTGTCAGCGGTGCGGGCGCCGCTCTGCTTGAACCGTCGGATCTGGTTCCCTCAACCGCCAAGGGCGCCCGGGGCGCGATGGATTCAAAGTAAATGCCTCGATGTTGCTGACGAAGAATGAAACAACTGCGACTTTGAACGCATAAGCTGCGACCCTGGACGAATAAGCCGCAAGCGGTGTATTGTCGAGGGCGCCCGAGCGCACCCCGGTTCGTCGAACAAGGGAGCAATCATGGATCAGCAGCGTCGCCGCGCTTGCACAATGCAGTAGATGAGTGGCAGATTCCAGTGCGAACCGATCGACCGTCCTGAAAACTCTGGCGGGCAGCTATAGGCAACCTCCGACATTCGTCCATCAAATTCGCACGGCCGCAATCAGCCTGAAGCAGTCAGATTCTCTCGGACATGCCTCGCGGTCTCGGCATCGTTTTGCACAATATTTGTTTGCCTAGAGCTGGGTTCCATCTAGAGTGCGGCCATAGGAGGGACCTATGCACGCCGCATGCACAAAGATCGCAATTCATCATCACAAGTCTTCGCCTTTTGTGCGCTCTGTTGCGCGTCTGGTTGCGGTAGCCGCAGGTGTTCTCGCCCTCTCCAGCGCCGCCGTCGCCTTCCAGATCGCCCCCATGGGCTCCGCCTTCGAATCCAAGCTGACCAACGAAAAAGAGGACTCTCTGGCGAAGGTGGCTGAGCGCCTGGGTGTCATCATCAAGGGCCGAGTCCACGAAGAGATCACCCAGATTGGCATGGGCTGCCCGATAGAGTCCGGCGCTCTGGCGCAAGACGTCAGCTGCAGTTCTCGGGATCTGCCGTTTGCTACCCCATATGTCATCTACGGCGTGCGTTGGAACGATCTGCCTCCATTCAAGCTTTCCCCCGACGAAGGCAATTGCACCTACCTGGGCAAGTCGTGCAATGTGTCCCAGACCATCCGGTTCTCGACGCAGCCACTGTGTTGGTACTGCCTCTTCAAGGATGCAGAGAAGAAGGCACAGACCCAGCCGATCGTTGGGTGCAGCAAGACCAAGGGTAGTCTTCACGGCAATGTGATGACCCGCTCGCACTTCGGCGACTTGCAGTTCCTACACGCCATGGCCAGTGAAGAAGGAGTACACCCCGGCGCAACCCGCGCCAAAGTGCTGGACTGGCTGGAGTTCGCCTGGAAGGTGTCATCGCGCGAAATCAGGCCTGACACCTTTCTTCGAGACATCGACAACGCCACCTTGAGAGAGCACTTTGGATGCACACAGTGGCGGGTCTCGGACCTCTACATCCTCGGGCGGCAGGACAAGCTGCTTCCTTACTTGCACCACGTGGCATTCGGCTCGGTGCTCCACACGGTCCAGGACTCGTTCGCCGGAGCCCATGCCTCGCGAGAGAACTCACAGCCAAGTGGCATGTGTCAGGGCACTGACCTTACGCAGCCCAGGCGGATCGTGGAATTCCACACCTATGGCGCTCAAGACGGAAGCCTGCACGACGAACAGGACAGCCGAGAAGCTATGACGCGCGTAAGCGCTGCGGACCGTTGGCCAGATGCGGTGGAGGCCACGCGCAATCTATCGCGCTTCTATGAAGTCCGCGCCCAATGGAGCGAAGTCCAGCCCTACATGCGGTGTCTGTTCGAACTGGCGGACGAGCGCAATGACTCGTCACCAGGAGCGCAGTACCGCCGCCGCTAAGTCTATGGTGGGGCAATCCGGCCCACCATTCATCGTCACTGCGGATGGAGCAATGCCAGCGCCTTGCGCTTGCCCAGTTTGAGCACTTCAGCAATGCGCTCCAGTTGCGCTGCCCGTGGATGAACGTGGCCCGTCTCCCACTTGTAGACAGATATCGAAGAAGCACCCAGCAGCTGAGCCATCTGCTTCTGCGTAATACCGAGTGCTGCGCGTTTGTCGATCAACACCTGAGCATCGAACGGGATCTGCTTTGACTTCTTGGTAGTGACGCCTCCTGTCGCGGCCTTGGCTTTGGGCGCATCTGTTGTTTTGACCTGCCGTTGAGTGGCTTTGAGCTGGGAGGTCAGGGCGTTGACCTCACGCTTGAGTGCGGCGATCTCCGAGCGGTGCCCGGTGATCGCCTTGCGCATGCCCTGAAGTTCAGGTTTGAGCTCCTTGCGCGCCATGCGAACGACTTCAGCGCGAAAGGCATTGGAAAACGTATTCATAGGCCCGATGTTAACTTTGACGCCTTATGGCGCACTTAGGTGGCAGACGCATCGCCGTGTCGGACGCCTTCTTCGGCCCCTCATAAACAAAACCGCCAGAGGCCTGACCCCATGGCGGTTTGCTTCGGTTGCGACGGAAAGTGCGGTACTTACTTCCCAGCCTTGTCCGCCTTGCGCTTGGCCGCCTTTGGATCCACCACAGCCTTGAACTTGGCCCCCGCCACAAACTTCGGCACCGTGCTTGCAGGAATCTTCAGTGCAGCACCGGTCGATGGGTTCTTGCCCGTGCGTGCTGCACGCTTGGCCGACTTGAAGGTCCCAAAACCCACCAGCTGCACGGCATCGCCCTTCTTCACGGCCGTCTGGATGGTGTCGATCAGCGTTTCCAGCACCGCATTGGCTGCTGTCTTGGACAGATCATTCTTGGAAGCCAGGATTTCAACGAGTTCTGCGCGGTTCATGGATGCTCACGTGTAGAGGTTGGAAAGGATGGATTTATAACCCCGCCGCTGACACGGTCCTTGCTGCGACTCAATGCTGCAGTGCACTTCTTGGCAAAAACTCCACGCCTGTGCGTCTCACTAGCTCCTGGTAGCTGATCGGCCGACCCACTGTCTCCCCCTCGCGGTTCTCCTGCCAATGCGCCCAGGCCCTTTGGGTGGTTGCGTCGTACACAAGCTTGTACAGATAGCTCGGCACCTTCACCCCATTGGCCCCAATGCGTGGGCCCGCATCCGTAAACACTGGCCCGGTGATCACAAACACATCCCCCTTGGCCCGCTTCACATAGTGCCGCGTGTCCTGCTCAATCTTGTTCCAGGCGCCCCCGTTGTGCTGGGCGTTCTGCGGAACCATGTTGGCCAAGCTGAAGCTCTGGGCCATGGCCGTTGGCGTGGGCATGTCTCCTGCAGGGGCCATGTGCCCTCGGGAGTAGCCAGAGTTCTTGTAGTCCTCCAGCTCCGCCCGCTCGCCACTGGGCAAGCGCGCATCTGCAAAGAAGCGCTTCGCCCGCTTCTCGTCAGCATCCTCAATGAGCCTGCGGTTCAACCGCTGGGCCACGTACACCGGTGTCTTGGTGGTGCCAGAGTGCAGTACCGCAAACGCTTCATAGCAAAGCTCACGCAACTGCGGCCGGGGCGTGATGACCGGTGGTGTGCCGTTCGCAAAGAACTGCGGACACTGCGCAAAAGAGGTGGGCTCGGGCGTGAGCAGCGCCGCACTGTCAAATTGTGGGGAACGTGCCCAGGAAGGATGGGGGAGAGCAGCGCCAGCAAGAGTCAGTGCCAGCACAGCTGCCAGGCGCACACGACTTGGCCAAGAGAACAAACGATTCACAGAAGAAGACATCGAGTCGAACAAAACGAAGCCCGATTGGAGCACCGTTCATCTCTCACTCCTGGCCCGAATGCTCGGATCCCGCAGGGTTTTACAGCTGCTTGCAGGTGGGGACTGCCCACAAACAGAAAGGGCTCCCCAAAGGGAGCCCGATCTGCCTGCCCGCCCCTGCGGTTCAGTTAACACTCCCCATGGCAGCAGCACCCGCAAATGCAAAGTGCCACCACCATTGGAAGTCCCGCAACTGCTTTAATCCAACTTAAGCAGTTGGTCTCCCAAATACGCAGGCATTCACAAGCCGCCTTGCGGGAACGCCTGCAGGTTCGTCAGTTTTTCTGAAGTCACGCTTGCCCTCGGTTTTGAAGGCTCGCCTACTCCGTAAGCGTTGGTTCGGAAAGCGACAGCTATCGCGGCAACTGGGTGCCAGCGCCCCCTTTTCATCAAGCTTTGCACGCGTTGCCGATATTTCTGTGGATTTGGCGCATTCTCTTCACGCCCTTTGTGTCGCCGAGTGTTGCACCACCAACAGGCAGCAACGATGTTTTGTGCGGAATCGCGCCCTTGATCCTGGCGAGCAGTTAGATGCTCAGCCGTGCAACGAAGGTACTTTTGGAATTTAGGCTTGAGTTCTTTGGGCGTGAACTCAGGCATCGCAGGTTCGATCATTGCCAAACCGCAGTAGAAACAACGGCATTGTTGGATGAGCGCGGACTGGATACGGAGTTTGGCTATCTTGTTCATTTGGCAGCAGGGGTAGTGTTGAAGCTACTCCCGTTGCCGATAGCCGGACAGGTCGGGCGCCGGGGCATCGCACCACTCGGCTATGCGCCAGGTAACCCGGACGCGGCCGGGGTCGCATCAGCCCCGGACAAGCAGTAATTTATATCGCTAAGTTCAGGCAGCGCAAGCACCGGCTGTTGTACGCATGCGTCATGCTGACTCGACAGGTAACTCCACCTGCTGTGCCGGGTCCTTCGCCCGGTGCACAAACAGCTCCAGCAGCGGCACCTTGATCAGCGCCTCGGCCTGCTCCACGGTGCCGTGCAGCCAGGTATCCCAGTCCCCTTTTTCCAGCGGCACCACCGTGCGCTTGTCCTGCATGTCGGGCGGCCGCTTGGGGTCAGGCCTGTGCATTAGGTTCAGCACCGGCACGTCGTCGCAGTTCTGCGTGATCAAGGTGTAGCTGAGCACCATCTCGCCCGTGGCCGGATCGGTCCACTCGCTCCACAGGCCCGCCAGGCCCCAGGGCTCGCCGTCGGCGCGCTCGAACTGCCAGGGGATGTGCTTCTTTGTCCCCCAGTAAGGCTCGACATAAAGCTGCGCCGGGATGATGCAGCGCTGCCCCTTGCGCCAGGGGCCGCCGTAGGTCCATGACTTGGCCATGCCCTCACGCCGGGCGTTGAAGGTGCTCAGTCGCTTGCCGTCCTTACCGGTGGGGATGTGTGTTTTGGAGTTCGGCGGGATCATGCCCCACTGTCCTACCACCAGCTCGCGCCCGGCTTCGCCCTTGGCCCGCAGGAACGGCCCCCGGTACAGCGGGCTCATCTTGTCGCGCCACTCTTCCTCGGGCACGTCACCGAAGTGCAGCACCAGCTGGTCACGGCCCGGGACCTCGTAGTAGGTACACATGGCAACATTCTGGCAGCAGGGAGCTATACTGTAAATATGTACAGTCTTTGGAATTCCCCGCTACCCGTGCCGTACGACACGGCGGCGCAGTCGCTGGCCTTGCCCCTCTGTGGGGTGAGCGTGCGCGCGGGGTTTCCATCGCCAGCTGACGACTTCGTGGTGGAGCGGCTGGACATCATGCAGCTGCTGGTGAAGCACCCCCAGGCCACCTACTTCTGGCGCGTGCGGGGCGACTCGATGAGGGACGCTGGCATTGAGGACGGCAGCATCATCGCGGTGGACCGGGCGATCAAGCCCAAGCACAACAGCATCGTCGTGGCCATTGTGGACGGCGAATGCACCGTGAAGTATCTGCACCAGCGGGCCGGCCGCATCAAGCTGCGCGCGGCCAACCCCACCTACCCCGACATCATCCCCCGTGACAGCCAGACCATTGAGGTGTGGGGTGTGGTGAGCGGGTGCGTGAAGCTGTTTCTCACCTGATCTGATGGACGGAGGCCAGCATGTATGCGCTGGTGGATGGCAACAACTTCTACGTGAGCTGCGAACGGGTATTCCGCCCCAGCCTCAACGGCCGCCCGGTGGTGGTGCTGAGCAACAACGACGGCTGCGCCATCGCCCGCAGCAATGAGGCCAAGGCCCTGGGCATCAAGATGGGGGCGCCGTGGTTCCAGATACGGCACATGGAAGAGACCCACGGGCTGGTTGCCTTGAGTGCCAACTTCACGCTGTACGGCGACATGAGCAATCGGATGATGAGCCTGGCGGCGGGTTTGGGCCCCTCGCAGGAGATCTACAGCATCGATGAGTCGTTTGTCGGCCTGCAGGGGCTACGGGGCGACCTGATCACACGCAGCCACGCCATTCGCGCCCGCATCCACCAGTGGGTGGGCATCCCCTGCGGCATCGGGATTGGCCACACCAAGACGTTGGCGAAGCTGGCCAACCACATTGCCAAGACGGCAGAGCGCAAACCAGGCAGCTACCCCGCCGAGCTGGCCCAGGTGTGCAACCTGACCGCCCTGCCTGCCCAGGACTTGGACGAGGTGTTGGCCAGCACGCTGGTGGAAGAAGTCTGGGGCGTGGGCCGCAAGATCGGCGCGCAGCTGCATCAGTGCGGGGTTCATACTGTTCTGGACCTGGCCCGGCTGGACCCGGCCATGGTGCGCAGGCGCTGGAGTGTGGTGCTGGAGCGCACAGTGCGCGAGCTGCAGGGCATGCAGTGCATCGAGCTGGATGACGCGCCCGAGCCCAAGAGAGAGATTGCCTGCACCCGGTCCTTCGGTCAGGCTGTGACCGAGCTGCAGCCGCTGGTGGAAGCCGTGAGCGAGTTCGCCAGCCGCGCGGCCGAAAAGTTGCGCAAGCAAGGTAGTCTGGCCAGCCAGCTGCTGGTGTTCTGCCACACCTCGCCCTTCCGCCCCGGCCCTCGCTTCAACAAGTCGGTGGTGGTGCCCCTGCGCCGGCCTACGGCCGACACGGGAAAGCTGGTGTGGGCGGCCACAGCTGGCATGCGCCGGATGTACGAGCCTGGCTACAAGATGGCCAAGGCCGGGGTGATGCTGCTGGACCTGGTGCCGGGAAACGTGCTTCAGGGCGAGCTGGATCTGGAGGAAGAAGACCACCGGGACCGCACCCAGCTGATGGTGGCACTGGATGCGCTCAACCAGCGCTATGGCAAGGGCACCGTGCATTCAGGCGCCACGGGTGGCACCAACAAGGGCAAGGATTGGGGGATGAAGCAGGAGAGGCGCACACCGCAGTACACGACGCGGTGGGAGGACGTGCCGGTGGCGAGGGCCTAAGTGTGGGGGTGCTCCCGCTCTCGAGGTTAGCTCTGCAGCGATTGCAGCCTTCCGCCGCTAGCAGACCAATTTCCGCTTAATCCCAGCAACCGGAAGCTCGTGCGACAAGGCCGAGATGAAAGCCGGGTGGAAGAAGACCCATTTGTGAAGTATCAAGTTGCGGTGCCAGAGATCGTCGGCATCGCGCCGTCGCGCATGACGGTGGTCTTGGCTGAGCTTGCGGGATAAGCTGGCGCATGTACAGGGGTTGGCTCCCTACAAGCTGCGCGAGGGCTGCGCATAGATTGCAGCAAATGCCCCTCCGGTCTAGGTGATTTGTTTTGATGAATCGCAATATCTTAGTGCTGCATGCGCGCATGCTCCGAGGCCATCTCCGTCAATGGGGGACCGCCATGGACACTTCGGCCAGCAATGCGCATCATGAGCCTTGGAATAAGGGCAAGATCGTCGGGCAAATGGCCCCCTTCAAGATCAAGGAAATCTGGGCTCTGCGTGTGCGACTTCAGATGGAGCGACGCCTTCGCGAGCTGGCGCTCTTCAACTTAGGCATCGACAGCAAACTTCGTGGATGTGATCTTGTTGCACTGAAGGTTCGCGACGTGTCACATGGCGATCAATTGGCATCACGGGCGACGATTTTGCAAAGTAAAACCAAGCGCCCTGTCCAGTTCGAGATTACCGCAGTGACTCGGGACGCCCTATCAGCATGGATCAAGCAGGCTGCGCTGAGATCTGATGACTACCTATTCCCCAGCAGACTGCACGGATCGCCCCACCTGGGAACCCGACAGTACGCTAAGATTTTTAGACATTGGGTCGATGAACTTGGGCTTGATCGCTCAGAGTATGGAACTCATTCGATGCGCAGGAACAAGGCGACTTTGATCTATCGACGCACAAAGAACCTGCGCGCGGTGCAACTGCTGCTTGGTCACTCCAAGCTGGAATCAACGGTGCGGTATCTCGGCATAGAAGTAGACGATGCACTTGAAATCTCAGAAAAACGGAGATTTGACCCGGGATATTTATAAATCCACGCCTCACTCTGTCGTCGGATTGGAGGCGTCGGTTGGTGCGCTGTGAAGTCTGTTGGGAGTGTTTCTCTGGAGTCAAAGCGGACGTTAGCGCTGCGGGAACGCATAGCTGCTTGCAGTCTGAAGACGACAAGTCAAACCTACGGTTTTGGCACCGAGCTTGCCAAAGTCAGGACTTTCATACCGAGCGCGCTGGAATCGGTCACCGCTCAACAAAAATGATGTGTGGCCTGTTTTGAGGTCACAAATGTCATTCAGCGAAAAATCGATCCCGTCATTCCATCTCATGGGCTGGATTGCCAGGCTGGAACTGCCGCCTTCAGCGTACCGCAACAGCTGCCGCCTCATAGATATCGATCTGCGGTGACTCCTGACACAAGCTTGCCATTGACTGTGCGAACGTGCGCGATGCTTCCACGCGGAAATGGGCTTGCAGTGCGGCCATGTTTTCCCAGCGCTCCACAAACACGAAGCGTAGCGGCTGCTGCACATCGCGGCTCACCTCGTGGGACATGCACCCTGGCTCTGCCCGGGAGCGCAGGACATGCTCCACGGCCAGCTGCTCAACGGCCTCTTGTGTGTCTGGGCGTGCAATCACATGGCCTGTGACGATGATCATGGTGCTGCTTTCTATGTGTTCGTGGTTGGATAGGAATGAACTGATGGTCTCAGGCGCTAACGCGCGCTCGCACCGCCGTCGATGGGGATGATGGCTCCGGTCATGTAGCTCGATGCCGGCGAAGCCAGCAGCAGCGCCAGCCCTTGGATCTCGTGCGGCTGGGCGATGCGGCCCAGCGGGATGTAGGTGCGCATACGCTCGGCGCTCTCCGGCAGACGCAAGCGGCCTCCGTTGATGCCGGTGGCAAAAGGGCCGGGGGCGATGGCGTTGACCAGAATGTTGAACGGCGCCAGCTCGATGGCCGCCTGGCGCACCACGTTGTTCACCGCAGCCTTGGAGGCCACGTATGCGTAGCCGGAATGTGCCTCCGACCTCAGCCCGGCAATGGACGATGTCACGATGATCCTCCCTTGTCGGCGGGGCTTCATATGGCGACTGGCGGCGCGCAGCGTGGTCAGCACGCCCGTCAGGTTCACCTGAAGTACCTTTTCCCATGCTGCCGGGTCCACATTTTCCAGGCGCCCTTGTTCGGCCAGGAAACCGCGTCCAGCGCTCATGCCCGCATTGGCAAACACGCAGTCGATGGGCCCTGCGGCCGCGATGACGTCGAGGTGGCGGTCCACCTCGGCGCCGTCGCTGACGTCGATCACTCGCTGCTGCACCTTTGTGTACGTCTTGCGCAGGCGCTGCACTTCGGCGTCCAGCGCTGGCGCATCGCTGTCGGACAGCACGACTTCCGCACCCGCCTCCAGCAGGGCTTCTGCAATGGCCAGCCCGAGACCGCTGGCAGCGCCCGTCACCAGCGCTCGCTGGCCGGTCAGATCAAACAAGGATGGCAACGAGGCCATGGTGGCGGTGCTGTGCATCAACGAGTTCCTTGCAGCGGAATGAGGTGGTCCCAGCGCTCGGTGGCTTCGATCATGTAGTGCACGCTCAAGGTGACGCGTTGAAAGAACCACTGGCCTTCCAGGCGGATGTACTCGTCGTCAAAGCGGCCCACCACGTAAAAGCTCTTGCCGTCCTTCACAGGTCGGCCGTCCAGGTAGCTGGAACCTGTGCCTCGGTCGCCCTGCACCTGTACGACATGGCTGTGGATGAACTGCCGGGCCGTTTGCACCGGAAACGATGCGAAGAACGCACGGATGTTGTCGCGGCCCCGCACTTCGGGGCGCCCGCCGTAGGCCACATACGCATCGGGGGCAAACAGTTCGTAGAGTCGGTTGCCCGCATCCTCATTCACCAATTCGTGGTAGCGTGCACGCAGCGCGCGGATGGCTTCGATGCTCTCCATGCGTTCAACGCGTTCTGTGAGCACCGTCACATGGTTGTGCAAGGCGGCAAGGTCGGCGGATGGGTGGGCTGCGGTCACTGAAGACTCTCCTGGTGAATGTGGTGGAAATCGCCCATGATTTTTTGGGTGCGGTCCCACACGGACGCACCCGTGTGGGCATGGGGAATGACATGGAAGCGGCGCGCATGAATCGCGTCGACCGCAGCGCGTGCAACATCCTCGGCAGTGATGGCTGAAGCGGCCATGCCGGCACGCACGCGCTCTCCATAGGCGGCAGCCGTGGGGCCCACCTCTGGCAATGCGGCTGGTCGGTTGCGTTGTGACTGGTCAATGTGCGTGGCCACCAGGGAGGGGCACAAGACGGACACGCCGATGGGCGAATCCACCTGCTCCAGATCCTTGGCCAGGCATTCCGAGAAAGCGACGACTGCGTGCTTGCTGGCGCAGTACACGGCGGAACCTGCGATGGTGGCGAGGCCAGCAGCCGATGAGGTGTTGATGATGTGGGCCGGCTTGCCCCGGGCCTGCATGCGCGGCAAAAAGCTGCGCACGCCATGCACCACCCCCATCAGGTTCACGCCCAGCACCCACCTCCAGTCGTCGTCCGTGGCATCCCAGGCGGTCCCGAGCACTGCCACACCGGCGTTGTTGAAGAGCCAATCCACACCGCCCCAATGGCCCCAGCTGGCTTCGGCCAGTCGCTCCACGTCTGCGGCGTTGGACACGTCGCAGCGCTGCACCATGCACGCGGCGCCTGCCGCCTCTACCAGCGCCTGCGTTTGCGCCAGGGCTTTGGCCTCGATGTCGGCCGCCACCACCGCCATGCCTTCGCGGGCGCATGCCAGCGCTAGCGCGCGGCCAATGCCGCTGCCCGCACCCGTGACCACGGCCACTTGGGGCGCCGGCATCAGAGGCTCGCTCCGGACTTGCGGATTACCTCGCCCCATTTGGCGGCCTCGGCCGCCACGAAGGGTGCGAACTGCTCGTGTGGCATGCCCATCTTGACGCTCGACACTGCGTCCAGCGACGCCGTGACCTCGGGCGAGTTCAGTGCCTGGCCTACCGCGTCGGACAAGCGCTTGACGATGGGCGCTGGCGTGTTAGCTGGTGCAAAGACCCCGCCCCAGTTCATGGCCACCACGCTCGGTATTCCGGCCTCGGCCATGGTCGGCACGTTGGGTAGCACGGCCAGGCGGCTGGTGCTGGTGACGGCCAGTGCTGTGATTTTCCCGTCCCGGATCTGCGCCCGGGAGGTCTGCACGTAGTCGAACATCACATCCAGGTTCCCGGCAATCACATCGACCATGGCCGCCGTGCTGGACTTGTAGGGGATGTGGTTGAAACGCGCACCGGTCTGGGTTTGCAGCAGTTCCAGGCACAGGTGCGCCGACGTGCCGTTGCCGCCAGACCCGAAGTTGAGCTTCCCAGGGGTCTGCTTGCCAAATGCAATCACATCCGCCACGGTGCTGAACTTCATGCCGAGGTTGGAGACCAGGACATTCGCGTTCCCCGTCAGCCCGTGTATGGCCACAAAGTCCTTGACCGGGTCGTAGCGGATGTTCTTGAAGAGCGCCGTGTTGGTGCCCTGCGTGCCTTGCGTGCCGATCAGCAGGGTGTAGCCGTCGGGCGCCGCTCGGGACACGAACTCGGCACCGATGGAGCCGCTCACCCCCACCCGGTTATCGATGACGATGGGCTGGCCCAAGTTGTCGCTCAGCACGCGTGCGATCAGGCGGGCTTGGACATCCACCACGCTGCCTGCGGAGAAAGGAACGACGAGGGTGATCGGGCGCTGCGGATAAGCGCTCTGTGCAAATACCGAGGGCGAGAGTGCCAGAGCCCCCATGGATGCCGAGAAATGGCGGCGATTCATCATGGTCTTGTCTCCTTGTTGTGTGTTCGGTCGTGCTGCATGAGAACGCAGCACGGTTAGCACCTGAGCGGCGCAGAGGCGGTTTGACCGACCACCCCGTCCTGCATCAAACCATCGCGAAACCGCCGGATGCGCCGATGGTCTGCCCCGTGATGAACAGCGCGCGGTCCGACGCCAGGAACGCCACGATGCCCGACACGTCGCCCGGACGGGACAGGCGACCCACGCCTTTGGAGATGGGATATGCATTGAGCATCTTGCCCAGCAGCTCGTTGTTCTCTACCGTGGCGTGGATGTTCAACGGACCGTCCTTGATGCCCTCATGGGACACGGCGCCCAGAGCGATGGAGTTGACGGTGACCGCATGGCGGCCGTGCTCCCGTGCAAGGGCCTTGGCGAAACCGGCAATCGCAGCCTTGGCCCCCGAATACACCGCCATGTTGGCCTCGCCGATACGGCCCGCTTCCGAGATGATGTTGATGATGCGACCCGTCTTACTTTGCACCATGCCCGGCAACACGGCGCGGCAGCAGTGCATGGTGCCGTAGACATTCAGGTTCACGATCTTGGCCCAGTCGACCACGGGGGTGTCCACGAAGGCGGGTGTGCGGCCCCCTTTTTCGCGGCGCTCAGGGATGATGCCCGCGTTGTTGACCAGCACCGTGATGGGTGCGCCGAAATGCTCGGCGGCATTGGCCACCATGGCATCGACCGCCTCCTGTTGGGTAATGTCCGCCGGTGCGACATAAGCTTGCCCGCCTGCGGCGTTGATCTCATCCGCCACCGCTTGGGCGCGTTCGGCAAACAGGTCGTTCACCACCACGCGCGCACCTTCGGCGGCGAGTTCGATGCAAATCTGCCGGCCTACACCTTGCCCACCGCCAGTGACGAGCGCGACCTGTCCGTTCAATCCGAGTTCCATGGGATACCTTTCGTGTGTGTTGTCTGATGAAGTCGCCAGTGCGGTAAGGCCCTAGCGTCCTTTGAATTGGGGTTCGCGTTTCTCGACAAAGGCGCGCATGCCCTCGATGCGGTCTTCGCTGTCCACGATCATTGCGGCCGCATAGCGCTCGTATTCCAGGCCCGAGTCCAGGTCGGTCTGCATGCCTCGGTTGATGGCACGTTTGGCAAAACGGACCGCCAGCGGCGGGTGCTGCGCAATGCGCTGGCTCAGTTCCAGTGCAGCTGTCATCAACTCGGCTTGCGGCACCACACGGCTGACGAGGCCGTAGCGCAGTGCCGTTTCCGCGTCCACCAAGTCGGCTGTCAGGATCAGCTCTTTGGCCCGAGCTTCACCCACCAGCCGTGGCAGTCGCTGTGTGCCACCGGCTGCTGGAATGACGCCCAGCTTGATTTCGGGCAGGCCGAAGCGCGCGTGGGAGGCCGCGATGCGCAGGTCACAGCACAAGGCAATCTCCAGCCCGCCGCCCAGGGCCACACCGTTGATGGCCGCAATCACGGGCTTCTCGAACTCTTCGATGTTGCGGAACAGTTCGTGGGTTGCTTTCTGCCGCACGAAATACTCCGTGCCGCGCACCACGTCGGTAGCGCGCTCCTTGATGTCAGCGCCCGCGCAGAATGCCTTGTCGCCGCTGCCGGTGATCAGAACCGCGCGCACCTGTTCGTCGTTGCGCGCCAGCTCGAAGAAGGCGCGCGCCAGGTCCGGCTTCATGGTGCTGCCCAGCGTGTTCATGCGGTCGGGCCGGTTGAGGGTGATCACGGCCACGCGGTCGCGCACCTCATAGAGCAATGTGCCCAGGTCCTGGATATCAGAGGTAGTCATTGGCTTGCTTTCAAAAAGAGATCTGAAGTGCCGTCACGCCGATGCCGACAGCACATGGGCGACGGACACAGAACCCAGACCGATCATGTGGGCCATGCCCCACCGCGCGTTGGGGTGCTGCCGGCCTTCGGCTTCACCCCGCAGCTGGCGGGTGATTTCCGCCAACTGGCCGATACCCGTAGGGCCGAGCGGGTGGCCCATGCCGATGAGGCCGCCCGACGCGTTGATGGCGCAGCGGCCGCCAATGTGCGAATCGCCACGCGCCAGATAGTGGGCGCCTTCGCCGGGATCGCACACACCAATCGCTTCGCTGTACAGCAACTCCTCCACCGAGAAGGCGTCATGCAGTTCCAGCAGGTCTAGCTCTTTGGGGGCGATGCCCGCTTGTTCAAAAGCAGCCTGTGCGCTGGTGCGGACCAGCTCTACAGCGCTGTCGCCGTAGTGCGTTTCGGGCCGTTCACTGCCTGCGACCGACGCCTTGACACGCACGCAGCGCCGGGCATCCAGTCCCAATTTTCGGATCGCGTTGCCAGAGACCACCATCACCGCAGCAGCGCCTTCGCCGCGCGGGCAGCATTGCTGCACCGTGAGGTCGCCCACCACGCGCGGCGATGCGAGCACCTGCTCCAGCGTGCGGGGTTTGCGGAACTGCGCGAACGGGTTGCGCGCTGCATTGCCGTGGTTCTTTACGGCCACGTTGGCCATTTCTTCGACGGATGCGCCGCGCTCGCGCAGATAGGTGCGCGCCATCATCGCGAACTTGGCCGCCGGGATGGTGGCGGTTTCGCTCAGTCTCTCCAGACCGTCCTTGTTGGCCGCACGGCGCCCATCGCCATGTTTGTCCACTCCGACTGCCAGCACCACATCACTCATGCCGGTGGCCACTTCCATGCACGCCTGGCGGAATGCGAAGGAGCCAGAGGCCGATGCGTTTTCCACCTGCGTCACCGCCAGACCCGTTGACCCCAGGTGGCGCAGCATGACGCGGCCGGCTGCCATCCCAATGGAAGTGGTGCCCACGTACGCGCTTTGTACGCGGTCCCATGCCAGTCCCGAGTCAGCCAGCGCAGCGCGCACGGCCGTTAGGCCCAGTTCGGTGTAGGGCGTTTCGGTAGGGAACTGGTACGGGTGCAGACCGATACCGGCGATGAACACACCGCCGTTAGCATCGAGCCAGTTGCCCGAAGTGGATTGTTGGACATTGCTCATTGCGCGGCTCCTTCATTCACGGGCACAAAGCGGCAGGCGTAAACACCTTCTTCGGGCTTCATTTCGGCGATGGCACGAACCGTCATGCCGTGTCTCAGCGCCGTTTCGTCTCCCACAGCCATCACACCTTCTTCGACGATGCCGGGCGCGATGCGAATGTCCCCGGCGATGCTGGGTGCTGCCATTCCATGCAGCAGTGGCACGTGCAATGTCACGAATTCCAGCAGCTCTCCACCGCCTGGGCGGGTGACGCGTTGTGCTTCACTCAGCGGGCTTCCGCAGTGCATGCACCCCGGCGCGTTGGCCGGAAAGCTCAGCCCCCCGCAAGCGCCGCACTGCGCAAAGAAGAAGTTGAGTGAGTGGCCGTCTTCAGCCAGCTCATAGAGAGTCGGCTGCAACGGCTTCAAGGAAGTCTTTGAATCGGTCATAGGAAGAAGGGAGGGAAAAAGAAAGCTGCTGGGCGGGCATGGATTGCCCGCAGCCTGTCAATCAAGCTTGGCGCCCGACTGCTGAACCACTGCACGCCACCGTGTCATCTCCGACTTCACGAAGGCGCCCAGCTTGGCGTCGCGCAGGCCGACGAGCGGGACGCTGCCGAACTTCTCGGTGGCCTGCAGCATTTCGGGGTGAACGATGGCCTTGGCGATCTCGTCTCCCAGGCGCTTCACGATGTCTGGCGGTGTCTTGGCCGGAACGAACACAGCGCCCCAGGCTGTGGATTCGGCTTCGGGAACGCCCAGCTCACCCACGGTGGGTACGTCGGGCGAGCTGGCCAGGCGCGTCTTGGAGGTGACCGCCAGCGCCTTGAGCTTGTTCGCCTGCACCTGGGGCAGCACCACCGCCGGGTAGTCGAACATCAGATCGATGCTGCCGGCCATCAGGTCGCTCAGTGCCGGCGCGCTGCCGCGGTACGGCACATGGGTCATCTTGATGCCGGCGGCGGTCTGGAACAGCTCGGCCGTCAGGTGGGTGCCCGTGCCAGGCCCGGCGGAGCCGTAGTTGAGCTTGCCGGGATTAGCCTTGGCATAGGCAATCAGCTCGGGCACCGTCTTGAACGGGCGCGAAGGGTTGATCACCAGCATGAGCGGCGTTTCCGACATGGCGTGCACGGGCACAAAGTCCGCCACGGGGTCATAGCGCACGTTCTTGTACAGCGCCAGATTGGCGCCATGCGTTCCCTGCGTGCCGTAAATGATGGTGTAGCCATCGGGCGGCTGGCGCGAGGCCGACTCGACACCGATGGAGCCGCCCGCCCCGGGGCGGTTGTCCACCACCACTGACTGTCCCAGCTGTGCGCTGAGCAGCTTGGCCAAAAGCCGCGACGTGCTGTCCGTAATGCCCCCGGGTGGGAACGGCACCACAAACGTGATGGGCTTGCTGGGCCACGCATCTCCCGCAGCGTGCAGCACACCGAAGGCCAATGAGGCGATGACAAAAACAACCAGTTTTCGGAAGGTTCTACGCATGCTTGTCTCCATTTTTTGTTGCCACTGAATTGCGGCTGGTCGTAGAATACTTCAATATTTCGTAGACAAGCAAGAGGTTTTGATCTTCGTATCGAAAGCAAAGAACGAGATTTCACAGAGATTTCCTCAATGAATAGTCCTGCTGTCAAAGCTATGATTCGTTGATATCTACGAAATACCGGATAACTTATGCCCACCATCGTCCCCGCTGCGTCTCGCACCATGGCCCTTCTGGAGGTCTTTGCCCGGGAGCGCCGCGAACTCTCCAACTCAGACCTTGCGCGCCTGATGGACCTGCCAGAGAGCAGTTGCTCCGATCTCTTGCACACGCTGCATGAGCTGGGCTACTTGATGCGGACAGCGCGGACCCGGCGCTTCTATCCCACGGCCCGCCTGCTCACGGTTGCCAAAGGCATCGCTGCGGGGGATTCGCTCTACGCGGTGGCGTCCGAGGCCTGCGAACTGCTGCGCGACAAGACTGGAGAGACCGGCATGTGCGGCCGCGTGGAGGCCGGCGTGGTCAAGGTCCTGGCGTTTGCCGAGGGCACACACCCGCTGCGCTATGTGGAGAACGTGGGCAACAAGATCGCCCTGCACGTATCCGCTTTGGGCAAGGCCGAGCTGGCGCTGGGCACGCCCGAAGAGGCTGCACGCCAGCTGCGGCTCAAGCCGCTCAAGCAGATCGCCCCCGGCTCCATCACCGACCTCGCAGCGCTGGAGGCGCAGATCGCGCAAGCGCGCGAGCAAGGCTGGATGTGGGTGGAGAACGAAGGCTTTGACGGCCTGGCCGCCATCGCCGTGGCTGGCTATCTGGGCGACGAACCCCTCGCGCTGTCGATCGCCGGCCCCACCGAACGGCTGCGTCGTACCAAAGACGCGTGCCTGCAGGCCTTGCAGGAGGTACGGGCGCTCGTGTTCCACCCCCAGAACCCCGCGCCCACGCTGCGCGCCACCGCCTCGGGCCGGCGCAGCGCGGGCACCAAAGACACCACGCCCGCATAGCGGCGGGTCCATGCATTCAACCCAGGAGACATAGCCATGTATGCAACGATGAGTTCCGAACAAGAAATGCTGCGCGACAGCGTGCGCCGCTTCATGAAAAGCGAGGTCGCACCCCGCGTGGCCCAGCACGACCGGGACAAGACCTTCCCCTTCGAACTCCTCAAAGAGCTGTCCCAGTTCGGATACATCGGCGGCCGTCTGCCCGAGGCATTGGGCGGCATGGACATGGACCAGATGACCTGGGCGATGCTCATGGAAGAGGCGGGCTACACCTGGCTGTCGCTGCGGACCATGGTGAACATCACCAACGCGGCCATCAACAAGCTGGCAGCCGAAGCCAATGAAGAGCAACGCGAACGCTTCCTGAAGCCCCTGCTGGCATCCGAACGCAAGGTGTTCAACGCCATCAGCGAGCCGGGCACGGGTTCGAACATTGCGCAGGTCCAGACCCGCGCAGACCTGCAGGGCGACCACTATGTCCTCAACGGCCGCAAGCTGTGGATCACCAACGGAGCCTTTGGCGACTTCGGCATCGTGGTTGCCCGCACGTTCAGCCCCGATTGCCAGGGAGGGCTCTCCACCTTCTTGGTAGAGCGTGATGTATCGCCTTATGAGGTGCGCAATGTTGACACTATGGTGTTGCGGAGCACCGGCACTGCGGAACTGGCGTTCGACAACGTGAAGGTGCCCCGCGAAAACCTGCTGGGGGAAGAAGGCAACGCGCTCAAGAAGATGCTCATGGGCCTGGACGGCGCCCGCGTCAACATTGCGATGGGCGCAGTCGGCGCAGCCCAAGCGGCGCTCGACCTGTCCATTGACTATGCCCGTACCCGCACCCAGTTCGGCAAGCCCATCGGCAGTTTCCAACTGGTGCAAAAGCTCATCGTGGACATGACGATCCGTGTGGAAGCCGCCCGGGCACTGAGCCTGCGCGCCGCCGCCGCACTGGACGCCAATGCCGATGCGCGCACTGCTTGCTCGATTGCCAAGCTGTACGCCACCGAGGCTGCACACGAAGTCGCCAGCATGGCGCTGCAGGTGCACGGCGGCCTGGGCTATGCCACCGACTACCCCATTGAGCGCATCTTCCGCGACACGCGCGGCGGCACGATTCCTGAAGGCACAACCGAAGTGCAGACCTTGATTGCCGGGCGCGAAATCCTGGGCATCTCGGCGATTGTTTGACCCTCGTCATAAACACCCCCATAACGACCAGGAGACAAGATTGACTGACCTTTCGCGACTGATCCGCCCTCGCTCAATTGCCCTTGTGGGCGCGTCCGACCGCCCGCAGAGCATTGGCGAGCGCACGCTGACCAATCTGCTGGACCATTCCGAGTTCGACGGAGACATTTACCTCGTCAACCCGACCAAGGCAGAGATTCGCGGGCATCGCTGCTGGCCCAGTGTGGCATCGTTGCCCGCCACGCCGGACGTGGCGGTGATCGTGGTGCCCGCATCGGGCGTGCTGGCGGTGGCCGAAGAATGCGCAGCGCGGGGCGTTCTGTTTGCCATCGTGTTGACGTCGGGCTTTGGCGAGGCCGGTGAAGAAGGCGAACGTGCCCAGGTGCGGCTCAAGGAGATTGCTGATGCGGGCGGCATGCGCCTGTATGGCCCCAACTGCCCGGGTCTTACCAACGTCAACCACCGCCTGGGCCTGACCTTCTCGCCCTCCTTCCCTCATGACCTCGTCAAGGGTCCTATCGGCCTGGCGACTCAGGGTGGCGGCCTGGGGCGCAACGTGATGCAGGCCATGGACCGGGGTATCGGCATCGGCCTGTGGGCCTCTACCGGTAACGAGGTGGACCTGCAGGTGGCCGACTTCATCCACTACATGGCCGATGCTCCCGACATCAAGGTGATCGTGACCTTGCTGGAGGGCATCAAGGATGGCGCAAAGTTCGTGGCCGCCGTGAACCGTGCTGCGGCCAACGGTAAGCCCGTGATCGCGCTTAAAGTGGGCAAGTCGGAATACGGGCAGAAGGCGGCTCAATCGCATACAGCGTCCCTGACCGGATCGGCCGAAGTGAACAGCGCCGTGTTCAAGCAGTGCGGCGTGATCGAGGTGGATGACATCGACGAGCTGGTTGATACTGCCTGGCTGTTCGCACGCGGCGAGCCAGCACCCAGCGAAGGTGTGGCCATCTACACCTCGTCGGGCGGCACCGCAGCCTTGACGGCGGACGCCGTGGGCACCGCAGGCCTGACCCTCGCTCAGTTTGCCCCTCACACGCGGCAGGTCCTGGCCGATCTGCTGCCCGACTTCGCCGCGCTGGACAACCCGGTGGACACCACCGCCGCTGTGCTGAGCGATGCGGCATTGATCGAGAAGTCGCTGAGCGCGGTAGCGGTGGACCCCAATCTGGGCTGTGTGATCGTTCCGATCGCGCTGGACTATGGCGACACCACGATCCAGCTGGCACGCACCATCATCGCGGCGCAAAAGGGCTGTGCCACACCCATCATTCCCATCTGGATGAGCGACCGCATGGGCGAGGGCTATCGCATGCTGGTCGAAGGCGGGTTTGCACCGCCACGGTCTGTGGGCAAGGCCATCAAGGCCATACAGCGCTGGATCGAATACGGCCGCTGGAAGCGCGCCAGCGCTGCGCGTGTGCCGCTGAACCCCATGGCAGTGCTTGCGCAAGCCACTGCCACGCGCAGCCTGTCCGAGGCCGAAGCCAAGTCCCAGCTGCTGGCAGCAGGCATCGCCCTACTGCCCAACGCACTGACCGCCACCGCGCAGGACGCCGTCGCGGCGGCCAACGCCATGGGCTACCCCGTGGTGGCAAAGATCGCCAGCGAGCAGATCGTGCACAAGTCCGACATCGGCGGCGTAGCGGTGGGGCTGCAGAACGCCGAGGAACTGCGCCAAGCCTGGGAGGACATCATGGTGGCCGCGAAGCACCACAGGCCCGACGCGCACATTGACGGTCTACTGATCGAGAAGATGGCGCCGCGCGGTGGCCTGGAGCTGATGGTCGGCGTTACGCGCGACCCGGTGTTCGGCCATGTGATGACATTCGGGCTGGGCGGCATCTACGTGGAGATCCTGCGCGACGTCACGCGCCGCATGCTGCCGCTGGGCGCCAGCGAGGCTGCCGCGATGGTGCGCGAGATGCGGTGTTTTCCCCTGCTGGACGGCGCACGTGGCCGCCCGCCGGCGGACCTGGAGGCGCTGCAGACGCTGCTGCTGCGCATCTCGGACTTCGTGATGCACAACGCAAACCGCATCGAGGAGATGGACCTCAACCCGGTGTGGATCGGCGCCCAGGGAGAGGGCGTGCTGCCGCTGGATGCCGTCATTGTCGAAAGAGCGAGCGAAGGAGCGACCGCATGACGGGCACCGCAACCCGGCCGCCGCTGCAGGGCATTACGGTGGTGGATTTCAGCGAGCTGCTGCCGGGGCCGTTTCTGACGCAGAACCTGGCGGAAATGGGCGCGAGCATCATCAAGATCGAGCGCCCGCCGCATGGCGACAATGCCCGGCACCTGGGTCAGGGCGCCTTCGAGGCCGTGAACCGGGGCAAGCAAAGCCTGCTGGTGGACCTCAAGGACGAGTCCCGGCGCGCCCAGGTCCGCGAGTTGATCGCGTCGGCCGACGTGGTGATCGAGTCCTACCGCCCGGGGGTGATGGCACGCCTGGGCCTGGACGCCGCGGCGCTGTGCCAGGCCTGTCCGCGCCTGATCTACGTATCCCTGAGCGGCTACGGCCAGACAGGGCCCTGGGCCGACCTGCCGGGGCATGACATCAACTACCTGGCCGCTGCGGGCGTGCTGGCCGTCTCGGGCCAGCCCGATGGCGCCCCCGCGCAGAGTTTCGGGCTGCCGGTGGCCGACCTGTGCGGGACCATGTACGCGCTGTCGGCCACCCTGGCCGCGCTGTTCCAGCGCGAAGCCACGGGCCGGGGGCAGCACCTGGACGTGGCACTGGCCGATTGCGCCTTGCACTGGATGAACCCGCGGCTGGGTGCCTACCGCTCGGCCGGCGCGCGCACCGTGCAGGCGCAGCGCGAGGCCACGCTGGTGAAGGCCGCCTACGGCGCGTTCCGGTGCAAGGATGGGCGCTATCTGTCGATTGCCGCGCTGGAGGACCATTTCTGGAAGCGGCTGTGCGCGGCCCTGCCGCTCGCACCTTTCGATGGCCCGGAGTACGCCACGCACAAGGCCCGCAAGGCGGCGGCCGACGCGATCAACCTGCGCATCGGGCAGGCCATGCAGCCGCTGCAATCGCGGGAGGCCTTCGAACTGCTGTGCCGCCATGACGTTCCAGCTGCACCCGTGGTTCATCCCGCCGAACTGTCGTCTCAAGCGCATTTCGCCTCGCGAGGCAAGTTTGCCGCTGGTGATGACATGCCGTGGGTACGCTTCCCCGTGGCCATGGAGGGGATGGGCGACATCGACCTGGCTGGAGCGCCAGCCCTGGGTTCTGCGGGGGGCTGACCCATGGGCGCCGCTCTGCGCACGCGCATTACGCAGCTTCTGGGGATCGATCACCCCATCCTGGGCGGCGGCCTGATGTGGCTGTCCGACGCGAGGTATGTGGCTGCGCTGGTGAATGCAGGTTGCATGGGCTTCATCACGCCCCGGTCGTATGCCAGCGAAGCGGATTTCCGGGACGCCCTCGCGCTTTGCACGGAGCTGACTCACGGCAAACCGTTTGGCGTGAACCTCACGCTCTCGCACCGGCCCGAAGCCAACTCCATGGTTCCGCGCTGGATGGATGCCAGTCTGGGGCATGGCGTGAAGGTCTTCGAGACAGCAGGACATGCGCCAGCGGAACTCATCAAAGCGCTGCATAAGGCCAACGCCGTCGTTGTTCACAAAGCCTCCAGCATCCGCCACGCGCTTTCTGCAGTGCGCGCCGGTGCCGATGCCATTGCCCTGGTCGGCATGGAGGAAGGCGGGCACCCGGGCATGAACGAGCTGCCTACCATGCTTATGGGGGCGCTCGCCCATGGCCAGTTCAGCGTGCCCGTGGCGCTGGGGGGCGGCATCGGCCGCGGCAGGCAACTGGCCGCGGTGCTGGCCCAGGGGCTGGACGGGGTGCTCATCGGAAGCCGCTTTCTGGTGTGCGAGGAAATCCAGACGCACCCCCGCTACAAGGAGCATCTGCTGACCTGCGACGAGCACTCCACGGTGCGGGTGCTGCAGTCGCTGGGCACCACCTGGCGCGTGCTGCTCAACGACACCGCGCGCCAGGTCCAGGCCATCGAGCGGACCGGCGCCACCGAACACGCCGCGTTCGGCGGCCTCATCAGCGGAGCCGTCGCGCGCGAGCGCTGCTACACCCAGGGCGACTGGCGCCATGGCATGGTCTCCCTGGGGCCATCCATCGCATTCGCCAGGCGCATCGAGCCGCTGCAGGCCATCGTCAACGACCTCGTGGACGAGGCGGTGCAGGCCATCGCGGCCCTTCACGCAATGCATTCACAGAACGAAATGGAACAAGAATGAACCGACTGCCTTTCATGGAGCGGCTGGTGGTGCCCGTCATTGCGGCCCCCATGCTGCGTGTCTCGGGCATTGATCTGGTCTCGGCCGCGTGCGAGGCCGGCGTCATCGGTGCGTTTCCCACGGCCAATTGCACGTCGCTGGACGAGTTTGCGGCGTGGTTGCAGCGGCTTCAGCGCGAAGCCGAAGAACAGCCCAGCCGAGCGCCTTATTGCCCCAACCTCATCATGCGGCGCGACCCCGCACGCCTCAAGGCCGAAGTGGATTTGATCGTGCGCCACGGCGCGGAGCTTGTGATCACCAGTGTGGGGTCTCCCGCTTCGGTGATTCCTGCGTTGCGTGACGGCGGCTGCCTTGTGTTTGCCGATGTGGCCTCGCTCCACCATGCGGAGCGTGCGGTGGAGGCAGGCGTCGATGGCCTGGTGCTGCTGTCGTCCGGCGCAGGCGGGCACACCGGCTGGGCCAACCCGTTCGCGTTTGTGCGTGCTGTACGCCAGATGTTCGACGGCCCCATTGTGTTGTCGGGAGGACTCTCGGACGGCGTGGCACTGCGCGCCGCGACCGTGTTGGGTTGCGATCTGGGGTGTGTGGGTACGCGATTCATCGCCACCCAGGAAAGCATGGCGACGGCGGACTACAAAGAGATGCTTCTGGAAAGCTCCATGGACGATGTGCTCGCCACACGCGCCTTCACCGGGTTGCCCGCGAACTTTTTGAAGCCGTCCATCGTCCGGGTGGGCCTCGACCCCGAAGCGTTGGACGAGACAGTGTCCGTTCAGGAAGCGCGCAACAAATTCGGAGGAGGATCTGAAGGACCAGTCATTCAACGGTGGTCGGATCTATGGAGTGCGGGGCATTCGGTGTCGGGGGTGACATCCTTACCGACTACTGCCGACCTGGTTCAGTCCATGAAGAGGGAATATCTAGCTGCCTGATAGCCTGTACGCAGGTGCCGAGGATGCGGTGGCATGGAATTGTTCCCCGATAGTTGCCAGTGTCCGGTATGAACATATGCAGTCAGTGAACGGCTGAACATCGACGACTGCTATCAGCCTGAAGATGCCAACCCAGGTGTCGGTTTTGCAGCGGTTGCTGACGATCGAGAAGGTCAAACGAACGTGCTTTTTCGGCCGATTAGCAGACGCTCAACTGGGGCTGGGCTACCGCCATCTAGCATCGGTAAATTCCTGGGCAAGGTCTGTGCTAAGAGCGCGAGAGCGAAGCTGCAGCCGCCTCTTCGGCCCCATACGCCGCACCATCCAACAGCCGTTCATACAGATCCATTGCTCGGCTGCGAAGCGGATCCGTGGATCTTTGGAGTGCGATGGCGACGGATACAAAGCTCTCGCCGTATGACATCCGCACGCGCGACTCGCCTTGCGCGAACATGAGTTCCGTGCAGCGTTCCGCCAGTTCAAGGACCAGTTCCTCGAAGCCTGGGCTGAGAAGCAGTTCCTGCAGATAGCGCGTGAAGCTTCTATCGAGACAAACACGCAGCACCGCAGGATTGCTCGCAACGGCGTTCAAAAACTCTTTGGTATATGCGTCCGCCATCGGTGGTTCCCAATGAGACACGGCGCGAGCGATTGCCGACGCCTCGTGCCCAGCGGCCTGTTGCACAAACCGCATCAACACATGGTGTGCCCCTGGACGCAACGAAGCCTCGCGCCAGGCGGCTGACGCTGTGAACAGCGCGCCTAGACGTTCTGGTGTGTCTGGCCCTACCAGGATCTGCTCCAACTGCACTGATGCAATCTTGTCTTCGGAGTTAAGGAACACTGTCGCCATCAGCAATTCGCCAGCAGCTTGCCGGTTCCCAGCATCGTTGCCAACTAGCCAATGATCTCGTATCGCCTTCATCATCTCGCCGGTAACCAGATCACGGTTCTGCCAGAGGAAGTCCGAGACATACTTGTCCGAGAATGTGTCTGGAAATCTATCCCAGATCGTTTGCACGAGTCGCGTCGCACGCGGGCGATCCGCCCAAAACAATGGTGCACCACGAAACATCAATATGGCGGTCCAGATCGCTGGGTCTTCGGGGCGATCTACATGCCGCTCCAAGGCAGACAACCACCCATCCCAGTCTGGCTCCGTACGCCCCAGCAAACCGGCCGCCATCCCTGCAAGCAAAGTGAAATTGTCTTGCGGAAGAATGCGCATGCCTCCTGGAGTTCGGCGGAACACAATAGCATTCGTCTCGGCTCTGCGATTGCTATTCATCTCACGATTGCGTTGTTCTAAGTCGAGCCTTGCCGCAATCCGCTTATTGGTGTGCAGTGAGTCGTTGATGATCCACGACTCCAGTAACGCGACATCCTCGTCAATCAAACCTTCATCACGTTTCGCCAGATCCTGAAGAGCCCAGGCCACGTCCTTTCGCCACCCCTCGGTGATAAAACCTTCGCGATGCCATTTCCAGACAAGGGCACGAACACGCTGCGCATCGACGTTCGGATCCTCGGCAAGGACACGAAGCAGTTCCCCTGCGACGTTCTCATGCCGACCGGGTCGAAAACGTTGCTCCGCGATCCACAAGGCGCGGTCAGCATGAGTCTTGCCGAATGCCGCAAACGCGCGCGCCAACTCCACCGTGCCACCATCGCGGCGCAACCCGCGGCGGCCTCTCCGACGATCTGTATTGTCCGCGACCTCGTCGATCATCTTGAACACGTCATCGTCAGAGGCGTTGCCCATCTGCTGTGAGGACATCGGTGATCTAACGATAGATGCCATGCTTCCGCCGCGACTGCCTCGGAGTTCCGGCTGCGTGGCACGCCATTCCTGAACTTGCCGGTATCTGCGCGGCTGCAGAACATGCGCAGGTAATAGTGCCAACAGAGGAAACCGTCTCTCCTCAGCCCAAATGCGACGATTGCGTCTCGTTGAAACATCGGATTCTTCCTGCGCCTCATACAGGTACGGATCCCATGATTCGATGTTTGCCCGAATACGCTCAAGTTGCTCCGTGCCAAGTTGGGTAACGATGGCACGCAGAAGCACCTGTGTCGACCATCCGTCCACCAGATGACTCACACCGTCGGTGTCTGGCAGGAAGGCCATTCCGACTTGCAAGCGTCGCGAGTCGGCAAGCAAATAATCGACACCTTCATTTGCCAACACCATGCCACCAGCAGCGAGGCCTTCCACAATCAGTGCTTGCACCTCCGCCACATCGACGTCGGCGAATGTCTTGATCAGGCGCAGGAAATCATGCGGATGCTCTTTGGCACAAGCACAGAGAACGGCCTTTGTGATTCCGAAGATGCCGTCCTCCGTGTGCTCATAGTCCCACCAATGGGGCAGACTTGAAGAAGCCGGATAGGCATCCAGCAGGCCCCGTGATCTAGGCTCGTCTCGGCTCGCCACATATACAAACCATGGAATGAGAACATTTGCAAAAGCTAGGGTTGATCGCTGAGCGAGCTTGTCCAGGCCATGGAACCGTAGCCGGTCTTCGTTGCTGACCTCCACACGCTCAAGATAAATCTTGAAGAGATCTGCGGCACGATCATCACCCAGCCTTTCCGCATAGCTAACGATCGTGTAGTTGTCGAGTCGCTGTCGCGCGAATATCAGCCGAAGGCGCTCGACAATGACGGGAGACCATTGGCCTGACTTGGAAAAGACCTCAAGCGCCTCAAGGTCGTGTTCAGGTGCGTCCCAATGCGCGGCAATTGATCGGACCACGAAATCGGCATCGAGTGGCGCTTCCGCAATCAACAACTGGACGACGCTCCAACGCAGCTCCGCATTACCCATGATGCTATGCACCAGCGGGAGAAGGGGCTCGCGCCAATCTGTCCAATGTGCGGTGATTCGCGCAAGGGCTCGGCGCGCCAACGGAACATCGCTGCGCACAAGGTGTTGCAACCAGCCCCGCTCACGCGCGAAGGGTTTCCGTTGCCCAGCCACCATGTCCACAACGAGATGGCGAAGGTGCCGCCGCGTCTTGGTGTTTCCCAGCAGCGCATCAATCGCCTGTTCATAGGCGGGTAGATCGAACGCCCGCAAACGCTGCAGAGCCCGCAGTACGGTAGCCCGCGCAAAAAGCCCGTCCTGCCGCTCCCAGGCGTATTTCGCCAGTGATTGGCCGGTTGAGAAGTTCTTGGCCTGGAAGTCATCCAGCCAAGCCTGATGGCTGAATCCCACCAAACTGTTCTGTCTCACGACGATGCCAGACGCCACGGCGACCTGAACTGCCTGAGGATCCTGGATCTCATACACATCTGCAGGCCGCCACAGAGATTCACTCTCGGTCATGTCGGCGGCCAGTTTCTCCAAGAACTTGAGCACCTCCCGCCGTATGGTGGAGTCACCGAGATCGGCGGATGTGAGCCAGGTGTTGAGTAACTGTGAGGCGATCAGTTCGCGACCAGGAACGCCTCTCCGCAGAATGTCGACGAAAATGCGCAAGGCAAAGGGACGTCTCAGCGTTTCGCCCAGCACCTCTGGAATCTCCTCCATCGAAATGTGCAGGCGCTGTAGTAGTGCGTGAACTTGCTCCTGGCTGGGCAGCGCAAGCTGGACAACCTCAGCGCCCAGAGACTGAAAACGGGCGTCATAGTCCGCTTCAAAGGGTCTCGAAGACACGAGGATATGCACGGGTGGCTCAACCCGTTCAGCGCGCTTCTTGTCTTGGAAATGGTGGGCGATCTGAAGCAGAAGCCGCATCCGCTCCGATGACCGGTCCATGACCTCACTGACTGCATCCAACTGGTCAATCAGGACGACGACGGGGGCAGTTCGTGCCAAGGCCTCGATCTCGCCGAGCAAGTGCCCGCGCAGTCCCAGTGCTTTCGACACATCATTCAGCGTTCTCACATGGGTCGGAAGAAGGTCCGCCTTGATGGCGAAGACAACCACTCCCTGCGACTGGAGGCACTCGACCAGTTCGGCGAAAAGCGCCGACTTCCCGGAGCCGGATTCACCAATGACCAGGGTGCAAGCGTAGGGATGCTCACGAATGCGTTGCCGAAGTATCTCTAGTTCAGGCCGATCGATATGTTCGCCGCTAATCGTCTGCGACCAGGACCGCAGCGCTTGGGAGGCCGCCTTCGCATCAGCCCGTGCATCGTCAATATCGACCGCATCGGCAACTGTGGTCGGAGTGAGCTGCTTTTCGATGCGAAGGACCGTGGATCGAACCTCTTCTAATGCATGATCACGGATCGGGTCTCTCCAGTGCTTGGAGGCGTAGAGGGCCGGACGCAGGCGTGTCAGAAACAGAGAAAACGCATGTTCCAAGTCACCTTGCCGGGTGTAGAACAGCTGCGACAAGGTTTCCTTCAGTGAGCGCCCGCGCAGGAAAGGCTCCACGAATCGCTCGATGTAGCCTCTGACGATTTCCGCTTCGGGTTTGTCGACGATCAGATCATGCAAGAAATGCACCACGGTCGGTGCGACGACGTGGTGGATGAAGGTCTCTGAGCGGAAGTCTTCTGCCAGGATCGGCACAGCAGCTACGGCGTCCCCCATAGCTACGTCGATGATTTCGATCAACTCCGCCTTCGCTTCCCTCTCGCTCCAGCGACTGATGAAGGCCCTGGCTGCTTTATCGCCCACCCGGCCTACCGCCCAACCAATGCCGCCTTCAATGATTGCTGTAAACACTGGCAAATTCTTCCCTGTTCTGCTGAATGTGTATTTTCGTCCGCCGTCGATTCCCGCTGATTCTTGGTACTGTCAGTTCGGTTCGTGCATGGCAGCCTTGAGATATACGCTGGGCAAATACGCAGAGGTCACCGGCAGCAACCAGCCTGAAGCCGCCCTCAATCACCGATGTCGGTTTGGCAGCGGTTGCAGTCTGTCATGCTTGAATCGTGACCGACCGCTCAATTGTGCAAAGCGGCCATGCGCAGAGATTGCCACACATAAGGTCTGCAGCATCATTCGCCCATTGGCATCCAGGCCAGCAAAACCTAGGTAGTCGAACGACGTCGTCTTGCCGGCGGTGCAGCGCTCTCGGTTGTAGACGCATTTATGAATTCGGATGCACAGCTATGTGGATCGAAGAAAAAACAAGCTGGGTTATCGTCCGTCCTACTGCTTCAGGCGATCCAGAGGATCGTTCACGAAACCCAATGCTGATGTACCGCGCACGACTCTCCCTCGCATTCGCCGCCCTGGTGGCCCTGGTGTGTATCCAGGCCGCCTTTGTGTACTGGGGCGCCAACCGCGTCAACGACTATGCGCAGCACAGCCGGCTGGCCAGCGACATCCAGTCGGAGCTGCTCGACCTGTCGGCCAACAAGCAGCGGCTGCGGGTGTGGGCCCTGCAGCGGTTGATGAACACCGACGCCCAGCCCGAGCAGCGCGAGCGTCTGGTGGCCGCGATGGTCGCCAGCGCCGCCAACCTGGATGACCTGGTGCAGCGCGATCTGGCGCTGTGGAACGAGATGGTGCGCCGTGAAGGCGTGAGCATGCCGGCCGAGGTGCCCCAGCTCGTGGGCGTAACAGAGCTGATGCGCGACAACATCCAGGCTGTGGAAGCACGATTGGCGCAACTGGTGCCGCTGGAGCAAGGAGCGGACTTTCCGGCCCTGTGGGCTGAACTCACGCAGGTGTTCGACATGGCGCGCGGGCGCGACCTGCGCGAATTGATCAACGGCGCGATTGCGCACCAGCGCGCGGCCGTGCCTGTGGCGCGCGCCGCCACCGAGCGCGGCCTTGATCTGCTGCGCGCGCAGGCCATCGGCATGGCCCTGATCACCCTGGCCGTGGCAGTGGTACTGGCCCTGCACCTCAAGCAACGGTTGCAGCGCCCGCTGGACCGGCTGCTGGAAGGCACCCAGGCCCTGCAGGCCGGCGCACTCGACCACCGGGTGGCCACCGGCTCCAACGACGAATTCGACCGCGTGGCCCAGCACTTCAACGCCATGGCGGCCGAACTGCAGCAACACCGCGCCCAGGCCGACGCCGCCCGCCGTGGCCTGGAAGACGCGGTCCAGGCACGCACACAAGAGCTGAGCGCTGCCCACGACACCCTGCAGCGCCTGGACCAGCGCCGCCGCCAGTTGTTTGCAGACCTGGGCCACGAACTGCGCACCCCCGCCACCTCCATCCGCGGCGAGGCCGAGATCGCCCTGCGCGGCGGCGACAAACCCGTGGACGAATACCGCCAGACGCTGGCGCGCATCGTGGGGGGCGTAGACCAGCTCACCCGCGTGATCCATGACCTGATGCTCATTGCCAAAGCCGACGCCGACCAGCTGGTGATGCACCCCGCACCGGTGGACGTCCATGCACTACTGGGCGACGCTGCTGAGCAGGCGGCCGCCCTGGGCGCGCCCCATGGCGTGCAGGTGCAACTGCTGCCAAGCCCGCCCAGCCCTCAGGAGGGCGGCGATGTGCTGCCGCCCGGCCCAGCGGTCGTCGTGCATGCCGACGCCGACCGGCTGCGCCAGGCCCTGGTGATCGTGCTGGACAACGCAGTGCGCTACTCGGCCAGCGGCAGCACCGTGTGCTTGTGGCTCCAGGCTGCTCCGGGAGGGGTCGAGGTGGTGGTGCGCGATGCGGGCATCGGCATCGACGCGGACGAATTGCCGCACGTGTTCGACCGCTTTGTGCGCGGGCGCAGGGCGCGGGCGCACCGGGCCGATGGGACGGGCATCGGGCTGTCCATCGCGCAGTCCATCGTGCAGGCACACGGCGGGCACATTGCCATCACCAGCGTGGCGCAACAGGGCACCGTGGCCCGTATCGCGCTGCCGTTGATGGACGGCACCACCATAACCCCCGCCCTCAACGCCAAAGCCGCATCACCGGAGCGCCGCGTATGACCCACATCCTGGTCGTGGAAGACGATGCGCGCGTGGCCGACTTCCTGGTGCGCGGCCTCAAGGCCGAGGGCTACCGCGTGGAGCTGGCGCGCACCGGCCCCGAAGGCCTGGCCCTGGCGCGGAGCGCCGAGCCCGGCGTGCTGCTGTTGCTCGACCTGATGTTGCCTGGCCTGAGTGGGCTGGAGCTGTGCCAGACGCTGCGCGCCGAAGGCCACCACCTGCCGGTGCTGATGCTCAGCGCGCTGAGCAATACCGAAGACAAGGTCACCGGACTGCGCCTGGGCGCGGACGACTACCTCACCAAGCCCTTTGCGTTTGAAGAACTGCTGGCCCGCATCGAAGCGCTGCTGCGCCGCGGCCGCGAGCAGCGCCCGCGCGCCAGCACCTTGCACGTCGCCGACCTGGTGCTGGACCTCGAGCGCATGCAAGCCAGCCGGGCCGGCCAGCCTATCGTGCTGACTGCGCGCGAGCTGGCGTTTCTGGAGCTGCTCATGAGCGCCCCCGGTCGCGTGTACAGCCGTGAGCGCATCCTCTCCAACGTCTGGGGCACCAACGAGGACCCGCTGACGAACGTGGTCGATGTGTACGTGCGCCGCCTGCGCACCAAGATCGACGAAGGCCAAGGGCTCGCGCTCATCAAGACCGTGCGTGGCTTTGGCTACCGATTGGACGCCACGGCGGATTGAATCGTGGGGGAGTATGTCCTGGCGCCCGCTTGCCGGGGGGCAGGCGACCTGGCGTTCATCCGTTGTTCATGTGCTGCTCACATGGCTGTAACCCGGCTTTCAGAACCGGTTCATGCCGCTTTGGTGAACTGTAGGTCCCGCTGCAGCCCTTGGGAAAACGGGCGGGAACCAACCAGTTCAACCAGTGAAAACCATGAAAAAACTCACCTGTATCGCCGTTGCCAGCTTCCTGATCGGCGGAGCCATCCTGCCCGCCGCCGCTAAGGGCCCTGTGGTCAACCACGCCATCTCCGAAACCGAAGTGCTGGCGGCCCAGCAAGCTTGGTGCAAGGCGCTGGTCGATATCTCGACGGTGAACACCACCAGCGGCCAGCCGGCAGCCAAGGCTTTGGCCGAGAAGGTGATCGACAGCGCGTACGGCTACCAGATTGGGACCGTGCTGTTCAAGCCGACCCTGACTGAGGTGCCCCAGACCTTTCGCACCACCCGAGAGGGCGCACTCTCGTATTTCGTGGGGGGCAATCCTGCATACCCCAAGGACACCGGGTTCGCTCTGAAGGGCTGGACGAAGTGCGAGATTGCCAATGCTGCAGTCTTCATCTCCGGTGACTCTGCCAATACCATAGGCAACGTGATATTCACGGGCAAGGACGGCAAGGTGACCACCGTGGACAAGAGCTGGGCCTTCGTCAAGGACGATGCGGGCAAGCTGCGCATCGTCGTGCACCACTCGTCACTGCCGTACGCGGGCAACTGATCGGATCGTGTGCCGATTGGCACACGCTACCGAGCACTAAGACGGCTGTGATCGGGAACGCACGACTTGATGTCTGCAGCATCCTCGTTTCGGGGATGTCTGTCGCCGTACCCTTGGGCGGACGAGGATACCTGGCTTAGAAAGGCTGGTGACGTCGATGTAGGATTTCCTGGTGGTGTTGATGCGCCGCCGGCCGCTTCATCCGCAGGCCCCGGGGCCCAACTTGTTCCTGTACCTCACCTGCGAGGTACCTGTGACCTTCAGTGTCACGTTCGTCATGAGGCGGGAAGCAGCGCTTCTGTGCAACTACCAGTACGCGATCACCGGCCTCGAAGCAGTCGTTGATGCGCTTGAAGAAATCGATGTCGGCGAGCAGCAGCGTCGTCGAGAAGCCCCGGTGGGGCGGCATCTACCTCATACCTCATCGCGCGGCGGTTCAGGGCTCCGGTCAGCGGGTCGGTGGAGGCGATTGTTCGTAACCGTTGTTCCGATGCAAGTACCGCCTTGTAGTAGACGTTCGAGAATAAGCCCAATACCAGGAAGCCAGCGCTAGCGTTGAACCACCGTAACAGCGTCGATACATCATCCGCCAGCGTCACTTGGGGTGCGTGGGCATGCGAATACCCATCGAGCGCGAGATAGATGGCGAACAGCACAACGCCATGCATTGGACTTCACCCGTTCAAAGTGATACCCCAGCGCTGGGTGGTGGAGTGCAGCTTTGCGTAGTTGGAGAAGAACAGGCGGTGTGGAAGAACTGCGAGAGGCTACTGAACACCAGCTTGCAGTTCATCCACTTGTATTGTTGGCTCTGCTGCTCAGAATATTTTGAACAGGTCTTAGTCGGCTGACTGACCAAATTTCGCCGTCGACGTTAGGTTGCGTAACCATTGCATGCAGGAGTTTTTGACTTTCACCGAACCATCCATACAAGAGGCCGCGCTCGAGAGGCGCCCCCGTTTCTGACTCTCGAGGTCTCGAACTGGGGCAACCTCCTCACCGACTAGAGCACCCTCCTCAGGTTCCACCAAGCTCGAAGAGCGCAAGCCGGCGCACCACTTTTTTTGGCAATCGCCATAAGTTGTTAGATGCCAGGCCTGCCGCTGTCCAGGGAACGCGCAGCACTAACATTCGCTGGGCGTTATGAAACGCTAACCGGACGGTGTGGCGGCGTGTGGGGGTGCCGGAACCATAGAAGGCGCCAGCATCGGCCACAAATTTGAATTCACAACGGCAGGGTCGTTGAGCGCTTGATCTCCTTGAGCGAGAAACCCGTGTACATCTCCTTGACATTGCCAAGCGTGCGAATCTTGTGCATGGCAAGTTCGTGGAAAGCATTCATGTCGCTCACGACAACTTGCAGCAAGTAGTCGTATTTTCCTGAGACATTGTGGCAGGCGATAACGTTAGGAAGCGCCATTACGCCGCTCTCGAAGCGGTTCATCGCTTTCTCGGAATGGTTGTCAAGCATGATGCTGATGAACGCGAACAGGCCCAAACCCAACTCCCTGGGCTCTAGCGAGGCGTGATAACCCCGAATTACTTTCTCCTCAAGCCGCTTGAGCCGCTTCCAACATGCTGGGGGTGACAGTGCCACACGCGACGCTATCTCTGTATTCGCCAGTCGGCCGTCGGTCTGCAGAAGCTGCAAGATCGCTCGATCGGTATTGTCTAACTCCGCCATTCCATTCTTCCTCGGTACACACATAGGCAGGCCAACCCGCAAGGGTTCACCACTGAAATGTCGAGCTCGTCGCTCCCCTGCAGCCACTTGAGCCGAGATCCGTGGCCTGAGATGTTGCGGCGTCTTCAAAGCTAGTAGTCAGTTAATAAAATTAACCAAATGATCGCACTCTTGGAGCAATTAGAAATCATATTTCTAGAAGGTAGGAACAGAATTTCCAGACCTACAGCCGATGGCTTCTTGCTCCGAGAGAGGACAACGTTATGCACACTGATTTCGAACAACGTGGAATCAACACGGCCCTGGCTCACGCCGGCTCTCATCCGGAAGACCATTACGGCTTCGTCAACCCGCCTATCTACCGCGGCTCCACAGTGGTCTTTCCCAGCGCAGCGACGATGAAGTCAGGTAGTCAGCGCTACCAGTACGGCCGTTGGAACAACCCGTCCACAGAAGCGCTCACCGAGGCGATCAACGTGCTCGAACGTGCACAAGGAAGCGTGCTTTGCTCATGCGGACTGGCTGCCTGTGTCACTGCCATTCTGGCTGTGGTGGGGGCGGGGGATCACCTGTTGGTGCCTGATAGTGTTTACGGGGCCACCCGCCATTTCTGCGACACAGCCGGCAGGCGCTTCGGCTTCGAAACGACCTATTACGACCCATGCATCGGCGCGGGCATCGAAGCGCTGTTTCGCCCGAATACGAAAGCGGTGTTTACCGAGTCGCCCGGGTCACACACTTTCGAGATTCAGGACATACCGGCTATCTCGGAGATCGCGCACCGCCGCGGCGCCCTGGTCATCATGGACAACACCTGGGCCACACCGCTATTTTTCAAACCGCTGACCATGGGCGTCGATCTGAGTGTGATGGCTGCCACCAAGTACGTGGTGGGCCATTCGGACGCGCTCATCGGCACTGTAGCGGCAGGGCCACGCGCTTGGGAGCTACTGAAAGCGTACCAATTTCAGGCAGGTGTTTATGTCGGGCCGGATGACGTGAATCTTGCCTTGCGCGGCCTGCGCACGTTGGGAACAAGGCTTGCGCGCCACCAGGAGAGTGCTCTTAAGGTCGCGAGCTGGTTGGAGGGCCGCGACGAGGTTGCGCGTGTCATATACCCAGCCCTGCCTTCACATCCCAACCATGCACTGTGGCGCCGTGATTTCACTGGTGCCAGCGGCTTATTCTCATTTGTGACCAAACCGGTTTCTCTCGAAGCGGTCGAGGCGATGCTCGATAGCCTTTCATTCTTCTCGCTTGGATACTCTTGGGGCGGATTCGAGAGTTTGGCGATGACCGTCGATCTACGAAAGATGCGAAGTGCCTCCAAGTGGGACGAAGTAGGTCATCTGGTGCGCCTTCACATTGGGCTGGAAGATGCAGCCGATCTGATCGCAGATCTGGAGAAGGGGTTTGCAAGACTTAGTGACGTCGGGTGATCAACACAAGGCCAGAGCTGCGGAGCGGACAAATCCATGAGCACCTTGGAGTCACAAGCACTTGAATGCCTAGCGGCTATCCTTGAATCGCCCCGGGTTTGAACTGGCCCCTAGAAGTTGGACGGTCACGATTCCGCCGATTAGGCGGTGCTTCTCAATCGGTATTCCACCGGACTGAGCCCCTGCAGCCGGAGCTTGATGCGTTCGTGGTTGTAGTAGTTGACGTAATCATGCACGCCGCTTCGAGCGTATCAATGCTATCGGGCCTTTCGAGATGGAAGTACTCGGCTTTCAGGGTGCCGAAGAAGCTTTCAATCGCCGCGTTGTCGAAGCAGTTGCCCTTGCGGCTCATGCTTTGCTCGACTCCGCGTCGCACGAGCATCGCTCGGTAGGGCTGCATCTTGTAGTGCCAACCTTGGTCGGAATGCACGATCAGGCCTGCGACGCAATTGGTCCGCGAGAGCGCGGCCTCAAGCATGCTGGAAACCATCTCGAAGACCGGCCGCCTTGCCATGCGATACGCGACGATCTCGCCGTTGTACAGGTCCATGCAGGCCGACAGGTAGAGCTTTTGCCCGCTTACATTGAACTCGGTGACATCGGTCGCCCATTTCTGGTTCGGCGCGGTCGCGCAGAAGTCGCGCTGCAGAACGTTGGATACGTGTGCATCGCTCGTGCCCGGGACATGCCAGGAGCGCTTCTTCGCCCGGATCAACGCACGTAGCCCCATCTTTTGCATCAGACGCTGCACGCACTTGTGGTTGACCGGCTGTGCCATTGAATTGCACAGCGCTGCCGTGATCCGCCGGTATCCGTAGCGACCCTTGTGCTCGTCATAGACAGTGCGGATCCTAGCCTCCATGGCGCTGTGCTGGTCGGCGCGCCGGCTCGCTTTGCATTGGTAGTAGAACGTGCTGCGTGGCAGGCCTGCGACCTGCAACAGGTATGCCAATTTATGGTGATGCCTCAACCCGGCAATCAGATGCGCTTTGTCGGGGCAGCTGATCTCTTCGACCGAATCAAGGCCTGCAATTTTTTTAGGTACGCGACCTCCGCGCGCAGTCGGTCGTTCGCTTCCCGCAGGGTTTTCTCCGCATCGGCAACGACCGTGCTAGACGGTGCGGCAGAGCGTCGTTTTGGCTTCATATTAGGCTGTTCTTCATTCCCGCTCTCGCGCGCCTGCAGGCAGCCTTGATCGAGATTGCGCCGCCAGACCACGATCTGGTTGGGATTGCGGATGTCATAGAGCGCCGCGACCTGACGACTGGAAAGCTGCTCGCGATCCTGATGAGCTAGCACCTGCAACTTGAGCTGCGCACTGTACGCGCTCCGCTTGGGGCGCAAACCGTCGATGCCGTGCAGGCGGTAGTGGCTCACCCACGTGCGGACCTTCTCCTCGGGAACCGACCACCGCCGAGCCAAGAGCTTCGCGCCGCCTTCGCCTGCCAAGAAGCTTTGGACCACTTCCAGCTTGAACTCCGTTTTGTACTTCTTCATGAAACCCCTTGAAGTTTGTCCAACTTCTAGGGGCTAGTTCAAAACCGGGGCGATTCACAGCCCATTCGAGAGGCGTTCAATAGCTAGTGCCGAATTATTTGAACATCGCTAGGTCCACCGCAGTGGCCAATTTGGCGTAACCAGCGTCGTTTGGATGTAGGCTGTCACCACTATGTAAATGGGTAGGAATCCGAAGCGGGTCCTCTGGATCCTGTATTGCCTTGTCGAAGTCGATTACACCGGCGACTTCTTGATTTGCTCGCACCCAGGCATTTATCGTCTGACGCTTCGCTTCGCCTTCAATTGTGTAGAAAAATCCCCCTTTGAACGGAATGAGAGTACCGAGATACACCTTCACGTTTTTGGCCTTTGCCAGAGAGATCACTTCCGTCATGGCCGCAATGACCTGCTCAGCCGTGACCACCTGATCTTGATATAGCTGTGAGAGCCCTAGATCGTTTGTGCCGAGCAAAATGATGGTGTGAGTGACGCCCGTTACGCCGAGAACCTGCTCAGTGAAACGACGCACACCGGGGAGACCAAACGGCGTGTTCAGCCATCTATTTCCCCCCATTCCTGCATTCACGACTGAAATGTTGCGGTCGATTTTCAGTGCACGGTTAGAGAGCTGGCTTGGGTAGTCTAAGAAGGCATTCGTGCTCGAAGCAACGCCGTCGCTAATTGAGTCACCGAACGCCACCACTACCTTACTCGCATCACTCCTTTCCACAGCTATCTCACTCATGAAATAGCTGGATGAGCGCACATTCTCGGCGGCGGAGAAAATATCACGCGCGGTTGTTTGATCGCCGGTACTGACGTACGTAGAAGAAGTAGAGAATCGATGTCCTGTGGCAATAGTCGCTTTTTCCATGTAAATACTGACTGCCAGCCGTATTTGGGGCTCCACTGGAAGGGCAACAGCATCGCTCCATCTATCTTGACCGGCTTCAATGGTTACGCTGGGAGCTCCAGCAAAGGTGACTGCATGGTCGCTCGAAGTGTCAATCTCTGCAGCACCAACGCTCCGCGCAACGTGCACCTTGTTCAGGGTCAAAGGGACTTTCCCGAAGCGGTTTGAGAACTTGATGCGAACAAGATTACCGTCCAACGAAAGCCTGGCCACCTGTCGAATGGTCTGATTCGTAAACTCCGCGGGGGTGGGCTTCGGAATACCGAGAGCGCTAACGTCTTCTGTAAGATCGCTCTGTGAAGCAGTCCACGCGGCCGCTCTGGTAGCAGTCGAGTCAACGTTACCTCCGCCACAGGCAGTCAATACATATGTAAAAGCTAAGATAGCACTGCACTTAAGCAGTTTTCTGCGGACCTGTGATGACCGCATGTATTTGTGTTCTGGAACCGGCATTGGGTGTCTCCTATATTTTTGGAAAGTTCTCGTGTGTACATCGCGAGCGACCAAAGATAACTAGGATTGAGGTTCACATATATCAAGAATTGCGAGCGCTATCGAGAAACGCCGAAGGATTTCCCTTAGCTTCTGCGAAGGGTATTCCCCAGTGAGGGGCTGAAGGCCGCAACGCTACTGTTATCGCTTCGGTCTGAATTCGTTATGAGTACTACACACAAAACATCAAGCGGCAACACCGGTGAGCTCCTGCTTACTACGGATGGCCTCCCATCGTGGGGCGGGTTTCCCATTGTTGTAGCCCGATCTGCGGAACGCGGGACTTGGGCTGGGGAAGCGCTATCTCACTTCTACCTAGCCGTCGTTTTACGTGGCGCTTGTGCCGTGGACCTCCGCTATGGCACCAAACGAAGGCACGTAAACTTCACACCCGGTTGTGTTGCCGCTTACCCTGCTGGGCAACATTGGGACAGCCTAAGCTACGAAGGAGCCGTGGAAAGCGTCAATGTTTCTTTCGACTGGAGTGCGCTCGGATCCTTGGCTGATGAACCTGCGCTGACGCACCAACTCAGCGCTGTCTACGCTTGTGTGACAGATGAGTCGATAGTAAGTCTCGCCAAGTGCCTGGCTCGCGAGGCAGCAGATGGAGGTAGGTCGGGGCGGTTATACGCGGAGTCGCTCTGCATCGCCTTAGCACAGCGCGTACGGAGCATTGCCGATGAGGGTGCGGGACGGAAAGCCAACAAAGCCGAAAGTGCTCGCTTCTCACCAATCCAGGTGCGATTGATCAGGTCATATATCGACGCTTTTCTATCAGAACCTTTAACCGTTTCGGCACTTGCAGGGAATGCGGACATGAGTGCTAGCCACTTTGCCGCTCGCTTCAAAGCGACATTCGGCCTCCCGGTTCATAGATATGTCGTACACGAACGGATACGCAAAGCGAAGGAGTTGCTGCAGACTGGGTACGAAGCAGCGCATGTTGCGTCGGCATGCGGGTTCGCGACGCAAAGTCATTTCACAGAGACCTTCAGAAGGCTGGAGGGCATTACTCCAGTAGCCTACCAAAAGAGCCGCCGGTGATTCAGTAGGTAGGGACCAGTAAGCCGGCGCCAAATCTCGACCAGCGTGTTGCGAGAAATACGTCTGCTAGGTTGGCAGGGTTTGACCTTCTTACCTCCACCCATCTCACGGGGATACCAGCCTACGCAATCGTAGGAGACGAGGCGACCGATAGCTCATTTCTAACAATTGTTGGCTTGCTCAGCGTTGGGTGGAACACCGGCTCGTCGAGCACATCGCTTACCGTGTGTATCCAGAGCACTTGTGAATCGCCCCGGGTTTGAACTGACCCCCAGAAGTTGGACAAACTTCAAGGGGTTTCATGAAGAAGTATCAGACAGAGTTCAAGCTCAAAGTGGTCAAGAGTTTTATGGCTGGGGACGGTGGGGCAAAGCTGCTGGCGCGCCAATGGTCTGTGCCTGAGGAGAAGATCCGCACTTGGGTGAGCCACTACCGCCTGCACGGCATTGACGGGCTGCGCCCCAAGCGCAGCACGTACAGTGCGCAGTTCAAGCTGCAAGTGCTGTCCCATCAGGATCGCGAACAGCTCTCCAGCCGCCAGGTCGCAGCGATCTATGACATCCGCAATCCCAACCAAGTCGTGGTCTGGCGACGCAATCTCGATCAAGGCCGCCTGCAGGCTATCGAGAACGAGAAAGAAGAGCGTCCCAAGATGAAGCTGGAAGGCCGCTGCGCAGCGCCATCGAACAAGGTTGCCGCCGACGCAGCGCAAACCCTACGAGAAGAGAACGAACGACTGCGCGCCGAGGTCGCGTACCTAAAAAAATTGCAGGCCTTGATTCGGTCGAAGAGATCAGCTGCGCCGACAAAGCGCGTCTGATTGCCGGGTTGAGGCATCACCATAAATTGGCATACCTGTTGCAGGTCGCAGGCCTGCCACGCAGCACGTTCTACTACCAATGCCAGGCGAGCCAGCGCGCCGACCAGCAAAGCGCCTTGGAGGCCAGGATCCGCACTGTCTATGACGAGCATAAAGGGCGCTACGGCTACAGACGGATCACGGCCGCGCTATGCAATGCAGGGGCGGAACCGATCAACCACAAGTGCGTGCAGCGCCTGATGCGCAAGATGGGGCTGCGCGCGTTGATTCGGGTGAAGAAGCGATCCCGGCATGTTCTAGGCGTCAGCGATGCGCACGTGCCGAACTTTCTACAGCGCGACTTCCGTGCGACCGCACCAAACCAGAAGTGGGCAACCGATGTCACCGAATTCAATGTGAATGGCCACAAGCTCTACCTGTCAGCTTGCATGGACCTCTACAACGGCGAGATCGTCGCGTACCGCATGGCAAGGCGTCCAGTCTTCGAGTTGGTTTCCGGCATGCTCGAGGCAGCGCTGGCGCGGACCGCTTGCACGGGGGAACTGATCGTCCACTCGGACCAAGGTTGGCACTACAAGATGCAGCCCTATCGAGCGATGCTTGTGCAACGGGGAGTCAAGCAAAGCATGAGCCGAAAGGGCAACTGCTTTGACAATGCGGCAATTGAGAGCTTCTTCGGCACCCTCAAGGCTGAGTACTTCCGGCTTGCCGCGCCCGACAGCCTTGATACGCTCGAAGCGGGCGTGCATGATTACATTCACTACTACAACCATGAGCGCGTCAAGCTCAGATTGAGCGGACTCAGCCCGGTGGGATACCGACTGAGAAACAGCGACTGATTGGCGGCAAGGTAACCGTCCAACTTCTGGGGGTCAGTTCAATCCCGGGGCGATTCAGAAAGACTTTTCGCCGCGCGCGTAGAAAGGCCGATCGTCCTGCTGGCCTAAGGAGCTACTTGCGATGCTCTTTACGCGAGCAACGAGTCCAGCGTGCTGTTGAGTTCTGCAAGTGAAGTGCCGGTCCCAGGAAGCTGGTGTACACGAGTACCATCAACATACAGCAGCGTAGGGTAAGAATTCACGCCAAGTTCTCGAGCCAAAGCGAAGTCAGCTTCTGCCTGCGACTGCGCAGAGCCATCAGCGAGGGCCCGCAGCACTTTGAGCTCGTCCAAACCGTTTCTTAAAGCGATGGCAGCGACGGTGCTCGGTTCCGACAGACTCAGGCCATGTTGAAAGAACGCCTCTAGCAGTTGGTGGGCCCAATCGACGGCGCGATCAGGAGCTTGAAGCTTCAGGGCCGCCATCGCAGCTCCGGCATGGCTTGAGTTCATTTCAAAGGAGCCTTCTTCAAGAAGCTTCTTGAACTCTTCGCCGAATTCAGCGCCAGTGAGCCGCGTGATCCTCGCGTTGGCCTCGGGGATGTGGGTCAAAAAGGAAATGGGGCTGACCCGTTTTCCCGTGAGAAGGCCACCCGAAACAGCCGCGAAAGCTACGCGGTCGCGGTTTGCCGCTTCAAACTCACTTACGCGATTGGAAAATCCCCAGCACCAGCCGCAGTAAGCATCGAACACGTACACGACAGTCGGCTTGTTCAAGTTGAGTGAATTCATATCAAAAGTTCCTCAAACGATTCTGTTCATCAATCCATATCCTTAGACATCCGCGTAACGATGCTCGACCGAGTGCGAGGACAGGTAGGGGACGTCAAGGCAACACCAGAATTTCAGATTTGTGGTTCCGCGGCAGGGACCTCGGCCGCAGCAAGTTCGGCAAGCCAGACTGGCAATGTGCGGGGTGCGAAGCCAAGGAGCTGCTGCGCAGAGGTCGCGGTAGCGATGGTGTTGGAAGGAACACGCTGCAAAGCTAGGTAGAGCCCCGTCACTCCACTCGCTGCAGCCTCGCCGAGCATCGGAACTAGGAGTGCTTTGAACGCAAGCGGAGCGACCTTCTCGAACCGCACGGGCCGCCCAAGATACTGTGCAAAGCCGGCGGCCAGCTCCTCACCTACCAACCCAGGTAGGTGCCCCACCCCCACCACGCCAGTGACCGAAGAGTCGATCAGCAGGCGCTCGGCAACTTCGGCCACGTCCAGGTGAGAACTCCAGGAAACCGCCAGATCATCACGCACGGGGTAACGCAAGACGCCTTCCGAGGCGATGTTGTCGTGCACCATCGGCAACAGCATGTTCTCCAAATACAGGCGAGGTGCGACAACTGCCATCGATACGCCGGACTTCCCGACTTCCTCGATGAGGATGGCTATGGCCGATTCTGGCGCGGCCTGTAGCGGCGACTTCGGATCGTCAACGATGGCGCCGCTAGTGGAGATCACCACACGCTGAGGCCGAGCCACCGCAATGGCCTGCGCAATCTTGTGGGCGTAGTTCACACGCGCAGCCTCATCGGCGATGGGAAGGTGAACAAACACACCGTCGGCGTCGCGGTAGGCTGCGACCAAAGAGTCCACGGATTCGTTGTCGATGGAAACCGTCTCGATTCCCAGAACGGTCTTGTTGCGATGAACAGCGGCAATGGCTCGCTTGCCTGACTTCGTCAGACGACGCAGCAGCGGCGCGCCTTGTGCGCCTGTGGCGCCATGGATGATGTAGCTCATTTAGGTTCTCCCTTAGGTTGAGAAAAGTGACTTAACGGTGTGGAATCGCTATGATGCATTTCATGCACCAGTTACTTCAACTGCACTAATAGAGAAAAGATGGAACGAGCGCAAAAACGACCTGAAAAGCTCCCCGACTGCGGTGTCGGACGCTTTTTGATCCTGCTGGACGGACCATGGGCCACACTGATCGTGCGTGAGCTGATGCGCGGGCCGCTCCGGTTCACTCAATTGCGAGAACTCCTACCTGCGATGAGTGCCCATACGCTCACCCATCGATTGCGGCGATTCGAGCGTCACGCGCTGGTCACGCGCACCGCATACGCTGAAATCCCGCCAAGAGTGGTCTATGAGTTGACGCCGCTGGGTTACTCACTGCGCGACGTGCTTGGTTCCATGCAGCGTTTTGGAGACTCGATACCGGATGCACTTTTGGCACAGGTCGAATAGTTACTCCCCGCAATCACTTCAAGGACGGAGCCAAGGGCCGATTTGTTGGATGGTCAAGGCAGCAATGGCTGCACTGCAGACGTCCAAATTCGCAAGGCGACTGACTGCAGAGGGCCCAAAGGCGACGCTGACACGCCGCCACGGGCGGGACAGATCTTGCTACAGCTTTGCGGGGCAGCTTCTAGCGCATCGATTGGCTATCGACGAATCTGATCACCGAGTGCCGGGGCGTACGCGGTATCAAAACCCAGTCGTTCAGATAGGTAACCACCGCAGGGCAGACCGTCATCGCTCCGTAGGTTCGTCTCGCGTTCTCAGGGTCGGTGAAGTGCACATCAATTCGTTTTCCGCGTCGGATTACAAATTTGATATTTAGGCTCGTACACCCATGGCTCTGCTTTCCGCGTGAAACGCCAACGAGAGTGAATTGACTGAAGTCGACCTTCGGTGTGCCTATGCTCTCAGCATCCCGCGGATTGGGTTCTAATTTGCCCATCGCCCAGATCTCATCCCACTGTTGCTGGGTTCGAACTACGTACTCGGCATTTGGCCATTCGCGTGGCGACAACTTGTCAGTTTGCAGCCGTAAAAATTCAACGTGCTCAAGTATCTCCTGTGCCAATGCGAACGCCCCAGATGCCGCAAGCAGCACTCCGAAAACGACACCTCTCTGCGCAAAGCTCCTGAAGGCTGTAGGCGACATAAACAACTCCCGATTACGCCATCGTAGCGCTGACGTGGGGGACGCTAACGGGCCCGAAGCGGACACCGCTCAGAGCAAGATTCGCTCAATGCTGCGCGGTGAGGGCGGGCCTTATTCAAGGGGCACTGCTCCTCGCTGACTCCAGACGAACGATGAGTGCAGCGGCTGCCAATGACAGCAATGACGTCGTCAACATCGCCGCCACAACATACGCACGTGCATTCGACACTTCGATGAACAGTCCGGCGAAAAAGGCAATGGCTCCTGCTCCTGCCGTCGTGATTGCAGATGCCAAACCTAACGCTGTACCAGACAGGCCTGCATAGACGGAAAGCACACGGCTGTTCGCGGCGGGCATCGTTAACCCATTTCCTAATCCGATGCATACGCATGGACCAAAGAATGCCAGGGGGTGATTGATCTGCAATGCAGCTAACGCCCCACCAATCAACAATCCTGCGCAAGTCAACAGCCGTCCGAAAACAATCAGTTGAAGTGGCGTCAAGCGCACGCCATACCGCGCGGCTGCGAAGCTACCAATCATGAAGCCCGCAGGCACCAGCCCCAGGTAAATGCCGACCATCGTCGTGGAGATTTGGGTTGTCTGCACAGCCACGGCAGGTGCACCGCTGATGAAGACATAGAGCGTACCAATGGTAAAAGCCATGCAGCAGGCATATGCCCAAAACCGCGCAGAAATGAGCAATTGTCCGTATCCAAGGTACGGCTGCATCATTGAGGTGGACCGACGACGATTGGTTTCGGGCAGGTAGCGCAGAACAAGAGCGATGGCACATGCGCCGAGTATTGCGAACGCGGCAAAGTTTGCCCGCCAGCCTAACCAGCTAGCCAGCAATCCGCCCACTGTAGGGCCGACCATGGGAGCGATTGCATAGGCTGAGGAGACATATCCGATTTGACTCACCATTCGCTCACCAGCAGTGTCCCGGATCACTGCCAACGACATTGCGAAACCTGCTACGGCGCTCCCTTGAAGTAGCCGAAACCCCAGAAAAATATAGATGTTTCCTGCAAAGGAGCATCCGATGGAGCCGATCACAAAAATCACCAATGCGGCCAGCAGAACAGGCCTTCGCCCAAATCTGTCGGATAGCGCGCCGGCAATCAAATGTGTAAATGCGGTCGCGACGGCATATCCCGCCACGGCCATATTGATTGTGGCGAAATCGGTTTCGAGTTCTCTTGCAATGCTAGGCATCGAAGGAACGAACATGTTGAACGGCAGAACGCCGAGAGCTGACAGGGCAATCAGCAACGCCAATGGCGGAGCGCTTTGATCGTGTGAACGCAAAATGGAACTCCCAAGCCGCTGACTCAGAAAAGAGGGCGGGTGACCTGACAACACGAGCCATCCACAAGGATGGGCACTTGGTGGCTCTTGTCGGGTCAACAGGAGCTTGACCTCACTCAGCCTTTGGAGCTAAGTGATGGCCGCGCGCATTGCGCAACGCGATGAGCTTATGAGCTCAAGCCGGATTATGCATGCGCTGTGGAGGTGGCTGTTGGCAGATTCGCCGCTGGTGCGACGGTCTGCTTTTGGCCCAGGCTGTGTGGAAACGCTCAAGAAGCATGCGGGCCAGCCGCATCCCGCATCCCGCAGCACTGAGCCGCATTTTCCACCAGCTCTATTGAGAGCCGTTTCTGGAGCGCCTGGGGCCTTTTGACGCCTTTCAGAGCTTTTCTCGGCCTGTAAAAGCCAACAAAGGCCTCACGCCTTCACCGTCCGCATCGCCTGCATCATCTGCGCGATACCCATCACGCTCATCACCCGCTTGAGGTTGTAGGCCAGCACATGCAGGCTCATCTCGGCGCTCACATGCTTGAGGGTCTTCATCAGGAAGTGCGTCGACCCCATCCAGTGCTTGAGCGTTCCGAAGACATGCTCCACCGTTGATCTGCGCAATGTCATCGCCTCGGGGTTGCTGTCCAGCCGTTGCTGCACGCGCTCCAGCACCTCTTCGTGCTCCCAGCGGCGAATGCGCCGATTGCTGCTTGTCGTGCACTGTGCTTTGAGCGGGCACTTGGGGCAGGCGCTTGACCAATACAGGTGCAGGTGTAGCCCCTTCTCCGTAGTTGCAAATCGATGGATCGCACGTTCACCTGCAGGGCATTGGTACTCGTCATCCTTGGCGATGTAGATGAAGTCGCCTTTATCGAAGCGCCCTTCGGCTTTCGCGTTGGATGTCATCGGCTTGGGCACGAAGGTCGTGATGCCAGCGTCTTCGCAAGCCTTGAGCTGCGTTCCATTGAAGTAACCTCGGTCAGCGAAGACCTGCAGGTTCTCGCTTCCCATGGCTTGGTCTGCGGCAAAGGCCATGTTGTGCAGCTGTGCCCGGTCATTGCCAACGTTCGTGACCTCGTGCGCAACGATCAAGTGGTGCTTTGCATCGACGGCGGTCTGCACGTTGTAGCCCACCAGGCCCGATCCTTTGGCCTGGGTGTGTTAGTGCCAGTGCAAACGTGATCAGCAGTGCCAGTCGAACATTGACCAGGGGCTAGAGCTGGTTCCATTTGAAGCCAACTGTGGATAACTATAGGGTGGATGCTTCGGTAGGTCCTCCTTTTTTTGAACTCGTGGTTGGTATGGCCGAGCCATCAGGCGAGGCCCCTTCCTCCGCGGTCTCGCTCACCTGGGCGGCCACTGCCCTCCTGGTCTGCTCGCGCGTCTTTATGCGGCCCCGGGCTTCGTGCGTGCTGTGACGGAAGCGGTAGGACTCGTTGCCGGTCTCGATGATGTGGCAGTGATGGGTCAAGCGATCCAGCAACGCAGTGGTCATCTTGGCATCGCCGAACACCGTGGACCACTCCGCGAACGTCAGGTTGGTGGTGATCATCACGCTTGTGTGCTCGTACAGCTTGGACAGCAAGTGGAACAACAAGGCGCCACCGGCCTGGCTGAAGGGCAGGTAGCCCAACTCGTCGAGCACGACCAGATCCATGCGCACCAGACTCATGGCGATGCGTCCGGCACGGCCCTGGCTCTTCTCATGCTCCAGGGCATTGACCAGATCGACCGTGGAGTAGAACCGCACTCGCTTGGCGTGCCGGGTGAGCCCAGCAATTCCCAGCGCCGTGGCCAGGTGGGTTTTGCCGGTGCCTGGGCCGCCGACCAGCACCACGTTCTGCGCATCCTGCGTGAACGAGAGGTCCGCCAGTTTCTGGATCAACGCGCGGTCGACCGGCGCGACGGTGAAGTCGAACCCAGCCAGGTCGCGGTGCATCGGGAAGCGTGCCGCCTTCATCTGGTGGGCGATGGAACGCATCGCCCGATCAGCATCTTCAGCCTGCAGCAGGTGCTCCACCAGCCAGCGTGATGCGGCCAGGGTCGTATCGCCGCCTTGCTCCGTCAGATCGGCCCAGGCCGTGGCCATGCCGTTGAGCCGCAGCGCCTTCAGTTGGGCCTGTACATCGATGGAGGTCTCACGCATGGCCCACCTCCTGCCCGTCTAGATGATCCTGGTGGGTGGGGCGCAGCCGGTCATAACGCGCGGTGTCGGCCTTGGGCGCCTGGGTGAGTTGCAAGGACGTCTGCGCCTGCGCCGGCGTGGCCGGGTTGTTCAAGCGGGCCAGCACGTTGCGCACGTGCTCCACGCTGATGCTGCCACTGGGGGCCCTGCCTTCGAGTACCAGCTCGATGGCCACCAGCACCGCTTCCAGCCCAGCCTGCGGCACCACGGCCAGCACCTGTGCCATGACCCGGTCTCCTCCAGGGTGCCTGAGCAGCGACTGGCGCAAACGCAGCAACGGCGCCGGAAGGTCCAGGAACGGCGTGCCATTGCGCAATGCGCCCGGTTTGCGCTGCACCAGGTCGATGTAGTGCTGCCAGTCGTAGCTGGTCTGGCCACTGCCCGGCAGCCGGGCATGGCTGGCTACGACGGCATCTGCGGCCGCCACATCGATTCGTTCGGGATAGACGCGGGTGCTGACGATGTGGCCGGCCCACTCGCACGGCACGGAGTAACGGTTGCGCGCGGCGGCCACCAGGCAGGTGCTGCTGACCCGGGCCAGCCGCTCGACATAGCCGTTGAAGGGGGCCGGCATGGACATGAGGTGAGGCTTCTCCAACTCCCACATCTCGGCCACGGTGAACTGTCGGTGGATCGGATGCGTGGTGTCGCTCCACACCGAACGACACCGCTCGCTCAGCCAGGCATTGAGTTCGATGAACGAGCCGAAGCGACGGGTCGCGGCTTCGATCCAGATGCGCCTGCGGCTGTCCTGCACGTTCTTCTCCACCACCCCCTTCTCCCAGCCCGAGGCGACGTTGCAGAAGTCGGCGTCGAACAGGTAGTGGCTGCACATGGCCGCGAATCGAGCGTTGACGGTGCGCTGCTTGCCGCGCTGCACCTTGTCCACGGCGGTGCGCATGTTGTCGTAGATGCCGCGCCGGGTGACGCCGCCAAGTGCCTGGAACGAGCGAGTGTGGGCATCGAACAGCATCTCGTGGCCCTGGCTGGGGTAGGCCATCAGCCAGAAAGCACGGCTGGCGCACAGCTTCAGGTGCGCAACTTGCATGTTGTAGAACACGCCGCCAACGACCATGGCTTCGACGCTCCAGTCGAACTGGAAGGCCTCGCCCAGCTCGAAGTTCATCGGAACGAACGCCTTGGCCGGACTGGCTGCTGACTCCACCCGCCAGCGCCGGATGTAGTCGGTGACGGCGCTGTAACCGCCGCGGTAGCCCTGGGCCTGTATCTGAGCAAACAAGGCACGGCCGCTGCGCCGTCCCTGCTTGGGGCGATGGCTGTCGGTTGTGAGCGCCTGGTGCAGGGCCGGCTCGAACGCCGTGAGCTTGCCATCGAACTTCACCCGCGCGTACTTCGGCACAACATCGCCGGGCGCCTTGAGCCACTTCTTGACCGTGTTGCGCGACAGGCCCGTGCGCTTTGCGATCTCGCTGAGGGAGAGTTGGTCGCGCAGCCTCATGCGCCTGACCTTGCCAATCATGTCCATGGTGATCACCTTGAATCCCTGCTGAAATTCTCAGCAGGTCAGTGGAACACCCTGGTCAATATTGGATTGGCACTTTGCGGTTTAGCTGGTCAAGATTGCATCGGCACCAACACCTCCTGCATGGACAGCGATATTGCAGGCCTCCTGGAAAAGTTCTTCCCGATTCTGGGTTCGTACGATGAGTGAGTTGATTCCGCTGAGCACAGCGTAGACCCTATTGAGCCGCTGGACCTTAATTTCAGCGTTCTTGCGTTCAGTGATATCAACCACTGAGCCTGCCATGTAGGTGGCGCGTCCGTGTGCGTTCCAGACCGCCTGTCCCTTGGCGTGGGACCAGCGATAGCTACCATCCTTTGCCAAGGCTCTATATTCGACGTCATAGGGAACATGGTTCCTGATATGTGCGGAGAATGCAGCGAGGACTCGCACTCGGTCGGCGGGTTCTAGAAGCGCAAGCCATCCCTCTGCGGTGTTCTCGACATCTTCTTCGCTATAGCCCAAACGCATCTTCCACTGCGGCGAAATCTGGGCCAACCCCGTTTCGATGTCCCAGTCCCACACATCGCCCGTGGACGCTGCGAGTCTGAACCGCAACTCACTGTGACGCAATGCTTCCAGCGTTCTCCGCTGCTCAAGCGCTGACTGCGCATCCCCCAACGCGCGACGCACAGCTGGGGCCAACCTTGCAAGATCGTGCTTCAGGACGTAGTCGGTCGCACCGCTTTTGAGCGCATGGATGACGTGGTCCTCACCGAAGACCTCTGACACCAAAATGAAGGGTGTATCGGGACAAACATCCCTGGCGACTAGAAGGGCATCCAATCCACTAAATTGAGGCAACTTGAAATCCGAAACGATTAATTCGGGTAACTGGTCCTGCAGGGCAGAGCGCAAGCTCTTTTCGGAATCCACAACTCGGATCTCGGGATTCAGAGCCGCTCGCTGCAGAAGCTGCGCAACTAACTCGACGTCACTCGGGTTGTCCGAAACAGCCACAATGTTCAGGGATGCGATCTGCAACTGCCTCTCCTCGCTTCCGCAAGAGTGCGGGTGCGTCACGGTCAGTCTACGCAACGAGCCCTCGGATATCAAGAAATTCGGTCACCTTGCCCCGCTTCACATCTGAGCCCGGTCCTAACTGCCGGTTTCAAGTCAGGCACGCCCATCCCCAGTACAAGCGCAGGCTGCTCAGGCACTGGCGGCGGTGGTACCCAGCTGTTGCTCGGATAATCCGCAAAATCTTGCCCGCCCGCATTTGAGGACCACTTTTGCAGGCGCTTGATGGACATCCATGTGCAGTCCCTTGACGCCGTTAGGCAAGCCCAGTTCCTTACGAATCACCCGTACCAAAGCGGCTTCTCCTGGGTCTAGGTCAACGGTGAGGCGGTCGGTCGGTCGGTCGGTCAATTTTGTCTTCACCGACCTTTCAGGTGTGAAACTTAACCGCGTTCATCTGCGCAGGGCAGCAGCCCAGATTGCAGGGACACAATGTGCAAGAGCTGCGAGGGGCCCCTGAAAACTGCCACTGTCGCGCCCAATACTAGGGCTGCAGAGGTTCGTGCTCTCTAGCGAGCGCCTCACGTCCCTTTGGTGTTAGTGCTAGCACGCGCGCATGGTGTATGCCGGAGAGCGGGTGTGGCAGCAAAACGGACACCAGATCGGCAGCGCGCAACACCCGAAGCTTGTCAATGCTCTCCTCATCTTCAACGGTGATCGGCAACTGAGCTTGAGCGATCTCCCGCAGGTACTCGAAAGGCACAGGCATCTCCTCGAAAAACGTCTGGAAGCGAGAAATTTTTATGTAGTTGTCCGCAACGCTATGTAATAAATCGTTTACCCCACTCCACTCATGGACAAGCGAACTCTTGGGTCGAATGACGACTGCGGATTCGGAGACTCACGGGCTCCGAAGATGCCCCATGGCATCGTCCCTGCGATGGTTGCAATCTCGACAAAAAGCGTTGGACAGTAAATAGCGAGGGTATCGCTATCGCTGATAGTTTGCGGACCGTGCCTGGGGGGAGCCATGGAGCACGAAGCTCGACTATCTGGCTCTTCTTATAGAACACTTCAACACACGCGACATCTGGCGCAGGGCTGCGGCTTTCGAGGTGTCTTTCTCCGCAGCGGTGCAGTCGCTCGGCACCCAGACTTTGTACCCATGCATGTAGGCGTCCATCGCCGTCAGATGGACACACATGTCCGCAGCCAAGCCCACTACGATCAATTCGCGTGCCTTCAGCTGGTGTAAAAGATGGTCCAGCGGGGTTGAGTGAAATGCAGAATGGCGAGGCTTCAGAATTGTTAGGTCGCGCGGTTGGGGGGCAAGCAAGGTAGCAATCTCGCCACGAGCCCCGGCCAGAGCTTGGCAGGCCGTCACCAGCTGTTTGAAATCTGAATGCCAAATCCCGTAGTTGTCATTGGCATAGATGGCGGCAACACCTTTGGACGCCAAACGTTTTTTAAGCTGTGCTGTGGCCCTGGCAGCAGGTAACGCACGCTTGAGCAAGCTCTCCGCGCCCGGAAAGTGCATGGGGTTGATGAAATCCACCAATACTAGAACCGTCGGGCTTGCCTTCAGAGAGTGCTGGTGAGCCCTGTCAAGAATGGTGGTCCTGGAAGTCATAGCATGAACACCTGTGGGCCATCCGAGGTTTCAGTTGCCAGCCTTATCAGGAATGCGCCTGGCCATGGAGCTCTCCTGAAAGTAATCGGTCAGTCTGTTCTCATTGCTGTCGCCTGGTTGTAGGACGTATTCAGTCAGAGATGTCTCCTTCACCCGGCGGAGAATGGAGAAAGCTCCGTCCTTTCGGCGACCCCTATCTGCTTTAGGGGAGGCGACCGAGTGCCTTGATCGCCGCAGACAAAGAGACGGCAGCTCCGCCATAGTCTCGCCACGGTCCGTTACCGGTGCGCAGTCTGCGCCCGACAGATTGAACGTTCCAGTGCGCACCACCGGTGACCCTGCCTAGCTCTTCCCACGATACTGGCACCGACACCCCCATCCCAGGACGGGCTCGGGCTGTCCAGGCGCTGGCGGTGGTAGCGCCAAGTCCATTGCGCAGATAGTCCGCAAAAATCTTGCCCACGCGATTTTTCGGGCCACTCTTGGCTACGAACCGCTGCGGGATGGTGCGTGCCAGGTGTTGAACGACCTCATGGCTGAAGCCTTTGACGGTGTCCCAGTCGTGCAAGCGCTTGATGGGCACAATGATATGCAGACCTTTGCCGCCACTGGTCTTGAGAAACGCTGGCAAGCCTAATTCGGTGAGCATCACGCGTACCAAGGTGGCGGCCTCCTGCACATGTTCCCACAGCACTCCTTCTCCGGGATCCAGGTCAAAGGTAATGCGGTCGGGGCGGTCTATCTTGTCTTTGCGGGCATTCCAGGTGTGGAATTCCACCGTATTCATTTGCGCAGCTGAGAGCAAGCCCTCCAGGCTGCTCACCTCTAGCAAGGGCGGGTGAGACGGGTATAGCGCTTGCGCAAGCTCTCGCACGCCGCTCACCCCCTTTGCGCGCCCAACATCCCAATGTTTCTGGAAGAACAGGTCCCCGTCTATCCCATCGGGTGCGCGGACCAGTGAAGTTGGCCGTGCTTTGAGGTGGGGCATTAACAGCGGTGCCACGGTGGCGTAATAGCGCACTAGGTCCATCTTGGTGATGCCGGTGGACGGATCGATGATGCGGTCCGCATTGGACACGCGCACGCTGCCCACAGCCGAGTCGGCTGCTGGGGTGGTCTTGCTGAGTGGCTGGGGCTTTTCTTGCGGGATGAACTTGGGGGTTTTGTCGCTACGCAAGCCCCTGAACACCGCGTGGCGAATGCGACCCTCATGGGTCCACTCCGCAAAGGACACCTCTGCAAGAAGCCGGGGAGTGACCCAGTGCGCCTTCTTGTCGACCGCCCTGGCGTTCTCAAACGGGTTTTTCGATACCTTGATCCTCTGCAGTTTTGCATGCAAATCCGTCAGCAGTTGCTGACTGAAGCCCGTGCCCACGTTGCCCACATAGCGCAAGGTGCCATCATCGTCATGCACACCCAGCAACAATGAACCAAACCCGAAGCGGGAACCCTGGGGATCGGTGTATCCGCCAATCACAAACTCCTGACGATGGCTGCATTTGAGCTTGATCCAGTCCTTGGTGCGACGCGACACGTATGCACTGTCTTTTCGCTTGCCGATGACGCCTTCAAAACCCAGTTGGCAAGCCGAAGAGACTAAGTCCGAGGGCTGGACATCAAAAGCCTCGCTGAAGCGGATGTGGTCCGAGGAAGACGCACCAATAACCTTGCCAAGTTGCTCTCGGCGTTCCATGAGCGAAAGACTGCGCAGATCGTCGCCGTCCGCATAGGGCAAATCGAATACGTAGAAAACCAGCTTGTCCGTAGACTCGCCATCAAAAGCGTTTTGCAGCGCCTGAAAATCCGGGATGCCCTGTGCATCGGGCATCAATACCTCGCCATCGATCCATCCTGATTTCAGCGGCAGGCTGGCAACCGCCTGCGCAAGGTGCGGCAACTTAGCAGTCCAGTCGTTGCCATTGCGGGTGTACAGGCGCGCCTTGCCATCCTCAACGCGCGCCATCAAACGGTAGCCGTCAAACTTCAGCTCCCAGATCCATTCTTCCGCATCTGCGGGAAGGCCCTCCACCAGTGTGGCGAGCTCGGGAGAGAGTTTGGTGGGGAGGGGCACTACGGGGGCTTTTTTCGAGGTCTTTGGTGGGGCGCTGGGCCGAGTTCGGACGGGTTTTCCTGTTGATCGTTTATCTTGCTGCGGCACTGTGTCGCCCTTCTTAGGCGGCAAGGGCGGCGGGATGGCTGCCACGCTGTCCGGCATTTCGTCTACTACGCTGAAAATCTGTGCAGAACGCTCCAGTCCGTCGCGCTCCTTAATGAGCAGCCAAGGGGGCTGGCGCTCGCCGCTACGGCCGTGCATGCGCACCAAAGTCCAGTGTCCCTGCAGCTTGTGTCCATGAAGCTTGAACTTGAGCTTGCCGTTGCGATAGCCCTCCGCGGGATCACCCTGAGGCTCCCAATAGCCTCGGTCCCAGATGATGACTCGGCCTGCACCGTACTGCTTGGGCGGTATCTCGCCTTCAAAGCTGTTGTACGAAATGGGATGGTCTTCCACCTGCACCGCCATACGTTTTTCTGCCGGGTCAAAGCTCGGTCCTTTCGGAACCGCCCAACTCTTCATCGTTCCCTCGATTTCCAGCCGCAGGTCATAGTGCAGGCGACTCGCCCAGTGCTTCTGAATGACGAACTGCAGCGCTTCAATACCAGGGGCCCCACCTTCTACAGGTTCTGGCGTGATGCTGAAGTTGCGTTTCTTCTTATACGCATCGAGAGCGTCCTTCATAGCCATGGTTCGTTATGCGGCGCGTCGGCCAGTTTTTTTGGAGGCGGGTTTTGTGGGCTTGGCGGACGGGGCGCTTTTATTTTTGGCAAGGGGCTTCTTGGCAGCAGCTTTCTTGGCGGGCGTGGACGGAAGCCGAGTCACGGATGCCTTGGCTTTGCCTGTCGACAGACTGCGCGATTTCTCCGGCGACTGGGAAGACTTTCCCGCCAGGCTACGTTTCAGGAGCGAAGTGAGATCCAACACCTCGGCGCCTGCAGATGCCGGCGGGCTGCTCTCCACCTTCGCAACATCGGCGATGTCTCCGGCTGAGGCCTTCTTCTCCACCAGCGCATTGATTTGGTCAGCAAAGGAGTTGCGGAAGCTGTCCGCATCCCATGCCTGTGTCATGTCATCGATAAGCTGCACGGCCATAGCCATTTCAGCATCTTTGATACCTGCGGTCTTGGGGTCCAAAGGTGGCAGATTCAATTGCTCGAATGATCGAATTTCGCCGCCCCAGCGAAGGAGATTTAATATGAGCGCCCGACCACAAGGTATGAGCACGGCGAGGTGCTGCTTGGACTGGATGACGACCTTGGCCACACCTACCTTGTTACTTTTGCGGAGCGCTTCGCGGAGCAAGGCGTAGACCTTCTCGCCCCGCTTGAGTGGAGCGGTGTAGTAAGGCCGCTCAAGATACACAAACGGAATCTCATCAGCGTCAAGAAACGCTTCGATTTCGATGGTCTGGGTGACTTTCGGAAAAGCAGCTGCGATCTCTTCGGGTGAAAGAACGACGTAGCGTCCTTCCTCGTACTCCACGCCCTTCACGATGTCGGTGCTGGCGATGTCCTTGCCAGTGATCTTGTTGATTCGCTTGTACCCTACTGGCTGCATAGAGCGTTTATCGAGCCAGTCAAAATCAACGCCCGAACTCGCGGTGGCCGAATACAACCCGACCGGGATATGTACGAGGCCAAAGCTGATAGCCCCTTTCCACATGGTGCGGGTAGATGTGGGTGCCTGGCCCCGGTCTTCTGCCATGACGCCGCTCACTGGGAAACAAGGTAATTGTTGACTGCGCCGCCCGAGGGCACGACTGCCACCACTGCCATCCAACAGTGGGGCCAGCCGCGCAGCTCGTAAGGCTCCCCCAATCTGATGAACGCGCCGTCGTGAATAGTTTTGTCGTAACTCATATATCAACTCCTTGAAAGGCACTTAGTCGAAATGCGTCTAGGGACTGGTGGAGGAAGAGACATTCAAGCGCATAAATGGGATCACCGAGCGTGCATGGCAATCAGTGCTTAGCGATACAACTAGACCGTGTGGCTTGCCCCTCCACCGTAGCGCTAAAAAATCATCCCAGCGGTTTCCACCGTGGCGGCTCGGGCTCTGGGTACGGAAACATTTCGCGCCGGGGACGCTGCAACGCTTCCCACTGCCGCATTCGCTTCAGTTGACGGGGTTTGAGAAGTACAGAACCGGAGCGATGGGTCTTCGACATATAGGCCTCCTCAACGCGTGGACCGAAATAACAATGCTGGCCGCCGTTGCGTTGTCACCTGATTTGCGGTGCGTTCAATGCGGCCCTCTGGGGTACTTTGCGTATGAGCCTCACACGCGTGCGTGAAGGCAAGAAAATTTTCGTATGTGAACGCAAGAACCCGGCGCTCGCAATTCTCACAAGAGGGTATTTGCGCTGCACTTTGCTTTCTCATTGGAGTGACCTCCACCATTGCCAGAACGTCACATCAGCGTAGGACATGCACCCAGCGTCCGGGAGCAGGAATCTTTCAATCGAGCGTGTAGGTCATCACCGATTCAAAGCTGGAGTGATCACATTGCTCCGGACTGTCGGGAGTACGGACATTGAGCCTTGTTGGCCACCCACGTTTGCCTACGACTTTCGCCTACATCGACCTCATTCCTGTCTATCGACGATGCAGTTCCCAACGATCTATAAGGGACATTCGGATCCCCTGGCGTTTGACTTCAAAAAACTGGTGGCTTCGGGTTGGCCAATTTTCAAGGAGATTCTGTGGACCACGTCAATGATCACATTGCGCAAGTCACTTATCGAAATATCGAGAACATCCTATGCGCCGAGGACGTTCGAAGGAACAACACTCAGCTTCTTTACCGGGCTGTAGCGAAGGTAACTCAGGCATGCGGCACGGTGGGCTTTCTGGCTCTAAACGCCTTCATTTTTATTGGTTGGATAGTGTTCAACGAGCTCATCGTTAAGTTCGATCCTTTTCCATACACCCTGCTGCTATTTGGAGTGTCGCTCGAAGCGATTTTTCTGTCAGTTTTGATTCTCATCAGTCAGAACATGGCAGCAGCGGAGAGTGAACGTAGACACCATTTGGACCTCCAGATGAATCTACTCTCAGAACGAGAAATTACGGCGCTCATGCGGCTTGTAGTGCATATGGCAGAGAAGAACGGTATCCCGGATGAAAAGACGGAGGAAGTGCGTGCTTTCGCCCACGAAACGGATCCTGCGGGTGTGCTCCATCAGATCGTCCGCGCTGAACACCGACATCGCCTGGTCGTCGCAGGGGAGACCGCCCAGCCCAGGGCCAAAAGTGGCTGATGGGCTCCGCTGAAGTTCGGCCCCTGGGCATATCCCGCGTCACTGGAGCGACTGGCCACGCATTCTTTGCTCGCTCGTCCTACACGAGGCGCTTCCCTCCAAAAATACGATGGCATCGTGAACTTTGAAGCCCAAAATGCCCCTTTCGCTTCTGACCTTTAATCGCGGAGATTTCTCATGTTTGAGAAAGCTGCTCGAAGCCACCTCCCGGTCGCTCGACAAGACATCCGGGGAACGCGGGAAGTCGTGATGCCCTTTACACGAGGGTTGGCAGGACATACGAGTCATCACGAAATTGCGACTCGGGCCGAAGTAGCTCGCCGGATAGCGCACATGAAAGGCTGCGGAGTGAGTGATGAACTTCCCCAGGCGCTGTGGCCCGCCCGTACCTATCTCATCCCAAGCGAAACAGTGGTGGGTCTGGAGCTGGCTAAGAGCATTGGACTTCATGGTGAGGACGATTTGTTCGGAGGTGTCGTACCTCACGCATTTATCGCCTCAAAGGCGATTACGCATCCATTGGTCTCACCCAACTCAAAACGCCCTGAAGGGTGGAATCCTCAATTTCACGAGTTGGTACGTGACGCAGTGCTACCGGGTTACACAGCGTTTTCTCGTTCTGACGCTACAGAGGCCGTGAGGGAGTTGTTGGCACTGGGCCCGGTTCGACTGAAGCCCGTCGCAGAGACAGGGGGTCATGGACAGGTAGTAGTGAAAGGCCTCAAAGAGTTGAATGCATGCCTGTCACAAACGCCGGTTCAAGCATTGCGAGGGCCTGGCCTAGTGCTTGAACACAACCTGTCAGCGGTCGAGACACTGAGTGTCGGGCAAGTTCGAGTTGCTGGCATATTGGCTAGCTACTACGGTAAGCAGCACCTCACCGAGAACAATGCAGGTGTAGTGACATATGGAGGGTCTGACTTAACGGTCGTGCGTGGGGATTTCGGTGATCTATTGAAAACCCTAGCACCGGGCGCGGAGCGCATCGCTGTGGAACAGGCGCTCACCTACGACGAGGCGGTGAGGGGTTGTTTTCCAGGATTTTTTTCTTCGCGTATCAACTACGACGTCGCGCAAGGCCCGAACGCCATGGGCCAGTGGTGCTCTGGTGTCCTTGAACAGTCTTGGCGCATGGGAGGCGCGACGGGCGCCGAGATCGCTGCGCTGGAGGCTTTTCATGAGGACCCAAGTCTCATGCTGGTTCACACAAAGTGTGTCGAAATATTTGGCCCTCTTGTGCCACTTCCAGACGGTGCCGTGAAGTATTTCCAGGGAGAGGATCCTGAAGCGGGATTTTTGACAAAGTATGCGCTGGTGGAAAACCGATGACTACACGACACAGGACCATAAAGATTCCCACAGGAGATCGAACCATTGCTGGAACGTTGGTCGCGCCCGACACAATCGTCCCCGGCGTTTTGCTGGTGCATGGATGGGACGGAAGCCAGGAGCAGTACTTGGCACGGGCTCACGCCATTGCCGCTCTGGGATGCATTTGTCTCACCATTGACTTGCGTGGCCATGCGAACGATCGGGTACAACGTGACATCGTGACCCGCGAGGACAATCTCAACGACATGTTGGCGGCGTACGACACTCTCGTAGGCCATCCCGCCGTCGACGAAGAGTCTGTTGTGTTGGTAGGAAGCAGCTACGGTGGCTACCTGGCCTCGATCCTCAGCGCTATTCGGCCCGTGCGCTGGATGGCCCTGCGCGCCCCCGCCTTATATAAGGACGATGAGTGGCTGACGTCGAAACAGCATCTTGATCGGCAGGAAATTGCCCGTTATCGGGCATTGGAACTTCCAGCCAATAGCAACAGAGCCCTTGCGGCAAGCGCCGCTTTCAAAGGGGATGTTCTGCTGGTGGAGTCGGAGCTCGATCACATCGTCCCCCACACAGTGATCGAGAATTATCTAGCAGCTTTCCTCAAGACCCGATCCATGACACACCGGATGATTCCTGAAGCCGACCATAGCCTTTCTAAGAAAGAATGGAGCAACGCTTACACAGAAATGCTGGTGAAGTGGATGTCGGAAATGCTCGGTCACGCGAGGGAAGGCTTGGCTTCTGGACCAACACTGCGGTAGTGCTATCTCGAGTTGGAGGCTGACAGTAAGAAACTCAGAGGATCACGCATTTCTGCCCCAACAAGGGAATCTCGATAGGGACTCACGATGCAGGGAGGGCAGACAAAGTCAATCCGTCTGCCCGCCTCCTGCAGCGCCGCTGGCCGCAGACAGACCACCGCGATACGGTTCTGACGGCTCGGAGATGGTTCGCAGCGCGTCCATGGTGTCTGTGTCCTCCTCACCCTTGGTGGCCAAGTCACCCAGCGATACCACGCCCACCAGTTGCTGAGCCTTGTCTACCACCGGAAGCCGACGCACCTGCTGGCTGCGCATAGTCTCCAGCGCCGCCGCGACGGTGTCATCCTCCTTGCAATACAACAAGCCCTCGGACATGACCTCGCTAAGCGGTGCATGCACGAGCTCTTGTGCCACCCCCCGCACGACAATGTCGCGGTCGGTGACCATACCCACTAGGCGGGCTCCATTGCAGACAGGCAGGGCACCAACGTCCAACTCACGCATTGCTTGCGCGGCCGCCGTCACAGTTTCACTGGGAGCCATGGTGCGTATGCCTCGGGTCATAACATCAGATACGGTTTGCATGTTGCGTCCTTAAATCAGGTGTGAGGTAGAACGGCGAGAAGAGCTCCAGTCGGGTCTGTGAATGGGCCAGGCAGTAGCGAATTCTTCCGCCTGGCCCAACAGTCAGCATCAGCACGGGCTGAGTCAACCGCAACGATCAAGTCGCATCTTTGGACTTTTGGGTATTCCCCTGGGAGCCGCTGGCGCCGCTGCCGGGTGCAGTGTTAGAACCAGAGTTCTTCTGGTTCTGCTGCCCTTGCTGCTGACCCGACGATCCGGTGTTGCGGGTAGTCCGCCACTGGCTGAAGTCGTCTGAGAACTTCTGGTAACGCTCCTTGCGCCAAGTGTCGTAGTCATCGTCCAGCATGCGTAGCTGCTCATCTCGCCACTGCTGATAATCGGGATCACGGTAGCCTTGGCTCTGCTGCGCGGGCATTGAACCGCGGATGAAACCGTATGCGTTGCCGCCCTGTTCTCGGTCCCCATCACGATAGGACGAAGTGAAGCGACCTTGATCGCGAAAGCCCTGATTGTCAAACGGCGCACTCCACGCATGCGGTTGTTGGTCGGCGTCTTGGTTGTAGGCGGAGCGGCTTTGCGAGCCATACGAGCCGCCCCAGTCTCGGCTTCTTGGAGATGGATATCCCTGCGACTCGCTGCGGAAGTTCCCGCTATCACGACTCATGCCATATTGGCCATAACCCTGCTGCCCGTAGCGCTCTTGACCCGAGCGTTCTTGGTCATAGCGGGCGCCGCGTGTCTCGAACTCCCGGCGATAACCGCCGGTACCGCTTCGTTGATCATCGCTGCTGTAGCCCTGGTGGTTGCTGCGCTCGCCGAGCCGCGTGTCATCGGCATCTCTGCCCATGCCGTGATGGGAAAAGTTGCTATCGTCGCTGTCTCTGTAGCCCATTGTTGACTCCTTGTGAAGTGGTTGAAAATTTGCACACGAACACCATGGGTGGGTCGTGTGAAGTTCATGTTCGGTGGGCGCAACAGAGCGTTTTGTAGGTCAGTTCCTATAGGCTTGTGAGCCCAGGGCGATGTGGTGTAAGAAGGAGCACTCGGTGTAGCAAGACGCAAAGACAATCTGCAAGTGAGCGATAAGACCGCCTTTAAAGGTTAGGGCGGAAACATTCCAGCCGATACCGGTTGGATGTGTGGAGGGGCCGCCGACGACGGCTGAAGAAAAGTCTTGCGTAAGTCGAGCTTGGCGACCTCGCAGAACATGGGCGTTGCGCGCCGTTCTGTGCTTCTCCCATCGCCGGGGCGCCCCCCCCGAAAGTAGCTGATGCGCCATTCGTTCAATACGGAGATCCGCACCTAAACCCAACTCCCCCGCCATGCCAATCCGACGCGAGGGTGAGTGGTGCGGTCGTGTACGTACTGACTGAGACGCCGCAGGCTGATGAGGTGTTCGGCTCTCATTTCTCCAGCAGCGCTAGTAGCTCGACACGGCAAATCGATAGCCGGCCTCTCAGGCATACGCAACTGTCCGACAAGGCGAGCAGAGCTCGGATGACGCTTTAACCCTCGGAGTCTTTTAGCCTGAGGGTACCTAGCAATCGTGCTAGCGATCTACTTCATAGGAGCTATCAAATGTCTACCTTGAAATCCCTAAAAGCTGCGGCTGCTGTGCTTACATCCTTTTCCCTCATCAGCCTTGCAACCGCACAGAGCAATCCGCCGACTACTGCAAATCCAAACCCAGCCACTGGGGCAGGCCAGCAAAGCTCTCAGAGCACACCCATGGGAAGTACTGGTACTCAAGGAAACTCCAACACCGGGACTCCTGCATCTTCATCTGATATGGGCAGTTCCGGCTCAACGTCCAACTCTGCCAACCCTGCTGCGCCTGCACAGTCGAATGCAGGAGCATCGGCAAGTCGTCCTCCCCGTGCTGACCGAAACTGAGAATTCAAACGAATGTACAAGGGCGACGTCGCGAGCAAAATATCTGCAGCTTCGAGCCCTTTTCTGATTTCCCGGCAGAAGGAATTATTCTGGACTACGGCGCGTAACTGGCGATGCCTGCCGGAGAAACCATTTCCCGTCCACTTGTTGCGAACAGAGCACAGATGCAATTGGCACACAACATCAAAAGTCCATAACAGCGATCTCTGGGGACATTTGCTGGGTATACAAAATGCAGTCAGTTGTTGATGCAAACTCATCGGTCGTCGGCGAGGAGGATCCGGGTGCTGGTCTGGAATCCGTCCGGGGGTATATGCAACAGCAGCAAATGCAGCTGAGCGACCATGTCCAAATGGTGTGCAGAACGGGCGGTGAAGAGCTTTGTATAGAAATTCGTCCAAGTGAAAATAGCCCCTGTCCGACTTTCACGCATCTTCTTGAGCTCGTAGTCGGGCACCACAACTCCATCGCAGATGCCGTTTGGGATGTGTTTCAGGCAACAGGTCAACACCAGCTTGAAGTTGCAGTCTGCGAGAGAGTGGACGGGACACTCGCTGTAAAAATTGATCATCACTAACTCCAATACGTCGTGCATTGACTTCTGAACTCGTCGCATTGTGGTGAAGAGGGGTTCCAAGGACACGCTGCGCTTTGATCGAGGATGAAGAAAGCTCAGCTTGGGACTAGCCCGCCTACCCCCGGAACGGCACCGGCACAGCCAACTGCAAAAACCAGGTGCACTTGACCACGGAGTCCACTGCAACGTGACCACACGCGCCACATCTGCTTGACCGACCGGACCAGGGCCCCGTGCCAATCGGAGTTGCTCGGCGTAGGAGCTCCTCCTCCTCTGACAAACATCAGATCCCCACAAAGCTACCTTGCAGAACCGAAACGCGCTAGGTCGCATGCTGTTCGGACTGCCATCGGCAGGTGGTAGGGGCTTGGCTGATCATTGAGTCCGGCAGACTTGCCACCAATCCGTTCAATTGACTATGAGATTGGGCGCACTCGACTGGCACGTATCAGCACTCTGCAGTGGGCCATTGCGCTGCAGGCATGGAGAGGGCTGCCATGCATCGGTTCTACCCGAGTCATGTCAACGTCTGAATCAGGCTGGTTGCTGTCGCTCGACCCGAAGTCGTTGAACGACTGCTGCGATCGAGAGCAGACAGTGAAGAACATCACTGGGCGTTTTCTGAACCGCAAGAACTGACATAGCTACCGTGGTCACTCGTGGACAACGGCATCTAAAAGGCGCATCGTATTTGTCCCCTCTACTCGATGGGAGACCATCATGGAATCCGCTCCAGTCGTCGTTCATGCGAGCCTTGGAACAAAGGGAAAATCGTTGGTCAGAAGGCTCCCTTCAAGCCTAAAGACATCTGGGCGCTACGCGTGCGCCTCCAGATGGAGAGCCGGGTGCGCGATCTTGCACTCTTCAATCTGGGAATAGACAGCAAGCTGCGCGGATGCGACCTGGTCGCCCTCAAGGTTCGCGATGTTTGCCATGGCGACCAAGTCGCCTCGCGAGCAATGGTCTTGCAGCACAAAACCCAGCGCCCCGTCCAATTCGAGATAACGGCGACCACCCGTGAAGCACTTCAGCAATGGATCAAGGCAGCCGGACTGAAATCAGAAGACTTTCTTTTTCCGAGCCGACTTCACAAGTCTCCGCACCTCGGGACGCGCCAGTACGCCCGGATTCTCGAGCACTGGGTGGTGCAGCTTGGGCTCGATCCAGCAGAGTATGGAACGCACTCCATACGGCGCACCAAGGCTACGCTCATCTACCGGAGAACCAAAAACCTACGTGCGGTCCAGCTACTACTGGGCCACTCAAAAATCGAATCAACTGTCCGCTACCTTGGCATTGAGGTTGACGATGCTCTTGAGCTATCCGAACAGACCGAAATCTGAGTTGAGAGAGCACCGTATTTCCATAGCGAGACAGCCCTTGGGGGCAGGCCTTAAATCACCCCTGAACTCGGAGTGCTGCCCTTCGATCCAACTTAGGTCAATTGAGCACTTGTCAAACTGTCCCGTGTAAGGAATAGTTAGGCTGATGAGGGGCCTACGCCTTGGAGGGATGATTAAAGATGCTCAAACAGTCCGAGGATTCTCCGCGTCCACTGGTACTTGCTGTCGATGACTCTTCAGACAATCTTTGGGTACTTTCCGGCCTCCTCAAAGATCAGTACCGGGTGAAATTGGCAGGGTCTGGCGAAAAAGCGCTGCAGATCGCGCGCAGCATCCCAGCACCAGACTTGATTCTGCTGGATGTGATGATGCCGGACCTCTCCGGCTATGAGGTATGCCGCCAGCTCAAGGCGGCTCCGGCCACGCGGGATATTCCCATCATCTTCCTGACGGCCATGACGGGGACGGAGGATGAGAAGGTCGGGCTGGCATTAGGCGCTGCCGATTTCATCACTAAACCAATCAACCCTCCAATCGTGCTTGCCCGTGTGGCGACCCAGCTTCAGGCCAAGGCGGGTGCCGATTTCCTGCGCGACCAAAATCAGTTTTTGCAGACGGAAGTCCACAAGCGCACGCGCGAACTCGCCGCTATCCAGGATGTCACCATCCTGGCCATGGCGTCCCTGGCAGAGACCCGCGACAACGAGACCGGCAACCACATCCGCCGCACGCAGCACTATGTGAAGGCGCTAGCCACAGCGCTAAAGACGCATCCGCGCTTCAGCACTGCACTGAGCGATCACGTGATCGACATGCTGTACAAGTCGGCGCCGTTGCACGACATCGGCAAGGTTGGCATCCCGGACCGGATTCTTCTCAAACCCGGGCGGTTTGAGCCGCATGAGTTCGAGATCATGAAGACGCATACGACCCTGGGCCGAGACGCGATACAGCATGCCGAGGACCAGTTGGGCATGCCGGTTGAGTTCTTGCAATACGCCAAGGAGATCGCCTATGGCCACCAAGAGAAATGGGACGGCAGCGGCTACCCACAGGGCCTGGCGGGCGAGGCAATTCCCCTGTCTGCGCGCATCATGGCCGTGGCCGATGTCTACGATGCACTGATCAGTCGTCGTGTCTACAAGGACGGGATGCCACACGAGAAAGCGGTGGACATCATGCGCGAAGGCCGAGGCTCGCATTTCGACCCCGACATCCTGGATGCCTTTCTCGGCATGCTCGAAGAGTTTCAGCGCATTGCTCAAAAATTTGCCGACAGCGACGCGGAAATGGCCGACAAGGCCAAGCACCTGGAATTGGCGACTGCGGTCATTCAGCCTTCTTCCTGAGCTCAATAGGTTCCCAGGCAGCCAGCCTCCATTGCCGGGACCGTCTGGCCTGCATCACTTCGCCCCGGAATAGAGAGGAACGCGTTTCATGAACGCTATTGTTCAGCACTACCACCGCTCCTCCCTGACGGCGAAGCTCGCGTTCGCCTTTTTCGTCATCCTCCTCATGGCAATCGTGCTCAGCGTGCTGGGCATGCAGGCGGTCAGCCGCGTGAACGACGAGATTCAGGACATGTATGAAAGGGACCTGCAGGGCGTTTCCAACGCCCGGGCGATCCAGTTCCACTATGCCAGCATGGGGCGCCATTTGCGCAATGCGCTGCTCACCGTAGAGACAGACGACAGGGCCCAGGCGCTGGAGAGGCTTGATCAGTCGCACCAAGATATCTTGCGCGAGGTCGGTGAGCTTCGCGGGCGCATTGTTCGCGACGACAACAGACGCAACCTTCTGACGTTCGACCAGAACTATGCGGAGTACCGCAAGAGAGTTGAAGGTCTGCTTGAGCTCGCCAGGCAGGGGCAACTTCAAGAAGCGCGCAGACAGGTCTCAAGTCGGGAGTTCGCTGTCGTTGGGGATACCGTGGCCCAGTCTATGGAAGCTGTGGCAGCCACGAAAGAGGACAGCGCCCGGGCTACGCTGCGCTCCGTGCAGGACCTTGCGCAGCAGACCAGGATCCGCGGCAGCACCCTGCTGGTCATGGGCGGCTTGTTCAGTGTGCTTTTTGCGTGGCTTATCGCGCGGTCCATTCGTGTACCAGCGTTCGAACTGCGCACGGCTGTGGAGCGGATTGCAGAAGGAGATCTGCTGCAGGAGGTGCCTCATACCTCGTACCTCAACGACCTGGGCGCGCTGGCGCGTGCAGTGGCGGTGCTACAGCGGGGAGCCCGCGAACTGGAGGTGCAGCGCTGGGTCAAGACACATACGGCCAGCGTCTCTGCCGAACTGCAGTCGACCCAGTCCTTCGTCGAGCTGGCGCAACGCTTCTTCACGCTCTCGGCGCCTTTGCTGGACATAGGGCACGGCGTCCTTTACATCTACGAAAAAAGCCAGCGCCACCTGCGTCTGCTAACCGGTTTTGCCCATCGCGAACGCAAGACGATGGATCAATACATTCAGCTGGGCCAGGGCTTGGTGGGACAGTGCGCACTGGAGCGCAGCGCCATCACGCTCACTCAGCCTCCCCCAGACTACGTACGCATCGGATCGGCGTTGGGCGATGCCGCACCCCGGTGTATCTGCGTGCTGCCGATCCAACGTGGTGACGAGTTGCTGGGTGTGCTGGAGATTGCCAGCTTTCAGATCTTCTCGCCTGCACAGCAGGCCCTGTTGGACGCGCTGATGCCTGCGCTGGCTGCCAATCTGGAGATTCTGGAGCGCAACGTGGCCACCCATCGGCTGCTTGAGGAAACGCAGGCCCAGGCGAAGACGCTGGAACAGCAGGCGCACGAGCTCGCCACGCAAAAAGATTCCATCGCCGCCACCGAGGCTTGGTATCACGGCATCATCGAATCTGCACCCGACGGCTTGATGGTCACGGACGAGCACGGCACGGTGATCATGGTCAACCCGCGCATGCTCGATCTGTTTGGCTATGCGGAACATGAACTGGTGGGCCAGCCTATGGAAATACTGGTGCCATCCGCCATCCGCGACCGGCACCCGGGCTTGCGCCAGGGCTTCCTGGCAGTCGGACTGCCGCGAAACATGGGGGGTACGAATGCCAACCTCAAAGGCGTGCGCAAGGATGGCAGCGAGTTTCCGGTGGAGGTCGGCCTGTCACGCCTGCCTGCCATTGGCGGCCATGGCGTCTGTGTATGCGCCTCGGTGCGCGACGTGACCGAGCGCAACCGGGTAGAGCAGGAAGTGCGCAACAGCCAACGTCAGATCCGCACCCTGGTGGATGGCATCGGCTCCATCATTACGCTCAAGGACAGGGAAGGCCGCTACCAGCTATTGAATGCCACCTATGCGAAGTACGCAGGCACCAGCGAGCATGAGGTTCTCGGTAAAAACGCACACGACCTGTGGCCCAAAGAGATGGCAGACAAGATCTGGGAGGTGGAGAACCGCGTGCTCGAAAGGGGCGAAGCCATCACCTACGAGGAGATCATCCCCACTGCCGATGGATCAGAGCAGCGCTCGTTCATGACCACGAAAACACCGCTGATCAACGAAGCAGGTGAAATCTACGGCATCTGCGGCATCGCCACCGACATCACCGAGCACAAGAAGTCGCAGGAGGCCATGCAGCTGGCCCATGCCGAGCAGACCGCCATGTTCGAGGCCACCACGCTGGGCATCGCGTTCATCAAGGACCGCGTGGTTGTGCGCGGCAACACACAGCTTGACACGCTGTTCGGCACCGGGCAACTTGGCCAGTCCCCCCGTGCCTGGTACGCATCTGATGACGCGTTTGCCCATGCCCTCAATGAGATATACGGACAGCTATCAAGCGGTGAAAAACACCAACGCGAGGAAGAGCTGGTGCGCGCCGATGGCACGCGTTTCTGGTGTCAACTCAGCGGTGCAGCCATTGATCCGGACGACCTGAGCAAGGGGACGGTGTGGATGCTGCTTGACGTGACGATCCGAAAGACGTCAGAAGAAGATATACGGCGGGCCAAGGAAATGGCCGAGGAAGCGACGCGGGCCAAAAGCGAGTTCTTGGCCAACATGAGCCACGAGATCCGCACGCCGATGAACGCCATCATCGGCATGTCGCACCTGGCTCTGCAGACCGCGCTGGACAACAAGCAGCGCAACTACATCGAGAAAGTCAACCGCGCTGCCGAGAGCCTTCTGGGCATCATCAACGACATCCTCGACTTCTCCAAAATCGAAGCCGGCAAGATGTCCATGGAGCAAGTCGACTTCCGGCTGGAGGATGTTCTCGACCACGTAGCCAATCTGATCGGTATGAAGGCCGAGGACAAGGGTCTGGAGTTGCTGTTCAGCACAGCGGACGACGTTCCGACGGCGCTGGTAGGAGACCCGCTGCGACTGGGCCAAATCTTGGCCAACCTGGGCAGCAATGCCGTGAAGTTCGCGGAGCAGGGGGAGATCGTGCTGGGGATCGAGCTGGCCGGCCAGCAAGGCAAGCCAGGTGGTGACGTCGAGCTGCACTTCTGGGTCAAGGACTCGGGCATCGGCATGACGCCAGAGCAATGCCAACGGCTGTTTCAGTCGTTCAGTCAGGCCGACAGCTCCACCACGCGGCGTTATGGCGGCACGGGCCTGGGCCTGGCGATCTCCAAGACCCTGGTGGAGTTGATGAAAGGCCGCATCTGGGTGGAGAGCACCGAGGGGCAGGGCTCGACCTTCCACTTCCATGTGCACTTTGGCCTGCAGGCGCAGCCCATGCCCCGGCGCATGTTTGATGCCAACGAACTGCTGGGCCTGAGAGTTCTCGTGGTGGATGACAATGCTGCGGCCCGAGAGATCCTGTCGACCATGGCGCGCCGTTTCGGCCTGGAGGTGGACATGGCCCGCGATGGCGAGGAAGGGCTGCGCATGGTGGAGGGCGCCGACAGCCGCTCGCTCGCCTACGACCTAGTGCTGATGGACTGGAAGATGCCACGCATGGACGGCGCCGAGACCGTGCGCCGCATGCAGGCGCTCAAGGGTGGGGCTGCACCGGCGGTGATCATGGTGACTGCTTTCGGCCGGGAAGAAGCCATGACTGCGGTGCAGAGCCATGGCGCCCGGGTGAATGCGGTGCTCACCAAGCCGGTCACGGCATCGACATTGCTAGAAGCGGTGGCTGAGGCGCTGGGCAAAGGTCGCCTGGTATCTGATCGCGTGGTAGCCAAGGCCGACGGGCGAACCGAGCATTTGCAGCAGCTCAAGGGCGCGCGGGTGCTGCTGGTTGAAGACAATGCACTGAACCAGGAACTGGCTATGGAGCTGCTGCGCCAGGCCGGCATGGAGGTGGTGCTGGCCAACAACGGCCAGGAGGCGCTGGACCTGCTGGCCGCGGACCCTCGATTCGATGGCGTCCTCATGGATTGCCAGATGCCCGTGATGGACGGCTATACGGCCACACGCCACCTGCGCTCGCTGCCGCAGTTTGCCAACCTGCCCATCATCGCCATGACAGCCAACGCCATGGCCGGTGACAGGGAGAAGGTAATGGATGCCGGCATGGTGGACCACATCCCCAAACCGCTGCGGGTAGAGGAAATGTTTGCGTGCATGGCTCGATGGATCAACCCTGCTGCCACAACCGCCCAGACGACGCCTGAACAGGCTTTCAATCAAGGAGGCAGCGTGGCCGATCCAGATCTGCCGCAATTGCCCGGCGTGGATCAGGCGATTGGACTTCGCATAGTTCAAAACGACCGGCGGCTCTACCGCCGACTACTGGGCATGTTTCTGCAGGAGTACACGGGCTTTGAAACAGCCGTCGCTGAGGCGCTGCATCAGGGCGACTGGCCTCTGGCCACGCGGCTGGCTCATACCCTCAAAGGCGCTGCGGGCACGATCGGCGCCACCAACGTCGCATCGGCAGCAGGGGCGCTGGAGGCAGAGGGCGCCCACGAGTCCCGCGTGCCGGCAGCGCTGGAAATGTTGTCCCAGATTGGAGTTTTGTTACGCCCGCTTATCAAGGCTCTGCAGGAGTCCACGGCGAGCAGCGGGGCTGGCACTGTGCAAGCCCGATCGGAACCTGTTGTTTCCAAGGCGCGCTCCGCCGAAACCGAGGCTCTGCTGAGCCGATTGCGCAAGTTGCTCAGAGACAGCGACGCGGATGCGGGCGACGCGCTGGAGAACTTGGTCGCTCGGTTGGCGGCGGATGGCGACCCGCTTGCTGAGTCCCTGTCTGCCGTGAGCCGAGCCATTGATCGCATCGATTTCGATGCTGCGCTCTCAGCGCTCGAAGTTCAGGCTCCTGCTCAGCCCGGCTGAATCTGGTCCATGAAGCGCCAAATGCGATTTTTTGCCTGCTTTGTGGGCCTTGCGATGGCCGCGGGCAGCGCCTTGGGGCGCTCGCTGGTGCAAATCAAGGACAGCCAAGAGTTGCGCATCTGCGTCGCTGGCTCCAGCGCCGACTACTATCGGACCAATGGGGAGGATTTCGCCCGATACCTTGGTGTTCAAGCGAAAACCGTGACGCTTTCGCAGTGGGATCAGCAGTTTCACAACGCGCAGGGCGTGACAGTTCAGGGAGATCGCTACGAAGCCGCTCCTCTGGCCACTGGAAAATGCGATCTGTACCCGAATGACCTGCACATCACCGAATGGCGCAAGCAAAAGATGATACTGGTGCCGTACTTCACCACGCGCAATGTCGTCGTCTCGCGACCGGAGATGCGATCCGTTTTGCGCGCCGAGGTAGATCTTGCAGGGCGCACTGCATCGGTCCAGGCGGGAACCGCTTACGAAGGATGGATCCAGGGATTCAACGCTGGAGCGGGAGAGCACTCACCGATCGTCATTGAGAACGTACCTACCGCCAAATCCATGCAGGCCGTCGCGCAGCGTCGCGCAGATTTCACCGTGATCGCGGCCGAATCTGCCTTCCACTGGGTGCGTAACGACCTGGAGAACCTGGACATGCTGTTTCCGGTGGGCGAGGCGATCTCGGTAGGCTGGGGTATTTCCTTTGAAGCATCGGACCTCGAGCACGCCATACAGCGCTATTTCACCGACAGTCGTCGGATGGGGTCAGATCTCGATCTGTCCTGGCGACGCAAATATGGCGTGTCGCTGATGGAGTACCAGCTCTTCTCCGCCTCTTTCGACAATAGCGGGAAATGGCACCGGGTTTGGATGGCCTGGGGAATCCCTGGCGGGGCCGCCATTGCGGGAGTGCTGCTGGCCATGCTATTTTGGGCAACGCAGCTCAGGCGCGAAGCGGCCCGGCACAAACTGACCCTAAAAGCGCTGCAGCAAAGCCACGACCAGTTGACCGGCGAGGCCTACCGGCGCAAGGCAGTGTCCGACCTATTGCTCGAGTTGCAACACGCCAACACTCTTGCAGCTTTTGCCCGCACAGTCCTGCACGAACTGGCGAGGCACTTGCCGATGGGGCAAGCCCTGCTGGTGCGAGTAAACGAAGCGCGCGCGATGCAGGCAGTTGCGCACTATGCGGGTTCGGGTGCTAGTGCGGAACAAACGCTCTCTGAGCTGCCCACAACAGCCAGCATGATCGAGCGATGCATCGCAACGGGCGAGTCCGTGCTCATCGAAGCGCCTGGGACTGACTACCTGCGTGTCCAGTCAGGTCTTGGGCATTGCGCTCCCTGCGCCATCTATTTGATGCCGATCAAGCACGCTGGATGTGTCGTGGCCGTCATTGAGTTAGCCGCGACTGAGTCGATCAGGCCAGAGCGCCGCCAGTTGCTAGTGGACATGGAACCCATCATCGCTGTGGGTATCCTGCGCTTCGTTCGTGAAGAGGCCGATGTGGCTCTTGACCTCACCCAGCAAGACAAGAAGGTATCTGCATGAATGTTTTTGCTGCTTCGAGCCCATCTGCCATTGGGCGAGGCGCACGCTGTCTGGTCGTTGATGACTTTGAGGCGATGCGCAAGGTCACCATCAACCAGCTCCGGCAGATGGGAGTGGAACGCATTGAATCCGCGCGCAACGGTGCCGAAGCCCTGCGCCTTCTGAAGAATCAGCGTTTCGATGTGGTGCTCTCGGACTGGAACATGCCCGTGATGACAGGCGTGGAGTTGCTTCAGGCCATGCGTGCAGACGAACGATTATTCGCAATACCGTTTGTTCTTATCACCGCCGAGGCGGAGCGCAGCCGTGTTCAGGAGGCCATTTCGATGGGGGTGACCTCCCTGCTGCTCAAGCCCTACTCCCCCAAGCAATTGGCTCAAAGGCTGGAGAAGGCCTTGCAATGGAAGCCGCGCGCTCCTGGCGATTTTGCTGGGGAGGGGTTGCCAGCGCAAAATGCGCATGCTCCGGCGACGCAGGACACCGCGAGCACGCCATCAGCCGAAGAGCAGGAAGCTCCTCGACCGACGATACTGATCGTCGACGATACGCCCGACAACCTGCTGCTACTGTCCCAGCTGTTCAAAGGCGAGTATCGGATCAGGCTGGCTCAGACAGGCGCCAAGGCGATGGAGGTGGTGACCTCCGACGACCCTCCGGACTTGGTACTGCTGGACATCATGATGCCCGGCATGGATGGTTTCGAAGTAGCGCGGATGATGCGCGAGCATCCCACATCCCAGAGCATTCCCATCATCTTCGTCACTGCCATGGCGTCGGCGGACGCACGCATCAGGGGGCTCGATCTCGGCGCGGTCGATTTCATTACCAAGCCCATCGACCCCGAAACGCTCAAGCCGCGCGTGCGCAATTTCATGCGCTACGTGCAGCTGCGCAAGGACCTGCAGGCCGAGTTCGACAGCATGGTCGAGGCAGCCCAGTTGCGCGAAGACGTTGAGCGCATCACGCGGCACGACATCAAGGCGCCGCTGGCCGGGGCACTGGGTCTTGTGCAGGCGCTGATTGAGGATGACTCGGTCGGTCGCCGACAAGTGGAGCAGTTGCGCTTGATGGAAGAGAGCGTGATGCAGGTGCTCAACATGATCAACCTGTCATCCGAACTGTACAAAATTGAATCGGGTCGCTTCGTGCTACGAGCGCAGCCCGTGCTTATCGGCGAACTGCTGCGCCGCATAGCCGAGATGAATCGGGTGACCTTCGCGGAGAAGGACCTGTCTATCGCGGTGGACACGGACGTGGCGGTCGGAGCGGAGCCACCTGTAGCGCTTGCGGATTCAACCCTGTGCTACTCGATCTTCCAGAACCTACTAAGGAACGCGTGCGAAGCAGCGCCGCACGGGTCGCGGGTGTCGGTGCAGCTCCAGGATCAGAACCCCTTGCGCATCATCATCAGCAACACTGGAGCTGTGCCAATCGCGATCCGCGACCGGTTTTTCGACAAGTTCGTGACTGCGGGCAAACAGGGGGGGACAGGCCTGGGCACATATTCCGCCAAATTGCTCACCGAGGCCCAGCATGGCAGCGTAGGGCTAGAGGTATTCGATGACACCAATACGACCCGGGTCGTCGTGGAGCTTCCGCGACGGTGATGAAGTCAGTTCACGGCAATCAGCAAACCGCCTGATCAGGATAGCCCAGCCGAAAGCAGCCCTTCACTGAGGTCCACTTCTGGCCGGTATCAGCCTCTGTGCATCGTAGTGGAAGCCTTTGTGACGGCTTCGCAGATGGTGGCGTGTGCCGGCCGCATCGGCACCATCCCAAGCTTCATGTGCACGATCCTTTGAGAGTCTTCAAAGATGTGCTGCAGCAGATGCAAACGCGCCCTAACCATCAGATCGATGACTTACTGCCGCATAGCGGGAGCAGATCATGTCTACTTAGGCCGCAGGCGGTGACCCAAGTATGCAGACCTCAACCCTACGTGCAGCAACTGTTATGCCGGGGAAATTTCACTCAAAATTTCATTGAAAACCCGACGGCTGACGCCCGGTTCAACATGAAAGCTGCGCATCCCAAGGGCTCTTGCTGGCTCAATGTCACGGACCATATCGTCACCGATCATGACGCAAGTTGAAGGAGGGACGCCCAGAATTCTTGCTCCCGCGATGAACATATCAGGCTTCGGCTTCCAGCTCCCACAATCTTCAGGCGTCACCACCGACACCACATGGCTTAGCAAGCCAGTGCTTCTAGCTTTATTGAGTTGCTGCGCGCGATCACCGTTCGTGAGTACGACCTTCGGGATGTGCTCTGTGCGCGCAAGAAACTCTGACACACCTGGGAGCAACTTCCATGAAGATTCGTAGGCACGCAAGTAAGGAATAAAGGCGTCGTCTGCTTCCGCATCTGTTAAATCATCAGCGAAAAAGGCTCGAACTCGCTGTCGTCTCTGTTCAGAAAAAGAAAGCCTGCCTTGTTCATACAGGCTCCAGAATTGTCGGAACGTTGTACGCCATCTATCCGCCAAAGTGCGCGTAGGCTCCTCGCCGAGGCGATCTCGATGCGCTGCGACGAATGCTGCGAATGCGATCTTGGTTGATGAGTTGTCATCAATCAGAGTGTCATCGAGATCAAGCAATATGGGACGCATCATTCTTCCTTGCTCACGTTTGCCGGTTCTACTAGGAGCCTAGACGCTTACATCGAACTGTAGATAGTGCTGCCGTGAGGTCGCTTCAGAGGCGCAAAACTTCAACAACCCTTCGTTTGTACACCGGGTCCCAAAATTTGGTTCGGGCGTGGCTCGAGAATTTTTTGCGCCTTCTAGATGCCGCTGTCCACGGGTGACCACGCTGGCTGTGTCAGTTCTTGAGGTTCAGCAAAGCGCCCGGCGATGTTCGTCCATCGTCTGATCTTGATCGCGGCAGTCGTTCAACGAATGCGGGTTGAGCGGCAGCAACCAGCCTGAAGCAGCCCATCGCACCCTCCACACCCCTCGATACATGAACCGCCTCAAATGAGGCGTCATTCATTTCTCAATGCGAAATTTCCCCGACGGACTTTATTCACGTCCGACGCACTTTATTTGTTGGAGTCAAAACCTGCGCTCAGCACCACGGTCACGCCTCTCCGCGACTCTCTTAGCGAAATTACGCATCTTGTCCACCCTTCAGTACTGCTTGGTCAAGAAAGACGGCTCAAAGCAGTTATATGCAGTCAGAGCGGCCCTATCTATTCCGTTCCTCGCGATCGGGCAGGCAAGGATCGCGAACGATTGATAAAGTCCAATCAAATCAACATGTTTCAAGACTTTGTTCGGGCCGCAAGATCAGCGATCAATCGAGCTTTGAAACTATGTTCAGTTTTTTGAAACTCTGTTCAGCACTCCCTCCTCACCCACCATGCTCCGCTACCTCACCATCCCTGTCACCGCCTTCCAGCAAAACTGCTCCCTCGTCTGGTGCGACGCCACCCACAAAGCCGCCGTGATCGACCCCGGCGGCGACCTGGAGGTGCTGCTGGCAGAAATCCAGCGCCTATCCCTCACGCTCGACCAGATCTGGCTCACCCACGCCCACATCGACCACGCGGGCGGCACGGGCGAGCTGGCAGAGCGGCTTTCGCTGCCCATCGTGGGCCCCCACCCGGGCGACCAGTTCTGGATTGACGGCCTGCCGCAGCAAAGCGCGATGTTTGGTTTTCCGCCCGCCCAGCACTTCACGCCCACGCGCTGGCTGCACGACGGCGACACGGTGCAGATTGGCGACGAGACGCTGAATGTGCGCCACTGCCCCGGCCACACCCCCGGCCATGTGGTGTTCCATGCGCCGCAGATTGACCGTGCTTTTGTGGGCGATGTGCTGTTTGCCGGCAGCATGGGGCGCACCGACTTCCCGCAGGGAAACCACCAGCAGCTCATCGACAGCATCACCCAGCGCCTGTGGCCCATGGGCAACCAGACGGTGTTCATCCCCGGGCACGGTCCTGAGAGCACGTTCGGGCGTGAGCGCCAAAGCAACCCCTATGTGGGTGGGACGTAAGCCGTTTTTTGGCATTTTTGGGTTCTAGCGCTTATCCAGAAAGCGCAGACAGCTATTATTTTTGAAGTGACCCTGTGCCTCTGCGCGTGCCGCAGGGGCCAGCGTGCCCACCAGGATGCACGCCGGCCCCTGCAATGCGGCGTCAGAAATCGAACGAGGCCGACAGGCGCACGGCGCGTGGCGCACCCACGTTCACCCGGCCCGCGCCCCAGATACTTTCAAAGTAAGCGCGGTTGGTGAGGTTGGTCACCGTGGCGCGCAGCACCACGGGTTGTGCGCCAAAACGCGTCGCATAGCGGGCGCCCACATCCAGCGTGGTCCAGGACGGCAGCTTCACGCTGTTGTCGCCCGTGAGCCACTGTGCACCCGTGTGGTTCACCCGGCCGTTCACCGACAGGCCCTGCACACCAGGGATGGCCCAGTCCGCGCCCAGGTTCAGCGTGAGCTTGGGCACGCCAAACTGCGCACGGCCCTGGTTCACGCCCTTCGCGGTCTGGGTCTGCTCGGCCTCGGTGTAGGCCGCGCCACCCAGCAGCGTGAGGGCCGGGGTCAGCTGGCCGAACACGTTCCACTCCACGCCCCGGTTGCGCTGCTCGCCGTCCAGCACCTGGCGGTTGTTGGCTTCGATCAGGGCAGGCTTGCTGATCTGGAACAGGCTCACCGTCTGCGTCAGGCTGCCCGCAACCCACTTCACGCCCACCTCGGCCTGCTTGCTCTTGTAGGGCTTGAAGGTCTCGCCCTCGTTGGCATAGGGCGCCTTCACGGTGGTGCCGGCGCTCAGGCCTTCCACGTAGTTGCCGTACAGCGAAACGTTCTCGCCCCAGGGCTTGGCGACCACGCCCACCAGCGGGGTCACGGCGCTCTCCTTGTACTTGTTGAGCTTCTGGTTGACCTGCTGCGCGCGCACACCCAGGGTGAGCTGCACCCTGTCGTCGGCGAACGCCAGTGTGTCCACCACGCTCATTGCAGTCATCACGTCGTCGTTGAGGGGGTTGTAGGTGGAAGCCGCCCCGCCCGGCGGCATCGCAATGGGCCGGGGGTTGTAGATGTTGCTGTTGATGGCGGCCGTGCCATTGGCCCGGCTGCCACCCTGGTAGCTCATCACGTTGGCGGCCAGGGTCAGCTTGTGGGCCACGGCGCCGGTGCTGAACTGGCCGCGCACGCCCAGCTCGGCCGTGGTGGTGTCGTACTCGCCCCAGGAGTTGTAGGCCGTGCCCGTGGCGTTGCCCGAAGCCGCGTTCGCCGCCGTCCACACCGGGCGCGAGCCGAAAATGAAGCCGTCGTATGCATGCTCGGCCTTGCCCGCCGATGCAAACGCCGTCCAGCCGGCATTGATCCGCGCCTGGCCGCGCACGATGAGACCCTGCGTCAGCGTATTGCTGTAGACGCCTTCGCCGTAGAAGAAGTTGGTGGAACCATCGGGTGCCTTGGGCACCGTGGTCCAACCCGTGATGATGGGCTGCATGGGCGAGCCCTTGCGCACCTTGTTCTTCAGCGAATAGGCATCGGCCTCCACGTTCCAGCCGTCGCCCTGGTAGTCCAGCGCCAGGTGGCCAATCTCGCGCGCCTTGGTCTGGTGGTCCAGCCAGGTCTCGCCGCCCGACAGCACGCCGTTGACACGCACGCCCAGGCGCTGGCCTTCGCCGAAACGGCGCGACACATCGGCATGCACACCCACGTTGGATTGGGACGAATAGGTGGTGGTCACGCGTGTGAGCGGCTCCTTGCCCGCGCGCTTGGGCACGAGGTTGATGGCGCCACCCACATCACCTGACGGCGGCAGCCCCATCATCATGGCGCCGGGGCCCTTGAGCACTTCCACGCGCTCGAAGATCTCGGTGGGCGTGTTCTGCTCGGGCGCGAGGCCGTAGGCACCATTGATGGCCATGGAACTGGCGCCCACGCCGAAGCCCCGGATGATGAAGTTCTCGACGATGTGGCCTTCATTGGTGGTGGTGCGCACCGAAGGGTCGTTCTTGAGCACGGCGCCCACGGTCTGCGCCTGCTGGTCGGCAATGCCTTCGGCGGTGTAGCCCGTCATGTTGAAGGGCGTGTCCATCACGCCCACATTGCCCAGCACCCCCAGGCGCGTGCCCCGGGCCACCTGGCCACCGGGCGCGGCAGCGGGCAGGCTTTCGGGCGTCTCGGCCGCCGCGTTCACGGTCACTTCCCTGAGCACCACCGGGGCTGCCGGGCTTTGCGCCCAGGCTGCGCCGGCACTGGCGAACAAGGTCCACGCACAGGCCCGGGCGACCTGGCGCAAGGCAAAAGGGTGTGCCGGGGTGGCACCCCGGAATGGGCGGCAACTGTGCATAGCGGTCCTGAGTCAAAAAACAAAAAAGGGATGCCTTGCAACCGAATTGCAAACAAGAATGAGTGCGATTTCATTCTGAGCACGAGCCTGCTCCGTGTTGGAGCTGTGAAGACGCTGTGCCCAGGATGTGCTGCAAGGCGTGCCGGCTTGTCGCATCCGGTATGCAGCGATGATTTCACGCAGCCCGCCAAGCTGTGTTTGCAGGGCCAACAAAGATGTTTGCAGCACCCGCCCGCGCCGCTTTCCGCGGGCGCGGCCGCGCAAGGGCCGCCCCGCCGCGCTGGCGGCGTCCCCCTCTGGGGGAAAGCGCCGCAGGCGACTCAGGGGGGTTTCAGATTCGTGCCCGGGCCAGCTTGGGTGGCATGCCAAAGCGCTTGCGGTACGCCGTGGCGAAGTTGGCGGCGCTGTTGTAGCCCGCGACCAAGGCCGCCTGCCCTACCGTCAGGCCGTCGCATTCCAGCGCGTGGCGCGCCCGCTGCAGACGGTGTTCGCGCACAAAGTCGAACACCGTGGTGCCATACACCGCGCGGAAGTGCCGCTGCAGCGTGTTGGCATTGGTGCCTGCCTGGCGCGCCAGCGCATCGAGCGACATGTCCATCGCACCGTCGGTCTGCAAGAAGGCGTGCAGCGCGCGCATGCGCTTGTGCTCATGGGGCAGCAGGCGCAGTGCCGCCGCGGCCGGTGCCGGGGCGGGCGCGGGCGCTGGGGCTGGCCCCGGGGCGTGCTGCGCCAGGCTGCCCAGGGCTTCGCCCACCAGTTCCAGCGCGCGGCTTTCCAGGTACAGGTGCAGCAGCAGGGGGCTCAGGTCCGGCGCATGGGTGATCTGCTCTGCCAGCGCGGCAATGCGGGGCGACGGCTGCCAGTGGTGCATGGCCAGGTGCTGGCGGCGAAAGGCCTCGATGGCATCGGACGCTGCGGGCCCAGCCACCTGCTCCAGCCACTCGCCCCCCAGGCCCACGCTCACCCGGCGCGCGTAGGCCCCCCGGCGGGCGCGGCGCTCAAAGCGCTCGGGCTGGGCCACTGACACCAGCAGCGCGCGCGGCAGCCCTGGCTCCCGAGGGCGTTGGGCAGTAGCGCTCGACAGCGCCACGCGTCGCGGGCCATAGCTCACGTCCACCGAGCCCTCCAGCAGCACCACGATGCGCAGCCCCGCATCCATGTCACCACTGGCGGTGAAGTCCTGCGCGTCGGCCGCATCGTCGGCGTGCAGGTGCAGCCCGGGGCGCAAGACCCGCACCCGCTGCAGATGGCGCTGCAGCGACGCCTGCATGCCCTCCGACGGCGGCGCCGCTGGCTGGACATTCAAGGGGCTGACAACGGACATGGGCGCAGGTGCGAGGAGATGCAAAAAAGTGTGGATGAAAGCGCGGTGAAAAGGTGCGGGCCCGGGGTGGGCAAGGGATGTACCCGAACCACACCGGCCACGCCTGACGTTTGCGCAAAGGTTTTTCTCCACGGGGCAAACACGGCAGGCACCGAGCCATGGGATGCTAGCAACTTGCAATAATAAATGCAAATGATTCTCAATATTGCTTGTTGCCTGGGAGCTTCTTCAGCGGGCCCCCAGGCCCTCGCAGCCGCCCATGACCTTCACACTCCCCCGTTTTTTCGGCTCCCTGGGCGTTGCGCTCTGCGCCGTGCTCATCACCACAGCCCCGGTACAGGCCCAGGGCACACCCCAGACCGTCACCGACCTGGCAGGCCGCACCGTCACCCTGCCCGCCAAGGTGGACCGCATCCTGCTGGGTGAAGGCCGGCTGTTGCCTGCACTGGGCGTGTTCGAGCGCGACGACGTGGCACGCCGCCTGGTGGGCATGATGGGCGACTACGAAACGCTGGACCCCGCCGGCTATGCGCAGTGGCGCAGCCGCTTCCCGCAACTCGACAAGGTGCCCCGCGTGGGCCGCAACAACGCCGGCAGCTTCAGCGACGAGCAGGCCATCGCGCTGCGCCCGCAGGTCGCCATCCTGGGCCTGGCGGGTGGCCATGGGCCGAGCAAGAACGACCGCGAGACCCTGGCCCGGCTGGAGGCGGCCGGCATCGCCGTAGTGTTCATCGACTTCCGCCATGACCCGCTCAGGAACACGCCGCGCAGCATGGAACTGCTGGGCGCCGTGCTGGGCAAGCGCAAGGAGGCCGACGCCTTCAACACCCTGTGGCGGGCCCAGCTCGAACGGGTCGAGTCTCGCCTGCGCACCCTGCCGGCCGGCACCCGCCACCCCAGTGTGTTCCTCGAAAACCGGGTAGGGCTGGCCGACGACTGCTGCGCCACCATGGTGGGCCTGGTGGGCGTGCTGCTCGATGCCGCTGGCGCCGAGAACGTGGCGCGTGGCCGCATTCCGGGCGAGCACGGCACGCTCAACCCCGAGTTCCTGATCGCCACGCAGCCCCGGCTGTACATCGGCACCGGCATCGGCAGCATGGCCACTACCGGGAAGTCGCCGCTGCGAATCGTGCTGGGCGCCGACGCCACGCCCGAGGCGGCCCGCGCGTCGCTGGCGCGTGCCACCCAGCGCAGAGGCATCGCCCAACTGGAGGCCGTGCAGCAGAACGGGCGCGCCCACGCCATCTGGCACCACTACTACAACTCCCCCTTCAACGTGGTGGCGGTGCAGGTGTTTGCCAAATGGCTGCACCCCGCGCTGTTTGCCGACCTGGACCCGCGTGCCACGCTGCAGACCCTGTTCACCCAGTTCCAGCCCATACCGCTGACCGGCGTGTACTGGACCAGCCTCTGATGCCCGTGCCCCTGTCACCACAGGGTACGCGCCGCGCACTGCTTGCCGCAGGCGCCGGTGCGAGCCTGGGCTTGCTGGGTGGGTGCGCCCACGGCAAGGCTACGGCGCCACCGCTGCTGCAGGCAGCACCCGCCCAGCTGCCGGGCACGCACCAGCAGGATCTGCGCGACCCGGCCAGCGGCCGCACCTGGCGCATCTGGGTGCAGCAGCCTGCGGGCCCCGCGCCCGCCACGGGGTACCCGGTGCTGTACCTGCTCGACGGCAACGCCGCCTTTGCACTGGCGGCCCAGCTGGCCCGCAACAGCGCGGGGAGGCCCGGAGACATGGGCACCGACAGCACCATCGTGGTCGGCATCGGCCACCCTGGTGACGCCGTGATCCACCCCGCAGAACGCCAGCGCGACTACACACCTCCCGCGCCCGGCAGCGCGGCCACGCCCGAAGCAGGCGGCGCCGACATCCTGCTCGACTTCATTGCGCGCGAGTTGCAGCCGCGCGTGGCGCATGCCTTTGCCATTGACCCGCAGCGCCAGACCCTGAGCGGGCATTCGTTCGGCGGCTTGCTGGTGCTGCACGCACTGTTCACGCGCCCCGCGCAGTTCACGCGGTACGCGGCCACCAGCCCCTCGGTGTGGTGGAACGGCGCACAGCTTCTGCGCACGGCCGGGCAGTTCGCACAGGTCCACGCGATGGCGCCGCGACCCTTCCGGGCGCAGTTGCTGCTGCGCGTGGGCAGCCTGGAACAGGCGCAGACGGCACCCACCGCAGCCCGCGCTGCCATACAGGTCGAGCGCCGCATGGTCGAGCGCACCTTGGCGCTGGCCGACCAGCTGGGCGCGCTGCAGTGGCCCGAGCTGCGCGTGGACATGGCCGTGCTGCCCGGCCTGGACCATGGCAGCGCCATGGCCCCGGGGCTCATCGACGCCTTGGCATTGGCCCAACAGCCCCGCTGAAAAATACGGACGCTCTGAAACCCTTTCGCGCACCACGCGCCCTATACCGGAATTGCCTCCGTTGAACCCAGCCACTGCCTCTCCCTTGCCCGTAGCCATGGCCTCCACCGATTCGCTCGCGCAGCGCTACGGGCATTTCGTGCGCCGGCGTCTGCTGCTGCTGGCCATCTTGCTGGCCGTGCTGTGCGCCAGCGCCGTGGCCGACATTGCACTCGGGCCCTCCACCTTCGCGTTTGCCGATGTGCTGCGTGGCCTCTTCGCACCCGACGCCCTGCCGCAAGCGCAGCAGGTCATCCTGTGGGAAGTGCGCCTGCCCTATGCAGTGATGGCCGTGCTGGTGGGCGCCAGCCTGGGCCTGGCCGGGGCCGAGATGCAGACCGCGCTCAACAACCCGCTGGCCAGCCCGTTCACGCTGGGCGTGTCGGCCGCCGCTGCGGTGGGCGCGTCAGCCGCCGTGGTCAGCGGTTTCACGCTGCTGGCCTGGGGCGAGAACCTGGCGGTGCCGCTGTGCGCCTTTGCTGGAGCGGCGTGTGCCACGGCGTTGATCCAGCTGCTGGCCTGGCGCCAGGGCGCCAGCGTGGACACGGTGGTGTTGTTCGGCATCGCGCTGCTGTTCAGCTTCGAGGCGCTGCTGTGGCTGCTGCAGTTCATTGCCGACAGCAACGCGCTGCAGCAGATCGTTTTCTGGACCATGGGCAGCCTGGGCCGCGCCACCTGGACCAAGATCGGCATCGTGGGCACCGTGCTGGCGCTGTGCATGCTTTGGTCGGCGCACCAGGCCTGGGCCCTCACGGCGCTGCGCGCGGGCGAGGACCAGGCGCGCAGCTTCGGCATCGCGGTGGAGCGGCTGCGCCTGGTGACACTGCTGCGCGTAAGCCTGCTGGCGGCCACCGCCCTGTCGTTCGTGGGCACCATCGGCTTCGTGGGCCTGGTGGGACCACACATCGCGCGCATGCTGCTGGGCGAAGACCACCGCTACTACCTGCCGGGCAGCGCGCTGGCCGGGGCGCTGATGCTGTCGCTCGCGTCCATCCTGAGCAAGGCGCTGGTGCCCGGCGTGGTGCTGCCCATCGGCATCATCACCGCGCTGGTGGGCGTGCCGCTGTTCATGGTGCTGGTGCTGCGCCAAAGAAGGGCTGCATGAAGCACCGCCTGAGCCGCTGCGCGTCTTCCCCCTCTCTCACATTGCTGCGCAATGCGGGAGGGGGACGCCCCCAGCGCGGCGGGGCGGCCGTTGCGCGGGGGCGCTGGCCTGGGCCGCGCCAGTTTCATTGGCTGCTGAGGGTGCGTAGCGCCATGGAGGCTTGATATGACCACGGGCCTGACCCTCGAACAACTCACCGCCGGCTACCCCGGCCGGGCCGTGCTGCAGGGCGTGGACCTGCCTGCCGTGCCCGCCGGCACCCTGGTGGCCGTGGTGGGCCCCAATGCCGTGGGCAAGTCCACGCTGCTCAAGGCCGTGGCCGGGCTGCGGCCCGCACAGGGGCGCGTGCTGCTGGAAGGGACCGACCTGGCCACGCTGGCCCCGCGCGAACGCCTGCGCCGCGTGGGCTACCTGCCCCAGGCGCTGCCGCAGAGCACCTCGCTCGTGGCCTACGAGACCTGGCAGAGCGCCCTGCGCGCCGGCCGCAGCGAATGGAGCACCGCGCAGCGCGAGGCGGCCATCGAGTCGGTGGTGGCGGCGCTGGGGCTGCAGGCGCTGGCGCTGCGCCGGCTCGACGAACTGTCGGGCGGCCAGCGCCAGATGGTGGGCCTGGCCCAGGTCATCGTGCGCGCGCCGCGCCTGCTGCTGCTGGACGAACCCACCAGCGCCCTCGACCTGCGCTGGCAGCTGCAGGTGCTGCAGGCCGTGCGCGCCATGGTGCAGCAGCAGGGCGCGATCGGCCTGGTGGCCGTGCACGACCTGAACCTGGCCCTGCGCTTTTGCCAGCACGTGCTGGTGCTGGGCGGCGGCACGGTGCTGGCTGCCGGCGAGCCCGCGCAGGTGCTCACCCCTGCCCTGCTGCAGCGTGCCTATGGCGTCGAGGCCCGCGTGGAGCGCTGCTCGAAAGGCAATTTGCTGGTGTTGGCCGATGCAGCGCTGCCACTGTCCGAACCCTTTTCCCCCACAACAACATCCCCGCACCCATGATGCAACGCCAGGGCCACCTGCCCACCACCGAGGCCAGCCGCTACCTGCAGCGCCTGTGCTACCACTTCACCCGCAAGATCCGCGTGACCTACGACGCACACCATGGCGAGGCCCACTTTCCCTGGGGCCTGTGCGTGTTGCGCGCGGATACCGAGGCCTTGCGTTTCGACTGCAGCGCCGAGGACGATGCCAGCCTGGCGCGCGTGCAGTTCGCCATCGACTCGCATGTGGAGCTGTTCTCGCGCAAGAGCCCCATGGCCGTGTGCTGGCAGCCGGCGCAGACCGGCCCAGGCGCTGGCGTCGCGCCAGAAACTTGAACAGAAAATCAGGCCTTAGCGCTTATTCAGCAAGCGCTGGTAGCTATCAAATTTGATAGATCCAGGCGCACAGGGCCGCCCGACAGGTCAGCCGCGTTGGGCGGCTTGGTAGAGGCCCTGCACCTTCGGCACGTTCATTTCCAATTCCTTGATGCGCGCCGGACCCGAGGGGTGGGTGGAGAGGAAAGCCAGCCCGCCCTGCTTGTTGCCGCTGGCGTTGCCCATCTTTTGCCACAGGCTCACGGCAGCCGAAGGCTGGTAGCCCGCGCGGGCGGCCAGCTCCAGCCCCACAAGGTCGGCATCGGTCTCGTCCGACCGGCTGAACTGCAACGTGAGCAGTTGCCCGCCCAGGCTGGCAGCCGCATTGCCCAGGTCTCCCAGGCCGAGCAGCTGCGAGCCCAGGCGCAGCGCCAGGTTGGTGCCCTGCGTCTTGGCGATGCGCTCACGCGCATGCTCGCGCAGCGCGTGGGCCATTTCGTGGCCCATGATCATCGCGGCTTCGTCGTCGGTGAGCTTGAGCTGGTCGAGGATGCCGGTATAGAACGCAATCTTGCCGCCGGGCATGCAGAACGCATTGATCTGCTGGCTGCCAATGAGGTTGACCTCCCAGCGCCACTGCCTAGCGCGCTCGTTCCAGGGCGTGGCGTGCGGGATCAGCCGCTTTGCAATGGCGTGCAGGCGCTGCAGCTGCGGGTGGTTGTCGGGCGCCAGCGCACGTTTGGCCTTGGCCTGCTGCAGCATCTGCTGGTACTGCTGGGCCGCAGAGTTTTCCAGCGTCTCGGCGGGCACCAGCTTGCGCAGGCTGGACGCGGTACCCACATCCACCTGCGCCAGCACCGGCGCCGCAGCGCTGACACCTGCTGCCAGCAGGAAGGCGCGGCGCGCCGACCATGGGGACGACGGCGCAACAGAGGGAGCAGGGCAGAAAAGACACATACAAGGCAATCCCAAAAGGAATAATGAGCAGCGCTGGCACACAACACACCAGAGTCTGCCGCGCAGATGGAGGCCGACAGGCTGGCTACAAGGGTGCGTCGGCGATGATAGACAAAACCCACGCTCGCCCATGTCAGACACCTCCACATCTTCCCGCCCCAGCCTCGCACCCACCACCGCCCCGGACAAGCCCCCGCGCACGCCCTGGCTGCAAACGCTGCGCGTGTACCTGGAACCCGCCAGCCTGCGCATGCTCACGCTCGGGTTCTCCGCCGGGCTGCCACTGCTGCTGGTGCTGGGCACGCTGAGCTTTCGCCTGCGCGAGGCGGGCATTGACCGCAGCACCATTGGGTATCTGAGCTGGGTGGGCCTGGCCTACGGCTTCAAGTGGGTGTGGGCGCCGCTGGTGGACCGCATGCCGATCCCGCTGCTCACCCAGGCGCTGGGGCGCCGCCGCAGCTGGCTGCTGCTGTCGCAGGCGCTCATCGTAGGCGGGCTCATCGGCATGGCGCTGGCCGACCCGCGCCAGACGCTCGGACCCATCGTGTGGTGCGCGCTCGCGGTGGCGTTTGGCTCAGCCACGCAGGACATTGCGTTGGATGCGTTTCGCATCGAATCTGCCGACGCCAATCACCAGGCCGCGCTGGCAGCCTCGTACCAGACAGGCTACCGCCTGGCCATGATCTGGGCCGGTGCGGGCGTGTTGTGGATTGCGGCGCGCTCCGAAGTGGCCCCTGCGGTGGGGCAGCTGGTAGCGCAAGGCGCGGCCGCGTACCAGAACGGCGCCTGGCAGGCGGCCTACCTGGCCATGGCGGCGTCAATGGCGGTGGGCGTGATCACCGTGCTGTTCTCGCGCGAGCCTGCGCCGCGGGCCCCCGCTGATGAGCGGCTGGAGTTGAGCCAGGCCATCACCCGGCTGGCGCTGAAGGGCGTGCCGCTCTGGGCACTGTTGGTGGTGCCTATGGTGGCTGTGGCGATCAGGCTTGGAAATCTGCCCATGTTGCTGGTGCATTCGTTTTCACCGCCCGGGTGGCTCGCGGCCTTCGCGGGCATTGCCAGCACCGGCTTGGCCCTGCTTGTGCTCGGGTATTGGCTGCGCTCTCTTGCTCGCAAGGACGTTCGGGTACCCGCGCCGGCGGCGCTGCGCCCGTCCTTGGCTTGGCTGGAAATTGCGGTATTCAACCCCTTCAAGGACTTTATCCAGCGCTATGGCAAACATGCCTTGCTGATCCTGGCGCTCATTGCCGTGTACCGCATCAGCGATGTGGTGATGGGCATCATGGCCAACCCGTTCTATGTGGACATGGGCTTCACCAAGGACGAGGTGGCGGCCGTCACCAAGGTGTACGGCGTGATCATGACGCTGGCCGGTGCCTTTGTGGGCGGCGTGCTGTCGATGCGTTTTGGCGTGATGCGCATCCTGATGCTGGGCGCCATCCTGAGCGCCGCCAGCAACCTGCTGTTCGCCTGGCTGGCGGGCCACGGGCACGACGTGACCGCGCTGATCGCCGTGGTCTCGGCCGACAACCTGGCCAGCGGGATTGCCTCGGCCGCGTTCATCGCCTACCTGTCGAGCCTCACCAACGTGAGCTACTCGGCCACGCAGTACGCACTGTTCAGCTCGATGATGCTGCTGCTGCCCAAATTTGTAGCGGGCTTCTCGGGCGACTATGTGAATGCCTTCGGCTACGCGCACTTCTTCACGGCCACCGCGATGCTGGGGCTGCCGGTGCTGGTGCTGGTATGGCTGGCTGCACGGGTTCGGGCGCCATCGGCAACGCCACCCGCACACAGGTCCCCTGACCCGGCGCAGCCGTGATCTCCAGCTGCGCGCCAATGGCCTGCGCCCTGGCCCGCATGTTGGCCAGCCCCTGCCCTCCAAGCTGGGCCGAACTCTCCATGCCGACTCCGTTGTCGGCAATCTCCAGCACCAGATGCGGCGGCTGGCACGGCCCATCCTGATGGCGGGCACTCACCCGCACGGTGCTGGCCTGCGCGTGCCGCAGCACGTTGGTGAATGCCTCCAGCAGGAGGCGTTGGATCTGCAGCACCATGTGCGGCGTGAGACTTTCTAGGGCGGGGAGCTCCTCCACTTGCCAATCCACCTGGATGCCTGTGGCCGCCAGGCGCGGTTGCATCCGGTAGCGCAGCGTGGCCAGTACCGTAGCCAGATCACCACCCACCGGCTGGATGGCATCCACGGCCATGCGCAGTTCATCCAGCGCAGCATTCGCGTGCTCGCGCAGCTGGGCATTGGTGCGGCCTTTGCCAATGAGGCTGAGCAACCCCACCAGTTGCGAACCCACGCCGTCGTGAATGTCGCGCATGATGCGCTGGCGCTCCAGGAGCGCGGCATGCTGGGCGTGCTCCTGCTGCAACAGGGCGTAGCTGACCTGCAGCTCCTGCTCGCGCTGGCGAACCTTCTCGTCCAGCGAATTGCTCAAGCCCTGGTAGGCACGCACCTGCCGGGCGTAGCGGTTCAGGATGAGCCATCCCATGAGCAGCACGAACAGCATGGTGGCCAGTGGCAGATAAGAAGAACGGCCCACACTTTCTGTGGCCACCCGAATTTCCAGGAAATCGTAAAGTCCTGCGCCGATGGGAATAAAGCTGGCAAGACACAACGCGATGGCTTCGGGCTGCCGGGCCACCAGCGCCTCTCGTGCCGCAACGGCATACGCCCAGAATGCAGGCACAAACAGCAGTGCCAGGGCGGCAGTCCAGCACCACGGCTGCCCAAACCCAAAGCCCCCCACGACCAGTGACGCCTCGGCGGCCAGCAGCACCCAGAAGCCCCGCCTGGCCCCCACGCCGTCCCGGCCCACCAGCGCCAAGGCGAAGCGCACCAACAACAGCATGTGAACCGTCAACGAGAAAGCCACGATGCCGCCCCATAGCGGCCACCCCAGGGGTGATGTCTCCCACAGCCGATCGCCATACCGCAGCATCCCGAACGGCGCGCAAAGCGCAAAATAGCCATACACAGGCTCACGATTCAGGTGCCACAGCCCCCCGGCAACCACGCCCGTGAGCGCCAGCGCAAACACCACGGCCACCGCGCCCCACTGCCGCCAGATATAGCGCTCGCGGTATTGCGGCAGCAACGTGGCCTCTGGCCCGAAACGGGGCGCGGCCAACCCTCCCCAACGTACGGGTTGCACCGCCACACGCACCTCCAGCGCCGTGGAAGCGGTGCTGGAAAGGAGGCTTGTAGGTACAGGCACCCACAGCGGCGCCTTGGTTGCATCGTTGCGGCTGTCTCCGAGGACGCCGCGATGCGCTATCAAATCACCCCCCACATATATTTCCACCTGGTTTCCCACACGAGGGAAATAAAGACCCCGCAGCACGCCGTCCGGGGCGACCGGGGGCAGGACGAGCTGGTAGCGGGCGCGCCCTGCCAGCCCTGGATAGGCCTTGTCCCAAAGATGAGGAAGTTTCACCTGTCCTGACCAGGCCGGAGCCCCCTCCGGCTCCAGGTACGCCTGCGCAATGTCAATCGTGTCCGTACCCCCCTGCGCCTGCACCGCGCTGCACAGAAGCATCGACAAAGCCACCACCACACGCCATGCCCACGCACGCACCAAGCACTGGAGCTTGCTACAACAGCCCCAGCTGTCGTGCCTCAAAAATCGCTTCCGTCTTTGAGTGAACGGCCAATTTGTTGTAGATATTCTTGACATGGGATTGGACGGTGGACGGCGCGATGCCAAGGATCTCTGCGGCTTCGGCATAGGTAAATCCGCGTGCGAGTTTGGCCAGAATTTCCCTCTCGCGCACCGTCAAGGTTTCGGCGACTGGCGATGGCCCCTGTGGCAAGGGCACAGGAGACAGCCGGGCCAGCAGCTGACGCGCAATGATGGGCGTCATCGGGGAGCCCCCTGCGTTAAGGCTCACCACATGTTCCGCCAGATCGTCTTCGGTGCCATCCTTGAGCAGGTAGCCGCGTGCGCCCGCCTCGAAAGCGCGCATCATGTTCGCCTCGTCGCCAAACATGGTGATGACCATGATCTCGGTACCTGGAGACAATTTCTGGCACTGGCGGATCACTTCCAGACCCGATCCATCCGGCAGACCGAGATCCACCAGGAGCACATCCACACTGTTCTCGCGCAGCCAAGCGACCATCTCGCTCACTGTGGCCGCGGCATAGGCCAGACACAGGCGCTTTGCACGCGCCAGCGCCCGTGCAAAGCGCTCACGGGTGCGCGGGTCGTCTTCCACGATAGCGACGGAAATGCCCAGGTCTTGCACGGCGGAGCGGTGCTCGGAGGATTTCATGCAGGGGCCCGAGCCTTGGTCTCTGGCTGCAAAGCCCCATTCACCGCCATTTCAGCGCCCTCTTGCCGCACATCCCTGACCTGCGGCCTACGCATTGAATCCAGGGGGTTCGCCGCGTCCATGTAGGAGGTGAAGACGATTTTCATGCGCTTAAGCGTAGAGGCAAAGCAGGGGACGCACAAGAAGCCGCAGCTCCCATGTTCATGGCATGCGCACATTTCGTGGTTTGGAGAAAGTCAGATCAACGGGTGACCAAGGGCACGCCTGGCGGAGCCTTGTCGCCAACGGCCGTGACCCGCAGTGGTGCTTCATCCATCAAAGGCCGTCCCGGCACACCTGCTCCAGATGCAAAGGTGGCGTGGAGCGGCACGATGGTCATCGGCGAAACCACATGCACAACACCTTCTGCGAGGCACTTGGGCGCCAAAGCCTGGAGGTCATGTGCATCCAGCGGGGCTTACCACCGGACTGCATCCAACCCGTGCTGCCAAGGGCACGTTTTCACGCTCCCCCAGGGGAGCTTTTTTTATTGCGCTCCATTGACCGTTGGCTCCCGTCCAAGCACGGCACGCCGGGATGTGCTTTACGGAAGCTTTACCTGGCCGATAAAACCGCGTGACGGCCCGTCGCCACCATGAGAGGCACCCCCCACTACACTGCCCCCATGAGCTCCCAACTGCTGATGATCGAAGACGACGCCCGCCTCGCACAGATGGTGGGCGAGTACCTGGGCCAGTCGGGCCTGCAGGTCACGCACCGTGCGGACGGCAAAAGTGGCCTGGCGCAGCTGCAGGGGCCCGATGCCGGGCCACTGCCCGACCTGGTGATCCTCGATCTCATGCTGCCCGACATGGACGGCCTGGAAGTGTGCCGTCGCATCCGCTCGCTGCAAGGCAACGCGGCCCAGGTGCCGGTGCTCATGCTCACCGCCAAGGGCGACCCCATGGACCGCATCATTGGCCTGGAGCTGGGCGCCGACGACTATCTGCCTAAGCCTTTTGAACCCCGCGAGCTGCTGGCCCGCATCCGCGCCATCCTGCGCCGCCGCACCGATGGCGGCAACGCGGCGGCGGCCACGCAGGTGCTGCGTTTTGGCACGCTGGAGATCGACCGCGACGCTCGCACCGTGACCGTGGCCGGCGAGCTGGCCGACCTCACTTCCTACCAGTTCGATTTGCTCGTGGCGCTGGCCGAGCGTGCGGGCCGCGTGCTCACGCGCGACCAGATCATGGAGGCCGTGCGCGGCCGCGAGCTGGAGGCGTTCGACCGCTCCATCGACGTGCACATGGGCCGCATCCGTGCCGCCATCGAGGCCGACGCCAAGAACCCGCGCCGCATCCTCACCGTGCGCGGCGTGGGCTATGTATTCGCGAAACAACAAGACTGACCGGTGGAGCGCGGCCTTGCCACGGCGCGCACCCCCGCTTTGCTGAATGTCCCTCTCCACCCCCTTTTCCCGCCGCCTGTACCTGCGCATCTGGCTCGCCGTGGTCGGCGGCATCGCGGTGCTCACGCTGACCGTAGGCTGGGCCTGGCGCATGGCCGAGGAGCAGAAGGCACAGACCACGCAGCCGTTTGTGCCGCCCTCGCGCGAGATGGTGCTGCGCGACCCCACGGGCAACCTGGTGCTGAAGGGCCTGGCCACACGCCAGCCCACGGAACCCGGCGAAGGGGCCGAGTTCCATATTGAGTCCGACACGGGCCAGTCCTTCACGCTCCAGATGGCGCCCCGCCAGCCCCGGGGTGACCGAGGCGGCGGCCGGCCGGGAGGCGGGGGCCCCAACCAGGGCGACGCCGCGTTCTGGACCCGCCCGCCGTTTGGCTTCCTGTGGCTCCTAGGCATCGTGGGCCTGGCCGTGGCCGTGGGCGTGTACCCCATCATCCGGCGCCTCACGCTGCGGCTGGAAGCGCTGCAGCGCAGCGTGCAGAAGTTTGGCGAGGGCGACTTGTCGGTGCGTGTGCCCGAGCAGGGGCAGGACGAGGTGGCCGACCTCGCGCGCCAGTTCAACGCCGCCGCGGCGCGCGTGGAAACGCTGGTCAAGTCGCACAAATCCCTGCTGGCCAACGCCTCGCACGAACTGCGCTCGCCGCTCACCCGCATCCGCATGGGCATGGAGCTGATGGGCGGGCAGCAGCCCTCGCCCGCCTTCCGTGAGGAGATCCTGCGCAACATCGCCGAGCTGGACCAGCTGGTGGACGAAATCCTGCTGGCCAGCCGCCTGGATGCGCGCGAGGCCGATGTGGGCACCGTGGAGCTGGTCGACCTGATTGGCCTGGCCGCCGAGGAATGCGCGCGCGTGGATGCCGACCTGGATGTGAGTTCGGATTCAGTGGATGTGCGCGGCGTCTCCAAGCTGCTGCGCCGCGCCATCCGCAACCTGCTGGAGAATGCACGCCGCTACAGCACGGGTGACATCACCGTGGCGGTGCTCCGCCGCCAGGGCCATGCCGAAGTGCGCGTGAGCGACCGGGGGCCGGGCGTGCCTGTGACCCACCGCGAACGCATCTTCGAGCCCTTCTATCGGCTGCCCGGCGCCAGCGAACGCGCCGGGGGCGTGGGCCTGGGGCTGGCACTGGTGCGGTCCATTGCGGGGCGCCACAACGGCACCGTGCACTGCGAAGACCGCGAGGGCGGCGGCGCCTGCTTCGTGCTGCGGTTGCCGGTCAGCACGGCTGGCGCCAGCGCCACGCCATGAAGCCATAAATCACCGCCCCCATCACCAGCATCGAGCCCGCCACGGCGAGCGCCCAATCGAACCCCTGCGCCTGAGAGCCCGCGCGCGCCAGCAGCGCAGCCGCCATGGGCGGCCCCACGATCTGGCCGATGCCATACAGCGCGGTCATCAAGCCCGTGAAACCTGCGCCCGCTTGCGGCCACTGGTGGCGGGCCTCCTGCAGCGCAAAGAACGTGATGGCTGTGAAGGGCAGGCCCAGGAGCAGACTGCCGAGCGCAAAGCCCGCAGGCCCGGGCCACAACACGCCCAGTGCCACACCGCCGGCCTGCAGCACATAGGCCACGGCCAGCAGCAGGCGCCGGTCCCGCCCGGGGCTGATGCGCGTGGAGAGCAGCGCGCCCAGCGCCACGCCCGCACCAAAGATCGGCCAGAACAGATCAGGCCACACCGACCCCGCTGGCAAGGCGGCGCGCGCGATGACCGGCAGGAACGTGGCGGTGACGATGTAGCCCAGGCCGGCAAGGCCATACGCGGCGGCCAGCAGCGACCGCTCGGCTGCAGGGCGCGGTGGGGGCATGGACAACCCGGTGGCGGCGGCGCCGGATGTACCGGTGGCTGACGCATCGCCATCGTGAAAGACGCGCCATGCACCCGTGCACAGCACCGCCGCCAGCACCGCAAAGGCCGCCCAGCCCGTGGCAGCGCTCCAGCCCGCCGCCACCATGGCGCTGGTCAGCAAACCGGTGATGACAATACCCAGCCCCGGCCCGCAGAAGATCAACCCACCCCAGGCCGGGCGCCCCAGGTGCGCCAACCGCCCCATGCACCAGTTGGCCGTGCCCAGAAAAACCAGCGCGCTGGCCACGCCCGCCAGCAGGCGCAGCAGCGGCCAAGACACCGGCCACGGCAGGGCCAGCAGCCCTGTGAGCAGCACCGTAGCAACCAGCCCGCCACGCACTAGGGCCGCATTGCCGGGCACCGCGCCCACGCGCCGGCCCAGCCAGGGCAACGCCATGTACAAGAGCGCCCCCGCCAGGTAGCCGGCGTAGTTGGCCGTGGCCAGCCAGCTGCCGGTGGCGATGTCCACCACGCCGTCGTGCAGCATCATGGGCAAGAGCGGGGTGAAGGCGAAGCGGCCAATGCCCATGGCCGCGGCCAGTGCAGCCATGCCGGCCAGGGCCACGCGCAGCGCTGGGGCGCCGTCGGTGTGCCGATCGGCGGAGGGAGAAAGAGACGCCTGGTTCACGGTACAGGGTGGCGGAGGGTTGCCACGTGGGTGGAGGGTGTTTATCATCTTAACAAGAGATTTAATTTTTGTGATTCATACTTTTTAAAGATGAACAAAGCCCCGCCCCTGCTGGACCTCGCCGCCCTCGACATCTTCCGCACCGTGGCGGCAGAGGGCAGCGTCACGCGCGCGGCCGAGCGGCTGTCGCGTGTGCAGTCCAACGTGACGACGCGGGTGCGCCAGCTGGAGGCCGACCTGGGCACGCCGCTCTTCCTGCGCGAGGGCAAGCGCATGGCACTCACGCCCGAGGGCCAAGTGCTGCTGGGCTATGCCGACCGGCTGCTCGCGCTGGCCGAGGAGGCGCGGCAGGCGCTGCACCCGGGCCCGCCCGCCGGGCGCCTGCGCCTGGGGTCGATGGAAAGCACCGCGGCCAGCCGCCTGCCCGCGCCGCTGGCGCGGCTGCACAGCCAGTGGCCCGGCGTGGCGCTGGAGCTGACGACCGCCGCGACCCGCGTGCTGGTGGAACGCCTGCGCGCGCACGCGCTCGATGCGGTGCTGGTGGCCTGGCCACCGGGCCAGCCCGCAGACCCGGCCCTGGAAACCCGGCCGGTGTTCACGGAAGAGCTGCTGCTGGTTCTGCCCGCCGGCCACCCGCATGCCGCCGGACCCGACCAGGTGCAGCCCGGCACGCTGGCGGTTTTCGAGCCCGGCTGCACCTACCGCCGCATCGCGCAAGAGTGGTTTGCGCCCCGGCGGCAGCCGATGCAGTTGCTGGAGCTGGGCTCGTACCACGCCATTCTGGCCAGTGTGGCGGGCGGCGGCTGTGCGGGCATCGTGCCGCGCTCGGTGCTCAGCATTTCGCCCCACGCGGCCTTGTTGAGCCAGCAACCGGTCACCACCATCACCACCTTGCTGGCCTGGCGCCAGGGCTACCGCTCGGCCGCGCTCGATGCGCTGCAGCAGGTGCTGGTCGACTGACCGCCTTCAGCTCGTTTCCCCCCTTTATTTCCCACTTCATTTCCTTCTTTCTTTCACGGAACGTCACCATGCCCGACCGCAGCCTGCGCACCGCCCTCTCCCTTCGCCTGCCCATCGTGCAGGGGCCCATGACCGGCGCCGACACGCCGGCCCTGGCAGCGGCCGTGTCCGCAGCGGGCGGGCTGGGCACGCTGGGTTGCGGCATGCGCTCGCCGGCGGTCATGGCCGAGGCCGCCGCCGAAGTGCGCCGCCGCACCGACCGGCCCTTCGGGCTCAACCTGTTCGTGCAGGACACCCCGGCGCCCGATGACGCCACCGTGCAAACCGCCCTGGAGCGCCTGGCGCCGCTGTACGCCGAGTTCGGCCTGCAGGCCGCCGTGCCTGCGCGCTGGTGCGAGGACTTCCATGCGCAGTTCGATGCGATGGTCGAGGCACGGCCCGCCGTGGCGAGCTTCACCTTCGGCATCCTCACCGCCGCGCAGGTCGAGCGCCTGCACGGCGCGGGCTGCTACGTGATCGGCACCGCCACGACGGTGGCCGAAGCGCTGGCCTGGGCCGACGTGGGGGCCGATGCAGTCTGCGCATCGGGCATGGAGGCCGGCGGCCACCGCGGCACCTTTTTGCCCACGGGCCGCGCGCAGGCCGAAGGGCTGGCGCCCGCGGACTCCGCCGTGCGTGCAGGAGCGCCCTCGCAGGCCGACTTCGCCGCATCGATGGTGGGCGTGATGGCCCTGGTGCCCCAGTGCGTCGATGTCCTGCGCCCGCGCGGCGTGCCCGTGATCGCCGCGGGCGGCATCATGGACGGACGGGGCATCGCCGCCGCACAGGCCCTGGGGGCCGAGGCGGTACAGATGGGCACCGCCTTCCTCGCCTGCGACGAGTCCGGCATCGGCCGCGCCTACCGCGACGCCATGGTGAACGCCATCGCCACCGACACGCGCACCACCCGCGTGTTCTCGGGCCGCCCGGCGCGCGGCATCGTCAACCCCATGCAGCAGAAGCTGCACGCCCACGAGACGGATGTGCCGGCCTACCCCGTGCAGAACGCCCTCACCGGCGCTCTGCGCCGGGCCAGCGCCGAAGCCGGCCGCGCAGACCACCTGTCCCTGTGGGCCGGCCAGGGTGTGGCCGGGGTGCGGCCCATGCCGGCCGCACAGCTGGTGGCCACGCTGGAATCGGAATGGCGGGCCGCGCTGGCTGCGCAAGCGGCGCTGCTGCAAGCGCAGTAACGCTATTGATTTGATAGCTGCTAGCGCTTCCTGGACAAGCGATAGCGGCAATTCAACCGGGACTCTCTGGAGAGTGATCGGGCGTTGCAACACCGTGTACGCCCTGGCTTCGATAGGTTCAGCCCGAACGGGTGGGAGTGATTGAGGCAGTGCGGACGGTCAATCCCGGTCTCTGCAAAACGCGCGGCCCCGCCAGTGCACCCGTGGAACCGGCTTTGCCGGGCCAGGGGGTGCGTCCCCCTGTGGGGGAAGCGGCGCAGCCGCTCAGGGGGCCACCTGTCCTTCCCGTGGAACCGGCTTTGCCGGGCCACTGGGTGCGTCCCCCTCCGGGGGAAGGCGCGCAGCGCCTCAGGGGGCTTCACTGCCTCCAGGGCAGTTCGCGTGCAGGCCCCAGGATGACAGGGGGCTGGGCGTTGATCTTTTCACCGGCCAGCACGCGCTCGTACATCCGCAGGTAGTTGCGCGCCATGCGCTCGGCGCCAAAGTGGTCGACCACATGCTGGTGGCAGGCCCGGGCATCGAAGCGGTTGTTGCGCACGGCTTCGGCCAGCACGTCGGCCTCGGCCGAGAGCACGCCGCAGTGCAGCGGCACCAGCTCGGGCAGCGCGCCGTACGGCGTGGAGAACACCGGGCACCCGAAGTACAGGCTCTCGATCACCGCCAGCCCGAAGGGCTCGTGCCAGCGCACCGGAAAGATGAGCCCGCGCGATGCATTGAGCAGCCCGGTCTTCTGCGTGCCGCCCACCATGCCGTGGAAATGGATCTTGCGCGACAGCGTCCAGCGAAAACCCCGCTTGAAGTTGATGCGCGTGCCGCCCAGCACATCGAGCTCCACACCCGCGCGCAGTGCCACCTTGATCGCGCCGCGCACGTTCTTCACGCCCCAGGCCGCCTTGCCCAGGAAGTGGTAGCGCGGCCGGGGCAGACCAAAGTCCACCGGGCCGTAGCCGCTCCAGTCCAGGCCGTTGTAGACGAACTCGGTAGAGCCATACCGCGCCGCGTGGTCGCGCGACAGGAACACGGTGTTCAGCGGCAGCGGCTTGGGCTTGCGCGCGTTGCCGTGCTCGGTCACCAGGTAGGGCTTGGCCAGCTCGGTGCGCGGGTTGAACTGGAAGTGCGTGATGTCCACGCCCTTCGGAATCTGGCCCTCCCACGGCTCGTCGGGGCGGATGGGCAGCACGTCGCCGAAGTCGCAGGTCGAGCCCTCGGGCACCAGGTAGCTCACCCGGTGGCCTTGCTGGACCAGGGTCTTGCCCAGGTCCCAGATCACGCGTTCGGTACCGCCATAGCCGTAGACCGGGATGGGAGAGTTGTTGACCAGCAGGATATGCATGAAGAGTGCCTCTCGTCTCAGGAGTCCATGGCGCTGGGCACCGGCCGCAACGGTTGAAACTGGCGCGGCCCAAGCCAGTGCCACCGTGGAACTGGCTTTGCCAGGCCACCGGTGGCGTCCCCCTCCCGCGCGGCGAGAGAGGGGGAAGGCGCGAAGCGACTCAGGGGGTGCTTCATTTCACAGCGGGCGGGGACAGCCCATGCGCGTTCGCCGCTCATGCAGGGCTGCCAGCACCAGGGGGCACATGAAGAGGTAGAACATGTTGCCGCTGTTGTGGGCCAGGAAGACCTGCGTGAGACCGAAGCCGATGTACGACAGGGGAACCATTACACCCACCAGGCACAATGAAAGCGACTCCTTGTCCATCTTTCCTGACCCATCGCGGATGCGCCAGGCCGTGGGCCAGAACATCGCCAGTGGTATGCCGTAAAAAGCCATCAGCAGCAGCACACCGGGCAGCCCCCGCTTGGCAAACAGGTCCAGGATTTCGTTGTGCGCATGGCCAAATTCAAGCACCACCGGGTGCGCCAGCCCGGCCGCCACGCGCCGTGCCTTTTCCTCGGTATACCCTGCCCGGCCCCAGCCAGTGAAGGGCCGGTCCCAGCCCATCTGCCATGCCAGGCGCCAGTGCGCCAGCCGCTGGCCCACCGAGCTGCGGCCATCGCCGTGGTTCTGGTAGGTCTGCACTTCCTGGCGCGCCTCGTCCACCCGCTGCTCCACTGCGGGCACCTGCGACAGCGCAGCCGCGGCCAGCGCCAGCGCACACAGGCCCCAGTACACGCGGCGTTGTCCCGTGGTACGCACCAGCAGCCACGCGCTGACCGGCAGCAGCAACACCAGGGCCAGCCAGCCCCCACGCGACTGGGACAGCACCGACCCTGTGGCGCCCAGCAGGATGGCACTGGCCAGCAGCAGGCGCTGCCACAGCAGCCAGCGCTTCCACTGCACCACCAGCAGCAGGCCACTCATGACGGCCAGCAGCATGCTCAGGTTGCCATACTGGATCGCATTGGTAAAACCACTCGCGCGGGGCAATGCCATCACGTAGGTCTGGTACAGCGCGACCAACCCACTGCCCACCGCGCCCACCGCCACTCCCATCCACAGCCAGGAGGCGCGGGGCTCGAACGTCATCAAAAAGAAGATGCAGGGCAAGGCCAGCAGGTATTTGATCGGGCGGTCCATGCTGCCCCAGCCCCAGGTGGCGCCCACATCCAGCATCCACAGCGCGGCCATGCATGAAAAAGCCGCCGTCAGCCACCAGGCGGCACGCGGTGCCGGGCGGCGCAACCACAGCGGCGCACTGGCCAGGGTGGCCAGCAGCAGCAGGACGGCACCGTAGGAATAGCCCGAGGGCAGCCACAGCGCCAGCCCCGGAACCATGAACGCACCCACACTGGCGCTGCGAGAAAACCAGCGCTGGGTGTCCTGCTGAGACGTCATCACCGAATCACCCGCCCCGTCAGGCTGTCGCGGTCGTAGTGCAGGGCGGCATAACGAAAGAAGCCCTCCAGCGCAACAAACAGGCAGTACAGGAATCCCGCACCACCACACAGAAAGCCCAGGCGAAACACATACAGCCGCAGGAACATCGACAACCCCGAAGCCAGGCCGCGCAGCACCCCGCCGCGCTGGCCCTTCTCGGCACGCTTGGCGGCACCCAGCATCACGTACTGGGTGAGCTTTTCCAGGCTGCCGCGCACCGTGGTGCGGGAGTAGTGCAGCAGCCGCGCCTTGATGAGGCGACGCGGCACTTCTGCACCGCCGGGCAAGACATGCAGCTGGGCCTGCTCGTGCACCACGCCGGTAAATTCCCGGACGAGCGCGCGCACAAACAGGCGTTCGATCTGAGATTGGGAGCGGAAATACGTGAGCTCGTGCCCATAAGCCACCATGCGCCAGCGAATGGTCCACACCGCCTGCTCGCCCGAGCGGACGATGGCTTGCAGCTCCTGGGCAAACGCAGGCGTCATCACTTCGTCGGCATCCAGGAAGAACACATAGTCGCCACGTGCATGCCCCAGCAACCGGTTGCGCTGCACAGCAAAACCCTGCCAGTCGGGGTGGCTATGGACTTCGGCGCCCAGGCGCGTGGCGATGGCCACCGTGTCGTCCGTGCTGCCGCTGTCCACCACCAGCAACTGGTCGGCAAACGCGGCGCTCTTCAGGCAGGCTTCAACGCGGTGTGCCTCGTTGTGGGTCAGCACCGCAACGGTCAACGTGGGCGACACTGGTGCGCCGCCGGTTGCAACTGGCATCAATCAGTGGCCAGCGTGTACGTGTTCGCCCGCCTTCAGGCGGTACACCGTCCCGCAATACGGGCACTTGGCTTCGCCCGTGCGGGCCACATCCAGGTAGACCTTGGGGTGGCTGTTCCACAGCTTCATCTCGGCCTTGGGGCTCGGGCAGAAAACACCACCCTGGGCGTTCAGGTCTTTGGCCAGCAATTCAACGGCAGCTTGCGACATAGGTATCAGTTCTCCATAGTGCATCGCGCGGGGGGCGATGCTGAAATCGGTGCGGCACACGCCCGCAGACGCAGCGCAAGGGCCGCCCTGTAGCGGTTGCGCCGTCCCCCTGCCCGGCGAAGCCGAAAGAAAGGGGATGCGGCGCGGCCGCTCAGGGGGTTGGTCAGACTTTCGCGAGCCAGTGGGCGTATTTCGGATTGCGGCCACCCACGATGTCGAAGAAGGCGCTCTGGATTTTTTCGGTGATCGGGCCGCGCGAGCCCACATAGCCCTCTTTACCCAGTTCGATGCGGTCGAGTTCGCGAATCGGCGTCACTTCGGCCGCCGTGCCGGTGAAGAAGGCCTCATCGGCGATGTACACCTCGTCGCGCGTGATGCGCTTTTGCACAATTTCCAGGCCCAGGTCCTTGGCAATGTGGAACACGGTGTTGCGGGTGATGCCGTTCAGGGCGCCGGCCGAGAGGTCGGGCGTGTAGATCACGCCATTCTTGATGACAAAGATGTTTTCGCCGGCGCCTTCGGACACAAAACCCGAGCTGTCGAGCAGCAGGGCTTCGTCGTAGCCGTCGTCCAGCGCTTCCATGTTGGCCAGGATGGAGTTGGTGTAGTTGCTCACCGCCTTGGCCTGCGTCATGGTGATGTTGACGTGGTGGCGGGTGTAGCTGCTGGTCTTGACGCGGATGCCACGCTTCATGCCCTCTTCACCCAGATAGGCTCCCCAGGCCCAGGCGGCCACCATCAGGTGGATCTGGTTGCCCTTGGGGGAAACGCCCAGCTTTTGCGAGCCGATCCAGGTCAATGGGCGCAGATAGCAAGATTCGAGCTTGTTCTCGCGCACCACGGCCTTTTGGGCCTCGTTCACCTCTTCCTTGGTGAACGGGATCTTCATGCGCAGGATCTTGGCGCTGTTGAACAGGCGTTCGGTGTGTTCTTCAAGGCGGAAGATCGCCGTGCCGTCCGCCGTGTTGTAGGCGCGCACGCCTTCGAAGGCGCCGCAGCCGTAGTGCAGGGTGTGGGTCAGCACATGGATCTTGGCGTCGCGCCAGTCGACCATCTGGCCGTCCATCCAGATCTTGCCGTCACGGTCGGCCATCGAGGGAACTACGGGGCTCATGGGAATCCTTTGGTTGCTGTGGGTCGCAAAACAGGGATTTTACGGGGCCGCCGCATGCACGGAATCCGTGCAAAAGGGTGCAGTGCAGCAAATCGCACCCCGCCGACGGCGATTGCGGCGCCCCACGGCACACAGACATTCCAGGCCCGGCGGCGTTAGTGCCTCCTTCGGCGGCTAGTCCTGCGGTGTGGCGGGTGCACTGGTATCGGGCCGCACCAGCGTCCATTTCACCAATTTGCCGTGACGGAACTCACAGGTCACGTGCGACTGGGTGCCGTCCGTCCAGCGGTACATCTCGGGGTCGGCGCCCTCTGGCGACAGCAGCTCGCCCAGCGCCTGCGTCATTGCCACCACATGCATCAGGTTCACGCCCTCGGCCAGTCGCGCATTGAGCATGACCGCGCTGCCCACATAGCCGATGGGGCGCTTGGCGGCCTTCTTCATCACATTCACCAGCCGCGTGAAATGCAGCAGGGCCCACATGACCAGCCCTCCGCCCACGGCGGCCACACCGGCCCAGCCATAGGCGTAGAAACCAAACCCGATCAGGCCCACGGCGCCCAGGGGCACCAAGATATTTCGCAAATTCATGGGTCGATTGTCTTACGGCGTAGCACACACCACGCTGTGGGGATTGCTTACAGCCCCCGCACCACGTTCATGGCCTCTTCCACCCGCTCCACCGCGTGGATCGTCAGCCCCTCAATGGGTTTTTTGGGCGCATTGGCCTTGGGCACCACCGCCACGCTAAAGCCCAGCTTGGCGGCTTCTTTCAGGCGCTCCTGCCCGCGCGGCGCGGGCCGCACCTCGCCAGCCAGGCCCACTTCGCCAAAGGCCAGGAAACCCCGCGGCAGCGCCTTGCCCCGCAGGCTGGAGGTGATGGACAACATCACCGCCAGGTCGGCCGCTGGCTCGCTGATGCGCACGCCCCCCACCGCATTCACAAACACATCCTGGTCCATGCACGCCACCCCCGCGTGGCGGTGCAGGACGGCCAGCAGCATGGCCAGGCGGTCCTTGTCCAGGCCCACGGACAGGCGCCGGGGGCTGGGGCCACCACTGTCCACCAGGGCCTGGATCTCCACCAGCAGCGGGCGAGTGCCTTCCAGGGTGACCATCACGCAGCTGCCCGGCACGGGCTCGCTGTGCTGGCTCAGGAAGATGGCGCTGGGGTTGCTCACGCCCTTGAGGCCTTTTTCCGTCATCGCAAACACGCCAATTTCATTGACGGCGCCAAAGCGGTTCTTGATGGCCCGCACCAGCCGGAACTGGCTGTGCGTGTCGCCCTCGAAGTACAGCACCGTGTCCACCATGTGCTCCAGCACGCGCGGCCCGGCCAGGGCGCCTTCCTTCGTCACATGCCCCACCAGCACGATGGCCACGCCCGAGGACTTGGCGCAACGTGTGAGGTGCGCCGCACATTCGCGCACCTGGGCCACCGAGCCGGGTGCGGACGTGAGCTGGTCGGAATACACCGTCTGGATGGAGTCGATCACGGCCACCGCAGGCTGCATGGACTCGATGGTGGCCAGGATTTTCTCGAGCTGGATCTCGGCCAGCACGTTGACCTGGCTGTGGTCCAGCCCCAGGCGGCGCGAGCGCAACGCCACCTGGGCGCCGCTTTCCTCGCCCGTCACATACAGCGTGGGCAGCCCGGCGCGCTGCAGGGCATCAAGCGCCTGCAGCAGCAGCGTGGATTTGCCGATGCCCGGGTCGCCGCCGATGAGCACCACGCCTCCTTCCACAATGCCGCCGCCCAGCACCCGGTCCAGCTCGTCAATGCCACTCGGTGTGCGCTCCACATCGCTGGCCTCGATGGCCGACAGGGGCATCACCGCCTGCGCCTGGGCCAAGCCCGCAAACTGCGATCCGCTGTAGCGGTTCTTACCCGGCCCGGCCTCGGCCACCGATTCGATCAGCGTGTTCCAGGCGCCGCAGGCCGGGCATTTGCCCAGCCAGCGCGGGCTGGTGCCGCCGCACTCGGTGCAGGTGAACGTCGTTTTTTCTTTGGCCATGGCAGGTATCGGTAAGGAGCCCCGAGGTGGGGGCAGCCGACTATAGCGGCCGTGCCAACACGCGCGGGCCACAGCCCGTACGATGGCGGGCTTGGCACCGCCGCATGGAGCTCACATTGCAGACACCCAACAACCCTTTCAAACAGGCCATGGCCCAGGGCCAGGCGCAAATCGGCCTCTGGCTTGGGCTGGCCGACGCCTACAGCGCAGAAATCCTCGCGGGCACCGGCTACGACTGGCTGCTGGTCGATGGCGAACATGCGCCCAACGATGTGCGCTCCATCCTGCACCAACTGCAAGCCATTGCCAGCGCCAGCAGCGCCCTGCCCCCGGGTGCGCAGGCGCCCCACCCCATTGCCCGCGTGCCCGTGGGCGATACCGCACTCATCAAACAGTACCTGGACATCGGCGCACAAACCCTGCTCGTTCCCATGGTGGACACCGCTGAGCAGGCGCAGCAGCTGGTGCGCGCCACACGCTACGCACCCGAGGGCGTGCGGGGCATGGGCAGTGCGCTGGCCCGCTCGTCGCGCTGGCAGGCCTACCCCCGGTATGTGCACGAGGCCAACCAGCAGGTCTGCCTGCTCGTGCAGGCCGAAACGGTGGAAGCGATGGGGAATCTGGATGCGATTGCCGCCACCCCGGGCGTGGACGGCGTGTTCATCGGCCCGGCCGACCTGTCAGCCTCCATGGGGCACCCCGGCAATGCCGGGCACCCCGACGTGCAGGCCGCCATCCACGATGGCATCGCCCGCATCCTGCGCGCGGGCAAGGCGCCGGGCATTCTGGCCACCACCGAATCGCAGGCGCGCCAATGGCTGGCGGCGGGTGCCCTGTTTGTGGCTGTGGGGGTGGATACCATGCTGCTGGCCAGCGCCGCCCAGGATTTGCTCGGGCGTTTTCGCGCCGGTGCCGTGGACACATCAGCACGCCCGGCAGGCTACTGAAGTCCGCACGAAGCCAAACGCAACCATTCAGAACCACACTCCCTGGAAGACAAAGGCTCTACAACCATGAAAGCATGTATTTACGGCGCGGGCGCCATCGGTGGCTGGATTGCCATGGCTTTGGCCCAGGCGGGCAACCCGGTCAGCATGGTGGCGCGGGGCGACACGCTGCGCGCCCTGCAGGCCGACGGGCTGCGCATGCGGCGCGCCGATGGCACGCTGGCACAGGCGGCGGTCACCGCACACGACGACCCGGCGGCGCTGGGCGTGCAGGACCTGGTGGTGGTCGCAGTCAAGGCGCCGGGCCTGCCCGATGTGGCGCGCGCCATGGCACCGCTCATCGGGCCGGGCACCATCGTGCTCACGGCCATGAATGGCGTGCCGTGGTGGTTCCTTGACGGTTTTGGCGGCGCGGCGCAGGGCCATGCCCTGCAGTCGGTGGATGCAGGCGGCGTGATTGCCAAAGCCATCCCGGCGCGCAACGTCGTGGGCAGCGTGGTGCACACCAGCTGCTCGCTGGAATCGCCTGGTTTCGTGCGCCAGCATTTTGGCAACCGCCTCATCGTGGGCGAGCCCGATGGCAGCCGCAGCGAGCGGCTGCAGACCCTGGCCGACACGCTGCAGCGCGGTGGCATCGACGTGGAGGTGACCGACTGCATTCAGAAGGACATCTGGTTCAAGCTCTGGGGCAACCTCACCATGAACCCGATCAGCGCCCTGACGGGCGCCACCACCGACCGCATCCTGGACGACGACCTGGTGCGCGGCTTTGTCAGCGCGGTGATGCTGGAGGCCAAGGCCATTGGCGAAAAGCTGGGCCTGCCGATTGACCAGCAGCCCGAGGACCGCCACGCCGTCACGCGCAAGCTGGGTGCATTCAAGACCTCGATGCTGCAGGACGTGGAGGCCGGCAAACCCATGGAGATCGACGCGCTGGTGGGCGCGGTGCGCGAACTGGGGCAGATCACCCACACGGCCACGCCCCACACCGATGCACTGCTGGGCCTGACCCGCCTGATGGCACGCACACGAGGCCTGTACTGAAATATTTCAAGAAAATTGGCCGCTAGCGCTTACCTATCAAGCGCCAATAGCTATTTATTTCATAGCACATCAACCATGACCACTCTCACGCTCTACTACACCCCCGGCACCTGCGCGCAGGCCGTTCGCATCGCTTTGGAAGAGGCCGGCGCCCCGTACCAACTGGTGCGCGTGGACTTTGCAGCGGGCCAGCAGCGCACGCCGGAGTACCTCGCCGTCAACCCCAAGGGCCGCGTGCCCGCGCTGGCCACGCCACACGGTACCCTGACCGAAACACCCGCCCTGCTGGCCTACGTGGCGCAGAGTTTCCCCGAGGCGCGCCTGGCGCCCGCCGATGCCCACGGCTTTGCGCGCCTGCAGGAGTTCCACAGCTACCTGGCCTCCACGGTGCACATCGCCCATGCGCACCGCCCCCGCGCCAGCCGCTGGGCCGACGATCCCGAAGCGATTGCCGCCATGCAGCGCAAGGTGCCGCAGAACATGACCGACTGCTTCAACCTGATTGAAACCCACTACCTGCCCCCTGCAGAACACGACCCCTGGGTCATGGGCGCGCAGTACACCGTGGCCGACGGGTACCTGTTCACCATCGCCAGCTGGCTGGCAAGCGATGGTGTGGACATTGCGCTCTTTCCCAAGGTGCACGCCCACACCCAGCGCATGCTGCAACGCCCCGCCGTGCTGCGCGCCCTGGCCTGAAGCCTGCTGCGAGGGGCAGAAAAAAAGCCCCGGGCTCTGGCAGCACCGGGGCTTTTTTGCGGGGCGCAGGTGATCAATTCACCTTGAGATAGCGCCAGTCGATGCGGTTGTCGGCACGGTGGATGATGTCCACCTTCTTCGTCGCCGCCCACGGAATCACCTGGTTGTACAACGGGATGTGCGACACCAGCTCATGCTCCTTGATCAGCGCCTGCTCGATCAGCTGGTTGCGTGTTGTGGTGTCGGTTTCCTTCTTCACACGCTCGACCAGGGCGTCAATCTGCGGATCAGAGAAGCGGCCCAGGTTGAAGTTGCCATCGCCCCCCGCGCCCGTTGTGCGCACCAGCGACTGCAGGCTGTAGAACGCATCGAACGTGGGCACGCCCCAGCCCAGCAGGTAGATGCTCGCCTCGTTGCGCTGGATCATCGGGAAGTAGGTGGCAAACGGCAGCGAGCGCAGCTTGGCTTTCACCCCCACCTTGGCCCAGTGCGACGTGATGGCCTGGCACAGCTGCTCGTCGTTGATGTAGCGGCCCGCGCTGCAGGCAAAGTCCACTTCAAAGCCGTTGGGGTAGCCCGCGTCGGCCAGCAGCTTTTGTGCGGCCTTGGGGTCGTAGGGGTAGCGCACATCGGCTTTCTTGCTCCAGCCATTGACCTGGTTGGCGATCAGTGTGCCGGTGGGCTGGGCCAGGCCGCGCAGCACCACGCGCTGGATGGACTGGATATCGATGGCCTGGTACAGCGCCTTGCGCACGCGCAGGTCCTTGAGCGGGTTCTTGCCCTTCACGTCCGAGCCAGGGAGCTCGTCGCGGAACTGGTCCAGCCCCAGAAAGATGGTGCGGTACTCCGGCCCTTCCAGCACCTGCAGGGTGGGCGTCTGCTTGATGCGCGCCAGGTCCTGCAGGCTGGGGTCGATCACGAAATCAATCTCGCCCGACAGCAACGCCGCCGTGCGCGTGGCATCGGCCTTGATGGGGGTGTAGACGATCTCGGTCAGGTTGGTGGGGTACTTGCCCTTGCCCCACCAGTTCGGGTTGGGCTCCAGCACCACGCGCTGGTCGGGCGTCCACTGCTTGAGCTGGTAGGGGCCGGTGCCCAGCGCGTTGCGGTGGGCATAGGTTTCGTCCTTGGTCTTGATGTCCTTGGGCTCGACCGACTTGTTCTTTTCGGCCCAGGCCTTGCTCAGAATGCGCAGCTCGGTGAGCTGGTTCACGAGCACCGGGTTGGGCAGGTCGGAGTGGATGTCGATGGTGTAGGCGTCGATCTTCTCGACCCGGTCAATGCCCTGCGTGTACACGGCAAAGTTGGAGCTTTTGGCCTTGGCCCGTTCCAGCGAGAACTTGGCATCGTCGGCCGTGAACTCGCTGCCGTCGCTGAACTTCACGCCCTTGCGCAAGGTCAGGCGCAGCTGGGTGGGCTTGATGAGCTTCCACTCGGTGGCCAGCGAGGGCTCGGGCTTGAAGGTTTTGCTGTTGTATTCGACCAGTGTGTCGTACACCGCGCCGTGCATGGTGTTGTTCACACCCACGTTCTGGGTGTGGATGTCCCAGGTGGAAATGTCCACCGAGCGGGACCAGCGGAAGGTCTTGGCCTGTGCCGCCATCGGCAGGGCGGTGGCCAGGGCGGCCGCCAGCAAAAGGGTCTTGAAACGCATGGGGGAATCACTCCAGATCAGTCAGTCCCCCACTATCGCCCAAGTCACCGTTTTGCGGAACGAACTTGTCCTTCTTAGCTTAGAACCATCACACCCGCCAAAATCATCATGGTGGCTGCGGTCACCCCGTCCAGCACCCGCCATGCGCCGGGCGATGCAAACATGGGCGCCAGCCATCGCGAGCCAAACCCGAGGGTCAGGAACCACAAGGCGCTGGCCAGCGCCCCCCCGGCGGCAAAGGTGGCCCGTCCCCAGGTGGGGTACGGGGTGGCCATGGTGCCCAGCAGCAGCACGGTGTCCACATAGACATGGGGGTTCAGCCAAGTCAGCGCCAGCACCGTGAGCACGGTGTTGCGCATGCTGGCGCCCGGCCCGTTGGCGGACACCAGCAGATGGGCGGGCTGGAAGGCCCGGCTTGCGGCCTGCACGGCATAGGCGGCCAGAAACAGCGCCCCCGCCCAGCGCATGAACTGCGCCCACTCCGGCCGGGCCAGGAGCACGCCGCCCATGCCCCACACCCCCGCCTGCAGCAGCGCCGCATCGGACAGCGCGCACACCAGCACCACCGGCAGCACATGCTCGCGCCGCAGGCCCTGGCGCAGCACAAAGGCGTTTTGCGCGCCAATGGCCATGATCAGAATGGCCGTCGAAGTGAATCCGTGAAGAAAGGCTGGGGTGCTCATGGGCGTGGATTCTGGGCACTGCACCCCGGTCACGCCAGCTATACTTTTTAACGATCCGTCAGAATGGCTAACCATCCATGCGCCTCGACTCTGCCCAGCTCAACGCCTTTGCCACCGTGATCGACGAGGGCAGTTTCGAGCGCGCCGCCGCTGTGCTGCACGTCACGCGTTCTGCGGTGTCGCAGCGCGTCAAGCTGCTCGAAGAACGCGTGGGCCAGGTACTGGTGCGCCGTGCCACGCCCTGCACGCCCACCGAGGCCGGGCAGGCCCTGTACCGGCACGCCCGCGAAGTGGCCCTGAGCGAGGCCGACGCGCTGACCACCCTCGGCGGCGGGCAGCACACGTCCACGCGCCTGGCGATTGGTGTGAATGCCGACTCGCTGGCCACCTGGTTTCCCCACGCCATGGCCCAGGCCGCAGAGGGCCAAAGCATCACCTTCGACATCCATGTCGAAGACCAGGACCACTCGGCCAACCTGCTGCGCGAAGGCCGCGTGATGGCCGCCGTGACGGCCGACCCACAACCTGTGCAGGGCTGCAAGGTGCTGCCATTGGGCACGCTGCGTTACCGCGCGCTGGCGAGCCCCGTCTTCATGGAGCGCCACTTTGCCCAGGGGGTGAACGCCGCCACCCTGGCGCAGGCACCCATGCTGGTGTTCAACCGCAAGGACGCCCTGCAGGCGCGCTTTGTGGGGCGCATCACGCGCCGCAAACTCGCGCCGCCCGTGCACTGGCTGCCCGAGGCGAACGCGTTTGTCATGGCCTCCCGGGCTGGCCTGGGCTGGGGCATGACCCCGGACCCGATGGTGCAGCACGACCTGAAGGCCGGAACGCTGGTCGAACTGATTCCGGGCAAGCCGGTGGATGTGCCGTTGTACTGGCAATACTGGCGCCTGAACGTGCAGGCGCTGCACCACATGACCGAAGCGGTGCGGCAGGCTGCGGCGTTTACGCTGCTGCGCTGACCAGGTCTTCGTGGTGGTCTGCAGCGCCGCGCTTCCAGTAGGCGGAGATGCGCATGCGCTTGGCGTCCACGCCCGGCTTGGCCAGCACGGCACGGCGCACGGCAGCCATGTCGCTGTGCTCGCCTGCGGCCCACACAAACCCCGCACCGGTTGGCAGCGAGAGATCTTCCACCGCCGCAGGCAGCGCGTCTACCCATTGCAGATCGAGCCGCGCCGCACTGGCCAGGACCCGCTGGTCGGCAGGATTGCTCACCTGGATGCGCACGGTAGCCTGGGTGTGCGCGGGCAGCTCGGCCAGGCGGCGGGCGATGGCGGGCAAGGCGGTTTCGTCGCCCAGCAGCCAATGCCAGTCAAAACCGGTGGGTACGACCATGCTGCCGCGCGGCCCGGCAATGCCCACCCACTGGCCCACGGCGGCGCTCGCGGCCCAGTCGGTGGCAGGGCCTGCGTCGTGCAGGGCCACTTCGATGTCCAGCTCGCCCGCAGCGGCGTCATGGCGCGCAGGGGTGTAGTCGCGCAGCACGGGGCGTGGGTCGGGGAAGACGGGGCGGCCGTCCTGCATCGACGGCAGCGACGGGCGCTCCTGGCCTGGCTGGGGCAGGATGAGCTTGAGGTGGTCGTCAAACCCCGCGCTCACAAAACCGGCCAGCTCGGGCCCGGCCAGGGTGAGCCGCACGAAACCGGGGCTGACGGCGGTGCGCCGCACCACCTGGAGGTGGCGGGCTTGCAAGGGGTGGCGAACGCGTTCGACGGCAAGGTGCGCAGCGTCGGCGCGGGGTGTGGCGGTAGGCAGGGGTGCGTTCATGATTTAAAATGTTGATTTAATCAACCAATGATCTGCGCATTGGTTGATTTTGTCAACCACAAACCCCCATGACCACCCACGCGCCCGCCGATGTCTTTGAAGCCATGCACGACCTGCTGCATGTCTACCGGGCGCACATGGTGCGCACCATGGCCGCCATCCACCCCGACCTGACGCACAACGAAGTGCGGGCGCTGATGTTCGTGGGCCGCCACCCTGGCACCACGCAGCGTGAACTGGTGGCGCACAGCGGCGCGGACAAGGCGCAGGTGGCCCGCATGGTGGGCATGCTGCAGGACAAGGGCTGGCTGGAGAGCGCACCGAATGCCGAGGACAAACGCAGCCGCTGCCTGCGCCTGAGCGCCCAGGGTGCGGCCCTGCACCAGGCGCTGCGCGACGCCCGCCGGGGGCTGGCGGCGTCGCTGCTCAAAGGGTGCGACAACGCCACGCAGGCCCAGCTGCTCGCCCTGCTGGCGCAGGTACGCAGCAACCTGGACGCCATCGATACCGGCTGCCAGGGCGGCCGGGACTGCCGCCGCTAGCGACGGGAAGGAGGCGCAGGAGGCCAGCCCCCCGCTCAAAGAGGAAAAATGGTGAAATTGGGATCTAGCGCTGGATAGTTCTATATTTATAGCTACCAATTTAGTAGCAATTTATCTTTTCCATCACTGCCCCTGGATCACGCGCACGGCCTGGGGCAACGACTGCACGCCGGGCATGAAATGGTCGATGGTGGCACCCAGCACCACGGCGCAGACCAGCGCGCCCAGCAAGGGCTTCCAGGTCAGGCGCACGGCGGCCGTGAGCCAGCCCTCGCGCTCCACGCCCACGGCGGCCCTCGCAGTGGCCACCGAGAAGGCGATCTCCACCGCCACGGTCAGCAGCACGTCCCAACCGAAAAACAGCATCGCCAGCGAGCCCGCGCCGAAAATGATCGCCGCGCCGATGAGGAAGATCGCCACCACGGGCACGACCACCACGGCGCCTTCGTCGGCGCTGCCCAGGGCGTCGGCGGCGCCACTGGCCAGGTCGCCCAGCGCGCTGGAATCGCTGCTTGAGCCCCCGCTGGACAGGCCTTGCGTCCACCCGCCGCCAAAGTCGCCGGACGCCCCGCCACCGCCAAAATCACCGCCACCCGTGCGCGGCAGCGGCACCTGGCCACCGCCGCCGCCGGACGACCCGTTGCCAGGCCAGGACACGTCGGGCACCTCCGGACCACTGCCATCGCCACCCGTGTCGCGGTCCTGCCGCACCAGCCGCGCCGCCCAGGCCCGCAGCACCAGCAGATACCCCAGGTAGCCCACCGAGAGGGTGACGAAATACCGCAGCGCCAGCGACTCCACGCCCAGCAGCATCTGCACATGCGAGGTGCACCACATGAGCAGCAACGTGAAGCTGCCGATCAGCAGCCCATGCCAGCGCAGGCTGTAGCGCTGCTGCAGGGTGCGCGCCACCGTGCCGTGGTGGGGCATGCGCACAGAGCGCCAGGTGGAAGTTTTCTTCTTGCTATTGCTGTTGCGGTCGCTGCGGGAAGTGGCCATGGAGGAAACACCTGCGGTGGAAAGAGGGGAGCGGCCAGCGGTGTTGCGTGTCGGCGCCGCGCCATTTCACACCACTTTGGCCCGGCAGTGCAGCCCCGCGCCCCGCCTTGCGTGAACTTGTCGACGGATCGGCTCAGCCGATGCCATCCACCGACACAGGCACACGCTGGGCCAACGCCGTCAGCAGCTCCCAGCTGACGGTGCCCGCAGCGCTGGCCACCTCGTCCACGCCCAGCACCGTGCCATTGCTGGCCTGGCCCCACAGCGTGACTTCCGCGCCAAACCCCGCGGCTACGCCCGCCTGTTGCAGCGGCGTGAGGTCCACCGTCACCATGTCCATGCTCACCCGCCCCACCAGCCGCGTGCGCACGCCGTTGACCAGCACCGGCGTGCCGGTATCGCAGTGGCGCGGGTAGCCGTCGGCATAGCCACAGGCCGCCACGCCGATCAAGAGCGGCCCCTCGGCCGTGAAGCGCGAGCCATAGCCCACGGTGTCGCCCGCCTGCAGTTGCTGCGTGGCGATGAGGCGGGTGGCGAGTGTCATCGTGGGGCGCATGCCCCAGTGGCTGGCGTCATGCTCCGGGTAGTCGGGGGCGCTGCCATACAGCGCGATGCCGGCGCGCACCCAGTCGGCGCGCACGCGCGCGTCCGCCGCGTGGCGCAGGGTGGCGGCGCTGTTGCTCAGCGTGCGCTCGCCGGGCAGGTCTTGCGCTGCGGTGTTGAACAGAGTCAGCTGGTGGGCCACGCCCCGGGGGCCATCGGCGTCGCTGAAGTGGGTCATGAACGATATCTCGTCCACCTGCGGCAGCGCGTTGAGCCGCGCCCAGGCTGCGCGAAAGCGCTGTGGCGCAAAGCCCAGCCGGTTCATGCCCGAGTTCATCTTGAGGAACACGCGGTGCGGCACCTGCGTCTTGTGGGCGGCCAGCATGTCGATCTGCTCGTCGCAATGCACCGCGTGCCACAGGCCCAGGCGCGAGCACAGTTCCAGGTCGCGTGGCTCGAACACGCCTTCGAGCAGCAGGATGGGCCCACGCCAGCCCAGCTGCCGCACGCGCTCGGCCTCGGCCAGGTCCAGCAGCGCAAAGCCGTCGGCGCCGCGCAGGCCTTCGTACGCGCGTTCGATGCCGTGCCCATAGGCATTGGCCTTGACCACGGCCCAGACCTTGGCATCGGGGGCCGCCTGTCGGACACGCTCCAGGTTGTGGTGCAGGGCGGCGGTGTGGATGGTGGCGGCAATGGGACGGGGCATGGGGTTTGACCGGGTGGGAAGCACCGGATTCTGGCACCGTGGCCGTTTATCCGCGTGATATAACCGTCCGTCACTTGCCAGGGTCCCCACATTTAACAGGGCATCAGCCGAACTGATGCAGCCAACAGCCATTCGATGAAGCGCGGTTTTTACACCATCATGTCGGCGCAGTTTTTCAGCTCGCTGGCCGACAACGCACTTTTCGTGGCCGCCGTGGAGCTTCTGCGCACAGAAGGTGCCCCCGAGTGGCAACGCGCGGCCCTGGTGCCCATGTTTGCGCTGTTCTATGTGGTGCTGGCGCCCTTCGTCGGCGCCTTTGCCGACGCCCTGCCCAAGGGCAAGGTCATGTTCGTCAGCAACGCCATCAAGGTGGTGGGCTGCCTGATGATGCTGTTCGGCTCGCACCCGCTCATTGCCTACGCGGTGGTGGGGTTGGGCGCTGCGGCCTACTCGCCCGCCAAATACGGCATCCTCACCGAGCTGTTGCCAGCCTCTCAACTGGTCAAGGCCAATGGCTGGATCGAGGGGCTCACCATCGCGTCCATCATCCTCGGCGTACTGTTTGGCGGCCAGCTGGTGGGCCAGCACCTGTCGCGCCTGCTGCTGGGCATCGACATCCCGATGATCGACACGGGTGTGGACACGCCCGCCGAATCGGCCATTGCCGCGCTGATCGCGGTGTACGCATTGGCCGCGTGGTTCAACACCCGCATTCCACACACCGGGGTGGAGATGCGCCCCATGCGCAGCGACACGTCGCGCGGCATTTTCTCGAACGCGCTGGGCCTGCTGCCCGACTTCTGGGCCTGCAACGGCCGCCTGTGGCGCGACAAGCTCGGCCAGATCTCGCTGGCCACCACCACCCTGTTCTGGGGCGCGGGCGGCAACCTCAAGTTCATCGTGCTGGCGTGGGCCGCCGTGGCGCTGGGCTACAACACCACGCAGGCCTCGGCGCTCACCGGCGTCGTGGCCATCGGCACCGCCGTGGGGGCGGTGGTGGCCTCGATGCGCATGCGCCTGGACATGGCGACCAAGGTCATCCCCCTGGGCATCGCCATGGGGCTGCTGCTGATCCTGATGGTGTTCATCAGCAACATCTGGCTGGCGATTCCCTTCCTCATCCTGCTGGGTGGCCTGGGTGGCTACCTGGTGGTGCCCATGAACGCGCTGCTGCAGCACCGGGGCCACAACCTCATGGGCGCGGGCCGCTCGATTGCCGTGCAGAACTTCAACGAGCAGGCCTGCATCCTGGGCCTGGGCGCGTTCTACAGCCTGTCGCTCAAGCTCGGCCTGTCGGTGTTTGGCGCGATCATCACCTTCGGCCTCGTGGTGGCTGGGATCATGTGGATCATCCGCCGCTGGCACCAGCGCAACTGCATCAACTACCGCGACGAAGTGAACCACCTGCTGCACATTGCGCGGCACGATACGCACCACTGACTCCTGATTGCGAAGCCCCCCTGTGCGGCTGCGCCGCTTCCCCCGGAGGGGGACGCACCCGGTGGCCTGGAATCACGGAAGGCTCCCCCTGAGGCGCTGCGCGCCTTCCCCCTCTCTCGCTGCGCGGGAGGTGGACGCACCCCGTGGCCTGGCAGAGCCAGTTCCACGGGTGCACTGGTAGGGGAGCGTGCCAGTTTTAACGGCTGTGCTGCATGGAACTATTTGCTACATAATTGATAGCTATTAACGCTTATTCATCAAGCGCCAGAGCCTGTTTTTATTCTCAATGCATTCACCCCTGCCCTTTGCCGCCCTGCTGTTCAACGCTTTCGTCTGGGGCCTGGCGTGGTGGCCGTTCCAGCGCATGCACCAGGCGGGGCTGCATCCGCTGTGGGCCACGGCGTCGATGTACGCCGTGGTGCTGGTGGCGCTGCTGGCCTGGCGGCCGGGCATCTTGCGGCAGGTGCGCGACCACCCGCAGCTGTGGCTGCTGGCGCTGGCCTCGGGCCTGAACAACGTGGCCTTCAACTGGGCCGTGACCATTGGCGACGTGGTGCGCGTGATCCTGCTGTTCTACCTGATGCCCGCCTGGGCCGTGCTGCTGGCCTGGCGCATCCTGGGCGAGCGGCCCACACCCTCGGCACTGCTGCGCCTGGCCCTGGCCTTCGCGGGCGTGGTGCTGGTGCTGTTGCCCGAGGGCGCTCCCGCGGCGCGCCTGCTGCAGAACCTGAGCCTGGCCGACGGCCTGGCCCTGTTGGGCGGCTTCATGTTCGCGCTCACCAATGTCACGCTGCGCCGCCTGCACGCCGTGCCGGGGCCTGCGCGCATGGTCACCATGTTCGGCGGCTGCATGCTCATGGCGCTGGCCGTAGCTGGCATCGGGCTGCAGGTGGGCGTGGTCGAGCCCTTCCCCGCCCCCAACAGCACCTGGGTCGTCACCGGCCTCCTGCTGGCGGGGGTGCTGATGCTGGGCAACTGGGCGCTGCAATTCGGCGCCGCACGCCTGGCGGCGGGCACCACGGCGCTGGTGATGCTGTCGGAGGTGATGTTTGCCAGCGTGTCGTCGGCCCTGCTGGGCGCCGCCACCCTGAGCACGCGCACCGTGCTGGGTGGGGCGCTGATCCTGCTGGCGTCCTTGCTCGCGGCGCTGCAGTTTCGCCGCCCCGGCGCCACGGCCCACTGAGCGGGGCGCGCGCGCCGAGAGCCAACGGCTACCATGGGGCGTCATCCCAACCCCGGAGGTTCCGCATGCCCACCAGCATCTACGACTTTGAAGCCCAGCAGATGAACGGGAAGACCGTGCCGCTTGCGCAGTACCAGGGCAAGGTGCTGCTCATCGTCAACACGGCCAGCGCCTGTGGCTTCACGCCCCAGTTCGGCGGACTGGAAGAACTGCACAAGGACTATGCCGACAAGGGCCTTGTGGTTCTGGGGTTCCCCTGCAACCAGTTCGGCAGCCAGGACCCCGGCAGCAACGACGAGATCGCCAGCTTCTGCCAGCTCAACTACGGCGTGAGCTTTCCGATGATGGCCAAGATCGACGTGAACGGGGCCAATACGTCGCCCCTGTACCAGTGGCTTGCCGCCGAAGCCCCCGGGCTGCTGGGCAGCAAGGCGATCAAATGGAACTTCACCAAGTTCCTGGTCGGCAAGGACGGCCGCGTCATCCGCCGCTACGCGCCGCAGGATGCGCCGAAAAAGCTGGCAGGCGACATCGAGGCAGCGCTCGCCGCCTGACGCTCAGAACGTGTTCAGCCTGCGGCCGCTGCCGCAGGGGGGAGCCACCGGCACAGCACGCGCTCCCGGCCCGTGGCCGGATGGGTATCGACAGCCCCCTCCACCAGGCCATGCCGCGCATAAAAGCGCCGCGCACTGTGGTTGGCGGTGGCCACATGCAGGGTCCAGCCGCCTGGGCACAGGTGATGCACCTGTTGCAGCAGCGCAGCCCCCACGCCCTGGCCTTGGCAGTCGGGGTCCACAAACAGCTGGTGCAGATGGGCGTGGGCCATGTCCAGCACCAGAAACGCCGTGACCTCTTGCCCGATCGCACGTACCAGCGTCACACACGGCAGGCCAAACTCCGCACGGACCCGCGCCTCCCAGTGGTCTGGTGGAGCCACCGACGCCACGGATGGGTTGGCGGAACACCAGGCCCTGCGCCATACGCGGGCCAGGCTGGCAAGGTCGGCGTCGGTCGCGGGCCGCACCAAGGGCAGGACGGTGGGATCATGGGAGTTGGACGACATGGATGCATTGTCTCCGGGCACCCCCCGAAAACCCTTCTTCCTCAGTCCCGGCTGGGCAAGTTGCGGCCCTCAACGCACCGCGGCAGCGGGTCTGCGCGCAAACCCGCTACCGCCCCTTGGGCCATCGGCACCCTGCCTCGGCCCGGCAACCCGAACAGCGGCCGCAGCCATCCCACACGCCGCACCACAGCGGTCAGCCCCCAGCACAGAACCACCGTCCCGGCCACCAGGGCCAGCGGCTCCACCACGGGCCCCAGTTGCACAGGCGCCAGCCAGACCACCAGCACGATGATGGCCGTCTGGTGCAGCATGTACCACGGGTAGACCGACTCGCTGGCCCAGCGCAGCCAGGGCCAGGGCCGGTTGAGGCGGTGGTGGGCCCAGCCCAGGATGGCGATCAGCGCGGCCCACAGGTACACGTCCGCCAGCACGCGCAGGGGCAAGCGCGCGGCCCGAACCCCGTACTGCTGTGCCAAGCCGAGCAGCCCCAGGTACAGCGCCAGCACCCCCAGCGCCAGGGCGAGGGTGTGCCAGCGCAGGCGCACGAGTTCCGTCCACAAGCCGGTATCCAGCCCGATCCAGTAGCCGTAGACAAACACCGTGAAGTACACGGCATGCAGCCATCCGTCATGGATCAGGTCGTGGGTGGGTGGGAAATGCCGCCACAGCAGTACCGAGTACAGCGCCAGCGGCAGCACGGGCATCAGCACCAGCGCCCAGCCCCGCAGGTGGAGGAAGGCACGGCGCACACGCTGGCCGACGGCAGACTCGGCCAGGGGCAGCAGCGCGGCCAGCACCACGGTGTAGACCCACAGGTAGGCCAGGTACCAGAGGTGGTTCCAGGTGACGCCCGCCTCCCAGCCATCGAACGCCCCCGCCGGCCAGGTGCTGCCAGCGTAGTAGCGCAGCAAAAAGGCGCCAAAGCCCGGCGCAATGAGGCCGTTGGCCACCCCCTGCGCGTAGGGCTGGTAGGGCACGACGACCGCCATGCCGAAGGCCAGCGGGATCAGCAGGCGCAGGCTGCGCAGCCGCACCAGCCCAGGCACCGTCTGCCCCCGGCGCACCAGCCCGAAGGCCAGGCCAGAGACCAGGAACACCAGGTCCATGCGCCAGAGGTTGAGCGCCCGCATGGGGGTCTGCAGCCATTCGGCCGCGTGCGGGCTCTTGAGGTGCCAATGCCAATCGGCCACGTAATACATCGCCACGTGGTAAAGGATGACCAAGCCAAAGGCCAGCGCCCGCAGCGCATCAATGTCATGGCGGCGGACGGGGGCGGAGGCGCAGGAAGGGGTAGACATGGCACAAGTCAGGCAGGGTGGATCACAGGGCGGGATGCTGGGCCCCCACCCCATCGTGCGGTGTTCCCAGGGGACGGGCCGGGGCGCCGCAGGGACGAGCGGCGGGTGGCAGGGACGAAAAGGAATCGCTCCGGGGGAAACTCCCGCCCGTCGGCGCACGGCCCTGCCTACACTTGCCATCCATGACCGCCCCCGCGCCCGCCTGGATCGACCGCTACCCCCACGACCGCGCCCTGCGGCGGCGTGCCGAGGTCGGCTTCTGGGCCGCGGTGCTGCTGGTGCAGGCAGCCTTCAACACGGTGGTGACCTGGATCGACCTGCGCGGCTCCGGCAGATCCGTGGCGGCGTGGGAGCCACTGCTGTGGGAGCTGTCGAGCGTGGCAGTGGTCGCAACACTGATCCCGGCCGTGGTGGCCTTCGAGCGGCGCTTTGTGCTGCGCAGGGGCACGCTCCGGCGCCATCTGCCCTGGCATGTACTGGCCAGCGTGGTGTACTGCACCGTGCATCTGGCGGGCATGTGGGCCTTGCGCCATGCGGGCTACGCGGCCCTGGGCGAGCACTACCAGCCGCCCGGCTGGTGGACGCAGTGGGGTTATGAATATTTGAAGGATGTGCGCAGCTACACGCTTACCTTGGGTGCGCTGGTCAGCTACCGCTTCTTGCTGCTGCGCCTGCAGGGCGAGGCCCGCGTGCTGGATGCCCCCGAGCCGCCCGCAGAGCCAGAACCGCCGCTCCACACGCCGGGTGCGCCCGGGGCAGCCACGGCCACGCAAGCCCCGGCATCAACGCCCCAGGCCCCGGCCGCCCCTCCCCCCCAACGCCCCGAACGTTTCCTGGTGCGCAAGCTGCGCCGCGAATTCCTGATCGCTGCGGGCGACATCGCCTGGCTGCAGGCCGAGGCCAACTACGTGGGCCTGCATGTGAACGGCCACGACTACCTGCTGCGCTCCACGCTCACCGACTTTCTAACGCAGCTCGACCCCACACGCTTCGTGCGCGTGCACCGCAGCTACGCCGTCAATCTGGACGCCATCGCCGAGATTGAGCCGCTGGACAGCGGCGATGCGCGTCTGGTGATGAAGGATGGGAGCAGCGTGCCTTGTAGCCGGCGGTACCGGGACGGGCTGGTGACGACGGCACGATAGCGCGTGACGCATGCGAGCCGGTGCGCGCGCCTGCGCGGACCCCTCAGGCATTCAACCCGGGTGTCTGCGCAGCCGGCCACTCTGGCGGACACGAGCCCATCTCCGCCTCCACCTTGCGCAGCATGTCGGCCAGTGTCTTGCCGGGCTCCTGGCGAAACTGTTCGTCGAGCACCACCAGGTCCACGATGCGGTCGATGCGAAAGCCCCGGAAATCGCCCCGCAGCTCGCACCAGGCTGAAAGCGTCCAGACCTTGCCCCAATAAAAGCAGCCCAGCGGGCGCAGGCGGCGCAGGCTGGGACGGCCTTGGACGTCGGCGTAGTCGATCTGCACCACATGCCGGCTGTGCACCGCCTCGCGCAGGGCCTGCAGGGTGGCCTGGACGCGCGGGTCCAGCCCCACGGACGGCGCATACAGCGCCTGCGCCTCGGCCGCCACGCGCGCGGCCGGGGGCAGCACCGAAAGGATCTTGCCCAAGGCGCCTTCCACCTCGCGCGCCAGCCCGGCATCGAGCCAGGCCTGGGCCAGCCGCGCAGCGGCCACCAGCGCATTGGCTTCGCCCTGGCTGAACATGAGTGGCGGCAGCTCGAAGCCCGCGCCCAGGCGGTAGCCCACACCGGCTTCGCCCTCAATGGGCACGCCCTGGTGCTGGAGGTCCGCCACATCGCGGTAGATGGTGCGGGCCGAGACTTCGAGCCGCTCGGCCAGGAAGGCGGCGGTGGACAGGCGCCGCCCCCGGATGAGCTGGACGATCTGGAACAGGCGGTCAGCGCGGCGCATGGGATCTCGATTTTTCAGTGATTTCGGGCAATAGCGCCTGAAAAACAAGCGCTGATCGCTACTAATTTGGAAGCATGACGCCAATATGGATGGCCACCCGGTCCGGGCCTTCATAAGCTTCGAAGTCGGTGCCAAAGCGGCGTTGCACCTGCGTATTCTCGGCAAAGTAATTCCAGATGCGAACCCAGGTGTCGATCACCATCTGCGGCATGTCGCCCTGGCCGGTGAAAACCAGGTAGTCGCCTTCCTGAATATCGATGCGGGCAGCGCCGGGCACGGCCTGAGCCAGATCCGGGTCAGCCACGGCCACACCGGCGGTCACATCGAAAGCGCCATGTTCGTTGGACTCGTAGCCGCTGTACACACCGAAGATACGCCCGTCGTCGCCCCGGCTGGGCAATTTGCGCTCCCAGCTCTGGCTGAAAAATCGGTCCCACAGGCCTCCGAGGCGTGCGATCGCGGGGTTCATCTCTTCGCTGTTGCGCGTGCGCACGGCAATGCCGGCCACGCTGAATGCGGGAATCTGGATGGTTGCGGGGGTGTTTGTCATGGCGGGTCCTCTCTGGTCAGTGAATGGGATCAATCGGCAGATCGATCAGGGTGTGCAGCTGCGAGGGACGAATGGTGCGGGTCTGCTACTGACACCTTGATGTCAGTAGCGTGCAGGCTCTTCAAGCCGCAGGCGGAAGGCTGCTGACACGGGGCGTCAGCAGCTTCCGCGCGGTCCGGGAGGACAGGCTGTCAGCCCTGTGGCTCCACGATGGCGGCCGTGGCCCGGCGCACCAGCGGAAGCACCAGCAGCAGCGTGGGGAACGCCACCAGCCAGGACAACGCCCAGGAGCTCATCCAGAGACGGGGCACGTCCATCGACAAGCCCACCACACGCAGGGTGCTGATCAGGGACACGATGAAGGTCATGAGCAGCGACAACAGCAGCGGCGTGACCCAGGCCGCAGAACGCGCAGGGAGCTTGCGCAGGCCGAAAAAGGTCCTGGAGGACGAGGACCCAGAGGTGCGAGGAGACGAAGGTTGGTTCATTGAAGTTCCAGAAAGCAAACCGGTCAAGCAAGGCGCCGCCCCCAGCCCGCGCGCACGACCTGCCGTGCCACTTGCGAACCGGGGACCACCACCCCGGCAGGGCCGGTGTTGGTTGGCGCGTTGATTGACGTAAACGCTTACGGCAACCCATGAACCGGGTCACAACTGGCATTCTAAGCCGCCCGTGCGCTACGCCTTGGGGCGCTGTGGTGCGCCCTGCAGATGGCCTGCAATGTGCGCAGCCACTGCGCCCGCGTGCGTCACGGCCAGGTCGTGGCCACCGCCCGCCAGCACATGCATCTGGCTGTGGGGCAGCAGCCCGGACAAACGCTGCCCCACGGCAGTGGGGCTGATGGCGTCTGCATCCCCCCACAAAAGCAAGCTGGGTGCCTGCACCGAGGGTAGGCGGGCGGACAGGTCCAGGCGCACATCGGCCATCCACTGCGGAAACGCAGGATTGGATTGCAGGAAGCCTGGGCGCCAATCCTCGGGGTGCAGATCGTCGATGGGGACACCGCCCGAAGTCGCCACCAGCACCAGGTGCGTCAGCCACTCGGGCCGCTCCAGTGCGGCCAGCAGAGCCACCACGCCTCCCATCGATTGCGCAATGAGCGCGCAGGGCCGGTCCATGTGCACCGTGGTGGCCGCCACGAGGTCCTGCATATCCCGGGCCCCCGTGGCGGGCAGGTCGGCCGGGGACGCGGCACCAAACCACGGCCAGCCGAGCAACACATGCGCTGCAGGCTGTGGCAGTGCGTCCGCCACAGGCCGCCAGAAGGCGGGGTTGCCCCCCACGCCCGGGAGGAAGATGAGTTTTTCAGGCGCACGCATCAAGATCTTTCCAACGCCCTTGCAGGCGGCACGACTGTCAACACGCACGTGGGGTGGTCACACCCTGCAGGCCAGCCGCAGCCGGGTCAGTTATGCGCCTTCGGGCGCAGGTGTTGCTGCAGCGGCAGCACTGGCGGCTGCGGCGGCCGCGGATGCCAGCCGGCGCGCGCGCTCCAGCTGCTGCCCCACCGTGCGGGGCACCATGCCATACATGTCGGCAAAGGCGTCCAGCGTCTGGCCGCTGGCTTCAAAGGCGCGCAGCAGGGCCTCATCCTTGGCGTTGCGCGCCGACCATTCGGCAAAGGCTTCTTCGAGGATGGCGTTGGCGGCGTCATCGCGGCTCAGCACCAGCTCGGTATACGCCTCGCGCGTGAGGCCCGAGGCCTCGAACGCGGCCATCATGCGGTTGCGCAGCTTGGGCAGCAGGTCTTCAGTGGCGCGCGCCTTCTTGCGGCGATAGACCTCCAGCAGCGCATGGTGCACATGCTCGGGGGCCATGTCTTCCACGGGTTGGCCTTGCAGGTCGTGGCGCTTGTCGCCTGCCGCCACGCTTTGCAGATAGCGCGTGGAGCGGGTGTGGATGCCCAAGGCCACCTTGAGCGCCTCACGCTCGAACAGCTCGGGGTGCGCGGCCAGCAGGTCCTGGAAGATGCCCCGCTTGAGCGGGCGAAACACCGCACCGAACAGTGGGGGGTACAGCGCGGCCAGTTGCTCCAGCGCAGGGTGAACACGCTGGGGCGCGCGTGGGCCTGCGCCTGGTGCAGCCCCCACGGGCACTGCGGCGTCCGCCGCACCCGGGGACACCTCGCGGCCCTCGGGCTTGCGGCGGTTGCGGCCACCACGGCGCGAGCCGCCTGTGCGTGGCTGGTTCGCCCCGGCTTCGGTTGACGCGATGGGCGCAGTGGCTGCCACGGCAGCGGTGGCCTCGGCCGCAACAGGCGCTGCCAGCGGTGCGGCAGGGGCTGTGTGGGGTTGTTCTTGTGCGGACACGGAGTCGGTCATGGCGTTGCAGTTCGGGGCAAAAATGGGGGCGACAAAACCCTCGATCATGCCAGCGTTGCGGCTACAGGCACCAAACTGCCTTTGTTGCGGCCCCATTTGCCAGCCAGCAGCCCATCACCGCATGAAAGCTCAGCCCGCGCGCATCGCCTCGTCCAGCACCTCCACCCAGTGCCGCACCGGCGTGCCTGTGCCACTTTGCAGGTGGGTGATGCAGCCGATGTTGGCCGACAGGATCATGTCGGGCGGCTGATCGCCAAAAGCCTCGCCGAGCACGCCGAGCTTGCGGTCGCGCAGCTGGTAAGACAGGTCGGGGTTGAGCACCGAATACGTGCCTGCCGAGCCGCAGCACAGGTGGGCGTCGTTGCGCGCGGTGCGCAGCTTGAAGCCGAGCTGGTTGAGGTGCGTCTCTACCCCGCCACGCAGCTTCTGGCCGTGCTGCAGCGTGCAGGGAGGGTGGTAGGCAAACAGCGTGTCGGGCCGCTGCACACGCCCCGCGAGCTTGTCGGCCAGCTCGGGCAGCAGGGCGGGCAGCAGCTCCGAGAGGTCGCGCGTGAGGGCGCTGATGCGCTCGGCCTTGGCCGCGTACAACGGGTCGTCCTTCAGGATGTGGCCGTATTCCTTGACGGTGACACCGCAGCCTGAAGCGTTCATGACGATGGCCTCCACCACGCCCTGCCCCTGCTCCACCAGCGGCCACCAGGCGTCGATATTGGCGCGCATCTCGGCCTTGCCGCCCTCCTGGTCGTTGAGGTGGAACTTGACGGCACCACAACACCCGGCCTTGGGCGCGATCACGGTCTGGATGCCCACGGCGTCGAGCACACGCGCGGTGGCGGTGTTGATGTTGGGCATCATGGCCGGTTGCACGCAGCCGGCCAGCAAAAGCACCTTGCGCGCATGCTCGCGCGTGGGCCAGGCCCCGGCATTTTGGGGCGCAGGCACCTTGGCCTTGAGGGATGCGGGCAGCAGGCCGCGCACCAGTTGACCGGCCTTCATGGCGGGGGCAAACAGGGGCGATGGCAGGCCCTCCTTCAGCGCCCAGCGCAGGGCTTTTTCGCCCACGGGGCGGGGCACTTTTTCATCGACGATCTTGCGGCCGATGTCGACCAGGTGGCCGTATTGCACGCCGCTGGGGCAGGTGCTTTCGCAGTTGCGGCAGGTCAGGCACCGGTCCAGGTGCATCTGGGTCTTGCGCGTGGGGGTCTCGCCTTCGAGCACCTGCTTGATGAGGTAGATGCGGCCGCGCGGGCCGTCCAGTTCGTCGCCCAGCAGCTGGTAGGTGGGGCAGGTGGCGGTGCAAAAGCCACAGTGCACACATTTGCGCAGGATGGATTCGGCCTCCAGGCCATCGGCCCGGGCGCGGTATTCAGGGGAAAGCTGGGTTTGCATGGTGCATGCCTGGGCGAAGAAACAGAAAATTTCAGGACGGATTCAGCGCGTGGCCGGTGGGTCAGCAGGTGGGCCCAGGGGTGGGTCGAGCGGAACATTGAGCGCGAGCGACTTTCGCAACGGGTGGCGCAGCCGGGCACGGTCGGCCCACAGCGGGGGCAGCGACAGCGCCAGCAGCACCAGCGCCAGGGGCACCACAAACACAAAACCCACATGCTTGAAGCCCGCCGCGCCCGCAATGCCGCCCACCAGGAACATGCCCACCAGCCCAGCAAACAGCCGCAGCCGGGCCTGGTTGGCGCGCACCTGGGATTCGGGCGCCGTGCCGGTGCGGTTCCAGTACAGCATCTTGCCCATCTCGATGCCCAGGTCGGTCACCACCCCCGTCATGTGGGTGGTGCGGATCTGCGACGAGGACATCTTGGTCACCGTGGCGTTCTGCAGGCCCATGATGAAGGACAGCAGCAGCACCGTCATCGGCACGGCAAACGGCGTGGGCCAGCTGAGCGTGATGGCGCCCACCAGACCGAACAGCAGCATGAGCACGGACTCCAGCACCAGCGGCAGCGCGAAGGTGCTGCGCAGCCTGCGCTGGCGCGCCCAGTTGATCATGATGGCGGTGGTGCCCGCGCCCGACATGAAGGCCCACAGCGCGCCGATGGCACCCAGCACGATTTTCATCTGGCCCAGCACCAGGTTGTCCGCCAGCGACGACAAAAAGCCGGTCATGTGCGAGGTGTACAGGTGCACCACCAGAAAACCTCCGGCGTTGACCGCCCCGGCATTGAAGGCGAGCAACAGGCCCAGCACCCGGTTGCTGGCCACCGTGCGGTGGTGTCCTGTGAGGTGGCGAAGGCGTCGCATGGCGGAGGACGCAGTGATGGCGCGCCTACCAGGCCCGCGCCATGCGGCCGGGGTTGAAGATGCCGGCCGGGTCAAAGCTGTGCTTGAGCCGGGCGTGAATGTGCTCCAGCGCCTTGGATTGAAGGTCAAATGTGCCCCTGGCGCTTGATCCACCTGCGCTAGCAGCTACAAAAACAGAAGCGTTCCCACCCACAGCCCGAGCGGCTTCGCGCAGGGCGTCGCCTGCGGATTCGGGCGCTTGCACCCAGCGCAGCGCGCCATGCCACTCGACCAGCGGCTGCGCGCCGCCCGGCAAGCTCAGCACCGGGGCCGTGGCGGGCACGGACAGGCGCCACAGGGCGTGGCCGGGCTGTGCAGCACGTGCGGTGAACCAGGGCAGGGTCTGCTCGCGGCAGGCCGTCCAGTCGGCGGCCACCGTGGCGTTGTCCATGCGCGTGCCACCCATCGTTTTGCAGGCGGCCTCGACCGCCGCCACGGCGCCGCGCAGGCGCACATAGACCGTGCCCACGCCACCGTCTTGCACCCAGCAGCTGGCGTTCAGGGGCAGCGGCTGGCCGCCCCAGGCGTGCAGCTTGCGCAATGCGTCGGCCTGGTTGATGTCGTCAAACCGCAGCGTGGCCTCGCCGGGCGCCACGGGCAGCACCTTGAGGCTGACCTCGGTCAGCAGGCCCAGCGTGCCCCAGGCGCCCGCCATGAGGCGCGAGACGTCATACCCCGCCACGTTCTTCATGACCTGGCCCCCAAAGGTCAGCAGCTCGGCTTTGCCATTGAGCAAGGTCACGCCCAGCAGGTAGTCGCGCACCGCCCCGACACTGGCACGTGCCGGGCCCGACAGGCCAGCAGCCACCATGCCGCCCACGGTGGCAGCGTCTGATGGGGTTTTTGCGAAGTGCGGGGGCTCAAAGGGCAGGCACTGGCCTTGTTCGGCCAGTGCGGCCTCCAGCTCGGCCAGCGGGGTGCCCGCCCGCACGGTGACGACCAGCTCGCTGGGCTCGTAGCTCACGATGCCGCGCAGCACACGGGTGTCGAGCACTTCGCCGTGCAGCGCCAGGCCATGGAAGTCCTTGGTGCCCCCGCCGCGGATGCGCAAAGGGGTCTGGTCGGCGGCGGCGGTGCGCACACGTTCGGCGATCTGGGCAAGGGCGAAGTCCATGCCTTGCATCGTAGCGGCAGCCATGTCCGGCGCCACACAAGGAGCGCGTGAATTTTTTGAACAGCGCCTGTGCAAATGACTGGGGGGCTGCCGGGAGACGGGTCTGGGGATAGGTGTTCTGGCATGCATGCCAAAACAGGCAGCGAGCCCTCCATTGGTACGAAAAAAACCCGCCGTTGCCGGCGGGCTTAACAACCAAAGGAGTGACTCGCTTGTTCTTGTTGCGACGCTGCGGTGCCACCAGACACCGCAGCGCGTGGGGCGCAGGCGGATCAGCGGTTGTACGCTGTTTCGCCGTGCGAAGTGATGTCCAGGCCTTCGCGCTCGTCTTCTTCCGTGACACGCAGGCCGATCGTCAGGTCAACGATCTTGTACGCCACGAAGGAGACCACACCCGACCACACGATGGTCAGCAACACGGCCTTGGTCTGCGTCCAGACTTGCGCGGCGATGGAATAGTCGGCAGAAGTCACCATGGTGGCGGTCACCCAGTCGGCCACGTAGCCAGGGCCACCCAGGCCAGGGGCGTTGAACACGCCGGTCAGCAGGGCACCCACGATACCGCCAATGCCATGCACGCCGAACACGTCGAGCGAGTCATCCGCACCCAGCAGCTTCTTGAGGCCGTTCACACCCCACAGGCAGGCAAAGCCGCCCACGAGGCCGATCACCAGCGCACCGCCGATGCCAACGTTGCCGGCAGCAGGCGTGATGGCCACGAGGCCGGCCACGGCACCCGACGCTGCACCCAGCATCGAAGCCTTGCCGCGCATCAGCGCTTCACCGATAGACCATGCCAGCACGGCCGCAGCCGTAGCCACCAGCGTGTTGATGAAGGCCAGGGCGGCGAAGCCGTTGGCTTCCAGCGCAGAGCCGGCGTTGAAACCGAACCAGCCCACCCACAGCAGCGAGGCACCGACCATGGTCAGCGTCAGGCTGTGAGGCGCCATGGCTTCCTTGCCGTAGCCGATGCGCTTGCCCACCATGAACGCGCCCACCAGCCCCGCCACAGCGGCGTTGATGTGCACCACGGTACCGCCAGCGAAGTCCAGAGCACCCCACTGCCAGATCTGGCCGGCCTTGCCGGTCATGGCGTCGGCCACTTCCTTGGAGGCGTAGGCGTCAGGACCCATCCAGAACCACACCATGTGGGCGATCGGCAGGTAGCTGAAAGTGAACCACAGCACCATGAACATCATGACGGCGCTGAACTTGATGCGCTCTGCGAACGCACCGACGATCAGGGCACAGGTGATGCCGGCGAAGGTTGCCTGGAAGGCGGCGAACACCACTTCAGGAATCACGACACCCTTGCTGAACGTGGCTGCATTGGCGAAGGTGCCGGCAGCGTTGTCCCAGATGCCTTTCATGAACAGCCTGTCAAAGCCACCGATGAAGGCGCCGCCTTCGGTGAAGGCCAGGCTGTAGCCGTAGATGAACCACAGCACCACGATCAGCGAGAACGTGACCATGACCTGCATCAGCACGGACAACATGTTCTTACTGCGCACCAGGCCGCCGTAGAACAGCGCCAGGCCAGGCAGGACCATCAGGATCACGAGGATGGTGGAGGTCATCATCCAGGCGGTATCACCCTTGTTGGGCACGGGCGCAGGCGCCTCGGCAGCGGCCGGAGCGGCCGCCGCTGCAGCAGCGGGCGCCGGGGCAGCTGCCGCAGCAGGAGCTTCAGCGGCCGGAGCGGCTGCAGCAGCGGGCGCGGCGGCAGCCGGCTCGGAGGCGGCGGGCGCCTGTGCCAGGGACAGGTTGCCCATGGTCAGCAGACCCAACCCCAGAATGAAAGAAGCAAGCAGTTTTTTCATGGCGTTTCTCTTCTTGGATGTAGTACGGCCGCGCCCTTACAGCGCTTCCTTGCCGGTTTCGCCAGTGCGGATGCGCACCACCTGCTCCAGGTGGGTCACGAAGATCTTGCCGTCGCCGATCTTGCCGGTGCGGGCGGCGCTTTCGATGGACTCGATCACGCGGTCCACGAGGTCATCCGCCACGGCGGCCTCGATCTTGACCTTGGGTAGGAAGTCGACCACGTATTCCGCGCCGCGATACAGCTCGGTGTGGCCTTTTTGGCGACCGAAGCCCTTGACCTCAGTGACCGTGATGCCTTGCACGCCGATGTCCGACAGTGCTTCACGCACCTCGTCCAGCTTGAAGGGCTTGATGATGGCTGTCACCATTTTCATTTTGGTTCCTCCGACAATGGACGCACCGTGCGCCCATTGAGACTTGCTTACAGGGTTTTGGTGAGCGTGACGATCACGCGCGACTTGTTGACATGGCCGAAGAAGGCCTTCTTGTTGGCGCCCACCACGGCAGCGCCCAGCGACAGGCCGCTGCCGAAGTCATAGGCACCGCCCACGCTGTAGTCCATGTAGTTCGGCACGCCCAGGTCCTTGATGTCACTGGCAAAACGTGTGAAGCCTACCGAGGCCTTCACAGTGACGCTGGGAGCCACTTCTTGAGCGAAGGCGAAGTTCAGGTAGCCGGTGTTGCGGCCCTTGAGGCCCGAGCCGGACTTGGCGCCAGCCCAGCCGAAGTAGTCGTTAGAGATGGTGTGCGAATACTTGGCAGTGAAGGGGCCCATGGTGGCCGCACCGTACAGCTCGGTGGTGTTGCCATTGGCGTTGCCAGGGTAGATGTAGGTCAGCGCGCCCAGGTCGAGGTCTGCGCCACCGGCCTTGAACTTGTAGCCACCGTACAGGTCGGATTCGATGGAGTTGTTGGCCAGCCAGTCCACGCTGGAGTTCCAGTTGCCCACGTACCAGCCGGAGTCACCGAAGGCGTAGTCAAAACCACCCTGGATGGCGGGCTTGACGGCTTTGGACTTGGAAACGTCCTGGTCCTGGCCACGGAACTTGTAGTTGGTGGTCAGGCTGACGTTGCCAGTGAGCTGGGCATTGGCCAGCAGGGGAAGGGTTGCAACTAGGGCAACGCCCAGGGTCTTGATGATGGCGCGGGTCATGTTTCCTCCGGTTGGACAAAGTAGGGACGAGCGCTTTAAGCACGGACCGTGCCACACGCCGGTGCATCCACCCCATCGCCGTTGCGTTGCGTTACACCGATCCCCAAGTACAGTGGCGGTGTGCGCGCAGACGATGCTGCACCTTGTTGGTGCGCGATGCAACCCGGCCGCGCTAAAAAACCATAAAACGCACCCATCTGGGGAGAAACCGCTTCATGAGTCTTGCTTTGGTGCAAAGCCGCGCCCTTCTGGGGCTGCAGGCACCTTCTGTCACCGTCGAAGTGCATCTGGCCAACGGTTTGCCCAGTTTCACCCTGGTGGGACTGGCCGAGGTGGAGGTCAAGGAAGCCCGCGAACGGGTGCGCTCGGCGTTGCAGAACGCGGGACTGGAGTTCCCCCACAACAAGCGCATCACGGTGAACCTGGCACCCGCCGATTTGCCCAAGGATTCAGGCCGTTTCGACCTGCCTATCGCGCTGGGCATCCTCGCCGCCAGCGGGCAGGTGGACGGCAGCCGCCTGGCGGGCTATGAGTTTGCGGGTGAGCTGTCGCTGTCGGGGGAGCTGCGCCCGGTGCGCGGCGCGCTGGCCACCAGCCTGGCGCTGCAGACGCAGCAGATCGACGCGCAGCTGGTGCTGCCCCCTGGCAGCGCCGAAGAGGCCGCCCTGGTGCCCGATGCACAGGTGGTGCGCGCACGCCACCTGTTGGATGTGGTGCGGGCCTTCCTGCCGCCCGGCAGCACGGCCGCGGGCGATGCGGCCGTGGACAACGACGGTTGGACGCGGCTGCAGCCCACGCCCCTGACCGCCACCACCACCGGCGCCGACATGGCCGATGTCAAAGGCCAGGCCACGGCCAAGCGCGCGCTGGAGATCGCGGCCGCCGGGGGCCACAGTGCCCTGATGGCAGGCCCGCCCGGTTCGGGCAAATCGATGCTGGCACTGCGTTTTGCCGGACTGCTGCCCGCCATGACGGTGCAGGAAGCCCTGGAGAGCGCCGCGATTGCGAGCCTGGCCGGGCGCTTTCGGCCCGAACTCTGGGGCCACAGGCCCACGGGGTCGCCCCACCACACAGCCAGCGCCGTGGCGCTGGTGGGCGGGGGCTCGCCCCCACGCCCTGGCGAAATCTCGCTCGCGCACCACGGGGTGCTATTCCTCGACGAGCTGCCTGAATTCCCCCGCGCCGCGCTAGAGGCGTTGCGCGAGCCGCTGGAGACAGGCCACATCACGATCTCGCGTGCAGCGCAGCGTGCGGAGTTTCCAGCGCGTTTTCAGATGATCGCGGCCATGAACCCCTGCCCCTGCGGATTCCTGGGCTCCACGCAGCGCGCGTGCCGCTGCACGCCGGACCAGGTGAACCGCTACCAGGCCAAGCTCAGTGGTCCGCTGCTGGACCGCATCGACCTGCATGTCGAGGTGCCCGCACTGCCCGCCGAACAACTGGTGCAGGCGCCCGCCGGCGAATCCACGGCCGCGATCCGCCAGCGGGTGGAACAGGCGCGCGCCCGCGCGCTGGCCCGCCAGGGCAAGACCAACCAGGCACTGCAGGGCCAGGAGATCGACACCCATCTGCATCTGCAAGATGCCGCCGCCAAGTTCCTCAACACCGCCGCCGCGCGCCTGGGCTGGTCGGCACGCAGCACACACCGTGCGCTGAAGGTGGCGCGCACCATTGCCGACCTGGCTGGCGCACCCACCACCGAGGTGGGCCATGTGGCCGAGGCGGTGCAATACCGCCGCGTGCTGCGCAGCCCCGCCTGAAGCGCAATGGGCTCCGCAGGTGGGCCGTGTGTGGCAAGGGCCGCACACTGAATACTATTATTTTCATAGCAACAAACAGCCATCAAATAAGCGCTAACGGCTGATTTGAATCAAATTTTTCGCGAACTGCCGCCAACCCGCGCCCACCCCCGCCACAATCGCCCCATGTCCAGCGTTCGCCCCACCAAAAAGACCACGGCCTCCATGGCCCCAACCACCCCAGCCCCTGCCTCCGAGTCCGTGGACACCGGCTTTCTGCGCACGCTGGTGGGCTACAACGCGCGGCGCGCGTCGCTCGCCGTGATCGAAGTGTTCATGGAACGCATGGCGGTGTACCGCCTGAAAGTGGTGGATTTTTCGGTGCTGTCGCTGGTCGCGCACAACCCCGGCATCACGTCGCGCCAGCTGTGCGCCACGCTCAACGTATTGCCACCCAATCTGGTGGGCCTGATTGCAGCGCTGGAGCGGCGCGGGCTGATCGAGCGCCGCCCGCACCCCAGCGACGGCCGCGCCATGGGCCTGCACCTGACGCCTGCCGGTGTGGAGTTGACCGCACAGGCCGAGCAGACGGCTGCGCAGCTGGAGGTGGACGCCACGGCCAGCCTTACGGGCGCCGAGCGCAAGACGCTGATCCGCCTGCTGCAGAAGGTCTACACGCAGAGCGCGTCGTAGCGCACGGGCTGGGGCTCCCTGCAGCCACCAGCGGCAAAAAGCCAACGCACCCCTCGGGCTCGCTGGCTTTTTTCGAGCTGGCGCTTGCTGGCCTTACGCCGCCGGCCGGGGCCAGCGGCTACCAGCAGCCCTTCAAGCCTGCGCGGCCTTCGCCGCCATGGCCTGAGCCAGGCCGCCCCACTGCGCGCGGAACAGCCCGGCGTCCATGGTCTTCACGTTGCGCATGATGGGCTTGAAGCCCATGTGCGCCAGCACGTCGCGCTCCAGGTCGATGCCGGGCGCGATCTCGGTCAGCTCCAGGCCCTCGGTGGTCAGGTGGAACACGGCGCGCTCGGTGACGAACAGCACGTTCTGCTCGCGCTGCGCGGCGTCCAGCCCGTTGAAGGTGATCTGCTCGACCTTCTCGATGAACTTGCGCGAGCGGCCTTCCTTGACGATGGTGAGCTTCCCATCAGCCACTTGCACTTCCAATCCGCCCGCAGTGAAGGTGCCGCAGAACACCAGGTGCTTGGTGGACCGCGTGATGTTCACGAAGCCGCCGCAGCCCACGGGCCGGCCGTTGAACTTGCTCACGTTCACGTTGCCGTGGTTGTCGGCCTGCGCCAGGCCCAGGAAGCTCGCATCCAGACCGCCGCCGTCATAGAAGTCGAACTGCAGCGACTGCTCGATGATCGCGTCGGCGTTGTAGGCCGTGCCGAAGTCGCCCAGCTGCGCGGGGATGCCGCCGGTGATGCCGCTTTCCACGCTCAGCGTGAACTGGTCGGACACGCCCTCTTCCGCCGCCACCGACGGCACGCCGGCCGGGATGCCGATACCCAGGTTGGTGATGGCGCCGGGCGTGAGCTCCAGCGCTGTGCGGCGCGCGATGACCTTGCGCTCGTCCAGCGGCATGGGCGCCAGCGAATTGAGCGGCACACGCACATCGCCGCACAGCGCGGGGTTGAACTGCGTGGTGATGGTCTGCATGTGGTTCTCGGGCTGGCTGACCACCACATAGTCCACCGACACGCCCGGCACCTTGACCGACTTGGGGTGCAGGCTGCCGGCCTTCACGATGCGCTCCACCTGCACGATCACGATGCCGCCGCTGGCCTTGGCCGCGTGGGCGATGTTGATCTGCTCGAGCAGCACGCCTTCCTTGTCCAGCGTGATGTTGCCGTTCTCGTCGGCCAGCGTGCCGCGGATGATGGCGACATCGACCTTGGGCGCGGGGTAGAACAACCACTCCTCGCCGTTGAACTCGACGAGCTTGACCAAGTCTTCGGTGGACTTGCTGTTGAGCTTGCCGCCTTCGATGCGCGGGTCCACAAACGTGCCCAGCCCGACCTTGGTCAGTAGCCCGGGGCTGCGGCTGGCAATGTGGCGTGTGAGGTGCGACAGGCTGCCCTGCGGGAAGTTGTAGGCCTCGACCTCGCCGTCGAAGACCATCTTCATCATCTCGGCGCCCGTCTGGCCGAAGTGGCCGGCCACGGTGCGCTTGATCATGCCGGGGTGGGCAAAGTGCACCATGCCCGCGTCCTTGCTGTTGCCGATGGCGCCGCAGGCCCAGGTGGTCACGTTCTTCGGGTGGCCGGTATCGAGGAAGTTCTTTTCCACGCCCTTGAGCACTTCTTCGGGCAGGCTGGAGACGGCCAGGCCGCCCAGGAAGATGGTGGCGTTGTCGGGGATCAGGGCCCCGGCCTGGGCGGCAGTGATGATTTTCATGGTGACCTTCAATTGAAAACTATTACTTCGATAGCTGCTCGCGCTTATCCCATAAGCGCTTGAGCCCTGTTTCTCTCAAATTTCAAGCATCCGGGTTCTCGATGAGCAAGGCAATGCCTTGCCCGCCGCCCACGCACGCGCCGGAGATACCGTAGCGCAGCCCGCGGCGGCGCAGCTCGCGCGCCAGCGTCACCGTCAGGCGCACGCCGGTGGCGGCCAGCGGGTGGCCCAGGGCGATGGCGCCCCCGTTCACGTTGAGCTTGTTCAGATCCAGGCCCAGTTCGCGGCCCACGGCCAGGGTCTGCGCGCCTTGCGCTTCGTTGATTTCAAAAAGGCCGATGTCCGCGAGCGTGAGCCCCGTGCGCGCCAGCAGCGCACGAATGGCCGGCGCCGGGCCGATGCCCATGGTTTCAGGTGCCACGCCCACGGCCGCGGCACCCCGCAGGCGCGCCAGGGGCTTGAGGCCGCGCCGCTGCACATAGGCGTCGCTCGCCACGATAGCGCCCGCGGCGCCATCGACAAGGGCCGAGCTGTTGCCCGCCGTCTGCACGCCGCCCGGGTACACGGTGCGCAGTCCCGCCAGCGTCTCGACGGGCGAGGGGCGCGGGTGCGTGTCGCGGTCGAGCTGCGCCACCTTGCGCGGCAGGGTGATGCCGCGCGTGGCATAGCCTGCCAGCTCGAACTTCTCGCTCGTGACCGGCACGATTTCGCCCGCCAGAAAACCGTCTGCCTGGGCCTTGAGCGCGCGGTCGAACGACTGCGAGGCGAAGGCGTCCACCTCCTCGCGCGTGATGCCGTATTGCTTGGCCAGGTTCTCGGCGGTCTCGATCATCGTGACCGGGCCGGCGGTGTCGATCAGCGCCTCGACCAGGAAGTCCTTGAACTCCACCGGCGCGCCCAGCTTGAAGCCGGTGCGGTGCGTGTAGGCGGCAATGGGGTTGCGCGTCATGGACTCGGTGCCCACCACCAGCGCCACATCGGCATAGCCCAAGGCAATCTGGTCCGCCGCCTGGCGGAACAGCTCAAAGCCTGTGCCGCAGATTCGCGATACCAGAATGGCCGGCACGCTCTGCGGCACGCCGGCATACAGGCCGATCTGGCGCGGCAGCACGAAGGCGTCGAAGTCGGCCTGCGCCATCGACCCGGTGATGACCGAGTTCACATCGGCAGCGGGAACACCGCTGCGCTCCAGCACGGCGCGCGCCACCTTGATGCCCATGTCGGTGGGCGACACATGCCCGAGCGGCCCGCAGTAGTCGACCATGGGCGTGCGCACGCCGTCGACCAGCCAGGCGTTCAGCGGGGCAGAAAAGGAGTGTTCGGTGCTTGTTGTCATGGTCAGACCTTGGTGGTTGTACTGGTTCTGCTGTCGGTCACGCGCAGCACGGTGGCGTAGCCCGTGTCGCCCGCCGCGCAGCCGGTGAACAGGCCCACGCCGCCGCCGCGCAGCACCAGCTCTTCAATCAGTTCGATGATGGCGCGCATGCCGGTCGGCGCCTGCGGGTGGCCCCAGATGATGGAGCTGCCGTAGTTGTTCATGCGCTCCCACGCAAAGCCGGTGTCGCGCGCCAGGGCGATGTCGTTCACAGCAAACGGGTTGTGCGTCTTGATGGCGTGCACGTCGGCGATGGACAGGCCTGCGTGCTTGAGGGCGTTGAAGGCCGCCGGCGACGGCGCCATGGGCATGAAGCCGGCTTCGACCCGCGACATGCCGAAGCCCAGGATCTCGACCTCGATGCCGGGGTCGGTGGCCACGGCACGCGCCCGGTCACGCGTGGTGACGATGGCGCCCGCATTGCCGTCGGCCGGGTGCGTCTGGCCGCCGAAGGTCACGGTGCCGCCTTCCTTCACCGGCTTCAGTTTGGCCAGGCCTTCGGCGGTGGTGGGGAAGATGCCTTCGTCCGCGGCGAGCGTGCCGGTCTGCTTGCGGAATTTCGAATCGGTGACGGGCACGTCGGCCATGTAGCGCTTTTGAAAGGCGCGGTCGTTGGCCAGCGCCGCCTGGTACTGCGTGTAGCGGTGCAGCTTGAGCGCGTGCTGCTCTTCGGTGGTGATGCCATAACGCGCCGCCACGTTCTCGCCGGTCTGCAGCATGGGGTTCTTGGCGTAGGGGTCGTGGCCCATGTTGTCGGGCACCCAGTGCTCGGTGATGCCGTAGCCGCCAGTGCCGCTGGAGTCGGGGTAGTACACCACCGGGCCGTTGGATTGGCGGTCGGCCATCACCAGCAGCGCACTGGTGGCCGTGCCACACGCCACCTCTTGCGCGGCCATCTGCAGCGCGCGCACACTGGTGGCGCAGGCCTGCTGCACCGTGGGGCCGGCCACGCGGTCGATGCCCATCATGCCGGCGACCCAGGGCAGGCCATAGAAGCTGCCCTTTTGCGGGTTGGTGATGCCAAGAATCGCCAGGTCCACCGCCGCCAGGTCGTACCCGCGCGCGGCCAGCGCCTGCTTGCCCACGGTGGCCGCCAGCGGCAGGGCATTGAGGTTGGCCAGCGAGCCCTGCCACTTGGCAAACGGGGACGACCAGTAGATACCGTAGGGGATGAAGGCTTTCATGGCGGGTCCTTGCGATGAGTCGGTGTCATTTTAGTTATTTATCATAACCATATGGCGACCCCGGAAAGCTAGGGAAACCACCTAGCAAAGAGCACCATTGCGGCCTTGTTTTAGTTATTTTTGATAACCATAATTTCCCTAACTCATACACACCACCATGACCAAGCATTCCGACATCTCCCTTGAAATCCGTGGCGAACACGAGGAAATCGCGGTCATCCGCCTCACCCGCCCCGCCAAGCGCAATGCCTTGAACGACGGCCTGATTCTGGCGCTGCGGGACCTGATGGAGACGCTGCCCGCCTCCGTGGGCGCGGCGGTGATCGATGGCGAAGGCGACCACTTCTGCTCCGGCCTGGACCTGTCCGAGCTCAAGGAGCGCGATGCCGGCCAGGGCCTGCACCACTCGCGCATGTGGCATGCGGCGCTGGACCGCGTGCAGTTCGGCCCCGTGCCCGTGGTGGCCGCGTTGCACGGCGCGGTGGTGGGCGGCGGCCTGGAGCTGGCCAGCGCCTGCCACATCCGCGTGGCCGACGAGTCGACCTTCTACGCGCTGCCCGAAGGCTCGCGCGGCATCTTCGTGGGCGGCGGCGGCGCGGTGCGCATCCCGCGCCTGATCGGCACGGCGCGCATGACCGACATGATGATGACCGGCCGCGTCTACAACGCAGTGGACGGCGAGCGCGTGGGCTTCGCGCAGTACCTCGTGCCCACCGGCACGGCGTTCGACAAGGCCTTCGAGCTGGCCCAGCGCATTGCGCAGAACGCGCCGCTGACCAACTACGCGCTGATGCACGCGCTGCCGCGCATTGCCGAGCAGCCGTCGGACCAGGGCCTGATGACCGAAGCCATGATGGCCGCCATCGCCCAGAGCGCCCCCGAAGCCAAGGCGCGTGTGCGGGCTTTCCTCGACGGCAAGGCCGCCAAGGTCAAGAAGGACTGAGAAAGCGGTATCGCGCCCGCGAAAAGCCTCGAAAGCACCTATGACGGCAACCAACCCCTCCCCCCGCTACCGGCCGCTGCGCTTTGGCGTGACCGAAGTCAGCACCCGGCAGGCCGACGACGGCGTGGTCTACGTGCGGGCCACGCAAGACCTGGAGGCCTACCCGCTGCGCCTGACCGACCGGCTCGCGCACTGGGCCCAGACCGTGCCCGATCGCACCTGGATGGCGCAGCGTGTGAAGAACGCCGACGGCAGCCTGGGCGAGTGGCGCCACATCACCTACGGCCAGGCCTGGCAGGCCGCACGCAGCATTGCCCAGGCCCTGCTCGACATGCACCTGAGCGCCGAGCGCCCCGTGGCCATCCTGAGCGAGAACGACCTGGACCACGCGCTGCTGTCGCTGGGGTGCCTGGTGGCCGGCGTGCCGCAGTGCACCGTCTCCACCGCGTACTCCACCATCAGCCAGGACTTCGACAAGCTGCGCCATGTGCTGGACACGCTGACCCCCGGCCTGGTGTTCGCCAGCGACGCCGCGCGCTTTGCGCGCGCCATCGAGGCCACCGTGGCCGACGACGTGAAGGTAGTGCTGGGCACCGGCAGCATCCCGGGCCGCAGCACCGTGGCCTTCAGCGACCTGCTGGCCACCCCCGCTACGCCGGCCGTGGATGCGGCGCACGGCGCCATCACGGCCGACAGCATCGCCAAGTTCATGTTCACCTCGGGCTCCACCAAGCTGCCCAAGGCCGTGATCGTGACGCACGGCATGTGGGCCGCCAACCTGCAGCAGATGAACCAGTCCATGCCGGTGCTGGCCGAAGAGCCCCTGGTGCTGGTGGACTGGCTGCCGTGGAACCACACCTTCGGCGGCAACCACAACTTCGGCATCGTCATCTACAACGGCGGCACGCTCTACCTCGACGAAGGCAAGCCCACGCCCAAGGGCATGGCCGAGACCATCCGCAACCTGCGCGAGATCGCGCCCACGGTGTACTTCAACGTGCCCACGGGTTTCGAGGTGATCGCGCAGACCATGAAGACCGACGCGCAGCTGCGCAAGAACCTGCTCAGCCGCGTGAAGATGTTCTTCTTTGCCGCCGCCGCGCTCTCGCAGCCCATCTGGGACTCGCTGTTCGAGAGCGCCGAGCGCGAGGTGGGCGAGCGCATCGTGATGAACACGGGCCTCGGCATGACCGAAGGCTGCCCCTTCTGCGTGGCGGTGAACAGCCCCGACGTGCAGGCGGGCGACATCGGCGTGCCCACGCCGGGGCTTGAGTTGAAACTCGTGCCCGTGGACGGCAAGGTCGAGGTGCGCTACCGCGGCCCCAACATCACGCCCGGCTACTGGCGCAATGCCGAAGCCACGCGCGACGCCTTCGATGAAGAGGGCTTCTACTGCTCGGGCGACGCCGTGAAGTGGATCGACGAGAACGACCTGAACAAGGGCCTGAAGTTCGACGGCCGGATCGCTGAAGATTTCAAGCTCAGTACCGGCACCTTCGTGAGCGTGGGCCCCATGCGCGCCAAGATCATCGCCGCCTGCGCGCCCTACGTGCAGGACGCGGTCATCACCGGCATCAACCTGAAAGAGATCGGCGCGCTGCTGGTGCCCACGGCCACCATCCGCACGCTCAGCGACCTGCCCGAGAGCGCCAGCCTGCACGAGGTGCTGGCCAGCGCGCCGGTGCAGCAGCACTTCCAGCAGGTGCTGGACAAGCTCGCGGCCGAGTCCACCGGCAGCGCCACCCGCGTGGCCCGCGCGCACCTGATGGCCGAGCCGCCCTCGCTCGACAAGGGCGAGGTCACCGACAAGGGCTCCATCAACCAGCGCGCCGTGCTGCAACACCGCGCGGATGTGGTGGACGCCCTGCACGGCGGCACGCTGCCCGGCACGCTGGTGCCGCGCCACTGAACGCCAAGACACACCCAACATTTTTCTCAAGGACACACAGCATGGACATCCAAGGACAAGCCGCCATCGTGACCGGCGGCGCATCGGGCCTCGGTGAAGCCACGGCCCGCGAACTCGCCCGCCTGGGCGCCAAGGTCGCCGTGCTCGACCGCAATGCCGAGCTGGCCGAGAAGGTCGCGGCCGACATTGGCGGCGTGGCGTGCGCCTGCGACATCACCGACGCCGCCAGCGTCACCGCTGCACTGGAGAAGGCCGCTGCGGCCCACGGCCCCGCGCGCATCCTGATGAACGTGGCCGGCATCGGCAGCGCCAAGCGCATCGTGCAGCGCGACGGCAGCGCCGCGCCGCTGGAGGACTTCACGCGCGTGGTGACCATCAACCTGATCGGCAGCTACAACGTGAGCCGCCTGTTCGCCGCCGCCTGCGCGAAGCTCGACGCCCTGCAGAGCGGCGAGCGCGGCGTGATGATGTTCACCGCCTCGGCCGCCGCGTTCGACGGCCAGGTGGGCCAGCAGGCCTACAGCGCCTCCAAGGGCGGCCTGGTGGGCATGACGCTGCCCATGGCGCGCGACCTGGCGCAGCACGGCATCCGCGTGTGCACCGTGGCGCCGGGCCTGTTCGCCACGCCGCTGATGAAAGAGCTGCCCGAGGCCGTGCAGCAGTCGCTGGCTGCGAGCATCCCCTTCCCGCCGCGCCTGGGCAAGCCCGAAGAGTTTGCCGAGCTGGCCTGCCACATCGTGACCAACGGGCACCTCAACGGCGAAGTCATTCGCCTCGACGGCGCCCTGCGCATGGCACCACGATGAGAAGCCCCCCTGCGCCGCTTCGCGTCGTCCCCCCAGGGGGACGCCACCGGTGGTCTGGAAAAGCCAGTTCCACCGTGGCGCTGGCGTACGCAGCGCCAGTTTTGTGCGCCACGGGAGGCGCAGCACAGCCGATAACAAGAGGGTGTGCAAACACCCCAGTTGCTTTTTGAAATTTCCGTCAGATACACACCAGGAGACAAACCATGACCACCACACGCCGTCAATTCGTTCAGGCCCTTGGCGCCAGCGCCGCGCTGGGCGCCCTGCATCCCTTCGCCGCCCATGCGCAGGTCGAGCAGGTCAAGGTCTACTTCGGCTTTCCGGCCGGCAGCTCGGGCGACACCGTCGCGCGCCGCGTGGCCGAGAAGTGGGGCGGCACCGCGTTCAGCAAGAACGCCGGCGTGGTGGAGAACAAGCCCGGCGCAGGCGGCCGCATTGCGCTCGAGACACTGAAGGCAGCGCCTGCCGACGGCTCGGTGCTGGCCGTGGCGCAGGTGTCGGCCCTGGCCAACTACCCGCACATCTACAGCAAGATGAACTACACCGACAAGGACTTCGCGCCCGTGTCGATCGCCGCGGTGATGCACCACGGCCTGGCCGTGGGCCCCATGGTGCCGGCCAGCGTAAAGACGGTGAAGGACTTCCTGGCCTGGGCCAAGGCCAACCCCAAGGACGCGAGCTACGGCTCGCCCGGTGCAGGCTCCACACCCCACTTTTTGGGTGCGCTCTTGGGCATCAACAGCGGCGTGGACCTGCGCCATGTGCCCTACCGTGGCTCCATCCCCGGTGTGACGGACGTGGTGGGCGGGCAGGTCGCCGCCATGGTCACGCCGCATGGCGACTTCATTGCCAACTACAAGGCCGGCAAGATCCGCATCCTGGCCACTTCGGGCCCGAAGCGCTCCATCTACGTGCCCGATGTGCCCACGTTTGCCGAACAGGGCTTCCCTGAGCTCACCACCGAAGAATGGTTTGGCTTCTACGCGCCTGCTGCGACACCCAAGCCCGTGATCGCCGCCGCCAACGCCGCCATCAACGCGGCGCTGAAGGAAAAGTCGGTCATCGACAGCCTGGCCATCGTGGGCCTGATGCCCCACGGCTCCACCCCCGAAGAGCAAGCCCGCTGGCAAAAGGCCGAGTACGACACCTGGGGTCCGCTGATCAAGAAGATCGGCTTCACAGCGGATTCTTGAGTTCCCCCTGAGCGGCTTCGCCGCTTCCCCCTGAGGGGGACGCCACCCGTGGCCTGGCAAAGCCAGTTCCACGGTGGCGCTCGCCTGGGCCGCGCCCGTTTTCAAGGTTTCCAGCAAAAAGAGCCGCCAGCGCTTATCCACAAAGCGCAATCAGCTATCAAATAGTGAGCAAACCATGCCAGCACGCCAGGCCCTTGCCGACATCCAGCATCTGCTGACCCATGTGCTGCAGGCGCCCAGCCGCTGGCAGGCGCTGCCACCGTTTGCCGACACCGACGGCGAACTGGCCGCGCAGGTGCTCGACGAAGCAGCCAAGTTTGTCGACAACGCCGTGGCCCCGCTGCAGCGCATGGGCGACGAGGAGGGTTGCCGCTTCGACGCAGGCCAGGTGCACACGCCCGCAGGGTTCCGCGATGCGTACCAGGCCTTCTGGCAGGCGGGCTGGCCCTCGCTCTCGTGTGCGCCTGAGGATGGCGGCCAGGGCCTGCCGGCGGTGCTCGAATGTGTGCTGTTTGAGTGGCTGGCCGGTGCCAACCACGGCTGGACCATGGCGCCGGGCCTGCTGCATGGCGCCTATGAATGCATCAAGCACCACGCCAGCGACACACTCAAGGCGCAGTATCTGGAAAAGATCGCCACCGGCGAATGGCTGGCCACCATGTGCCTCACCGAAGCCCACGCGGGCAGCGACCTGGGCCTGGTGCGCACACGCGGCGTGCTGCAGCCCGACGGCAGTGCGCGCGTGAACGGCAGCAAGATTTTTATCTCCGGCGGCGAACACGACCTGACCGACAACATCGTGCACCTGGTGCTGGCGCGGTTGCCCGATGCACCAGCGGGCCCCAAGGGGCTGTCGCTGTTCCTGGTGCCCAAGGTCTTGCCGGACGGAAAGCGCAACGCCGTGGTGTGCGAGCGCATCGAAGAAAAGATGGGCCTGCACGGCAGCCCCACCTGCGTGATGCGCTTTGACGACGCCACCGGCTGGCTGGTGGGCGAGCCGAACAAGGGCCTCAACGCCATGTTCGTGATGATGAATGCGGCGCGCCTGCACGTGGGCCTGCAGGGCATCGGCCTGCTCGAAGCCGCCTGGCAAAAGGCCAGCGCCTACGCCGCCGAGCGCCGCCAGATGCGCGCGCCCGGCGCCGCCGACACCAGCCTCATCCAGGACCACCCGGCCATCCGCCGCATCCTGCACACGCAGCGCGCCTGGATCGATGGTGGGCGCGTGCTGGCCTACCACACGGCATTGCAGCTTGACGTGGCCAAACACCACCCCGATGCGGGCGAGCGCGCCGCGGCCCAGCGCTGGTGCGCGCTGGTCACGCCCGTGCTCAAGGCGGCACTCACCGACCAGGGGTTTCACGGCGCCAGTGCCTGCCTGCAGGTGTTTGGCGGCCACGGCTACGTGCGCGAATGGGGCATCGAGCAGATCGTGCGCGACGCGCGCGTGGCCATGATCTACGAGGGCACGAACGAGATCCAGGCCATCGACCTGCTGGTGCGCAAGGTGCTGGCCGACGGCGGCCAAGGCCTGACGGCGCTGTTGGCATCGCTACCCGGCCCCACGCCCTCCCCCGCCGCTGGTGCGCGCCGCCACGCGCTGATCGAGATCACGCAGACGCTGGCGATTGCCGCGCAGTCCGAGCCCGAGCTGCCCTATTGGGTGGCCGACGATTACCTGCGCGCCGTGGCGCTGGTGCTGCTGGACTGGGCCTGGGGCCAGATCCGCGCGGCCAGCCAAGGCGAGCGTGGGAGCGAGCCCACCGGTTCCTCCGAGCGCGGGAACGAGCCAGCGCACAACCCCGAACGCTGGAGCGCACCCGCCCAGGCCCTCACCCAGTGGGTGCTGCCCGAATTCGACATGCGCGCCGCCATCCTGCGCCAGCGCATCGCGCAGTCCCTCGAAATCAAGACCAAATTGGCCGCCATCGCTTGATGGAAGAGCGTTAACAGCTACTCAATTTGTAGCAATCGCTTCTCTTGCCACACCAATCCCTGCTGCGCGTTGAGGCCGCGCTGCGGGTTTCCTTGGGCCTCAGATCACGGAGACAACAGCATGAATATCAAGAAAAGAAGAATGCGCATCCACCCCCTCGCCCTGTCGGCCCTGCCGGCAGCCCTGCTGATCGGATGCGGAGGGGGTTCATCGGACGGGGGCCTGCCGCAACTGGCAGCGGCCAGCCCGGGGACCTTGCAAGCCTGCGCGAATCTGGCCTCCACCCTGGTGTTGCCGGAGACCCGGATCATCTCGTCAGAGCTAGTCCCGCAAGGCCCCCTGACGGTACAGGGCGCAACGGCTCAAGCGCCCGCACATTGCCTGGTCAAGGGGAAGATGAAGGAACGCACAAGCCCCGTGGATGGCGCCAGCTACGCCATTGGTTTTGAGATTCGCATGCCGCAGGCGTGGAATGGCCGATTCCTGCACCAAGCCAACGGCGGGTTGGACGGCAGCGTGGTCACGGCGCTGGGAGCGGTGAGTGGGGCCGCGCCGGTCTCCCCAGCGCTGGTACAAGGTTTCGCCGTGCTCAGCTCTGACGCAGGGCATCCGGCCCCCACCCCCTTCTTCGGCGTGGACCCGCAAGCGCGGCTGGACTATGGCTACCAGGCTGTGGGCACGCTCACTCCCATGGCCAAGAATCTGATCAAGAGCGCCTACGGCAAGGCCCCGGACCGCTCATACATTGCAGGTTGCTCCAACGGAGGCCGCCACGCCATGGTGGCCGCATCGCGCTATGCAGACCAATACGACGGTGTTCTGGCGGGCAACCCCGGTTTTAGCCTGCCCAAAGCCGCAACAACCCAGCTATGGAAAGCCCAGCAATACGCAAAGGTGACCACTGCCAACGACGCCGCAGGCCTGCCCAATCTCACCACCGCTGTCACCCCCGCAGAGTTCCAGCTCGTCAGCAACAAGATCCTGGCCAAATGCGACGCCCTGGATGGAGCTTCGGATGGCCTGGTGAATGACGTCGCAGCCTGCCAGACAGCCTTTAACCTGCAAAACGACGTGCCCAGTTGTACGGGTGCACGCGACGGAACCTGCCTGACGCCCGAACAGAAAACTGTTCTCTCCAGCGTTTTTGCGGGGCCCAAGAACAGCAAGGGCGAAGCGCTGTACACCGGTACCTGGTTTGACCCCGGCATCGCGGGCGCCAACTTTGCGTCATGGCACTTTGGGTCTCCCGCCACGCGGGATGCTGGCGCCGTGGCGTTCATCTTCACCTCGCCACCATCTTCCGTGGCAGCGTTCACAGCCATCCCTGGCATGCGCTACGCGCTGGACTTCAGCATGGAAACGGACTACCCCAAGATGTTTGCCACAAGTGCTGTGTACGCAGAGGCGCCCTGGTCTTACATGACGCCACCCAACGCCTCCGACCTGAGCACGCTCAAGAACCGTGGCGCCAAGATGATGGTCTACCACGGCGTGGCTGACGGCGTGTTCTCCCCCGTAGATACCGCCGGTTGGATGGACCGCCTGCAGGCCAACCATGGCGGCAAGGCCGACGCGTTTTCCCGCCTGTTCCTGGTGCCCGGCATGAACCACTGCTCCGGTGGCCCCACCACCGACCAGTTCGACATGCTGGCCCCGCTGGTGGCCTGGGTAGAGCAAGGCAAGGCCCCCGACAGCGTGACCGCCCGTGCACGCGGTGCGGGTGCCAACGTGGTCAACGCCGAGCTGCCCGCAAGCTGGTCTGCCACCCGCACCCGCCCGCTGTGCGCCTACCCCAAGGTCGCGCGCTACAACGGCACGGGTGACATCGAAAGCGCCAGCAGCTTCAGCTGCAAATAGGGCAAGTGCGGGAAGGGCCATGGCCACCGTTCGGCCAGGGCCCTTCCCTCCCAGTCGCCCCCGTGCCACCATGGCGCGGCAGCCCCCACAACCCCCAGGAGACCACCGCATGAACACCCGCCTTCCCATGCGCCCCCGCGCTCTGGCCCCCTCTTTCACATCTTCCGCCTCTGCAGCCACGGCAGCCCTGGCGGCCGCCGCCGCGCTGCTGGCGGGCTGCAGCACCGCGCCCCGCGCCAACGTACCGCAACTGGCCGCCGCAACACCCGCCACCTTGCAGTCCTGCACCACGCTGGCCACCAGCCTGGCGCTGGCCGACACACGCATCACCTCCGCCGAGCAGGTGCCGGAAGGCCCCCTGACCCTGCAGGGCGTGACCACCCAGGCCCCCGCGCACTGCCTCGTCAAGGGCAAGATGAAAGAGCGCACCGGCCTCGTGGATGGCGCGGCCTACGCCATCGGTTTCGAGATGCGCCTGCCCGTGGCGTGGAACGGCCGCTTTCTGCACCAGGCCAACGGCGGGCTGGACGGCAGCGTGGTGACCGCACTCGGCGCGGTAAGCGGCGCTGCGCCCGTGGCCCCCGGCCTGGTGCAAGGCTTTGCCGTGCTCAGCTCTGACGCAGGCCACGGCGCACCCACGCCCTTCTTTGGGCTGGACCCCCAGGCCCGGCGCGACTATGGCTACCAGGCCGTGGGCACCCTCACGCCCATGGCCAAAGACCTGATCAAGGGCGCCTACGGCAAGGGGCCCGACCGCTCGTACATCGCCGGCTGCTCCAACGGCGGGCGCCACGCCATGGTGGCCGCATCGCGCTATGCCGACCAGTACGACGGCGTGCTGGCGGGCAACCCCGGCTTCAGCCTGCCCAAGGCCGCCACGGCCCAGCTGTGGAAGGCCCAGCAGTACGCCAAGGTGGCCACCAAGGACGCCAACGGCCAACCCGACCTGACCAAGGCCGTGAGCCCCGCAGAGTTCCAGCTCATCGGCCGCAAGATCGTGGAGCGCTGCGACGCGCTGGACGGCGCCACCGACGGCCAGGTGAACGACGTGCAGGCCTGCCAGGCCGCGTTCAACCTGCAACGCGACGTGCCCACCTGCACCGCTGCCAACACAGCGCGGGATGGATCTTGCATCTCTGCCGAGCAAAAGAACGTGCTGGCCAGCATCTTTGCCGGGCCCAAAAACAGCAAGGGCGAAGCCCTGTACACCGGCACCTGGTTCGACCCCGGCGTGGCAGGCAGCAACTTTGCGTTCTGGCACTTCAACGCCCCCACCACGCGCGACGCGGGTGCCGTGGCCTTCCTGTTCACCACACCGCCCTCCACCCTGGACGCCTTCAAGGCCACCACCGGCCTGCAGTACGCGCTGAACTTCAGCATGGACACGGACTACCCCAAGATGTTCACCACCACGCCGGTCTACACCGAGTCATCGTGGTCGTACATGACGCCACCCAGCCCCGCCGACCTGGGCACACTGCGCAACCGGGGCGCCAAGATGATGGTCTACCACGGCGTGGCCGACGGCGTGTTCTCGCCCATCGACACCGCGAACTGGATGGACCGCGTGCAGGCAAACCACGGCGGCAAGGCCGACGACTTTGCCCGCCTGTACTTGGTGCCCGGCATGAACCACTGCTCCGGCGGCCCCGCCACCGACCAGTTCGACATGCTGGCCCCGCTGGTGGCGTGGGTGGAACAAGGCAAGGCGCCGGAGAGCGTGACAGCGAAGGCACGTGGCACGGGGGCCAATGTGGTCAACGCCGAGCTGCCTGCGAGCTGGTCGGCCAACCGCACGCGGCCTCTATGTGTGTACCCCAAGGTGGCGCGCTACAACGGCACGGGGGATGTGGAGAGTGCGAGCAGTTTTAGCTGCAAGTGATGACTGCTTGAGAGTGCAAAGCCCGGCTTGTGCCGGGCTTTTTCCTTGTGCGGAAGGGTGGCTAGAAGTGCTGCCTCGTGCGGCCCTGGAAGCTCAAGACTTTGCGACCCGAGCTACACACCAGTGAGAAGCGATTTGCACAGATTGATTGGCAGCTTTGCAGCGAGAGCTGATGTCGCATTGACCAGATGCGTGATCTGCAAAGCCGACATTAAAACCTCAACTTTCTCCCGAATTTCAGACATCAAGCTCCATCTGCAGGAAAGCGCCCGGCCACATCCCCGGGCAACAGGTCAGTCCGCTTCCCAAGGTACATCGGCTTCTCCGGCCCTCGGTACTTTGGAAGCCAGCGCCTGTCCTGCTTCGCGGTCGGGTGATCGTATTCTGTGGAGGAGAAGAGAAGCTGCGCGTCATTCGCCTCACACATCTTCTCTAGCTCTGTGAGGTACCTTGCTAAGTCTGCTGTGTGAAGTTCGTCCTGCTTCGGCGTGTCCAGAATCAGGAAGCGGAACGGGCGTGTTTTGTCGGCGAGATAGGCTTCCAACAGCGCTGCGTGAATGGCGAGGACTAGTCGGCTCGTGGTACTACTGGTGCCGCCGCTGCCAATGGTCTCCAGCGTTTCTCCTCCAAAGGTGAACCGCAAGTTCAAGTCGATGTCTACGTTCCTTGACACGCTGGTGGTATCCAGCATGTCCATCCATTTCACGGTCAGCTCACGCAGTCTCCGTCGAAGGTCGTTGAACGCGTGGTCAGCTCTTCCCGTGTTCGTGAGCCCTTCAATGCGGTCCTGAATGCGGTCTCGTTCTTGCTCCAGTGTGAAAAGCTTCAAACGCTCGTTCTTCACGGCCGCGATTCGGGCCAGTTCGCCCTGAACACCCACAAGTTGCTTGGTCAAGGTTTGTACAGCCGTCACTAGTTGGTCGAAGCCAGAAGCGCTCGGCGATTCAAGGTTGTCGACGAGAGTCTGGCGCTCCGCACCTAGCTCCTCAAGGCGCTCCTCCAACTGCTCAACACGAATTTCGGCACGCTGACTGTTGCGCTCAAGGTCTTTGATTTGATCCTTCAGATACAGCAGGTTCTTTCCGTACGACTCGGCGCTTCCAAGGAACAGCCCGCAGTTCGGAGCACGGCAGATTTCCTGGAAAGACTTGAAGACGCCAAGAGCCTCTTCGTTTAGGCCAAGAGTTTTGACTTCGCCATCGATCTCCGCACGAATGGTCTCGATGCCCGCGACCCGATTCTGCAGTTCGAAGAGCTCCAACTGGCGTGCCCGGATTTGCACGTCCTTCTGGCGCAGCAGTTCCGTCAGTGTCGAGCTCGCGCTGCCCTTGGCGTCCACCGATACGCGTAGCCCGTCGATCTGCTGCGTCAGATTCTCTGAGCTCAGTTGCAGCGCCGACTGATTTGCATCGCTGTTGTCCACGCCGCGGCTCTGATACTCAAGCACGCGTTGCGCAGCGACGATCTTGCGGGTCTGCGCCTCCAAAGCACTTCGCTCTTCTATGATCGACTTCTTGACTTCGAACGAGTGCTTTGGATTCAGACCGAACGCGAACCGCACCATCTCCACAAACTGATCCGTGATGAAGGAGCTGGGCGCGCGGTAGGCAGCTGAGTACCCGTGGCCCTGGATCAAATAGAAGAGCGGCAGCAGAGTCGCGATGTAGGGCTTCGTTTCCTCACCTTTGGTCGACACCAGTCGCGGTGGCTTCAGCCCGAGCAAGTGGAAAAGCGCAGCCGAGAATGATGCCTCGGAATGGTGCGCAGTTTGCTCACCATCAAAGTCAATCGTGGCATAGAAGATCCCGTTCTCGGCCCCAAGGGAACGCCGGATCGCGAGCTGCTTCTCCTCCACTTCGGCCTGCAAGACGACGGCGTTGCACTTCGCAAGAATTTCCGCCCGGAAGTTGTTGGGAAACCCCAGAGCGGAAGCAAGCATACGCACGACAGGTGATTTTCCACTGCCGTTCGCCGCGAAGAGCATCGTGGTCCGGTGCCCAAACTCCAGGAGCGGGCTTCCCCAACCTCCTTCGCCCAAGGGCTCGACCTGCAGTGACTTCAGCCTCAATTCACTTCTCCCCTGACTCGAGCTTCGTCCCTGATGTACTGGTAGCTGAGCTCGATTGTTTTCATAGAGTGAGCCAGAAGACTCTCCCCTACCACGGCTCCGCTATAGACCTTCTTGCCCAAGTCGGTAGCAGAGATTTCGCGCGTCACCTTGTCGATGGTGACCTGACCGGTTGATTCCAAGAACGTCAAGGCCTTGATAGTCCTGATGCGCAGGTTGCCAGACCAACCAATGTCCTGAGATGACCCCTTGAAGCCGGCCACAGTCCTCTCCAAGCACTCTCCAACCAACTGACCAATTTCGGGCAGCTCCGGCTTTGACCGGCCCTTCGAGATTGCCAAGATGGTCATTGCAAGCAAGGGCAACTGGAACAGAGCTTCGTTATCGAGCGTATGCATCGGCGAAGGACCTTCGCCAGAAAGGTTCAACTTGAGACCAAGGCGCCTTGCTTCGCTGAAGAACTCGGTGGAGCTCATCGCGTCGCCCTCCTAACGATGGTGGCGCAGAAGCCGCCGAAGACTAGGTCTGTGTCCAACGCCGAAAACTTCTTGCCTATGGACGAATCCAAAATCTCTTGGACGAAGTTCTCGAGGTCGGCCAAGGCACCGCCGCCAAGGAGCCACGCCTTGCACTTCTTGTCGATTTCGTCGAGCAAGAGGTTGAAGGTGAAGTCCGGAAATGTGTGCCGCGCGCTTCTAAACCACACATCCCAGGAAACCTTCGCTCGCGAGGCCGCCTCGATCATTGGCTCAGTGGCACCAGCCTCCTTCAGCTTTCGCTGAAGGACTGACGCGGCCTTGATCGCAGCCGGGTCTCCCCCTTGTTGCAGTGTCTGGTACACCTGAGTGGAGATGCTCAGAACCTGAAGCAGGTCCTCAAGACCGACTCCAGTCGCCAAATCGATGTCAGTCTTGGACAGCCCGTTGATCGGCGCGCAGGACTTCTCCTCGACAAGAGTCACCAAGCTCCTAGCTATCCGCTCAACCTCGTGTTGATGCAACTCAATCTCGGAATGCTTCCAGATGGCGTTATGTGCAGCAATACCGAAGGCTTCGAGGGTGTCACCGATGTACTGCACGCCAGGTAGCAACGTAAGCTTCTGTCGAGCGGCTTCAACCTGTTCAGGCGATAGCGGTTGGTTGGGGGAAACAATGGCTGCGAACTTTTCGATGAGTTGACGCGTGTACTTCTTGCTGGACGTGCCAGCAGCGAGGTCTGCGACGAGGTTGTGAACTTCGTCCTTGAAGTGCACATTGCTGAGAACCGTGACTTCCCGACATTGGTCGCCGAACTCCACAGTGTGAACGAAGAGCTTGCCTGCGATGCTGCTTCGAATCGCCTCCAACTTTTCAGCAGTGTCGAGTTCACCCGTCTTCTTAAGAGCAAAGACCCCATCGATGTCCCATTGCTGGTTGGCCCTGCCTTTGGTCTTGACCTGAAAGAAGTGGTACTCGACTACGCCAGCAACGGTCCTGCGCACGACGAAATCGTCGTGGTAGTCGCAGTAGACGCGGTCGACTTCTTTTCCGCTCAGTATTTCGAGCGCCGCGAACGCTGCTGCTTGAAACTGCATTCGGAATCGCACCATGGTGTCCCGACCAACAGCTTCGCGCGGCGCCTTCTCATGGATAAGGTCCATGGTTTTTGTTTTGCTCCCCCCAAATTGCTTGTACACGTTTTGTATCAGATTTACGTGCGAACGCCCACTACCTGCATCGCCTACCCGATGAGTGATGCGGTATTGGGCCGCACTAGATCTGCCTGAAATCAATGCGACCCAGGCCTTACGGTGGCAGAGAGGGGTGGCGGCATGCATACTGTATAAATATACAGTAATATACCTTTTCGGCTGCAAGAGAGCCACGACGCCGCTTCTTCAATCAAGTCAAACCAGTTTCCTTAATTACATGTAAACATCCGGAATCTGAACTGTGTCGCCAGGCAGCTGGAACAGCCGAGGTGCAGCGAACTCGACATTGGTGAGATTCAGCTGTCAACCTGAAGCAGCCTCCCCCAAGCAAGAAACGGCTCTAACGCGTGTCCTGCCTTACTGCCGCAGTGGCTCAATTCACGCCATCGATTGCCAGCAGGCATAGAACTGAAGCCCCGCCAAACAACGGCCTTGGCAGGTCTGGACTCTTGGGTTGGGGTGATTCGCACGTAGTTGGGTTGATGCAACCCAGACCGTCGCCAGAAATCAGCGACTACTCCGACGCATCTAGCGCCCGTTCAGTCAAGATTTTCCGCTCGCTGGCTTCTTCTTTCGCCTTCTTCCCTTGGTCGTAATGCCACTTGATGGCGAAGAACATGCCGGTGCCGAACACGGCCACCTTGAACACAATGAAGACTATCGGGACCCAATCCATCTTTGAGATTTTCCTGGCTGTTGATGGGCACTCACTACCGCGCAGTGCACTGCCTCAAAACGCTGCGTCAGCAGCTTCATCGTGTTCAAGCCGTCGTCGAATTTCACATCGACAGCGCCGGGCAAATGATCTGAAAACTTGGTGCGATGCTATCGGGCCTGCTGTGCGGGTGTAAGCATCAGTTCCGCCTAAATTTTGCGTAGCAGATGGAGACCGCTGCCCAACTCGACTGCCTGCACTGAGCGCCGATCTGGGCGCAAAAAAAGGCTTGCAGGGAGACACCCCATGCAAGCCTTTGATTGGGTAGCAGCGCTACTGCAGCGCGCTCAGAACGGCAACCCCACGTAGTTCTCTGCCAGCGAGCCCAGCGCCTTTTCCGACGAGAACAGGTACGCCAAGTCCGTGTCCTGCAGCTTCTGGTCGTAGGCCAGCGACTCGGGGAAGGTGTGCAGCATGGTCGTCATCCACCATGAGAAGCGCTGGGCCTTCCACACGCGGGCCAGGGCCTTCTCGGAGTATTTGTCGAGGCCGGTGCTGTCGCCATTTTGGTAGTGCGCGACCATGGCGTGGTACAGGTAGTAGATGTCGGATGCCGCGCTGTTCAGGCCCCGTGCGCCGGTGGGCGGCACGATGTGGGCCGCGTCGCCGGCCAGGAACAGGTTGCCGTAGCGCATCGGCTCGGCCACGAAGGAGCGCAGGGGGGCGATGGACTTTTCGATGGAGGCACCCGTAATCAGCTTGTCGGCCACTTCGGCAGGCAGGCGGCGTTTGAGCTCGGCCCAGAAGGCTTCGTCGGACCAGTCTTCCACGGTGTCCGTCAGCGGCACCTGGATGTAGTAGCGGCTCAGCACCTGCGAGCGCAGCGAGCACAGCGCAAAGCCGCGCTCGTGTTTGGCGTAGATCAGCTCGGGCGAGACGGGCTTGGTGCGCGAGAGCACGCCCAGCCAGCCGAAGGGGTAGACCTTTTCGTATTCCTTGAGCACGTCGCGCGGGATGGACTTGCGGCTCACGCCGTGGAAGCCGTCGGCGCCGATGACGAAGTCGCAGTCGATGCGCACCACCTCGTCGCCGTTGCGGTAGGTGACATACGGGTTGGCGCTTTTGAGGTCGTGCGGCTGCACGTCTTCGGCGTTGTGGATGACGACGCCCTTCATGCGGTCGCGCGCTTCGTACAGGTCGCGCGTCAGCTCGGTCTGGCCGTAGACCACCACCGAGCTGCCGCCGCTGTACTTGTGCAAATCGACCCGGTCCATCTTGCTGTCGTGGGCGATGATGAAGCCGTCGTGGATCTCGCCTTCCTTGTCCATGCGCTCGCCGCACTGGGCCTCGCGCATCAGTGCGGCAAAGCCGTGCTCCAGCACGCCGGCACGGATGCGGCCGAGCACGTATTCGCGGCTTTGGCGCTCCAGCACGATGGTGTCGATGCCCTTGAGGTGCAAGAGCTGCGAGAGCATGAGGCCCGAGGGGCCTCCGCCGATGATGCAAACCTGGGTTTTCATGGTGTCTCCTGGTGTGGTTGGTGCGTTCATGACATTGATCAAACGGACCACCCAAAGATACGTGGCACAGTCGCCGCGTTGAATGGACGGATGGAGCCAGAACATGCACTTTTCGAACATCGGAACCATCCACTCGTACAGCCTGTTCGGCGAGTCGCAGCACCTGCCCGATGTGCTGCACTGCGAGACGATTGCCGAGCGTTCGGTGCTGCACGACTGGGAGCTGGCGCCGCACCGGCACACGCGGCTGCACCAGGTGCTGCTGATCACCTCGGGAGGGGGCGTGGCGCACCTGGACGGCGAGCGGATCCAGCTGTTTGCGGGGGCGCTCATTAACGTGCCGCAGGGGCATGTGCACGCATTCCGCTTTACGCAGCACACGCAGGGCTGGGTGGCCACGCTGGCGGATGAATTGATGGACGAGATTTTTGTGCGCGTGGGCGATGTGCGGCGCGACCTGGCGCGGCCCGCTGTGGCGCCTGCGCCGCCTGAACTGCACCAGGCCATGGGCCAGGTCTGGCAGGAGTTCTCGGGCCGGGCCAAGGCGCGTGCGCTGGTGCTGCGGGGCCTGAGCGCCACGCTGCTGGGCTGGGTGGCGCGGGCCATTGAGGACCACAGTCCCGACGACACCGCTGCACCAGAGTCCAGCCTGGTGCAGCGGCTGGAGGCGCTGATCGAGGCGCATTTTCTGGAGCACTGGCAGGTGGCCGACTACGCGCGGGCGCTGGCCGTTTCGCCCACGCACCTGAGCCGTGTGGCGCGCGCTGCCACGGGCGTGTCTGCCCAGCGACTGGTGGAGGCGCGCCTGATGCGCGAAGCGCGGCGCAACCTGGCCTACACCCACCTGGGCGTGGCCACCATTGCCTACACGCTGGGCTATGCAGACCCGGCGTACTTCACACGCGCATTCACGCGCGATGCAGGCTTGTCGCCCCGCAGCTTTCGCGCGCAGGTTGCAGCATCGAGCCCGGGCCGCAGCACGTGAGCCCGGTGACACGCTGCTGACACTCCGCTGTCAGTAGCCCCCGCACACCATCGAGGCTTCTTTCTTTCACACACAAGGAGCCTCCATGAAAAACGCCATCGCCTGGTTTGAAATCCCCACCACCCAACTCGACCGCGCCCAGGCCTTTTATGAAACCGTGCTGGGCCAGCCCATGCGCCGCGAGAACATGGGCCCGAGCGAAGGCGCCGTGTTTGCCTACGACGGCGCTGCAGACGGCGTGGGCGGCGCGCTGATGATGGGCCCTACGGCGCCGCAGGTATCGGGCAGCGGCACACTGGTGTACCTGGATGCCTCGCCCTCGCTCGACGCCGCGCTGGAGCGCGCCGTAGCCCAGGGCGGCCAGGTAGCACTGCCCCGCCAGGCCCTGCCGCCGGGCATGGGGTTTTTTGCACACATCCACGACTTGGATGGCAACCGCGTGGGTCTTCACGCACTTTCTTGAAGAAGGGACAACCGCATGGAAACACAGGAACTGCACCGAGGCCGCTTGATTGACCACATCCAGCTGGTCGTGCGCGACCTGGCGGCCAGCCAGGCGTTTTACACAGCTGCGCTCGGGGCCCTGAAGGTGCCGATGGGTGGCGCGGACGAGGGATATTTCTGGGCGGATGAGCTGTTTGTGTCGTCAGCAGACAGCCTCGCTGCGCAAGGCCACCTGACCGGCCGCACGCACCTGGCCTTCCAGGCGCAGGACCGGGCGATGGTGGATGCCTTCTACCAAGCCGCGCTGGCCCATGGCGGCACCGACAACGGCGCGCCCGGCGAACGCCCCTACCACCCTGGCTACTACGCCGCGTTTGTGCTGGACCCGGACGGGAACAACATCGAGGCCGTGTTCCACGGCGAGGCCCAGCGCAGCGCGCCGTCGGTCAAGGTGACGTTCTGAGGTTCTGAGGTTCTGAAGGCTGGGGCTTGTCGCCCCCCGCCGGCCCAAGCCCGTCACGGCACTATTCGCCCTCGGGACGGGCCAGGCCACGCAGCGGTATCGGCGTGGAGAACACGATGGATGTGCGTGTTTCGCCATAGCCATTGATGTCCGCCAGAAAACGTTCCAGGTCCGGCAAATCGCGCGCGACCACCTGCAGCACATACGAATCGTTGCCACTGACATGGTGGCACTCCAGCACCCGCGCTGACTGGCGCAGCTTGTCAATCAGCGCCTTCTTGCCGGGCTGCGGCACGTTGATGCCCACCACGGCGCGCACGCCGTAGCCGACCTTGGCGGGGTCGATGTCGGCGTGCACGCCACGCACAACCCCAGCCTCCTGCAGACGCCGCAGGCGCTCCAAGGTGGCGGGCACCGACAGCCCTACCGTGTGCGCCAGGTCTTTGAGTGAGATACGCCCATCGGCCTGCAACGCGGTGATGAGCCGCCAAGCCTTGTCATCGACTTCCATAAAAGCCTTTATCGGTAGAAGCGGAAGAAATCGAAATCAATATTCAACAATACCTAATTTTCTGCATTCTCCATCGCAAACCACCGCCCTAGCATTGGTGCATGGACTTCGCCTCACTCACCCTGTTTCTCCAAGCCGCCATCATTGGCGTCCTCATCGCGGCGCCCGTTGGCCCCATCGGCCTGCTGACGATGCAGCGCACCCTGGAGCGGGGCCTGGCGGCCGGGCTGGCCACGGGCCTGGGCGCCGCTGCCGCAGACGCGGTGTACGGCGCCATCGGCGCCTTCAGCGTGCGCTGGCTGATCGACCTGCTCGCCAGCGCCAAGACACCGCTCGCGCTCGGCGGCGGCGCGTTGCTGCTGGTGCTGGCCTGGCGCACCTGGCATGCGCCGGTGGCCCACACCGCGGCACCGGCGCGCGATGCGCGTGGCCTGCTGGGCCTGGCTGCGGGCACCTTCGCGTTGACGCTGGCCAACCCGGCCACCATCGTTTCTTTCATCGCGGTGTTTGGGTCGCTGGGCGGTGGCCAGCAAGCCATGCCGTCCCCGCTGTGGATGGTGGCGGGCGTTCTGGCGGGCTCGGCAGCGTGGTGGCTGCTGCTGACCGGCGCGATTGCGTACCAGCGGCGGCGCTTCACGCCAACCTGGCGCCAGCGCATCAACCAGGCCTCGGCACTGCTGCTGGGTGGGTTCGCGCTGTGGCAATGGGTACAGCTCGTCTAAGAACGTGCCTGCGATCTCGCAGCCAACGAGGTAATGCTCCAAAGGTACTGACACTGCGCTGTCAGCAGCGCACCCGCACCATCACGGCTTCTTTCCCCTCAAGGAGCTTTCCATGACCGACGCCTTGCTTCAGCAAGCCCTGTGGCGGGACGCCGAGCCCACGTCCACGGCACTGGCCCCCTTCGTGACAGAAACCCCCGCGGCCCCACCACGCCGCAACTGGATTGCGGTGGCCAGTGCCCAGCATGCTCGCCGCGGATGTGCTGCGCCAGGCGCAGGCTACATGCAGGTGTGCCATGGCAAGGCCGCGCCGCTCAAGCGCATCCAGCCGGGAGACCGCGTGGCCTACTACTCGCCCACGGTCACCATGGGTGGCAAGGACCGGCTGCAGGCATTTGTCTCCATCGGCATTGTTCTCGCAGGCGATCCGTATGCGTTTGACATGGGCGGCGGGTTTGTGCCGTTTCGCAAGGACGTGGCCTATGTGCCTGCGCGGGAGGCTGCGATTGCGCCGCTGCTGGACGACTTTGAGTTTGTGGACGACCGCACGCATTGGGGCGGCAAGTTCCGCTTTGGGCTGTTTGCCGTCAGCGACCACGACATGCGCCTTATCGCGCAGGCAATGGGGGCAGACGCCACATTGCTCCATTGGACATAGCCGCGCGCTACCGGGCGGCAAACACTGACCGGCCTACAGGGGCGCCACATGGGGGCTGGCACCTGCCGTGGCAACACAGGCAGTACGACAAGACGGGACAACGCCGCCAGGGGAGTTTTGTGAGCCGCGCTAACACACGGCCATCAACGCATCCACAATTCTTCGTTGGGCCGCGCTCAGGGCGGCATAGCCTTCGCGCATCATGCGCAGCACGATCGCGTGGATTTCCAGTTCACCAGTAGGCATGGTCTGCTCCTTGGAGGAAAGTCTTCGGCCACCGCGCAGGCAGGCCGACGGATCACTGTGCATGTTGCAGGCCCGCAGACCTACAAGCACCCGGGCCTGCCCCGCCATGGACCAAGCCCTCACGCCACTGTGCCGAGGTAGCAGCACTGGCGGTAGCGCGATAAAAGGGGAAGTTCGCGGCTTTTTTCAGACGCCGCCCCGTGGCTGGTGCGCACCCTACATCGCCACCCGGGGGGCGCAAACACGCTCTACGGCGCAGTGGCACCCGGCACGTAGGCATCCACGATCGAGGGCTCCCGGTCTCCAGGGGCAGTGCGGGTCAGTTTGGACCATGACCAGGTTTCAACATCGGGCGCGTCGTAGGTACCGTAGGACTGGCCACCCCAGGAGAAGTAAGAGCCCTTGTTCCCCGTGGAGACGGTGCGGGTGCCCACAGCCAGCGCACCATCCTTCAGCAGCGCAAGGCGAAAACCCTGGAGAACGCCCGTGTCCCCAGCATCCTTGCCCTCGGGGATGTCCTGGGGAACCACGTCGAGCATGCCGGAGGTGCAACGCGTCTGCGCGCCGCCGTAGGTGACCAGGCTCCATCGGCGAGTAAGGGAAGAGCGTATGTTGCGTGCGCGGTTGATGGTGCGCGTGCGCAGGGTCGTCTCCCCACCCGCCTGCTGCACCCATATCTGCATCTCGGGCCCATTGACATAAAAGGGCAGCCCGCCCTGCTCCCACCGGCGGTTGGACGGCCTGTTGCCATGCACGCCGCTGGCATCGACTGGAGGCCAGGCGTACACCCCTTGCAGGGGCGGGCAGCCGAACCAGCTGCTCTGCACGGGGCCAAACGCCTTGGGCGGCTTGGGTGACCCTTGCAATTCAGGCCCGCAGGCCGATAGCGCCACACAACACAGTGCCAGCACAGCCACTAGGCGCGCGTGGCATACACGCGGGAGCCCGGTGCGGGGGCCACCGTGCGATGGCGGAGGGAAGGCTGGGGTCATGGTCGCAGGTCTGCCGTGGTGGCCCGATTGTCGTGCCGAACGCTGCCTTTTTCGCACTCTGTTTTTGATAGCCTCTCGCGCTTATCCAACCTGCGCCAGGGCCCGAAATTCCATCAGGGATGCGCAGGCCCCGCCCGCACACGCACCAGCGCCTCGGACACATCTCGCCACGCCGGGCGGCCCGGCGCATAGCGCTGGCGCATGTAGCCTGCCAACTCGGCGATTTGCGCATCGCTGAGCGTGTGGCCGAACGCGGGCATGAAACCGATGTCGCGCGTGGCGGGCTCACGGATGCCGTGCACGATGACCTGCAGCAGGTTGTCGGGCCGGTCGCTGTGCAGGTTGCTGTTAAGCGCCAGGGGCACGTTCACGCCCAGCAGGCGCGGGCCGTCGCCGTCGTGGTGGCAGGCGGCGCAGGCGCCATCGAACAGGCGCTGGGCCTGGCCGGGTTGCGGGGCCAGCGCGGCAGCCTGGGCCACGGCGGTTTGTGCCTGCATCTGGGGGTCGGCCGCTGGCTCAGTGGCGGTGAACGAGGCGAGGTAGCCCGCCATGGCGCGGATATCGTCGTCGGGCAAATGCGCCAGTTCGCGCACCACAGGTGCCATGGGGCCGGAGGCACTGCCGTGCAGCGGGCTGTGGCCGTGGCGCAGGTAGCCATACAGCGCATCGGCCGTCCAGGGCACGGGCGCTTTTGCCAAGCCGGTAAGTGCAGGCGCTTCCCAGCCATCGACCATGGCGCCGGACAGGAAAGCCGCCCCGCCCAGCTCGGCACCCAGCGCATTGCGTGGCGTGTGGCAGGCGCCGCAGTGGCCCATGCCCTGCACCAGGTAGGCGCCCCGGTTCCATTCGGGTGGGCGTGTTGGATCAGGCTTGAAGGGCGTGGCGTCGTGGAACAGCGCGTTCCAGCCGGCCATCAAAGGGCGCACGCTGAAGGGGAAGGCCAGTTCCGTCTTGGGCACCTCGGCCCGCACTGCAGGCTGCGCCATGAGGTAGGCATACAGCGCGGTCAGGTCGTCGTCGCTCATCTTGGCGAACGACGTGTACGGGAACGCGGGGTACAGGTGTTTGCCATCGCGCGAGATGCCTTCGCGCATGGCGCGCTGGAAGGCGCTGAAGGACCACTGGCCGATGCCGGTCTCGGCGTCGGGCGTGAGGTTGGTGGTGGTGACCTTGCCGAACGGCGTGTCCATGGCGCGGCCGCCCGTGTTGGGCGTGCCGCCCGGTGCGGTGTGGCACACCACGCAGTCGCCCGCAGCGGCCAGCAGGCGGCCGCGCTCGATGGTGGCAGCGTTGTAGACCGAGGCACCCGCCGTCTGCACCACGGGTGCGATGGACGGGCGCCAGCCCAGCAGTGCCGCGCCCATGGCCAGGCCACCGGCGGCCAAGGCAAGTGCACGTGCCCAGGGGCTGCGTGTGCGGGGCCAAGTGGCGCTGGCGGGCACAGTGGGTGCGGGCAGTTCCAGCGTGGGCAATACCTCGGCGGGCTCTGCGGGTGGGCTACTGCCCGCAGCGGCATCAACCGCGCCACCGGGCAGTGGATTGAGCCCCGCGCGCACCACTTCCGGCGTGAACGGCGGCACGCGAAAGCGCACACCCGTCGCATCAAAGATCGCGTTGGCAATCGCCGCCGTGCCCGGCACGGACGACGACTCGCCCGAGCCCAACGGCGCCTCGTCCTGCCGTGGCATGTGCATGACCTCGATGACAGGCACTTCGCGGAAGCTCAGGATCGGGTAGCTGCCCCATTCGCGGTTGTCCACGGCCTGCTTGATCGGCTCGAACGTCACCTGCTCCTTGAGAGCCCGGCTGGTGGTCTGCAACACATTGCCATGTACCTGCTGCTCCACGCCCGCGGGGTTCACCATCAGGCCCGCGTCGTGCCCCACGACCACGCGGCGCACATGCACCTCGCCGGTCTTCTTGTTGACCTCCACATCGGCCACCCAAGCCGCCCAGGCTGCGCCAAAGCCGGGCCACTTGCTGTGGATGTAGCGCGCGTAGGCAAAGCCCTGGCCCTGCACCCAGTCGCCGTCCAATTCCCGCTGCAGCGGGCCGGTGCGGCGCACCCAGCCGGCTTTTTCTGCCGTGGCCTGCACCAGTTCTGCGGCGCGCGGGTCGTTGAGCAGTTGCAGGCGGAAAACGACTGGGTCCACCCCGGCGGCCGTGGCCAATTCGTCCACATAGGATTCGTGCGCAAACGAATTGGGCAACGCCGACACCCCACGCAACCACGAGGCACGCACGATGGGTGCCATATCGTTCACGGCAACGCGCAGGTTGTCGTAGCTGTACGGCGGGCGGGCGGTGCGGTCGCCCATCTCATAGGCCTGGGCCACAGGCTCGATGGTGCGCGTAAGCAGCAGGGCCAGCGTAGGGGCGCCGTTCGACGGGTACGAGGTCTCGAAGTCATACGCCGCCACCGAGCCATCGGCGTTGAGCCCGCCGCGCACCTGCATGAGCTGCGCCGTGCCCTTGGGCTCCCACAAATGCTCCTGCTCGCGCGTGAGCTGTACCCGCACCGGGGCGCCCACCGCGCGCGACAGCAGCGCGGCGTCTGCGGCCACGTCATCCGCGCCGTTGCGTCCATAACAACCGGCGGCCTCCATGCGGATCAGGTCAATGTCCACATCGACCAGCCCCATCAGACGCGCCAGGTCGGCGCGCAGCACGTGCGGGTTCTGCGTACCGGCCCACACGGTCATGCGCGGGCGGCCTGCGTTGTCGCCGCTGCGCCACTCGGCCACCGCGCAGGACGGGCCGATGGAGGCATGCATCTGGTATGGCCACACGTAGGTGCGCGGCATCGGCTGATCGGCAGCGGCCAGGGCGGCATCGACATCGCCCTCGTCCACCAGGCGGCGCTGGGTGGCAGGGTTGGCGCGAATGGCCTGCTCCAGCGCCTCGGTGCTGTCCTGGCGCGGGAAGCCGGGCCAGTCCTTCCATTGCACTTTCAGCTCGCGCAAGGCCTGCTCGGCCTGTTCCTCGCGCTCGGCGACGATGCCCACGAAGTCGCGGATCACCACCACCGCGCGTATGCCAGGGATGTGCGCGATGGACGCCTGGTCCACCGATGCCAGCGTGTTGCCGATGAAATCGCCATGGTCGGCCCCCGCATACGGCGGGCGCACCACACGGCCATGCAGCATGCCGGGCACACGCATGTCGTGCACAAAAACCAGCTCGCCGCTGACCTTGGCGGGGATGTCCACGCGCGGCACGGACTGGCCGACGAGGCGATAGTCCGCCGCTGGCTTGGTGGGCGTGGCATCGGCCAGCTCCAGCGTGGTGTGTGTGCCCGCGAGCAGCGGGCCATAGGCAACCTGGCGCGATGGATCGGCCGCAACCTGAACCACACCCGCACGCACCTGAAGTTCATCAACCTTCACACCCAGCCGCTCTGCGGCCTGCGCCACCAGCCAGTGACGCGCCTGCGCAGCAGCGGCTCGCAAAGGCTTGGCGTGGATCTGGATGGACGCACTCGCAATCGTGGCGCCCTGGTTGGGCGCACGCGTGGTGTCGCCCAGCACCATGTTGACCTTGTCGAGGGCCACGTCCAGCTCTTCGGCCACGATCTGCGCCAGCGCGGTGCGGATGCCAGTGCCCAGGTCCACGTGGCCGTTGAGCGCGGTCACGCTGCCGTCGTCCCACACGGCGATCAATATCTCCACGCCCTCGGCCGGGTTGCCCGCCACCAGGGCTGGCTGGCCCTTGACGGGCGGCGGCGCGGGCGGTGGGTTGCGCACGACCAGCAGCACGCTCTGGGCGGCATGGAAATCGGCGCGGGTGAGCGGGGTGTGGGCGCGCAGGGGCAGGACGTTTTCGGTTGCCGTACTCATGCCTGGGCCTCGCGCATCAGCACGGCCGCGCGCAGCACGGCACGGACGATTTCGACATGAGTGCCACAGCGGCACAGGTTGCCCGACAGCTCTCGACGCACGGCGGCTTCATCGGGGTCGGGGTTTCGCTCCAGCAAGGCCACGGCCATCATCACCATGCCATTCAGGCAATAGCCACACTGAGCCGCCTGCGCATCCACAAAAGCCTGCTGCACCGGGTGCAGGCCGTGGCCGTTGCCGCAGCGTGCAGGCAGGCCCTCCAGCGTCGTCACCTCGCGGCCCGCAGCGCCCTGCGCCGGGATCACGCAGGCCCGAGCAGCGACTCCATCCACCAACACCGTGCACGCGCCACACTGCCCCAGGCCGCAGCCGTATTTGGGGCCGTTGAGCGACAGGTCGTTGCGCAGCACGTGCAGCAGCGTGGCGCTGGCCGAGGTTTTCGGCGGAAGAACACAAGGCTGGCCATTGACGACCACGGTGTGAGGCGAAGCGGGCGCGTGCATGTCTCTTTGGGGTGTCCTCAGCGTCGGAGCGACCCGGTGCGCGTGTACATCTCCAGGTCCACGAAGTTGGAGCCATTGTGGTTGTTGGGCCCATATTGCAGCGGAAAGTCACCGATCTTGGTCGTGCCCATGTCTTCCATGGCCTTGATGAAACCCTCGCGCGTGAGGTTGCGGCCCACACGTTTGAGGCCCTCCACAAAAACGCGCGCAGCGATGTAGCCCTCCAGCATGGTGTAGCTGTCGATCTTCTCGCCCGCGTCGGTGCGGTCCTTGCGGTAGTCCACCACGATGGGCAGGCGACTGGCCTGCGGCGAGGGGACGATACTGGCCGTGACCAGCCCCTCCAGGCCACCGTTCAGGCGCTGGGCCGAGCCCGGGGCGTCGGTGATGCCAACCGAAATGGTGTACAGCGGTGCAGCGCTGCCACTGGTGCGATAGTCGCGCAGGAACACCTCCACCATCTTGCCGGCCATGATCATCACCACGGCACCGGGCTGCGCCTTGGTGAGGGCCGCCGACTGGGCTTTGGCGTCGGTGGCAGCAATCTCCATGGGCACGGTCTCCACCACCTTGACCTTCAGCCCTTGCGCAATTTGCAGGCAGGTGTCGAGGTTGGATTTGCCGAACGCGCTGTTCTGATAGATGACGGCAATGTTATTGATGCCAAGGGTGGCCAGGTGCCCCACGATTTTGCGCAGTTCCGTTTCGTAGCTGGCGCGCACATGGAACAGGTAGCGGTTGTGGTTGGTGCGAAACGAGGTGGTGCCCACCAGTGGCGCAAACATGGGCACGCCCGCCTTCTCGGCAATGGGCATGGCGGCGATCAGATTCCCGGTGGCCACATAGCCGATCAGGGCAAAAACCTTGTCTTCATCAATGAGGCGCGTGGTGTTCTCTGCGGTTTTCTTGGGGTCGTAGGCATCGTCGTGGGAGACGAGTTCCAGCGAACGCCCCTGCACGCCACCGGTCTTGTTGACCTTGTCAAAGTAGAGCGCAATGCCCGCCTTGTAGTCCACCCCGAAATCCTTGGCTGGCCCCGTGAAAACGGCCGACTGCCCCACCTTGATGCGGGTGTCCGTCACCCCGGTCTCGGCGGCGGCCGGGCCAGCCACTGCCAGAGCAGCGGCGGCCAGGGTTGTCAGCACCACCCGGCGGTCGATGCCCCTGTCATCCATCCCACGACATTTCATGAAACGCTCCTTACATCAAAGGCGCAAGTTTCCCTGCAAGCGGAGCGGGTGTGCAACCATTTCTGCGGGGTGTTGTGAATCTGTCAAACCCTGGTACCGCCGCACCAGAGCAGTGCGCCATCAGGCGATATCGATGTCGCTGGACTGAATGCGCTTGACGCCTTTGGCCTTCATGTTTTTCCAGGCAACGTCCAGCGAGCCATTGAGGTCAATGGCACGGCAGGCATCTTCGACCACATAAGTCTCGAAGCCCAGACGTTTTGCGTCGAGCGCCGTCCAGGCCACGCAGAAGTCGGTGGCCAGGCCGGTGACAAACACCGTCTTGATGCCACGCTGCTTCAGGTAACCCGCCAGGCCTGTGGAGGTTTTGCGGTCGGCCTCTTCAAACGCCGAATAGCTGTCCACATGCTGGTGAAAGCCCTTGCGCAGAATCACCTGCGCCTGGGGCACCTTGAGGTCTTTGTGCAGGGCGGCATCGTCGGTGCCCTGTACACAATGGTCGGGCCACAGCACCTGCTGGCCGTAGCTGAGCTTGGCGGTCTCGAACGGCTTCTTGCCCGCATGGGTACTGGCAAACGAGGCGTGGCCCTGGGTGTGCCAGTCCTGTGTGACCACCACGTTTTCAAACGCCGTGGCAATTCGGTTGATGACCGGCACCACTTCGTCGCCCTTGGCCACCGGCAGGGTTCCGCCGGGGACGAAGCAGTTCTGCACATCGACCACGATGAGCGCCGCTCGCTCACCGGGCTTGATCTTGCCCGCCGCCCAGGTGGCGGGGAAACTGGCTCCGGCCGCGGTGAATGCGGCCGATTGAAGAAGAAAGCGACGACGCAGGGCTGTTTGCATGGTGAACACTCCGGTTGGGAACGCACTGACACATTGGCCACGGCCCGGTAGGGCCAGGCCCGGGAACGTCTTCAAACACTGAGGTAGGCCCGCCGAACTTCCTCGTTGGCGGCCAACTCGGCCATCGTGGCCTGGTAGCGGATCTGCCCCTTCTCCAGCACATAGGCGCGGTCGGACACCAGCTCCGCAAAGTGCATGTTCTGCTCGGACAGCAGAATGCTCACGCCCTGCTCTTTCAGCTCCAGGATCATGTGTGCCATCTGCTCCACGATGACGGGCGCCACGCCTTCGGAAGGCTCGTCCAGCAGCACCAGGTACGGGTTGCCCATGAGCGTGCGCGCCACGGTCAGCATCTGCTGCTCACCGCCGCTCATGCGCCCGCCAGGGCGCTGGGGCATTTCGCCCAGATTGGGGAAGAGCTTGAACAAGCGCTCGGGCGTCCACACAGGCGCTGCCGTGCCATCTGGCCAGTGGCGCGCGGGCTGGCGGCCCACTTCCAGGTTTTCCATCACCGTGAGGTCGGTGAACACACGGCGGTCCTCAGGCACAAAGCCCAGGCCCAGGCGCGCGGCGTCGTGCGGGTCGCTTTTGGAGATGTCCTTGCCCATGAACTGGATGCTGCCCTTGCGCTTGGCGAGCATGCCCATCAGCGTCTTGAGCGTGGTGGATTTGCCGGCGCCGTTGCGGCCCATCAGGGCCACGACTTCGCCACGGCGCACATCCAAATCCACGTCATACAGGATTTGCGCCGCGCCGTACCAGGCTTGCAGCCCCTTGGCCTGCAGCAGCAGTTCTTTGGGTTCGTTGGTCGTCATGCTCATGCGGCCTCTGCAGCAGCGGCTGCCGTTTTCTTCTCGAAGGTCTTGCCGGTGCCGAAGTAAACCTCCTGCACCTTGGGGTGGTCGCGCAGCTCCAGCGGCTTGCCCTCGGCAATGAGCCGCCCGCGCGCCAACACGATCATGCGGTCGGCATAGGCGAACACCACGTCCATGCTGTGTTCGGTGAACAGCACGGCCATGTTGCGGTCGATCACCAGTTGCTTGGTGAGCGCCATGAGTTCATTGCGCTCCTTGGGCGCCATGCCGGCGGTGGGTTCATCCATGAGCAGCAGCTTCGGGCTGTTGGCCATGGCGATGGCCAGTTCCACCCGTTTCACATCGCCATAGGCGAGCACGCTGCAGGGGCGGTCGGCTTGGGACTTCATGCCCACCTGGTCCAGCAGCGCCAGGGCTTCATCGCGCTTGTGGTCCGCGGCCTTGCGCCACATCGAGAACAAACGGCTGTCGCTGGAGATCAGTGCCATCTGCACGTTCTCCACCACCGTGAGCGAAGCAAAGGTTTCGGCGATCTGGAAGGTGCGACCCACGCCCATGCGCCAGATGTCGCGAGGCTTGCGGCCCACCAGCTCCTGGCCGTTAAGCTGGATCGAGCCCACGTCGGCCGGCAGCTGGCCGTTGACCATGTTGAAGGTGGTGGACTTGCCCGCGCCGTTCGGGCCGATGAGCGCCAGCAGCTCACCAGCGGCCAGCTCGAAGTGGATGCCATCCACCGCTTTGACGCCACCAAAGGATTTACCCAGGCCTGTGACTTTGAGCAAGCTCATGCCTTGCCCTCCTTCGTGTTCTTGGCTTCGCGCTGGTTGTCAAAGAGCTGCTTGATGGCGCCCGCAATGCCCTGCGGGAAGAGCAGCACCAAGATCAGGATGATGGCGCCCAGCATGGCACGCCAGTAGTCGGTATTGCGCGCCACGGTATCGTGCAGCCAGGTGAAGGTGACGGCGCCCACCACGGGGCCAGCCAGCGTCTGAATGCCACCCAGCAGCACCATCACCAGGCCATCGACCGAGCGGCCCACGTGCAGCGTCTCGGGCGAGATGCTGCCTTTGGAGAACGCGAACAGCGCGCCGCCCAGGCCGGCGAACAGGCCGGCGATCACGAAGGCCGTCCATTGCATGCGTTTCACATCGATGCCAATGGCGTCTGCACGCAGCACCGAGTCACGCCCTGCGCGCAGCGCATAACCAAAGGGCGAGAACAGCACGCGGCGCAGCAGCAGCACGCCGCCCACTACCAGGGCCAGCGTGAGGTAGTAGTAATTGCGTTTGTCCGACAGCCACTCTGCAGGCCACACGCCCGTGAGGCCATTGCTGCCGCCCGTGAATCCATCCCACTGGTAGCAGATGGCCCAGGTGATCTGGGCAAACGCCAGCGTCAGCATGGCCAGGTAGACGCCCGACAGGCGCACACAGAACCAGCCGTAAAGCAGCGCACCCGCAGCCGCCGCCAGCGGCGCCAGCACCAGCGCCAATTCCATGGGAATACCCGCCGAACGCACCAGCAGTGCGGCGGCATAGGCGCCCAGGCCAAAATACGCCGCATGGCCGAACGAATGCATCCCAGCCGGACCCATGATGAAGTGCAGGCTGGCCGCAAACAGCGCGGCGATCAGCAGGTCGATCATCAGCACCGTGAGGTACGGCGAGCCCGTGGTCAGCAACGGCAGCAGTACCAGCGCCGCCACCAGCACCGCCCCGCCGATCTTGAACCAACGCTCGGGCTCACGCAGGGGCACTTCGGGCAGGCCGGTGTTGCGGCTCACGCCCTGTGGCTTGCCCATGAGGCCCCAGGGGCGCCAGACCAGCACCACGGCCATCACCAAAAATTCAACCACCAGCGTGAGCTTGGAGAACGACACGCTGATGCCAAAAATCTCGACGACGCCCAGCCAGATGCAGATGGCCTTGATCTCGGCGATCAGCAGCGCGGCCACATACGCGCCTGGAATGGAGCCCATGCCCCCCACCACGACCACCACAAAGGCGGCGCCGATGGTGTTGAGATCCATCTCCAGCGTGGCGGGCTCGCGCGGCAGCTGCAGCGCACCACCCAGGCCCGCCAGCAGGGCGCCCAGCGCAAACACGGCCGTGAACAGCCAGGCCTGGTTCACGCCCAGCGCGCTGACCATCTCGCGGTCTTGCGTGGCGGCGCGCACCAGCGTGCCCCAACGCGTGCGGGTGAGCAGCAGCCACAGCAGGCCCAGAACCACCGGCCCGACAACGATCAGAAACAGGTCGTAGGACGGAAACTGCCGCCCCAAGATATTGACGGAGCCCGACAACCCCGGCGCGCGCGGACCCAGCAGCTCTTCAGGCCCCCAGAACCACAGCGCGGCGTCCTTGATGACCAGCACCAGCGCAAACGTGGCCAGCAGCTGGAACAGCTCGGGTGCCTTGTAGATGCGGCGCAGCAGCACCACCTCCACCAAAGCGCCCAACGCCCCCACCACGACGGCCGCCAGCAGCAGCGCGGGCCAGAAGCCCAGGCCGGTGCCCAGCTTGGCCACCAGCGAATAGGCCACATAGATGCCGACCATGAAGAACGAGCCATGCGCAAAGTTGACGATGCGCGTGACACCGAAGATCAGCGACAGCCCGGCGCCCACCAGGAACAGCGAGGAGGCCCCCGCCAGGCCGTTGAGCAGCTGAACGATAAAACTCGAAAAACTCATTCCACATCCTTCGGGGTCACGGCAAGGTCCATCCCTGCAGGTCGGCGCCTGCGCTATGGTTCAGAGATCAGGGGCAGTTGGCAGGGAGGGAGCCCTCCCCGGCCTTGCGCGGCCATCAGTCGGCGGGGCGCATTTTCTTGACTTCGTCGTTCGAGGGCTGGACTTTGCTGCCATCCACATAGCGGTAGTCCACCATCACACCCTTGCCGCCTTCGTTCTTGGTGCGGCCCACATAGCCGCCCATCGTGGACTGGTTGTCCTCGGGGCGGTAGGTGATGCGGCCAAACGGCGTGGGCACCTGCAAGCCCTTGAACGCTGCCACGAGTTTTTCAGTGTCGGTGGAGCCGGCCTTCTTCATGCCTTCGGCCAGCGACTTGATGGCGCTGTAGCCCACGATGGAGCCCAGGCGCGGGTAGTCATTGAACTTGGCCTGGTAGGCAGTCTGAAAGGCCTTGTGCTCAGGCGTCTGGATGCCGTACCAGGGGTAGCCGGTGACGATCCAGCCGTTGGGCGCTTCGTCCTTGAGCGGGTCCATGTATTCGGGCTCGCCCGTCAGCAGACTGACCACCTCACGACCCTGAAACAGGCCACGCGTATTGCCTTCGCGCACAAACTTGGACAGGTCGGCACCGAACAGCACGTTGAAGATCGCATCGGGCTTGGCGTCGGCCAGGGCCTGCACCACGCTGCCCGAATCGACCTTGCCCAACGGCGGCGCCTGCTCGGCCACGAACTCGACATCGGGCTGTGCAGCCTTGAGCAGCTGCTTGAACGTGGCCACCGCAGACTGGCCATACTCGTAGTTGGGGTACACCAGCGCCCAGCGCTTCTTCTTGAGGGCTGCCGCCTCGGGCACCATCATCGACACCTGCATATAGGTGGAGGGACGCAGGCGGTAGGTGTAGCGGTTGCCGTTCTGCCAGACGATCTTGTCGGTCAGTGGCTCGCCCGCGAGGAAGAAGAATTTCTTTTGCTTGGCAAAGTCGGTCAACGCCAGCCCGATGTGCGAGAGGAACGAGCCAGTGAGCACATCGACCTTTTCGCGCGACACCAGTTCTTCGGCTGCGCGCACGGCGTCGCCTGGGTTGGCGTTGTCGTCGCGGATGACGAGCTGGACCTTCTTGCCCAGAACACCGCCCGCAGCGTTGATCTCATCGACCGCCAGTTCCATGCCTTTCTTGTAGGGCTCCAGGAAAGCAGGTTGCGCCTTGTAGCTGTTGATCTCGCCAATCTTGATGACATCCTGGGCGTGCACCACAGGGGCCAGCGTGAGGGCCAGCGCGGCTGCGGCCGTGGCACGCATGAGGTTTCGTCGCATCGTCATGGGGAAGCTCCTGAAAGGTGGGGTTGGGAAAGGGATCGGTGAGTGTGCTCGGGATGGTAGTGCGCGCTCAACGCAGGCCATCCTCGCCTTTGATTTCGGAAACCTGAAGACCGCCGATACGCGCCAGCGGACGACCGCTGTCGGTGACAACAACGGCCACCACAATTTCGTTGGCGCGCGGCGCATCGGCCACACGGGCTTCCATCGCATCGAAATGGCTGCGCACATAGGCGGCATCCTTGTGGCCAAGGGGAACGTCAATCGCAGCACCCAGGCCGCCGATCTTTTTGCTCGACGGCACAAGGGCTGCGCCTTTCTCGACCGCCACACGCAGTGGCGCGCCCAGCTTCGGGTGGAGGATGGCGGCAGCATGCTCCAGCTCGCCCGCCTCGCCCACGATGGCAGCCTTGCCATAGCTGTGCGACTGGCCGGGAGCGATGCCCAGGGCCGCAACGCAGCGAGCACCCAGCAGCGCGCCCAGCTCTTCGCCGATGGCCACGAGTTCATCGAGGTTCTCGACATAGCGGCCAGCGCAGGGGTTCTCGATCACGGCCATGGCCAGCGCTTTGCGCACAGGTGGCTGCACTTCTCGCCCCATTTCCACGCGGACTTCGTCAGTTTGAACAATGATCTTCCGAATCTTGGCGGGCATGTTGTGGTCTCCTTGGGTCTTGTGTGTTTACGCAGTAGATCAGCGCAGGCCGTTCCACTGGCTGATGTCCGCGGCCTTCAGGCCTCCGACGCGCGCATGGATGCGAGCGCCGGTGGACATGGCCAGGATGAAGACGATTTCATCCGACACGGGCGCGCCGGGCACACGCACTTCGATGGCATCGAAATGGCTGCGCACATAGCTCGCGTTGATGTGGGTCAGTGGCACATCCAGCGCCGCGCCCGGGCCTCCAACCTTTTTGGTGGAAGGCACGATGGACAGCGCGTTGGCGGGCTGCCCCGTCTTCTCTTCGGCCTGGCCCTTGGCGTAAGCGTTGCGGTCGCCCTTCCAACCCAGCAGCTCGCGCATGGCGTACCCACCGGGCACATGCCACAGCGCGCCATGCTCCAGTTCCCCAGCCGCCCCCACGATGGCGCCCTTGCCATAGGTTTCGATGCGTTCGGCAGGCACTGCCATGGCCCTGAGAAGGCGCTGGGCCATGTCCAGCCCCACGTCCTGCAAGGCGTCCATCATGGGGAGGATGTCGGGCTCGTACCGGCCCGCAAAAGGGTTGGTCAGCACCGCGCCGATGGCACCACGCAGAAGCGGCATATCGGCCACCGGCCCGAATTCGTGCCTGATTTCCTCAAGATGGGTGAAAACGCGTCGTATCTGGATCATTTTTGAAGACCTGTGCAATTCGTTAAGCAAATACTGAACCAACTTCCGATTCCGTCACCCATTCCGCCGGCCACTTTGCACCCGCAATGGCTTCTGGTGCCGCCGTTGCCACAAACTGTCCCTGGCACGCCAGGAGTGCAAACCACAGCAAGCCGCCGGACTGCAATTCTTGCGCCTTTTGCAGCCCCTGCTGCAAGGCCCGACGCACCTGCCCTTCTGGCAAAGCAGGTACGTCCACAGTGACAGGAATGGCACCGAGATCGCTGTCGTCCCGCACCAAACACGCCGGCATGCGGCCAATGCGCGCATCCTGCACATTGACAGCGTTGGCCACGATGGTCGCCGCCGCATCGGCCTGCGCGGCCGTGCGCGCCAGCACCGTAACGCTGTCGGCAATGCCCAGAGACTGGCTGCGCCCGCGCCAGCCACTGGTCGCCACACCCCGCACCGGCATGGCGCTGGTGACGCGGATCTTCCCGTCGAGCACCAGGCCGCTGTGCAACTGTGCGGCGCTCAGTGCTGCAATGTCAGCGTACACCCCCACCGTGACGGACTGTCCAGGTGCCAGGTGCAGGGCAATATCACCCCCGTTGTTGACCCAGGCACGGTCAATGCCTGGCTGGTCATAGCCCGCCAGAATCTCCTGCGCCACGGCACCCGCCACCGCCGCCATCGACGTGATGAAGCCTGCGCGGTAAGGAGCGCACGCCTCCCACATGCGACGCGCCACCGCGCCCTGCAACACACAGCGATCACCCACGGGCGCCCTCAGGCCGGGGAGTTCATCCACCAGCTCCTGCAGCAGCCCTTCAAAGCGGTGCCAAGCGCGCTCGTGCGCCTGCGCCACGGCGTCGCGTTCCCCTTCAACCTGGAGGATGAGGTCCATCGGCCCATGCTGGAAATGCCAGCGGCCATCGGGCAGGAGCTTGCGACAAGCGTTCACGGCGTGTACCCACTCAGCCTAGCAAGGGCGGACGACCCAACGGCCACGGATTGGCGGCGGGCAAGGTCTGCCACACGCGCGCCTGCGGTGCCCCGTCGTTGTGCCAGGCACCACGCTCCAACACCTCGCGCAAGCTTCGGATCTGATCGGTATGCCCGCCCAGCGCTTCGTAGTCCGCGCGGTGCATGCTGAACTCGATGGGCGCGACGATGGCGGGGGTGGGCACGGTGCCAAAGCTGTTGTCGGGCATGCGCAGCACATCGGCCATCACCGTGATGCCGCCCCCTGGCCACACATAGGCGGGTGCGCCGCCGCAGGTCACGTTGACCAGCGCATTCTTGATGGCGCGCGTGAGCAGCACCGGGTTTTCGGTGACTCCCGCGCGGAGGCTGCCGCCTGCACCGCCGAGGAACAACACGGAGGCCAGCGAGGGCTCGCAGTTCTCGCCGATGCGGTCCACGATGCGGCGAATTTCGGCGGGCATCTCCGCCTCCACCGGCACCAGGGCGTCGTCCAGCACATACCAGCTTGCATGCTCACCCGTGGTGGACGTCATCAAAAGGCGCAACCCGGGCCAGGCGATAGATTCGTCCCAGCCCTCGATGATCGACAGCGGGTCGGCGATGTCGGTGCCGCCCCAGCCTGTGCCGGGGTTGGCCACCTGAAAGTAACGGCCCGGCGTGGACTTGCGCCCGCGCATCTGGATACCCGAGGACTTCATGTCCAGGCAACGACCGGCCTGGTGTTCGGTCAACACACCCGTGATGTGGTCGTCCACCACCACCACCTCGTCGGCGTGGCCATAGAACTGGCGCGCAAAGATGCCGATGGCGGCGGAGCCACAGCCCACGCGCATGCGCCGCTCTGCCACACCATTGACGATGGGTGCGCGCCCCGCCTGGATCACCAGTTGGGAGCCACCGTCGATGGTGAACTCCACAGCCCGCTTGTTGCCGAGCAATTGCATCATCTCGGCTGCGATGCGGCCTTCCTTCTTGGTGCCGCCCGTGAGGTGGTGCACGCCGCCCAGCGACAGCATCTGCGAGCCATACTCCGCCGTGGTCACGTGGCCCACCACCTCGCCTTTGCAGCGCACATTGGCCTGCTCGGAGCCAAGGAAGCGGTCGGTGTCGATCTTCACCTTGAAGCTGCAGTAGCTGAAGATGCCTTCGGTGACTACGGTCACCATGTCCACGCCGTCGGTTTGGGAGCCGACAATGAACGGCGCCGGTTTGTAGTCAGGATAGGTGGTGGACGAACCCACGCCTGTGACGAACACCTCTTCCGACAGCAGCAGATCGCCAGACCAAGGCTGCGGCGCGACCGTCGGTTCCGCCTCGGCACCCTCCTGCGCGTCGCTCGCCCCCACACGGCCCGCAAACGGCACCAGTGTGGCCTCGCCTGCCTCCAGGGTCTTGCGCAGCAGCACCACAGGGTCCAGCCGCACCAGCACGCCGGCATGGTTGGCATAACGATCACATGCACCTGCACGGCCGTCGGAAATCTGGCACAGCACCGGACACGCATTGCACTCGACCTTGGCGGCATTCATGCGCTCATTGCGAGGCCGGGCGCGCTCAAGCACCTGCGGCAGTTCTGGCGCATCCATGCCCGGTAGACCATCGGTCTTGGTGTGTTCAGTCATCGTGGCGGCCCATTCATTGCATTGTTGCAAGTGCTTGTACGCTCATTGCATTTTGTGTAGCATTCACTTAACTTAAATGTTGCGTTCACTACATTTATCGCGAATGTAGCGCAATCGTTCATGGTCCGCAATGGTGTTTTTGCGCCCCCAAAAATGGTGCACAAGGAGCCCCAAAATGACGCACGTTGTCACTGACGCCTGTATTCGGTGCAAGCACACCGACTGCGTCGATGTCTGCCCGGTGGACTGCTTCAAGGAGGGACGGGAGTTTCTGGTCATCGACCCCGATGAATGCATCGACTGCGCCGTGTGTATTCCTGAATGCCCGGCCAACGCCATTTACGCCGATACGGACCTTCCCGCCGAGTTTGAATCTTTCCTTGAATTCAACAAAAAGCTTGCGCCTGGCCTGCCCACAATCACCAAAAGAAAGCCTCCCCTCCCAGATGCGGAACAATGGAGGGTTGTGAGCCACAAGCTTTCCGGCCTGGACATCGCGCTTTAGTGTGCTCCAGGGCCTGTGCTTCAGCCAGTTTTCTTATTTGCTTCCAACTTATCCATCTAAATCACCATGAGCGCCTTTCTTGAAGAACGCGTCCTGACGGTCCACCACTGGACGGACCGCCTTTTCTCCTTCACCACCACCCGCGACACCGCCCTGCGCTTTTCCAACGGGCATTTCACGATGATCGGCCTGCGCGGCGAGAACGGCAAACCCTTGCTGCGCGCCTACAGCATCGTGAGCCCCAACTACGAAGAGCACCTGGAGTTCCTCTCCATCAAGGTGCCCGACGGCCCGCTGACCTCGCGCCTGCAGCACATCAAGGTGGGCGACACCATCGTGGTGGGCAAGAAGCCCACCGGCACCCTGCTGATCGACTACCTGCTGCCCGCCAAGCGCCTGTACATGCTGTCCACCGGCACTGGGGTGGCTCCTTTCCTGAGCCTGATCCGCGACCCGGAGACCTACGAGAAGTTCGAGGAAGTCATCCTGGTGCACGGCGTGCGTGAAGTGAAGGAACTGGCTTACCACGACTACATCACGCAGGAACTGCCGCAGCACGAGTTCCTGGGCGAGATCGTCTCCAAGCAGCTCAAGTACTACCCCACGGTGACGCGCGAAGCGTTCAAGCACCAGGGCCGTGTGACCACGGTGATCGAAAACGGCCAGATGGCGCGCGACCTCGGCCTGCCCGCACTCAACCCGGAGGAAGACCGCGTGATGATCTGCGGCAGCCCCGAGATGCTGCGCGACCTCAAACACATGATGGAAGAACGTGGCTTCAAGGAAGGCAACACCACGAAGCCCGGCGACTTCGTGATCGAACGCGCGTTCGCAGAGCAGTGATCCCCGGCTGGCCCTCCCTTCTGGGGCCAGCTTTATCCACCAGGACCCGCCATGTCTGCCACTCCCACCAAGACCCGGACAGCGCCCACCCGCTCCACCTCTGCCCGCAAAACGGGCGTGCGCGAGCAGGCCGCACAGACCACGCGCGACAACATCCTGAAGGCGGCAACCAAGGTGTTCGCACGCTACGGCTACGAAGGCGGCAGCGTGGAGAAGATCTCCAAGGCAGCCAAGTCCTTCGACCGGATGATCTATTACTACTTCGGCAGCAAGGAAGGCCTGTTCATCGAGGTGCTGGAGGAAACCTACCGGCGCATGAACGACGCGGAGTCCAAGCTCACGCTGGACACCGCCAAGCCGGTCGAGGCGCTGCAGGCCGTGATCCGCTTCGTGGTGGGCTACTACCGCAAGAACCCCGAGTTCATCACGCTGCTCAACACCGAGAACCTGCACAAGGGCAAGCACATCTCCAAGTCCATGCGGGCCCGTGAATACTCGTCGCCCGCCATCGAGGTGATCCGCCGCGTGCTCGAAAGCGGCCAGGCGCAGGGCCTGTTCCGCAAGGACGTGTCGGCGCGCGACGTGTATCTGCTGATCGCCGCCACGGGCTACTTCTACATGTCCAACCGCCACACGCTGTCGGCCTTTCTGGGCGAAGACCTGGAGACGCCCGATGCACTGGCGCACTGGGAGTCCTTCGTCATCGACAGCGTGCTGCGCACGGTGGCGCCGGGCCCGAGCCTGCCCAAGGGCAAGGCAGCGGCCTGAAGGTTGTCTGCGCCGGCCGATAGGCGCCGCAGAGCCCACAAGACACAACGATTTTCTGAGCGAGGGCCGCAACGGGCCCGAGCCCCCACCCACGAGGAGAATCCATGGCAGAAGCAGCAGCCGGCGGCAAGTCGGGCAAAGTGGTCATCAAGAACATCGGTCTTTTGTTGTCGGGCGACCTCGACCGCCCCATCCTCGATGCCGACACCATCGTCGTCAACGACGGACTCATCGTGGCCGTGGGCCGCGAAAAGGATTGCGACACCGAACACGCGCAGACCGTGATCGATGCGCGCCAGACCTGCGTGGCGCCCGGCCTGATCGACAGCCACGTGCACCCGGTCTTTGGCGACTGGACGCCGCGGCAAAACCAGATCGGCTGGATCGACTCCACCATGAACGGCGGCGTGACCACGATGGTCTCGGCCGGTGAAGTGCACCTGCCCGGCCGCCCCAAGGACATCGTGGGCCTGAAGGCGCTGGCCATCACCGCGCAGCGCTCGTTCGACAACTTCCGCCCCGGTGGCGTGAAGGTGATTGCAGGCGCCCCGGTCATCGAGAAAGGCATGACCGAGCAGGACTTCAAGGACCTGGCCGACGCGGGGGTAACGCTGCTGGGCGAAGTGGGCCTGGGCTCCGTCAAGGCGGGCTACGAGGCCCAGCAGATGGTGGCCTGGGCGCGCAAGCACGGCATCCAGAGCACCATCCACACGGGCGGGCCGTCCATTCCGGGCTCGGGCCTGATCGACAAGGACGTGGTGCTGGAGGCCGATGCCGATGTGATCGGCCACATCAACGGCGGCCACACCTCGCTGCCCTGGAAGCACGTGTGCGAGCTGTGCGAGAAGTCGTCCCGCGCCATCGAGCTGGTGCACAACGGCAACGAGAAGATCGCCATCCAGGCCGCGCGGGCGGCCATCGAGCTCAAGTGCCCGCACCGCGTGATCCTGGGCACCGACGGTCCGGCCGGCTCGGGCGTGCAGCCGCTGGGCATGCTGCGCATGATTGCCTTGATATCCAGCTTTGCCGACATTCCCGCCGAGCTGGTGTTCTGCTTTGCCACGGGCAACACGGCGCGCATCCGCAATCTGAACTGCGGCTTGATCGAGCCGGGCCGTGCGGCGGACTTCGTTTTCATGGACCGCGCCCAGCACACGGCCGGCGCCACGCTGCTGGAGAGCGTGCAGCTGGGCGACATCCCGGGCATCGGCATGGTGATGATCGACGGTCTGGTGCGCTGTGGCCGCAGCCGCAACACGCCGCCGGCCACCGAGATCCCAGCGGTGCTGTAACCTGCCCTCCGCCCATAAAAAAGCCCGCTAACAGCGGGCTTTTTTGCAGGGAGAAGCAAGGGGGATCAATACGTGTCCGCCACACGCACCGCGCCGGGCTGTGCACGCGGGTAAGACTCCTCGGCGCGCAGGGCCGCACCATCGTCCACGCGGAAACCCTTGCCCTGCAGCACCACGGGTGTGCCCACGGCCGGGGGCTGGGCGCGGGTAAAGCGCCGCACCGAACCATCTTCCATGCGCACGGCGATCTGGTAGACCGTCTGCGTGCGCGTGCGTTCTTCCACCTTGTGGCCCACATAGCCGCCGCCCACGGCGCCCAGTACGGTGGCCGCCGTGCGGCCCGAGCCCTTGCCCACCTGGTTGCCCACCACGGCCCCCAGCACACCGCCCGCTACCGCCCCCACGCCCGTGGCTGGGGCCGCCTGTTGCACCGCCTGCACCGACTCCACGCGGCCACAGGTGGCACACACGGGAGCCTGTGCAGCGGTGCGCAGGGGTGGCTGCTGTTGCTGGTACTGCTGCGGGGCTTGCCCGGCATAGCCTTGCGAAGCTGCAGGCGGCTGATTTGCTGCACTATTCATAGCAATATTTCTATTACCGGAAAGCGCTGGAGCCGGTTTTTGTTGAAAATTCTCGACTCCGGTCATTCCGGACGCAGGCTGCGCCGCCACGGCCAGGGGTTGCGCGTCGGCGGTGGACTTGCCCGCGTTCTGCACCACCAGGGTCGTGCCCAGCGCCACCACGCTCACGCCCAGCACGCCGATGGCGGCCCACAGCCATTTGAGGGAGGGACCGGCCGCGCCGCCAAAGGCGCCAGCCTGCGCCACAGGAACGGCGGAAGTATTAGTGGGGGGCGAAACGATAAGGCTCATGATTTTTCTCCGGAAGGTCCAGAAAGCTCTGGATGAATGGTCGCCAGCGTAACCAGCAAGCCCGGAAATTCGGGCGTAGCGGCTGTAAAGGACGTAAGAACGTGTTTACGACCTCCGAACCGGTTGAAGACTCAACCTATTGCGGCACATGCAGACGCCCCCGCACTGCGGGCAATGCACCCAGTTCCTGAAAGGCCCGGGCGCAGCTGGCAGAAAACAGCAGCACCGCCGACGAGAAGTAGATCCACATCAGCAGCACCACCAGGGACCCCGCTGCGCCATAGGCCGACACCACGGCCGCCGTGGCCAGGTACCAGGCCAGCAGCTGCTTGCCCACCGTGAACAGCGTGGCGCCCACCACGGCCCCGGCCATGATGCAGCGCGGCGGCGGCTTGGCCCCGGCGCCAATGCGCATCAGGCCCACAAACAGCGCCACTGCAAATCCAAAGGCCACCACTTCATTGACCAGCTGCATGGCAGGTGCCAACGGCGCCAACGCCAGGCGCGAGCCCGCCCAGCCCGCCAGCAGGTGGATCAGCGTGGACAGCGCCAGCGACACCAGCAACAGAAACCCCAGCGCCAGCACATAGGCCAGCCCGCGCAAGCGCAGCGATGCCATGCGCCACCAGGCGGCCCGCTGCGGCAACGGGCCCTCGCCACGCCACAGGTGCTCCAGTGCCGACTGCAATTCGACAAACACTCCCGTGGCGCCGGAGACCAGCACCACAAACCCCACCAGCGACGCCAGCCGCCCCTCGGCCGGGGCTTGGGCACTGGCCATCGCCTGCCGCACCACGTCGGCCACCTGCTGGCCCATCACAGCCTGCACCTGCGCGACGAGGTTGCTTTCCAGATAGCTGCGGTCCATCCACCAGCCCAGAACCCCCACCAGCAACAGCAACAGGGGCGCCAGGCTGAGCATGCCGTAGAACGACATGGCGGCGCTCATGCGCAGCCCATCGGCATCCAGCCAGAGCGTGGTGGCACGCCAGAAAGGCTGGAACAGGGTCCACACGGATTTGACAAGGCGCAGTGCGCGGCGCTTCAGGGAGGGTGCGGCCATATGCGGCAAGCCTAGGGCGACAGCCTGCGCGCGTCCATCCGCGTTTCGCTGCAACTGCAGTAGGCCCCATCCCACATCCGCCCCGGCCCTGCCAAAGTGCCCATGCCTGTTGCCCAGGCGACCCTCTGCCCGGCACAGGCGCGGGTATTCTGGAGACAAATCCCACCTGCCCAGAGACACCGCCCCATGCACCCCCACGCCCTTGCCAGCCTGCGCGCCGCACTCCAGACCCACGTCGACGAGGGCCTGCTGCCCGGCGCAGTGGCTCTGGTGCACCACCAGGGGCGCACGGTGCTGCACGAAGCCATTGGGGCTCAGCGGCCCGGGGCGGGCGCACCCGCCATGGCGCCCGACACCGTGTTCCGCATCTACTCCATGACCAAACCGATTGCCTCGCTGGCGGCGCTGATGCTCATGGAAGAAGGCCGACTGCTGCTGTCGCACCCCGTCTCGCACTACCTGCCCGCGTTTGCGGGCCAGCGGGTGTACGACGCAGCCACCGGCACCACCACGCCTGCAGCGCGCGAGGCCACGGTGCACGACCTGCTGCGCCACACCGCCGGGCTGAGCTACGCGTGGGAGGCGGGCACGGTGCCCGACCAATACCGGGCGGCACGCGTCGGCTCGCGGCGCCACAACAATGCCGAGCTGGTGGCCGCGCTGGGCCCCCTGCCACTGGTGCACCAGCCCGGCAGCCGCTGGGAATACAGCCGCGCCACCGATGTACTGGGCGGGGTGCTGGAGGTGGTCGAGGGCGCCAGCCTGGGCACCCTCCTGAAACGCCGCGTGCTGGAGCCCCTGGGCATGCACGACACCGGCTTTGTGGTGCCGCCCCACCGCCTGGCCGACCTGGCCGAGCCGTTTGCCCGCGACCCGCAGACCGGGGCCGAGGTGGCGCTGATCGACGTCTCTGCACCGCCCGCGTTTGAATCTGCTGGCGGCGGGCTGGTGTCCACCGCCAGCGACTACGCGCGCTTCTTGCAGCTGATGCTGGGCCGGGGCACCCTGCAAGGCCCGGACGGTCGCGCCATCCGCCTGGCCAGCCGCGCCACCGTGGATTTCATGACCGCCGACCACCTGGGCAGCATCCCCACCGCGGGCGACATCCTGCCCGCAGGCTACGGCTTTGGCCTGGGCGTGGCCGTGCGCAAGGCCACCGGCCTGGCCACCAGCCCCGGTTCGGCAGGCACCTACAGCTGGAGCGGAATGGGCGGCACCTTCTTTTTGGTAGACCCCGCCGAAGACCTCTTCGCCATCCTGCTCACCCAGGCGCCCGGCCAACTGCGCACCCTCTGCGAGCTGTATCCGGCGCTGGTCTACGCCGCACTGTGAAGGCCTGAACGCTCCCCGCTGCTGCCAGGCCGCCAAGGGCCAGCGCGCACCACCCCCTTACACTCGGCGTCCAGCGGCAGCTGCAGACAAACGGACAAACAGGCGGGCCCGCACGTACACAGGACAACATCTATGCAGATTCGCTGCGCTCTGGTCGGAATGCCCGGCTCGGGAAAATCCACCATCGGCCGGCAGCTGGCCCACCGGGCAGGTGTGCCTTTCATCGACCTGGACCACCGGCTGGAACAGACCATTGGCACCACCATCCGCAGCTTCTTCGAGGCCGAAGGCGAAGCCCGCTTTCGTGACCTGGAGGCGCAGGCCCTGGTCGACGTGGCTGGGCAGCCCGGCGGCATGGTCCTGTCCACGGGCGGCGGCGCCGTGCTGCGCCCCGAAAACCGCGAAACCCTGCGCCAGTTTGGCAATGTGCTGTACCTGCGCGCATCGCCCGAAGAGATCTACCGGCGCGTCAAACACGACAAGACCCGCCCCCTGCTGCAGGGCGGCAACCCCATGGACAAGCTGCGCGACCTGTACACCCAGCGCGACGCCCTGTACCGCGAAGCTGCCCACTACGTCATCGAAACCGGGCGGCCCACGGTGCACACGCTGGTCAACATGATCATGATGCAGCTGGAGATGGCGGCGGGGGCAGAGGGGGCGCCTGCAGACCGCTAATCCCCAGCGCCACTGAAGCAACTCCCATGACCGCGATTTGCAGAATTCAGTCGGACGGCGCGTCGCTGGCAGCCCTGATGGCGGGCGAGGGAACATCCGTGGTTTTTCTCCACACTGCAGTGTGCGACAAGCGCATGTGGCAGCACCAGATGAAGGCCCGTGGCAGCCAGCGGCCAGCAATTGGTGGTGTACGACCGCCGGGGCATGTGATCTTCTGGGCGCCACAAGCGCACTCCTGAGCCGACACAACCATCTACGCTTCCATCGCAGACAGAAAAAAGGGGCGCAGACATCCGTCCACGCCCCCCGTCTTTGCGCTAGCAGGCCGTCAAGCCCGGCCCAGCGCGCCACTTCACATCATCACGGCACCAAAGCAGCCATCTCCCCCGCTGGCACCACTCCGTAGTGGTCCAGCTGCATCGAATACTGCGCACGGCCCGAAGACAATGCGCGCAGGCTACCGATGTAGCCGAACATCTCTTTCAGCGGTACCTCGGCCTCGACCGTGGCGGCATTGCCGCGCTGGCCCTGGCCGCGCACCACGCCACGGCGACGGTTCAAATCGCCGATGCTGTCGCCCAGGTACTCGGCCGGGGTGATGACCTCGACGGCCATCACGGGCTCCAGCACCTGGGGCACTGCCTTCGCAAAGCCTTCGCGGAAGGCGGCCATGGCCGCCAGCTCGAAGGCCAGCGTGGACGAGTCGCGCTCGTGATAACTGCCATCCACCAGCGTGGCGGCAAAGTCCACGGCGGGGAAGCCGGCCACCACGCCTGCCAGGGCGGCGCGGCGGATGCCGGCCTCCACCGCGGGGATGAACTCGCGCGGCACGGCGCCGCCGACGATGCGGTTGTCAAAGCGGATGCCTTCGCCCCTGGGCAGGGGTTCGAGCAGCAGCCTCACCTCGGCGAACTGGCCGGGGCCGCCCGATTGCTTCTTGTGCACATGGTGTACCTCCACACTTTGCGAAATGGTTTCGCGGTAGGCCACCTGGGGGCGGCCGACCGACACGTTGACGCCGTGGCGTGCGCGCAGCTTCTCGATCGATACCTCCAGCTGCAGCTCGCCCATGCCGGACAGAATGGTCTGGCCGGATTCGGCGTCGTGCTGCAGCCTGAGGCTCGGGTCCTCGCGCAGCAGGGACTGCAGGGCCTTGGACAGGCCTTGCTGGTCCGCGCTCGCCTTGGGCTCGATGGCCACATGGATCACCGGCTCGGGCACGCTGATCTGCTCCAGCACCACGGGGTGGGCCGGGTCGCTCAGCGTGTGCCCCGTGAGGGTGTCCTTGAGGCCCACGACGGCGGCGATGTCGCCCGCCACCAGCTCGTCGCGCTCGATGTGCTTGTCGGCATGCACTTCGTACAGGCGCGACACGCGCTCGGTCTTGCCCGTGCTGGTGTTGAGCACCACGTCGCCCTTGCCCAGACGGCCGCTGTACACGCGCACGAACACCTTGGCGCCATGGTCGTCGGTGACGACCTTGAACGCCAGGGCCGCGAACGGGTCGGTGGCAGAAGCTGGCTTCTCACTGCCTTCGCGCACGATGTCGTCCGGCGAGGGCAGGTAGTCCACCACAGCGTCGAGCAGAGGCTCCACGCCACGGTTCTTGAAGGCCGAGCCGGCGAGCGCGGGCACGAAGGCGCCTGCCAGCACACCCTTGCGGATGGCGGCACGCAACACGTCCACAGCGATCTCCTCACCGTTCACGTAGGCCTGCAGCGCGGCTTCGTCCTGCTCCACGGAGGCCTCGACCAGCCGGGCGCGGCTGCGCAACGCTTGCTCAAGCAGCTCGGCGGGCACGTCGGCTTCGCGGTAGGGGGCACTCGCGTCGTCCTTGTCCCAGATGCGGGCGCGCAGGCCCAACAGGTCCACCACGCCGCGGAAGTCGCCTTCCGTGCCGATGGGGATCTGCAGCGGCACCACGCGCACGCCCAGGCGCTCTTCCATCATGGCCACCACGCGGTGGAAGTCGGCACCCACGCGGTCGAGCTTGTTGATGAAGGCGATGCGCGGCACGCGGTATTTGTCGGCCAGGCGCCAGTTGGTCTCGGTCTGCGGCTCCACGCCGGCCACGCCGTCGAAAACCACGACCGCGCCATCGAGCACGCGCAGCGAGCGGTTCACCTCGATGTTGAAGTCGATGTGGCCGGGTGTGTCGATCAGGTTGAGCTGCGTGCCCTTCCAGTGCACGGTGACGGCCGCGCTGTTGATGGTGATGCCGCGCTTTTGCTCCTGCGGGTCGAAGTCCATGTGCGCCGTGCCGTCGTGCACTTCGCCGATGCGGTGGCTTTCGCCCGTGTAGAACAGGATGCGTTCGGTGGTCGTGGTCTTGCCCGCGTCGACGTGGGCGATGACACCGAGGTTGCGCAGATGGGCGTTGCTGGTATGGCGTGAATTCTTGGTCATGGCGAATCTTTCAATCTTTCTTGCGGCTGCACTCGGCTCTGCGAGCAGCTGCCGCCTGGTTGGCTTTGCGCCAGCCCAGGCCTGAAGGATTCGCCTGGTCGCTAGCGTCTGGGATGTGTGCTGTCGCCGGAGCCCGGGCGCACGGGGCTCATGCTCCGGCGGTCGGGAATCGTGGCGATCAACTTGTCGTAGGTACGCATGGGTTGGTGTGAAGTGAGTAAGTCGGAAAACAAAAAACCCCGGGGGGGACAAAGCCTGCCGGGGTCTTTTGGGTCCGGAAGGCGCAAGGCCCTCCGACACGCGATCAGGGGGCGCAACTAGGTGGCGAACGATGCCTTGATCACGTTGGTGAGGATTTTCATAAAGGCGAATTATCCTCCTCGCGCAGCAAGCTTGCAAGCGACCCACCTGTGCTTGCCACTCTCAGGCTTGCAGCAGCCGCGCCACCCGCGAGCAACTACCGCCTGCCGCTGCCGGAGCAGACAGTGGTCGCCGCTGCACGCATGCCGGTTCAAGGAAAGAACCGCTTCAGCGCATCTTCAAATGCGGGCACATCCGCACCCACGTGCGAGGTGCTGTACTCGGCCTTGAGCATCACCAGGCCCGGCAGGTTCTGCGAGGCCATCTGGTTGAAAAGAGGGATGCTTATCAGCGGGTGGTTGCCACCGCTTGCCCCCGCGAGCAACAAGGTCGTGGGCAAGGGCTTGCCGTCGATCTGTTTTTCAAACGCCAACACCCCCGCAGGGCTGGTGTGCTCCCCCACGCTGCACTCGGTCGAGAGGTAGTGTGAAAAGCTGGGCGGCACACCCGCACGGGCCTCCAGTATCAGCGCCGCCACCACAAAGTAGCCGCCATGGGACAAGCCCGACAACACCCGGCGTTTGGGGTCGGCACTGTACTGCCGCTCGATGGCTGGCGCCAGTTCTTTCACAAGGAAGTCGAGGTACTTGGCTGCGCCCGGCATAAGGAAGTCGGTGCCCCGCCAGGCAGTGCCGCCAATGCCGACCAGAATGGCCTGGGTCCCCCGCCGCTGCAGCACCTCCTTGAAGGTGTCGAAGCGGGAGCGATTGGGGCCGCCGTACTGGGCATCACCCTCGGTTGCATAGATGACGGGCAGGGTCGCTGTTCCCGTGGCGTATGACTCGGGCAAGAAAACCTGAACAGGGTAGGTGCTGCCATTGGAGGCCGACTTGATGGTGGAGTTGATCACCTGGCCCACCGGCGCGGGTGCTTCTCCATCGCCAGAGCCTCCGCCCCCGCATGCTGCCAAAGCGGCAGCTACCGCCGCAGTGAGCGCAGCGCGGCGCGTTTGCTGGAATCCTGTGTTCATGGGTGTCCTCCTGTCGCGCCATTGTGGCAGCGCGACATTGCGTTGGCGCTGCTGGCCAGAGCACGCGCCCCCTTGTACCGCCCAAGCCGTCAAAATCACCCTTCGTCCTGCACCGCGCGGATGCAGGTGTCCATCTCAGTTTTGGAGACCCTCACCATGCCCAGCAAAAACACCATCTGCCTCTGGTTCAACGGCAACGCCCTGGATGCCGCCACGTTCTACGCTGCCACCTTCCCTGACAGCGCCGTAGGCCGTGTGATGCACGCGCCGGGGGACTACCCTGCGGGCCAGCAGGGCGACGTATTGACGGTGGAGTTCACCGTGCTGGGCATTCCGTGCCTGGGGCTCAACGGGGGCCCGGCGTTTGTGCACAGCGAGGCGTTTTCGTTTCAGGTGGCGACGGATGACCAGGCCGAGACGGACCGGCTGTGGAACGCCATCGTTGACAACGGTGGCCAGGAAAGCGCTTGCGGCTGGTGCAAGGACCAGTGGGGGCTGTCGTGGCAGATCACGCCACGGGTGTTGACACAGGCCGTCACCGACCCCGACAGAGCGGCTGCCAAGCGTGCGTTCGACGCGATGATGGAGATGCGCAAGATCGACATTGCAGCCATTGAGGCGGCTTGGCGCGGGTGATTGCCATCTGGCTGGTTTCGGCCGCTTTTTTGAGGTGATGTTGAGTCCAAAAATAGCCTCTAGCGCTTGTCCATCAAACGCCATAAGCTATTCATTCAATAGCACCACATCTCCACCCTGCCCCACCACCGGCGCGTGCTGCGCCATCAGCCCCACCACCCAGTCGATAAACACCCGCACCTTGGCGCTCACGTGGCGGTTGGGCGGGTAGGCCACGTACAGCGGCATGGGGTCCATCGCCCAGTCTTCAAACAGGGGCACCAGCTCGCCGCGGGCCAGGTGGGGCTGGGCCATGTAGCTGGGCAGCCAGAGCAACCCCATGCCCGCCAGGCCTGCGGCCAGGTAGGCGTTGCCATCATCCAGCGCGCACACGTAGCGGCCTTGCACCTGCACACTTTCCGCGCCCCGGCGCATGGCGTAGGGCACAGGGCGGCCGGTGCGGGCCCACAGGAATCCAACGGTGCGGTGGTGCGTGTCGGCGTCATCCAGCACCTGCGGGTGCGTGGGGGTGCCTGCCCGATGCAGGTAGCTGGGGGCGGCGAACACGCGCAGGGGGAGGTCGCCCACGTGGCGCGCGACAAGGGACGGGTCGGTGATGGTGCCGCCGCGCACCACGCAGTCCACGTTGTCGGCCACCATGTCCACGCGACGGTCGCTCACACCCATGTCAAGCTGGATGTCGGGGTATTGCGCGTGGAACGCAGGCAGCGCGGGGACGAGGATGAGGCGGGCCAGCGGGCTGGGCACGTCCACCCGCAGGCGGCCCCGGGGCGCGGCGGATGCGGTGGAGAGGCTGGTCTCTGCGTCGTCCAGATCGGCCAGCAGGCGCACCACGCGCTCGTAGTAGGCAGCGCCGTCGGCCGTGACCTGCACGCGGCGTGTGGTGCGGTGGAGCAGCTTCACGCGCAGGCGGGCCTCGAGCTGCTGCACCAGCTGCGTGGCGGTGGTGCGGCTCATGTGCAGGGTGTGGGCGGCTTTGGTGAAGCTGCCGGACTCCACCACGCGGGCAAAGGCCTGCATTGCGTCAAAACGGTCCATGGCGGGCCCATCGTTCAAAGATTGTTTGGATTCTAAGAACAGTGGTGGGCAGAGTTGCCTGTTTATCGGCCGGGCGCGTTTTCCTACAGTGCCTTCATCGTTAACCACGGGCCAATTTGCTGGCCCCACTGAAGGAGTTCTCTCATGCCACCACGCGATGTTGTCTTCCCCGCTGGTCGCCAAGCGCTGTACGAACGCAACCGCTATTCGCCAGCGGTGCGGTCCCACGGTTTTCTGTTCGTGTCGGGCCAGGTAGGCAGCCGCGAAGATGGCTCGCCCGAGCCCGACCTGAAGGCGCAGGTGCGGCTGGCGTTCACCAACCTGAACGCAGTGCTGCAGGCGGCGGGCTGCACGTTTGACGATGTGGTGGACGTGACGATGTTTGTGGTCAACCCCGAAGCGAACTTCGAGACCGTCTGGGGCGTCGTGCCCGAGTTCTGGGGCGAGGCGCCCTACCCCACGCTGACGGGCATCGGGGTGACCTGGCTGTATGGGTTTCAGTTTGAGATCAAGGTGATCGCGAAGCTGCCGGACAGCCGGGGCTGATTGGATTGCCTGGAGAAATCTGGATGAAATTCATGGTCCCTGCAGCAGCGAGCAGCCCCCACTACCGCGCCTGCAACCGCCCCTCAAACACACAGGCAGCGCCCCGATAGGCACCGCAACCCGTCTCGGACACCCAGGCCCGGCGCCCGTCGACATCCACCCGCACTCGGACCTCGCAAGCGGCAGCGTCGAGTTCGGGCCGGTAGGGCTTGAGCACCAAAGTGCCTCGTTGCCACTGCCCCAGGCTGTCCAGACCACCGCTGCACTGCGGCGATCCAACCGTGAGCGCTGCCGCCACCGCGCCGCGTTCAGCATCCAACACGATGAGTCGCAACTGCAACTGCCCCACCAGGGCCGGGCCTTCCCACTGCGCCGCCAGGCGGCTGGCTGGCAAGGTCGAACTGGCGGCAAGAGCAGGCGCCTGGGCCTGGGCCTGGGCCCAGCAGACGGGCTGGGCCAGTGCCAGCGCGGCCCACAGCGCCTTTCGTGCTCCGGAATACGCCACGCTGCGCGCCACGGCACCAAAACGTACAAGGGGACGAAGTCGAGCGGGCAAGGAACAAGTCATGGCAGAAGTCGGGCGTTTCAACGGAAGTTGGCGGGCACTATGCGCTGCTCAATGTACTGCCACAGTAAGCCGTGTAAGCCTTGGCTGCACTGCCGTCGTGGGCGTCGATCATCGCCTGGCGCTTGTCGGCATCAGCCACGTGGTTTTTCAGCAGGCCTTCAGCGCGCGCATCGGTCAGCGTGCCTTTGAGGATTTGCGCGGCACCATTCGCCCCCTCGTGGTGGACCAGATAGATGTACTGCGCTTTCTTGTCTGCGGGCAGATCGGCAGGCACCAGAGGGGTGCCATCGTCGTTGGTGCGGGCGCTCAGCTGGGTGAAGTAACCCTTGTCCAGCTCAGCCGCAGCCACGATGGAGGTGGTGGCGTCAAAGCGCAAGTCCAGCAGCGCAGCCCGGTCCACCACCTGGTTGGCATCGTTCACCTGCTCCAGGGACTTGGCCTGTTCATTGACGTAGCTGCGTTCCGGCCAGTGCGCATATCCCAGTGATCTACACTGGCCCAGGCCCTGCTCAGGCTGGCGCCTGTGTTCCGGCCAGTGCGCATATCCCAGTGATCTAGACTTGGCATCCGCATCACGCACCTCCTTGCTTGGTTCCGGCCAGTGCGCATATCCCAGTGATCTAGACTCATCACAGCTCCTTTGCCTCAGATGCGGGAGTTCCGGCCAGTGCGCATATCCCAGTGATCTAGACTCTGCATGCGCGAGGGCCACGTGTCACCCTTGTTCCGGCCAGTGCGCATATCCCAGTGATCTAGACTGGCGGCCCCCGACTTACTGACGCCGCTGAAGTTCCGGCCAGTGCGCATATCCCAGTGATCTAGACTGCTTGCTGTAGAGCCGAAAAAACGTTTTGAGTTCCGGCCAGTGCGCATATCCCAGTGATCTAGACTCAACGCAATCAAGGCTTCGCGCTCTACCTGGTTCCGGCCAGTGCGCATATCCCAGTGATCTAGACTTCCAGCGCCGCCCCGGCTGGTGCTTGCCCAGTTCCGGCCAGTGCGCATATCCCAGTGATCTAGACTCACAACGGAGAACGACATGAAAAGAATGATGTTCCGGCCAGTGCGCATATCCCAGTGATCTAGACTAATGGGCTGCGTGCCGATGGGAGCGTTTGCGTTCCGGCCAGTGCGCATATCCCAGTGATCTAGACTCTGATCGCGATAACCCCTTGATTCGTCAAGGGGGTTTTCGCTTCTGCAGTCCAGGAAAACATGGCGTAGGGCTAGAAAAGATCGAACTGGTCGGGCGCTTTTTGCGCGGGCTGACGGCTTCGGCCATGGAAGGAGATGGCGCGCTCGTACTGCTTGTCGGTGAACTGGAAGATATGCACTTTGCCTCCGGCCGGCAAGGCTTGCTCCACCTGACGGCAGAGTGTGTCCACCTGGGCCTGGCTGGTGCAAAAGCGCAGATAGATGCTGAACTGGCTCATCTGGAAGCCCACGTCCAGCAAGGCATTGCGAAAGCCAGTGGCCGCCTTGCGCTCGGCCTTGGTGATCACTGGCAGGTCGAACATCACCACCATCCACATCAGTCGGTACCCCGTCAGCATGGTTGCAATCCTGTTGGCATGCGTCCGTTCGGCGTCACTTCAATCGGAATCGAAGCTGCCTGCCAGTGAGAGCGGCAATCCGGGCAGGGGCAGATCGAGCCGGATCCGCTCACCCAGATAGACCTGGGCCAACGATGTCGCCACGCGCTGAATGCACACCATGACGGGCGTCACGCCCTGCAGCGTCTGCATGTCGTCGTACAGCACGCGCACCAGGGCGCGCTTGGTCTCGGGCGTGACGTGGGCCTCGCCAGCCCGGTGCAATTGCCAGACCTTGAGATCCACCACCGGCCGGAAGGGCTCCATCAGGTCGTCCACCAAGCGCATGGGGTTCGCGTCATTGCTGTGGTGCAGGCCCAGGCTGGGATGCAGTCCAGCTGCGACTACGGCCCGGGCGGTGGCTGACCGTAGCACGGTGTAGCCGTAGTTGAGCAGCGCATTCAGGCCATCGCCATCCTGGTCTCGCCGGAAATCCGCACCGAACAGCAGGCTCCAGTAGCGCCTGGCTCCCTGCCCTTCGATGTTCTCCGGATCACCGCTGCGCACCTTGCCCACCAGGGCCAGCAGCGGGGCCGTGGCGGCGCCTGCGGCTTCCAGCGCGGCGGCCTGCTGTTCCAGCTTGGCCTTGACCACTGTCGCCCATTGGCGCTTGAGCAGCGGCAGCCCGGCAGCCAATTGCGCTTCGATGCGCTTGGCCTGCACATGGTGGCCATCGATGGGCAGCAGCATGCCGACGGCATTGTGGTTGGCACCGCAGAGCACGAAGGGCGCCCCGCGTTCGGCCAGGGCCACCAGCAGGTTGTTGGTGTAGCTCAGGCCGTGGGCATTGGCGATGACGGCGGCGATGTCGTCCAGGGGGATCTGGCCCAGTTCCTTGCGCTCTCCCTCGGTGTCGCGCACGACGAGAAAGCCGCGATGCACGAAGAGATGCCGCCTGTCGTCCGCGATTTCGACGATGCGGCCGACCATGGTGCGTCAGCCCTTGAACCCCGGATCACGGAGTTCGCCGATGGGGGAGATGGTGACTTGGCGGGCCCTGGCTTTTTGGAAAGACCCAGCCATCTTGGAGACATAGGGCAAATCGCCGTTTCTGTTGCGGGCGTCCACGTTGGCTTGATTGACTTCTGACATGAAGACCTGTCCCGCTGCAGACATCTTCGCCACGCGCAAAGTTTGCAAGCTCCCTTCGCCTGCTTCCAACCGCACGCTATCGCCAATCACCAGCCGCATGGCCAATGCCCGCCCATTCTGGCCTTGGGTCGGATGCCGCAACTGCCGCAGCCCCCCCTCCCGCACGATGCGATACGCATCGAAGGTCGAAATCACCTGCCCTTCCCATTTGCCTTTGTCGTTGACGGTGATCTCGATGCAGTAGTTGCTGCCGCCCACATAGCCCTTGTAGGGTAGCGGCCGGCCTTCGGCATCGACGCCATGGCGCTGGGGCTGTCCGGGCTCGGCGATGCGGATCAGGTTGCTGATCTCTCGCCCCGCACTGCCGTCTGCCTTGCGGCGCTGCTTGATGCTGCCGTCGCGCAGGATGCCGTAGCTGGTCTCTTCCATCATGGCGCCTTCGAAGCCGTGGTCGGGCTTGTGGCTGACCCAGATGTGGTGCACGGCGCGCTCCACATGGTCGCGGTAGGTGGGCCAGGGCAGCGGCATGTCTTCGACGAGCCGCGTCAAACCGTCTTCGCGCGCCTGTGCGTTGGCCTGGGCAAAGCGCTGCATCATGCGCTGGTCGGTCACGCCGATCACGCAGGCATCCACCGCATGGTGGCGGTGGTCGTTGCGGTTCTTTTCACCGTCCAGGCCCAGCACGTCGTTCAGGCCGAACTTGCCACGCAGCAGCGCCGTCATCTGGCCCGGGATCACGCGGGTGGCGCTGCCGGGGCACACCAGTCGCAGATACTCCGCTGCTACACGTGAGAGATAGCGCGTGTCGTTGAGCGCACGGGCCAGAAAGTCCTTGTCCTCACCCAGCCAGCGTTCGTAGCCGTCGGGCGCGAAGCGGTAGCGCTTGCGCAGCGGCATGCGCTCGGCGCGTTGCAGGATGCCGTCATAGCTCCAGCCCTGGGCCTCGAAGTCGGCACGGGCTTCCCACGGCGCGCGGTTGCGCTTGATGCGGTTGGCTTCGCGCAGCGCCACCGTGCGGTTGTTTAGGCTGTCGTCCAGGGTCATCGAGAACGGCAGGATGTGCTCGATCTCCACGCGTTCGCCCAGAAGCATGCTCGCGCTGATCTGCACGCCGCTGTAGGGGCAGCGGCGGTCGGCCGCATCGTGGCTCAGCTCTTCCCACAGGATCCATTTCTGGATGTCCAGCGTGCGCACCCGTTCCTCGCTGATGCCCAGCACCTCGGCGATGGAGCGGCGGATGCGTGCGTTGCGCTTCTGGTTGTCCGCCTGCCGCTGCTGCGCTTCCAGCTTCTGTTCGCGGCTCTGCTTGAGGTCGCGCGCCAGCTCAATCACCACTTCGGCCGGGCGGCCATAGCGGCGCATCAGCGCATTGACCACCACGCGCACCTGGTTCAGGCCGATATGCACGGTGGGGTTGGCGATCTTGCCGTAGCGCTCTTCGTCGTTGCGTGGGTTGTCCTTGGCAAACGCTACATGGCGTTGCAAGGCGCGGCCGTAGTAGGGCAGTTGCTTGAAGGCGAAGACGGGCTTGATCTCCCCGGTGGAGGCGATGGTGCGCTCGCCGATGCGTTCCACTTCGTCTGCGCCGTGCTCGAAGCTGAAGCCCAAATCGCTATGGTGCGCGAAGCCGGCAGCCTGCACGGCCTTGTCATAAGTGATGACGTCGCGCTGCAGCTCCGGCACGATGCGGGCCAGTGCTGTGCGGCCCAGGCTGCCGTAGCCTTCTGGCAGGCCCGTGTTGGCAATGGCCTGCGCCCGCGCCTCGTCCACGCCCGTGTGTTCCTGCAGCCAGGCGATCAGGCGCGGCTCGCTTTCCTCGGTCATCAGCTGCGTGACGATCTCGTCTTGCAGCGCGGTGCCGAACCCGGCCCACAGGGGGCCGAACAAGTCCTTCTTGCTCAACGCCGCTGCGGTGGCATTGCCCTTGAGGCCATCGCGCTTGGCGTCTTCCAGGTTGAAGAGGGCCGAAAAGCCCAGCGCCTTGCGCATGGCGGTGAAGGTCACCTTGGCCTGCTTCTCCAGCAGCGCCACAATCTGGTCGCGCTGCGCCAGAGTCAGTGTCTCTTCGCGCAATTCGTCATGCAGCACGCGCAGGTGATTCACTTCCTGATAGATGCGAAATCGCTGCGTGCTCGACAGCGCCAACAGGGCGCGCGGCTCCTCGGGCACCAGCGTGCAGCGGCCGGGCTGCACGGGCCGCAGCTTGCGCTGGTGCAGCAGGATGTCGCGCAGCTCGGCGCGTGCTGCCTCGTTGAACAGAGCCGGATTGAAAGCTGCCTGCGCGGCCCACAGCGCATCGAACTCCTGCGCCACCATGGCACGATCGACATACAGGTCGTAGCGTTTGTCGATGCGCTTCTTGCCCTCGTCTGTGGTGAAGGGGGTTTCGCGGTAGCGGGCACGAACCCCCTGGCCTTTCACACCTTCGGGCTTATGCTCCATGCGCACCTTCCAGAACCACTCGCCCACCGTGCGGCAGCCGGATTCGTGCATCTGCGCGCGCAACGTACCGATGGCCTGCTTGAGCGCGCCGCTGTCGCTGTCTTTGCGGTCAGTCTTGCGATTGCTCTGGAAACCCCGGCGCTGGTTCAGGTGAAACAGGGCCCGGCCGAACTCTTCCGGTTTCAAGGCCACTTCCAGGCCTTGCGCCCGCAGTAGAAAAGGGTTCAGCGTCTCCAGCACCTTGCGGGCGGACTCGTCCTGCGGAAAGAAGCCATGCCGCTCCAGCGCGCCCAGCATGCGGGCCTTGCGCTTGAGAAGGCGATCTCGTCGCCGCCGCATGGCGCGCGCAGCACGGCGGGTGACGGCGAGGGACGATCCATCCTTGGGATTGCGGCCATCGCTGAAGATGCGTGCGCCGGCCTTGATGATGGCCAATGGGCTGCCCTCTGCATCCAATCGGAAAACGGCCCAGCCCAGCGATGTGGAGCCCAAGTCCAGCGCCAAGCGATAGACCAGGGGGTTGTCTCTTTGCATGAACGACCCTCTCTCTTCTGTTTGCCGTTTGTATCGGATTCAGGTAGATTCTCAAACACTTAGATCACTGGGATATGCGCTCTGGACGCTAACAAGCTGAAAGATGCACCAAATGGAAGGCCCCGCATGCGGGGCCTTCGTCTTTTTCGGCTCTGGGGCTCTTGACCTACAGATTCGGCGCCAGCAACCGCTCCAACACCTTCTCGTCCATGCCCCGGCGCTGGGCCATGTCGTGCAGCTGGTCTTCGCCGATCTTGCCGACGTTGAAGTACACGGCATCAGGGTGGCCGATGTAGAAGCCGCTCACGCTGGCGGCGGGCATCATGGCCAGGCTTTCCGTCAGGCTCATGCCCACCTCTTCGCACTGCAGCACGCGGAACAGTTCGGTCTTGGCGCTGTGGTCAGGGCAGGCGGGGTAGCCGGGCGCGGGGCGGATGCCGTGGTACTTCTCGGCAATCATGTCGTCGTTGCTCAGCGCTTCGCCAGCGGCATAGCCCCACAGGTCGGTGCGCACGCGGTGGTGCAAGGCTTCGGCAAAGGCTTCGGCCAGGCGGTCGGCCAGGCTCTTGAACATGATGGCGGAGTAGTCGTCCAGCGCGTCGATGAAGGCCTTTTCCTTCTTCTCGATGCCCAGGCCCGCCGTGACCGCGAACATGCCTGCGTAGTCGGCAATGCCACTGCTTTTAGGCGCGACGAAGTCGGCCAGGCAACGGCTCGGGCGCGTCACGCCGTCGATGGTGTGTTTCTCGGCCTGCTGGCGCAGGCCGTACCAGGTCATGGCGACCTCGGTGCGGGTGTCGTCGGTGTAGAACTCGATGTCGTCGTCGTTCACGCTGTTGGCGGGGTACAGGCCCATCACGCCGCTGGCGGTCAGCCACCGGCCCTCGATGATCTTCTTGAGCATGGCCTGGGCGTCGGCGAACACGCGTGTGGCCTCCACGCCCACCACCTCGTCGGTCAGGATGGCGGGGTACGGGCCGGCCAGGTCCCAGGTCTGGAAGAACGGACCCCAGTCGATGTACTTGGCCAGCTCGGCCAGGTCGAAGTTCTTGAACACCCGGCGGCCCAACGCACGCGGCACAGCGGGCTGGTAGGCGGCCCAGTCCACGGGCGTCTTGTTGGCGCGGATCTTGGCCAGGGGCCACAGAGGCGTGGCCTTCTTGTTGGCGTGCTGGGTGCGCACCTTGTCGTAGTCCGCGTTCAACTCATCCACGTAGTTCTGCACGCCGTCGCCCAGCAGGCTCTGCGCCACGCTCACGCTGCGGGAGGCATCGGGCACGTAGACCACGGGGCCTTCGTAGTGCGGCGCGATCTTGACGGCGGTGTGCACGCGGCTGGTGGTGGCGCCGCCGATGAGCAGCGGAATCTTCTTGATGCGGAAGTGCTCGTCCTTCTGCATCTCGCCCGCGACGTACTGCATTTCTTCGAGGCTGGGCGTGATGAGGCCCGACAGGCCCACGATGTCGGCCCCCTCGACCTTGGCACGCGCCAAAATTTCGTGGCAGGGCACCATCACGCCCATGTTCACCACCTCGAAGTTGTTGCACTGTAGGACCACGGTAACGATATTCTTGCCGATGTCGTGCACGTCGCCCTTGACGGTGGCAATGACGATCTTGCCCTTGCTGCGCACATCGCGCCCCGCCAGTTCGTCCTGGCGCTTTTCTTCTTCGATGTAGGGGATCAGGTGGGCCACGGCGCTCTTCATCACGCGCGCGCTTTTCACCACCTGAGGCAAGAACATCTTGCCCGCGCCAAACAGGTCGCCCACCACGTTCATGCCGTCCATGAGCGGGCCTTCGATCACATGCAGCGGGCGGCCGCCCTTGGCCAGGATGGCGCGGTAGGCCTCTTCGGTGTCTTCGGTGATGAAGTCGGTGATGCCGTGCACCAGGGCGTGGCTCAAGCGTTCGCCCACCGTCTTCGGGTGCTCGGGTGTGCCACGCCATTCGAGCCGCTTGCTCTCGTCCTTGGCGCCGCTCTTGGCGGTTTCGGCGATCTCGACCAGGCGCTCACCGGCGTCGGGGCGGCGGTTGAGCACCACGTCTTCCACGCGCTCGCGCAGCACGGGCTCCAGGTCGTCGTACACGCCCACCATGCCGGCGTTGACGATGCCCATGTCCATCCCGGCCTTGATGGCGTGGTACAGGAACACGGTATGGATGGCCTCGCGCACGGGGTCGTTGCCGCGAAAGCTGAACGACACATTCGACACACCGCCCGACACCTTGGCGCCCGGCAGGTTCTGCTTGATCCAGCGCACGGCCTCAATGAAGTCCACCGCGTAGTTGTTGTGCTCTTCAATGCCGGTGGCCACGGCAAAGATGTTGGGGTCGAAGATGATGTCTTCGGGCGGGAAACCCACTTCATCGACCAGGATGCGGTAGGCGCGCTCGCAGATTTCGATCTTGCGTTCGTAGGTGTCGGCCTGGCCTTTTTCGTCAAACGCCATGACCACCGCAGCGGCGCCATAGCGGCGCACCAGGCGTGCCTCGTGCTTGAACTTGTCCACGCCCTCCTTCATCGAGATGGAGTTCACGATGCCCTTGCCCTGCACGCAGCGCAGGCCGGCCTCGATCACCTCCCACTTGGAGCTGTCCACCATGATGGGCACACGCGCGATGTCGGGCTCGGACGCGATGAGCTGCAGAAAGCGCACCATGGCGGCCTTGCTGTCCAGCATGGCCTCGTCCATGTTGATGTCGATGACCTGCGCGCCGTTCTCCACCTGCTGGCGGGCCACGGCCAGGGCTTCTTCGTACTGGCCGTTCAAAATCATGCGCGCAAACGCCTTGGAACCGGTGACGTTGGTGCGCTCGCCGATGTTGACGAACAAGGTGCCCTCGCCAATGGAGACGGGCTCCAGGCCAGACAGTTTCATGGGGGGCAGGGATACAGCGGACATAGGACTTACTCACTCACCTGTGCAGCAGGAACAGCGGAAAAACAGGTGAGCGTCGTTGCGGTGTACGGTGGGGTGCGCGGGACCCAAGCCTGACGAATCGCCATGCACCCAACCGGGCATGGCAAGTCGCTGCAACGCTCCTTGGGCCGAGGAGCGATTGTAGTTGCCCGTCCAGAATCAGCGCACTGGGCGGCGGCCCCGGAATGCGGCCAGCAGCATCAAGCCCGCCATCAGCCACAGAGCCCACTCGGACAGCGACGGAATCGCGCTCGCGGCCACTGCGGCGATGGTGTCGGTATCGGTGGCGCTGTTGTTGCCCGGGTTGGGGTCGGTCACCCCCCCTGAGGCCGTGACCGTCGCGGTGTTGACTAGCGTCCCCGTCGCCGACGCGCTCACCGTGGCAGTGACGGTGTAGGTCACCGATCCACCCGCAGGCAGGTTGACGACATCGTTGATGCTGCCGCTGCCCGCTGCCGTGCAAGTGCCGCCGCCGGAGCCCACGCAGGTCCAGGTGCCAGTGAGCACGGCAGGCAGGGTGTCTGCCACCGTCGTGCCCGGGGCATTGGACGGGCCGGCGTTGCTGGCGATGATAGTGTAGATCACCGACCCGCCGGGATTGGCCGTGGTCACACCATCGGTCTTGGTAATGGCCAGATCGGCCTGCGATGCGATGGTGTCGGAATCCGTGGCACTGTTGTTGCCCGGGTTGGGGTCGGTCACTCCGCCCGGCGCGGTCACCGTCGCGGTATTGACCAGCGTTCCGCTGGCCGCTGCGCTCACGGTGGCGGTCACCGTATAGGTCACCGCCCCCCCTGCAGGCAGGTTGACGGTGTCGTTGATGTTGCCGCTGCCCGCTGCCGTGCAGGTACCGCCGCCCGCACCCACGCAGGTCCAGGCGCCGGTGAGCGCAGCGGGGAACGTATCCGCTACCGCCGCGCCAGGGGCATTGGACGGGCCCGCGTTGCTGGCGGTGATGGTGTAGGTGACCGAGCCACCCGGGATGGCCGTGGTCACGCCGTCCGTTTTGGTGATGGACAGATCGGCCTGCGGCGTGATGGTGTCGGAGTCCGTGGCGCTGTTGTTGCCCGGGACGGGATCGGTCACCCCGCCCGGCGCTGTCACCGTCGCGGTGTTGGTCAATGTCCCCGTCGCCGAACCGTTGACGGTGGCGCTAACCGTGTAGGTCACCGAACCGCCTGCGGGCAGGTTGACCGTGTCGTTGATGTTGCCGCTGCCGGCTGCCGTGCAGGTGCCGCCGCCCGCACCCACGCAGGTCCAGGTGCCCGTCAGCGCCGCCGGAAAGGTGTCGGCCACCGTGGCCCCCGGTGCATTGGACGGCCCGGCATTGCTCGCGGTGATGGTGTAGGTGACCGAGCCACCCGGCGTGGCCGTGGTCACCCCGTCGGTCTTGGTGATGGCCAGATCGGCCTGGGGAGTGAGTGTGTCGGAGTCGGTGGCGCTGTTGTTGGCAGGGACAGGGTCGTTCACGGCGGACGTCACTGTCGCGGTATTGGTCAGTGTCCCGGTCGCCGAACCGTTGATCGTGGCGCTCACCGTGTAGGTGACCGAGCCCCCTGCTGGCAGGTTGACGCTGTCGTTGATGTTGCCGCTGCCCGCCGCCGTGCAGGTGCCGCCGCCCGCGCCCACGCAGGTCCAGGTGCCGGTGAGCACGGCGGGAAAGGTGTCCGCCACCGTGGCACCGGCGACGGGGTCCGGCCCTGCGTTGCTGGCGGTGATGGTGTAGGTCACCGATCCGCCTGGAACGGCCGTGGTCACGCCATCGGTTTTGGTGATGGACAGGTCCGCGTCTTGGGCATGCACTGCGGTCGCAGCCACCGTGGCCAACAAGAACGCAGTGAGCCACAGCAAAACACGTTGGAGCATGGGGAAGTCCCGATTCGGAGTGGAAGGGTGGCAAAGTGTAACGCCACGTTTCTACCCGGAACTTTCATGCACGGTGGCAAACAGCGACCCCAATCCCGCGGATCGCAGCGGTTGACCCGCTCTTAACGCACCGGCAGGAACTGCAGGAAAGTGCCGCCCACAATGCCCTGTACATAGCTGAAGGCCGCGCGGCGGTACTTTTCGGTGGTCAGGGCGGCGAGCAGGTCAAGGCGCGCGATGACCTTGCCAAACTCACGCTCGAAGCTCAGGTTGCGGCCCTGGGGCCCGATTTCGTCGGCCAGCAGCAGCGGCTGGCCCTGGGCATTGCGGCGCTGGGCCAGCAGCCACACGGCGCTTTCCACATTGCGGGCGGCGTTGTAGAGGTGCTGTGCATCCACACCGTCAAGCAAAAAGAACTCCGTCTTGCCGCCATGGGCTGTGATGATCATGTCGGCCGTGGCATGGATGAAGGCGGCCACGCGGTCCCCGGTGAACTCCGGCGCCAGCGCAAAGCCCATCGCGGCGATGTCGCGGCGCCCTTGCAGCGGCGCCCAGGGCTGGCGCTGCAGGATGGCCACGCGCACCTGCTCGGCGGCGTGCTCGCGGCTGGTGGTGCTGGTTTTTCGCCATTCGGCGGGGTTGCGGCGATAGAGCTTGTCCATGAGGCGGAATAAGCCCTCCAGATTCTCGTGCATGGCCAGCGTGGCCACGCGGTTCATGTCGGACTGGGCCAGCTCGGCGGGCGAGGCAGACGCGCCCTTGACCTCACCGCGTGGCATGGGCGCATTCGCCGCGCAGCCTGCGAGCACGGTGCACAGCAGTGCACACGATGACATCCACAGGAGAGAAAAGAGCGGCCCACGCATGGGGGCCGATTATCGGGCGCAGTGTGGGCGCCTCACAGCCGGTTAACACTGTTTGAAGATCTCGGGCCACTGCCCTGAATCCCGTTGCCTCAGCAGCGGCCCGCGCTGTCGGGGTTGGGGATGCCCTCAATCGGGCACTCCTCGGTGCCCACCATGGACCGGGTGATAGCTTCCACAGCCTCGCGCGTGCCTTCGGGGTCATGCACCCAGCGGTTGTAAAAGTCATACGGGCAGGCGGCTACACCCTGGTCCCCACCGCCGGAGTTGATCAGCCCTGTGTATCCCCGGTGCAGCAGTTTGAAGAGGTGGTTCTCGGACTGCCCATTCTTGCGGAAGTCGCGGATCAGGCTTTTTGACAACGCGGCGTACTGCACACCGTATTCCTCCTCGCCGCATTCGCCCAGCGTGCGGCCATCAAAACCGATCAGGGCGCTGTGGCCGAAGTAGCTGTACACGCCGTCAAACCCGGCAGCATTGGCCACGGCCACGTAGGTGTTGTTGGCAAAGGCCATGGCCTTGCTCATCAGAATCTGCTGCTCCTTGGCGGGGTACATGTAGCCCTGGCAGCGCACGATGAGTTCGGCGCCCTTCATGGCGCAGTCGCGCCAGATCTCGGGGTAGTTGCCGTCATCGCAGATGATGAGGCTGATCTTCAGGCCCTTGGGGCCTTCGCTGACGTAGGTGGTGTCCCCGGGGTACCAGCCTTCGATGGGGGTCCAGGGCATGATCTTGCGGTACTTCTGCACGATCTCGCCCTGGTCGTTCATGAGGATCAGGGTGTTGTAGGGCACCTTGTGCGGGTGCTCCTCATGGCGCTCGCCGGTGAGCGAGAAGACGCCCCAAACCTTGGCCTTGCGGCAGGCGGCGGCGAAGATTTCGGTCTCTTCACCCGGTACGGTGGCCGCCGTGTCCATCATCTCCTGGGCGTCGTACATGATGCCGTGGGTGCTGTACTCCGGAAAGATCACCAGGTCCATGCCGGGCAAGCCGGTCTTCATGCCCACCAGCATGTCTGCGATCTTGCGCGCGTTGTCCAGCACCTCGGCCTTGGTATGCAGGCGCGGCATCTTGTAGTTGACCACCGCCACGCCGACGGTGTCCTTGCTGCTTGAAATATCGCCGTGAATCATGGTGAAGCATCCCTATCAATGAGAAATCATCCAGGGCCGTTTGCTCGGAAATGCCTTGGCACCGCTGGGCGCCGTCACCGTGGCCTTGCGGCTTTGCGATGACGAACAGCAGCCACAGCCTGCAGGGTGTTTGAGCCGGGCGTAGTCGCCCGAGCGCTGCGGCTCGTGCCGCGCTCGCTCGTTGGTGGCGATGGCGCTGCGCGCGGACGCGCTCATGAGCGCCAGGCGCGGTGCGGTGGCAAACACGCGCGGCGATGCTGCGCCGCAGTCTGGGCAGGCGGCGGGTTCGTTGCGGTCGGCCAGCAGGCGGAAGGCATCAAACCCGCCACACTGGGCACAGGCGTAGTCGTAGGTGGGCATGGCGGGTCCTTCTGCAGCAATGATGTTTGACTGTCAGACCAGATCGGGCGACAGCGGCATGGCCACCGAGCCATCCAGGTGCTTGATCGGCCCCGCCGCACTCGGGTTGATGTCAAAGTCAAAGATCTGCGTGGGCAGCCACAGCGTGGCGCAGGCGTTGGGCACATCCACCACGCCGCTGATGTGGCCCTGCACCGGGGCTGTGCCCAGGATGGAATACGCCTGCGCGCCCGAGTAGCCGAACTTCTTGAGGTACTCAATGGCGTTCAGGCAGGCCTGGCGGTAGGCCACGTTCACGTCCAGGTAGTACTGCTTGCCACTCTCGTCCACGCTGATGCCCTCGAAGATCAGGTAGTCGTTGTAGGTGGGCGTGATGGGGCTGGGCTTGAAGATGGGGTTCTTGATGCCGTACTTGGCCATGCCGCCCTTGATGAGCGTGACCTTCATGTGCACCCAGCCTGCCATCTCGATGGCGCCGCAGAAGGTGATCTCGCCGTCGCCCTGGCTGAAATGCAGGTCGCCCACCGACAGCCCGGCGCCGTCTACATACACCGGGAAGAACACCTTGGCGCCGCGCGACAAATCCTTGATGTCGCAGTTGCCACCATGCTCGCGCGGGGGCACCGTGCGGGCGCCTTCGGCAGCCGCTTTGGCCTTGGCATCGCCCGTGAGGCGGCCCATGTGCGCGGTGCCCACCGAGGGTGGGTTGGCCAGCCCAGCCGTGGGGTCTGAGTCGATGAGCGCCTGCTCGCGCGCATTCCACTGCTCCAGCATCTTGCGGTCGGGCAAGCAGCCAATCAGGCCGGGGTGGATGAGCCCGGCGTATTTCACGCCAGGCACATGGCGCGAACTGGTGAACATGCCATGAAAGTCCCAGATGGACTTTTGCGCCTGCGGGAAGTGCTCGGTCAAGAAGCCGCCGCCGTTGTTCTTGCTGAAAAAGCCGTTGAACCCCCACAGGCTGTCCTGCTTGGCGCCAATGTCCAGCAGGTCCACCACCAGCAGGTCACCCGGCTCGGCCCCCTTCACGCCCACGGGGCCGCTGAGGTAGTGCACCGTCGTCAGGTCAATGTCGCGCACGTCGTCCGCGCTGTCGTTGTTTTGGATGAAACCGCCGGTCCAGTCAAACGTCTCCAGCACAAACTCATCGCCCGGGTTGACCCAGCAGGCCATGGGAATGTCTGGGTGCCAGCGGTTGTGGATATTTTCGTTCTCGGTGGGCGACTTGCTCAGATCGACCTTGATCAGGGTTTCAGCCATGGCGTGCTCCTTGGAAGGGGTGGGTGGACAGAGGAAAAAGTGGGGGAAGAGAGTCCAGGGCTTGCACGGCAAGCGGCCTGCGAAACTGTCACGGCGAAGGCCAGTGCCCCCGCGCTGGGAGCGCCCCCCTCCCGCAGCGCGCAGCGATGCGAGAGAGGGGAAAGGCGCGAAGCGACACAGGGGTGCCTCATACAGACAAATAAGCTTTGATGCGTTGCTGGTCGGTGTCGGCACGCGCTGTCTCATGCACCAGGCGGCCGCCCTCGATAACGAACAGCCGGTCGGCCACGTCCATTGCAAACGACAGCACCTGCTCGCTCACCACGATGGTGATCTGGCGCAGCTTGCGGATCTCGTTGAGCGCCTTGGCGATGTCCTTGATGATGGAAGGCTGGATGCCCTCGGTGGGCTCGTCGAGCAGCAGCACCTTGGGGTCGGTGACGAGCGCTCGCGCAATGGCCAGTTGCTGCTGCTGCCCCCCCGATAGGTTGCCTCCCTTGCGCCGACGCATGTCCCACAGCACGGGAAACAGTGCGTAGATGTCTTCGGGAATCTGTCGCGTCTTGGAGTTTTCCAGCCCGGTCTCGATGTTCTCTTCGACCGTGAGGGTCGGGAAGATCATGCGGCCTTGCGGCACATAGGCGATGCCCTTGGCCACGCGGCGAAAGCTCTCGTCCTTCGTCACGTCCTGGCCTGCCACGGTGATCTGGCCGCTCTTGACGGGCATCACACCCATGAGGCTTTTGAACAGCGTGGTTTTGCCCATGCCATTGCGGCCCATGATGGCCACGGTCTCGTTGGCACGGCCGTCAAACGAGATGCCGTGCAGCGCCTCGCTCTGGCCGTAGGCCACAAACAGATCTTTGACTTCCAGCATGCGATGCTCCTGTGAAGGAATGGGTTGCTCAGTGGCCCAGGTACACGTCGATGACCTTGGGGTCCGCTTGCACCTTCTCCATGGGGCCTTCGGCCAGGATCTTTCCCTGGTGCATCACAGTGACCTTGTGGGCAATGCGCTTGACGAACTCCATGTCGTGCTCAATGACGATCACCGCGCGGTTCTTGCAGATGCGCTGCAGCAGCTCGGCCGTCAGCTCGCGCTCGCGCGCGCTCATGCCGGCAATCGGCTCGTCCAGCATCAGCAGCTCGGGCTCCTGCATCAACAGCATGCCGATCTCCAGCCACTGTTTTTGCCCGTGGCTCAGCAAGCCGGCCTCGGTATCGAGCTTGTCGCCGAGGCCAATGTCTTCGGCCACCACCTGCACACGCGCCTTGACCTCATCGGTGCACTTGAACGCCAGCGCTCCCAGCACCGAGCGGCCTGCGGGGTAAGACACCTCCAGGTTCTGGAAGACCGACAGGTTCTCGTAGATCGAGGGCGTCTGGAACTTGCGCCCGATGCCCAGGCGCACACGCTTGTGCTCGGCCATGCGGGTGAGTTCTTCGTTCTTGAACTTGATGCTGCCGCCCGTGGCGCGGGTCTTGCCGCAGATCAGATCCAGCAGCGTGGTCTTGCCCGCGCCGTTGGGGCCGATGATCACGCGCAGCTCGTTCTTGTCGATGTACAGCGTGAGGTCGTCGATGGCCTTGAAGCCGTCGAACGACACGGTCAGGTCTTCCACGGCCAGGGCAAAGTCGGTGTTGCTCATGAGGGGTGCTCCGGTGGGTTCAGACGCCCTGGCGGCTCACGCCGTCAGGCAGCACAGCAGACGGTGCGAGCGACGATGCCGCCGGTGCAGACGTTGGCCCAGCATCCGCAGGCGGGCGCGCTGCGGGTGGTCGGCCTTGCACCGATGCCTGGCGCAGTGCTTCGCGGCGGCCCTTCCACCACGGCACCACATGGCTCTCCCACAGGCCCGCCAGGCCCATGGGGAAAGCCATGGTCACGCCGATGAAAAGCCCGGCCATGAGGAACAGCCACAGCTCGGGAAAGCTCTCCGAAAAATACGTCTTGCCCGCGTTCACCAGCAAGGTGCCATACACCGCGCCCACCAGGCTCATGCGCCCGCCCACGGCGGCGTAGATCACCATCTCGATGGACGGCACGATGCCTACAAAACTGGGCGACATGAAGCCCACCTGCAGCGAGAACATGGCGCCCCCGATGCCCGACAGCGCGGCGGCCAGGCAGAAGGTAAAGACCTTGAAATTGGCCACGTCGTAGCCCGAAAAGCGCACGCGGTCTTCCTTGTCGCGCATGGCCAGCAGCAGCGTGCCCACCTTGCCGGTCTGTATCCAGCGGCACAGGATGATGGAGCCGATGAGCAGCGCCACACACACGTAGTACAGGATGTATTTGGCGCTGTCGGTGCGCGTGTCCCAGCCCCACAGGGTCTTCAGATCCGTCATGCCGTTCACGCCACCGGTGTAGCCCTGCTGGCCGATGATGAGCACCGTCAGAATCAGCGCCACGGCCTGCGTGATGATGGCGAAATACACACCGCCCACGCGGCGCTTGAACATCGCAAAGCTGATGATCCAGGCCAGCAGCGTGGGCACGACGATGACCGCCGCCAGCGCAAACGGCAGGCTCTTGAACGGAATCCAGAAGCTGGGCAGTTCGGTGATCTGGTTCCAGTCCATGAAGTCTGGGATGCCGGGCGTGGACTGGATCTTGGTGCTGATGGGGTCGGAGGCTTCGAGCTTGAGGAACATGGCCATGGCATAGCCCCCCAGGCCAAAGAACACGCCCTGCCCCAGGCTGAGCACGCCACCGTAGCCCCACACCATCACGAGGCCGATAGCGACGAACGCATAGGTGAGGTACTTGCCCACCAGGTTCAGCCGAAAGATGTCGAGTGCCAGCGGCAGCACCACGGCGAGCAGCACGGTGAGCAGTACCAGGCTGGCGAGCTGGTAGCGCAGGATCCAGGCTTTGAGGGCGTTCATGCGGAGACTCCGGTGGGCTCGAAGGAAATGGACAGTTGAGCGAATTTCATCGGCGAACTTTGGAGGCGAACAAGCCCTGTGGCCGCACCATCAGGATCAGCACGATCAGCGACAGCGTGATCATCTTGGCCATGGAGCCCGCCATGAAGAACTCGGTGATCGACTGCGTTTGCGCAATCCCGAAGGCCGACACCACAGTGCCCAGCAGGCTGGCCGCGCCGCCAAACGTCACCACCAGGAAGGCGTCCACGATGTAGAGCGAGCCCGACGTGGGGCCGGTGGAACCGATGGTGGTAAACGCCGCGCCCGCCACGCCGGCAATGCCGCAGCCGATGGCAAAGGTCAGGCGGTCGGTCTTCTGGGTGTCGATGCCGATGGCGTTGGCCATGACGCGGTTGCTCACCGTGGCGCGCACCCGCAGGCCCCAGCGGCTCTTGTGCAGGGCCAGCAGCACGCCCCCTGTGACCACCGCCGTCAGCGCCAGCACAAACAGGCCATTGATCGGGATGTCCAGCCCCTCGGCGGGCGCCCACGAACCCAGCAGCCAGTCGGGCAAGGTCGGGCTGACCTCCTTGGGGCCGATGAAGGTGCGAAACGATTGCTGCAGGGCCAGGCTGATGCCCCAGGTGGCCAGCAGGGTGTCGAGCGGGCGTTTGTACAGGTGGCGGATCAGTCCCCACTCCACCAGCCAGCCCGCCACAAACGCAAAGCCGAAGGCCGCCACGATGGCCAGCGGAAAGTAGTACGGAATCATTTGCGGCGCATGGTTGGCCGCGAGGGTGGAGCCCAGGTAGATCGTGTAGGCGCCGATGGTCATGAACTCGCCATGGGCCATGTTGATCACGCCCATCTGCCCAAAGATGATGGCCAGCCCCAGCCCCATGAGCAGCAGCACGGCAAACAGGCTCAGCCCCGCAAAGCCCTGCATCAGGCCGATGTTCATCATTTCGGAAAAGGTCATGTGCAGCTCCTGCCTGGCGCGGCTGTGGAAGATGGACGGCGGGTGGCATGGGGCATCCCCTTGCGAGGGACACCGAGGAAAGGCCGCCCCGCCCCGAGGATGTCGTCTCCCTCCCGCGCAGCGAGAGAGGGGTGAGGCGGCGCAAGCCGCTCAGGGGGTGCCTTCTTACTGATATCCCTTGGGGAATGGGTCGGGCTTGATCAGCGCAGGCGACTCGGACACCACCTTGAACGAGGCGTCCGGCATGCCCATGGCGATGCGCGACTTGCTCCAGAGGTGGTGGTTAGCGTCCACCTTCACATAGCCCTCGGGCGCGGTGGTCAGCTCGATGCCGGGCGATGCGGCCACCACCTTGTCCACGTCAAAGCTCTTGGCTTTTTCAACCGCGGCCTTCCACAGCCAGGGGCCCAGGTAGCCCGCCTGCGTCACGTCGCCAATCACGGCGTCCTTGCCGTACTTGGCCTTGAAGGCAGCCACAAACTTCTTGTTGTTCTCGTTGTCGAGTGACTGGAAGTACTTCATCGACGAGTAGAACCCGTTGAAGTTCTCGCCGCCCACGCCGGTCATTTCGTCTTCGGTGACCGACAGCGTGACCAGCAGCTGCTTGTCGCCCGTGATGCCCGCGGCCTTGAGCGCCTTGTAGAACGCCACGTTGGAGCCGCCCACCACCGCCACAAACAGGCAATCGGGCTTTTGCACCTTGATCTTGTTCATCAGCGAGCCGAAGTTGGTGCTGCCCAGCGGGTAGTACTCCTCGCCGACGACCTTGCCCTTCTGGAAGTTCTCGATGTGCTTGCGCGCAATCTTCATCGAGGTGCGGGGCCAGATGTAGTCGGAGCCGATGAGGAAGAAGGTCTTGGCCTTCTTCTCGGTCTTGGCCCATTCCAGGCTGTACAGAATCTGCTGGGTGGCTTCCTGGCCGGTGTAGATCACGTTCTTGGATTGCTCCAGGCCTTCATAGAACGTGGGGTAGTAGAGCAGGCCGTTTTCTTTCTCGAACACCGGCAGCACTGCCTTGCGCGAGGCGCTGGTCCAGCAGCCAAACACGGCGGCACAGCGGTCGTTGATGAGCAGCTTTTTGGACTTCTCGGCAAACGTGGGCCAGTCGGAGGCGCCGTCTTCCTTGATGACCTTGATCTTGCGGCCCAGCACACCGCCCATGGCGTTGATCTGGTCAATGGCCAGTTGCTCGGCCTGGATGGAGCCCGTTTCGGAAATCGCCATGGTGCCGGTGGCGGAGTGCAGCTGGCCCACGGTGACTTCAGTGTCGGTGATGGCCAGCTTGGTGGTGTTGACCTGCGCAGTGGGCTGGCCAAAAGACCAGGCAGGCAGGCCCGCCACGGATGCGGCGCCCAGCGCCTGCAGGATGCGACGGCGGCCGGGTTCAGCCTGGGCGGATTCACTAAAGCGGGGGTCGTACGGGTGGCTCATGAAGACGCTCCTTGCAGGATCGGTGTGAATGAAGGGACGGGACGGAAGCGGGTTGTTTGCGCTGTGGAATGAAGGTTAGGGACAACCCTTGAATGCGCCCATACGTCAATTAACGTAGTGCTGCGTACGCATTCCGATGCGAGCCCTGCACAGGGACCTGCACATGGTCCTGTGCAGGGCAATGCGTGCCCATGCAACGCCCCAACGCGGTGCGCGCCTAGAACGCTTCTTGCTTTGTGCTGGGCATGGCCTCACCACATACACCCGATGCCCAGAGCGCACCACAAACGATTTTTCGTTTCCGGCGCGAGTACAACGCCTGGGTGGCCGACGAGACCATGGAGGACTACGCGCTGCGCTACACGCCCAAGAGCTTTCGGCGCTGGAGCGAATTCCGCGTGGCGAACACGGCGTTTGGTTCGCTGTCGTTCCTTGCGCTGGAGGCCATTGGTGGGGCGATTGCGCTGAACTACGGCTTCAGCAATGCCATGTGGGCCATCCTCACCGTGGGTCTGCTGATCTTTCTGACGGGCCTGCCCATTGCCTACTACGCAGCGCGCTATGGGCTGGACATGGACCTGCTCACGCGGGGCGCAGGTTTTGGCTACCTGGGCTCCACCATCACGTCGCTGATCTACGCGGTGTTCACCTTCATCTTCTTTGCGCTGGAGGCGGCCATCATGGCGCTGGCGCTGCAGATGGTGGTGGAGTGGCCGCTGGAGTGGTGCTACATCGCGTCGTCGCTGGTGGTCCTGCCGCTGGCCATGCGCGGAATCACGCTCATATCGCGCCTGCAGGCCTGGACGCAGCCGCTGTGGCTGTTCTTGCTGCTGCTGCCCTTTGTGTGGATTGCGCTGGCCCAGCCCCAGCTGTACCGCGACTTTGCGGGACTGTCGGGCCTCAAGAGCGGCAGCAGCCAGTTCGACCCGCTCATGTTTGGTGCAGCCGCGGCGGTGATCTTTTCACTGGTGGTGCAGATTGGCGAGCAAGTGGACTTTTTGCGCTTTCTGCCCGAGCGCACTGCCGCCAACCGCCTGCGCTGGTGGGGCGCGGTGCTGGTGGCGGGGCCGGGCTGGGTGGTGATGGGCATGCTCAAGATGGCGGGTGGGGCCTTTCTGGCGTTTGCCGCGCTGCAGTTCGAGGTGGGCGCCCAGCGCGCGGCCGAGCCCACGCAGATGTTCCTCGCAGGCTTTCACCAGGTCATGCAGGCGCTGGGCCTGCCGGGCCTGGCGGTGGCCGTGACGGTGGTGTTTGTGGTGGTCTCTCAGATCAAGATCAATCTCACCAACGCCTACGCGGGCTCGCTGGCGTGGTCCAACTTTTTTGCGCGCGTGACCCGCAGCCACCCCGGGCGCGTGGTGTGGCTGGTGTTCAACGTGTTGATTGCCACCTTGCTGATGACGCTCGGGGTGTTTGGCGCGCTGGAGAAAGTGCTGGCTGTGTACAGCAACGTGGCCATTGCCTGGGTGGGAGCGCTGGTGGCCGACCTCGTCATCAACAAGCCTCTGGGTCTGTCGCCCAAAGGCATCGAGTTTCGGCGCGCGCACCTGTATGACTTCAACCCCGTGGGCCTGGGCGCCATGGTGCTGGCGGCCACGGTGGCCTGCTGCGCCTATGCAGGGCTGCTGGGCGAAGAAGCGGCCGCGTTTTCGCCCTTCATTGCGCTGGTGCTGTCGATGGCGCTGGCGCCGCTGCTGGCCTGGCTGACGCAGGGCCGCTACTACCTAGCGCGCGCTCCGGGCAACGAGTGGCGACGCGGCGAGATCGTGCGCTGCGCCGTGTGCGAGAACCAGTTCGAATCCGAAGACATGGCGCGCTGTCCGGCCTATGCCGCGCCCATCTGCTCGCTGTGCTGCTCGCTCGAATCGCGCTGCCACGACCGCTGCAAGACCGGCTCGCGCGCGGCCGACCAGCTCCGCAACGTGGTGGAAGCCTTGCTGCCGCAGCGCTGGGCCATCAAGGTGAACTTTCGCCTGGGGCAGTACCTGATGGTGATGGTGTCGCTGTGCGCGGTGATGGCGTTTCTGGTGGGCGTGGTGTATGTGCAGGAAAGCCTGCAAGCGCCGGTGCCCGGGCAAATGCTACAAATGCCGTTTCTCAAGGTGTTTGCGCTGCTGGCGCTGCTGGCCGCCGTGTGCGCGTGGTGGGTGGTGCTGAGCACCGACAGCCGGCGCATGGCGCAGGACGAGTCGGAACGGCAGACGCAGCTGCTGCTGCAGGAAATCGAAGCCCACAAGCGCACCGACGCCGAACTGCAGGCGGCCAAGGACCAGGCCGAGTCCGCCAACCAGGCCAAGACGCGCTACGTGGCAGGCATGACGCACGAGCTGCGTTCACCGCTCAACAGCATCCTGGGCTACACGCAGATCCTGCTCAAGAACCCGCACACCGAGGGCTGGATGCGCGAGACGTTGTCGACCATGCAGCACAGCGGCCAGCACATGCATGCGCTCATCGATGGATCGCTGGAGCTGGCGCGCATCGAGGCGGGGCGCTTGCGGCTGGACATGGCCCCGCTGCCGCTGCCCGAGCTGATCGAGAACATCGAAGCCATGCTGCGCCCGCAGGCCGAGGCCAAGGGCCTGCACTTTGTGGTGGAGACGCTGGGCACCATGCCGGGCTGGATACGGGCCGACGCCAAGCGGCTGCGGCAGATTCTGATCAACCTGCTGTCCAACGCCGTGCGGTTTACCGAGCGCGGCGAGGTGCGGCTGCGCATGGACTTTCGCCAGCATGTCTCGCGCATTGAAGTGATCGACACCGGCATCGGCATCGAGCCACAAGACCTGGAGCGCATCTTTGTGCCGTTTGAGCGCGGCAGCGCCGGGCGCCGCGCCAGCGAGGCGGGCACGGGCCTGGGCCTGACCATCACGCACCTGCTTGCCGAACTGATGGGTGGCCAGCTCACGCTGACCAGCACCCCGGGCCAGGGCAGCACCTTTACCGTGCGGCTGTACCTGCCCAGCATTGCGGTAGACCCGGCCTGGACCACGCCCAGCCGCGCCACGCTGCGCCCCGTGATCGGCTACCTGGCGCCCCGGCGCACGCTGCTGGTGGTGGACGACCAGCCCCTGCAGCGCCAGCTGCTGGCCGGCCTGCTGGTGCCCCTGGGTTTTGAGGTGCGCGAGGCCGCCAGCGGGCGCGAATGCATCGAGATCGTGCGCCAGACACCGCCCGACCTGGTGCTGCTCGATATCACCATGGATGACCTGGACGGCTGGCAGACCGCCGCCCTGCTGCGCGAGTTGCGGCCTGCGTCCGAGCTGCCCATCGTGTTCGTTTCGGCCAATCTGTTCGAGCACGAGGCCTCACGATTGGCGGCGCAGCAGTGCCAGGCTTTTGTCGGCAAGCCGGTGATCGAATCCGAACTGCTCCAGGCGCTGGAGCACGCGCTGCAGCTGGAATGGGTGCGCGACAACACGCCGCTTGCGCCCAGCCCCGAGCCCGCCGCGGGCCCCGCCAACCCCAACGACACCCCGGCCACGCTGCCCGACGAACTGCGCGAAGACCTGACCCGCCTGGCGCGGTCTGGCCAGGCCGCCGCGCTGCGCGAGCGGCTGCGGCGCGCACGCGGCGATCTGCCCGGCCATGCCGCCACGCTGGCGTTGCTACAGGCCAGTGCCGACCGCTTCGACTTTGAGACCCTGGCCCACCACCTGCGCGAGCCCGAAGAGGGAACCCTATGAACGACGAATCCCATCCAGGCCAGCAGGTCAGCCAGCGCGTGATCCTGGTGGTGGACGACGCACTCGACACCCTGCGCATGCTGTGCGACGCCCTGGCCGCCGAGGGCTACGCCGTGCTGGCCGCGCGCGACGCCGAAGAAGCCCTGCAGCGCTTTGACCTGACCGTGCCCGACGGCGTGCTGCTGGACGCGGTGATGCCCGGCATGGACGGCTTTGCGCTGTGCCGCCAGCTGAAAGCCACACCGCCCTGGTCGCACGTGCCGGTGGTGTTCATGACGGGCTTGTCGGACACCGAGCAGATCCTGCGGGGCTTTGCCAGTGGCGGGGTGGACTATGTGGTCAAGCCCCTGCGCATCCCGGAGGTGCTGGCCCGCCTGGCCACCCATGTGCGCAACGCCCAGGCCACGCGGCTGGCGCGCGAGGCGGTCGACGTGGCCGGGCTGGGCGTGGTGGTGCTGGACGGCCAGGGCCGCGTGGCCTGGCGTTCACCCCAAGCATTGCGCTGGCTGGAGGCTGCATTTGCCGCCGACCCCGCCCCCGCAGATGCCGCCGCTGCCTGGCTGGTGCGCGCGCAAGCCACCGGCGACCAGACCCTGGCGCTGGCCGACGGCCGCCAGTTGCTGGCCCGCCATCTGGGCGCGAGCGGTCTGGCCGAGTCGATGCTGCTGCTCAGCCGCACCACGCCCGAGGCCGCCGCCCCGCGCCACCTGCAGCAGGTCGCGCTGACCCCACGCGAGACCGAGGTGCTGTCCTGGCTGAGCAAGGGCAAGACCAACCGCGACATCGCCGACATCCTGGGCATGAGCCCGCGCACGGTGAACAAGCACCTGGAGCACATTTTTGAAAAGCTGGGGGTGGAGACACGCACCGCCGCTGCGGCCATTGCGGGGCAGTTGTTGCAGGTCTGAGTTCGGATTTTCCGGATGGGCCACACCTGCCCCTATTCCTGCGAGCTGAGCCTGCCAATGCCAGGGCGCTGTTTGCGAACAGCCCTTCGACGGGCTCAGGGCGAACGATTCGTCCGATATTCCTGAGCCAGCGCCACATCAGGTGGTTTATGGTTCAAATTGGCATCTGGCGCTTGTCTGTCGAGATTTTATAGCTATTAAATCAATAGCGAAATATCTTGCAACCTCAAACAGACACTGGCGCCATGGCCGACGCCGGCAGGCCGAACAGGTGGTCGAACACCCAGTTGAAAACAAAGGTGTAACAAAGGAAGAACACGATCAGCCCCAGGTCCATCACAAACGCGTGCCACAGGGAGATGTCAAACCACCAGGCAAACAGCGGCACGAGGGTGAAGACCAGCCCGCCTTCAAAACCGATGGCATGCGCCACGCGCCGCGCAACGCTGCGACCGCGCACGGGCTGGCGAGCTTCCCAGCGCTCAAACGCCCAGTTGAAGACGATGTTCCAGACGATGGCAATCACCGAGGCTGCCACGGCCACCACGCTCGAATGGCCCGCGCCCTGGCCCGAGAGCAGGGCCAGCCCGGCCGTGGCAGCCGCGATGGCGATCAGCTCGTACAGGCTCACATAGATCAGTCGGCGCTTGAGGCCCTGCAGGCCGAAAAGGGTGGGTTGCTTGTCCATGGGGGTGACTTTATGTGCCTGCAGCTGATATATAAAGTCAGCTTGTTTCAGTTTATTTGACAGATCACACCCATGGCCTTCTCTTCAGACAGCGTGCAGGTGTTTCTGGCGGCGCTGGACCACGGCTCTTTTTCGGCGGCGGCGCGGGCGCTGTCGCGGGTGCCGTCGGCCGTAAGCATGACCATTGCCCACCTGGAAGCCGAGCTGGATGTGCAGCTGTTTGACCGCAGCGGTCGCGAGCCCCGGCCCACCGCCGCCGCCCGCGCGCTGGAACCGCAGGCCCGGTTGCTCGCCGGGCAGCTGCAGCAGCTCAACGCCCAGGCGCTGGCGCTGACGCAGGGGCTGGAAGAGCGGCTGACGCTGGCCATCGCGCCCGAGCTGCTGGCCGCTCGCTGGACGGGCCCCCTGGCCACGCTGGCATCGGAATACCCGCTGCTGCAGGTGGAGGTGCTGACCGCCCCGCAGGTCGATGCGCTGGCGCTGCTGCACAGCGGCCGCGCGCAGCTGGCGCTGGTGTTCGAGCGGCCCAGCATCGACGGGCGCGAGGGCTTTCAGGAAGTGGGCACCGAAACCCTGGTTGCCGTGATGGCGCCGGACCATGCGGTATTGCAGGGCGCGCGCGCCTCGGCCCTGGCCCGGGGCGAGCCGCCCGAGCGCGCCATGCTGCGCGAAGAACACCTGACCACCACGCGCCAGATCGTGGTGGCCAGCCGGGACTTGGCACAGACCGATCCGCGTTTTGTGTTTGCCCGCCACCACTGGCGCACCGACAACCACCTGGCCGCGCTGGGGATGATCGAAGCGGGCCTCGGCTGGGGCTGGCAGCCCCGCGCGCTGGTGCAGCCGCGCATCGAGGCGGGGCGGCTGGTGGAGATGCCGTTTGAGAACCTGAGCAACGGCACCGCACTGTGGGTGGATGTGGTGTGGTCGAAGGAGCGGCCGCTGGGCCTGGGCGCAGCGCGTTTTGTGGCGCTGATGGCCACGGCGGCCAAGGCAGCGGCCCGCTGAGCGTCTCTTGCAAGGCAGACGCTGCCCGCCCGCATGCGGACCCAGAAGGCAAGGGAGCGTTACCGAAAAAGCAAATGCGAATTGTTTGTATTTGCATAGATAATGACGGCCTTTCATTCGCACCCCGCCCGCGCCCCGTTCAACACGACCTCTCTCCCGTGCGGCGGTTTGCACGGCGCGCGGGAGCAAGCCCCGCCGTTTTCTCTCTCTACCGATCTGCACCATGCATCCCTCGATTCCCCGGCCCGCCCGGCAGGCTGCTACGGCCCGCGCCACCCTGGCGCTGTGCGCCTTTACCGCCAGCGCCGCCATGGCCCAGACGGCACCCCCTGTTTCATCGGCTCTACCGACCGACGCCGTCCCCACCAGCCCCGCCCTGTCGGAAGTGCAGGTGCGTGACAGCAGCGCCACCACCGGCTACCAGGGCGCGCAGCGCAACACCGCAGCCACACGCACCGACACGCCGCTGATCGAAACCCCGCAGTCCGTGCGCGTGGTGCCCCAGCAGCTGATGGAAGACCTGGGCGCCACGCGCCTAGCCGACACCGTGGACTATGTGAGCGGCATCACCCGCCTGAACGACTTTGGCGGCACCTGGGACAACTATGCGATCCGTGGCTTCAGCAACACCGACGGCGGCCAGCTGCTCAACGGCTTTGCCTCCAACCGGGGCTATGGTCCACAGCGCGACGTGAGCTCGGTCGAGCGCCTTGAATTTCTCAAAGGCCCGGCGGCCGCGTTGTATGGCAGCAGCGAGCCGGGCGGCACGCTCAACATCGTCACCAAAAAGCCGCAGTTCACTCCCGCGCACAAGGCGGGTGTGCAGGTGGGCGGGCATGGCTACCGCCGTGCCACGCTCGACACCACCGGCCCGCTGGGCACGGACGTTGCCTACCGCCTGAACGTGGCGGCCGAGGACGGCGCGAGCCGTACCGCGCTGGTGGACAACCGCAAGATGGTGGTGGCCCCGTCCCTCACCTGGAACCTGGGCGCCGACACCGTGTTGAACTACGAGGCGGAGTTCATCCGCATCCGCACCCCGCTGGACCGGGGCATCGTGCAGGTGCGGGGCAACGTGGGCGCGCTGCCGTCCGACCGGTATCTGGGCGACCCCAGCCGGGAGAACCTGCATGTCAATGGCGACACGCACCAGCTGACGCTGGACCACGACCTGGGCCGGGGCTGGCGCACGCGCTTGGGCGCGTCGTACCGCGAGACGGACCTGTATGGCCCGGCCATCGACCTCACGGGCGCGCTGGCTGCCGACGGCCGCACCCTAACGCGCCGCGACAGCTGGCGCAGCCTGCCAGCGCGCGATACATCGCTGCAGGGCGAGGTCGAAGGCAAGCTGCAAGCGGGCGGCTTTACCCACACCGTGCTGGCCGGCGTGGAGACCTGGCGCCTGACTGCGGCGCAGGACATCCGCTACTCCAGCCTGGCCAGCCAGCCGTTTGCCATCGACATCTACAACCCGGTCTACAACCAGCCCGTGGGCAACCTCACGCCGGGCTTTGATCTGGTGGACAAGACCCGCGCCACGGGCCTGTTTGTGCAAGACCAGATCGACCTGTCCGAAAAATGGAAGCTGCTGGCCGGCGTGCGTTTTGACCGCTTCCACCAGGACAGCGAAAACCGCCTGACTGCCAGCCGACAGGTGCAGGAGCACTCGGCCGCCACGCCGCGCATAGGGCTGACCTACCTCGTCAACCCGAACACGTCGATTTATGCCTCGGCCGGGCGATCCTTCCGCCCCAATGCGGGCACCGATGAAAGCGGCAAAGCGTTTGACCCACAAAAGGGTCAGGCGCTGGAGCTGGGCGCCAAGTGGCAGTCGGCCGACCAGCGCCTGAACGCGAGCGTGGCGCTGTTCGACATCCGCAAGACCAACGTGCTCACGCGCAGCCCCACCAACGCCAACTTCAGCATCGCCGCGGGCGAAGTGCAAAGCCGCGGCCTGGAGCTAGATGTGGCCGGGCAGATCGACGCGCATTGGCGCATGACGGCCAACTTTGCCTACACCGACACCGAGGTGACCCGCGACAACAACGCCGCGCTGCTGGGCAAGCGCCTGCTTAACGTGCCGCGCGTGAGCGCCGGGCTGTTTGCCATCCGCGAAGACCAGGCGCCCTGGGGCGGCCGCTACGGCGTGGGCGGCGGCCTGGTGCATGTGGGCGAACGCACGGGCACTGCCACCGACACCTACCGCCTGCCGGCCTACACCACGGCGCGCATCACCGGCTACTGGCAGATCGACAAGCGCACGCGGCTGACGCTGGACGTGCACAACCTCTTCAACAAGACCTACACCACCGCCTCGTGGGGCGCGCTCACTGTCATTCCGGGACCGGCACGGCAGGTGATGGCCGGAGTGCAAGTAGCTTTTTAGGTCAAATTTAGGCCTAGCGCTTGATCCATAAGCGCTATTAGCTACATATTTAATAGCAAACAGGTTCCGCCGCCTGCACGAAGCTGCGGCGCTCGCCGTCCTCGGGCACCCACAGCCGGTGCGCCCAGCCGCCCTGCTCGGCCAGCGCTCGCACCGCCGTGCGGGTGGTGGGGCAGTGGTCCAGCGCCTGCAGGTGGTTGACCACCAGCAGGCCGGGGGTCAACGCCGCGGCCTCGGCCATGTCGGCGGCGTCCATCAGGATCTCTGCGCCCACGTCAAAGCGGGCGCCCCCGGCCGGCAGCACGGCGACATCGGGCCGCAGCTGCGCGAGACACTCGGCCACGCCAGGGGTGAGCATGGTGTCGCCTGCCAGGTACACGCTGGGCTCGCCGGGCAGCTCCAGCAGGTAGCCATGCCCATGCTCCATGAAGCGGCCCACCCAGCCGTGGCCGTGCACACAGGCAATGGGCGTGATGTGGCCGCCCAGCGCAAACGGCTGGCGCACCGCACCTGACAGCGGCAACACGCTGAGGCCCCGCTGCGCCAGGTAGGCCGTATCGCGCGGCATGCAGACCACGGGGATTTGCCGCTCGCGCAGAAAACGCTTGCCCGCGCGGTCCAGGTGGTCAAAGTGGCCGCGCTGGCAGTGGGTGATGAGGGCGTGGGTCACGCGCTCCAGCGCTTCGTCCGTGCCCGCAGGCAGATCAACGATCGGGTTGCGCTGGCGGCCTGCGCCCAGGTAGCGCAGCGCGGGCAAGGTGCCACGGGGCGCGAGCATCGGGTCCACCAGCAGCCCCACGGGGCGGCCTTCTGCGGAGGTGAATTCAAGAAGCAAGGTGGCGTTGCGCAATTGGGTGATCTGCATGGGGTGGGCTCCGAAGCCAGTGGGTGTGCAGTGGATTGTTGGGATTCGAGCGCCCGGCGAGAATGGCCTGTTTTGACAATTTCTTTCCATTTCAAGCCATACCGTCTCGCCGAATGCCCCGTGCCGCCGCCCCACCCCCACCACCCCTGCGCCTGGCACTGCTGCTGTACCCCGGCTGCATGCCCGCAGGCCTCTTTGCCACCGCCGACCTGGCCCGCGCCGCGAACCTGCGCGCGCAGCGCCCGGTCATCACCACCTGCTGGGCCGGTGCAGACCAGCAGCCCGTGCCCACTTGGCAAGGCCCTGCCCTCACGCCCAGCGTGGCCCTGGCGCAGGCCGAGGTGGACGCGGTGCTGGTGCCCGGCCTGTGGCTGGCTTCGCCCGATGGACTGCAGATGCCGCAGCTGCAACAGCAGATCGCGCCCGCCATCACGGCACTGCGAGCCCTGCCCCGCCGCACCCAGGTGTGGAGCTATTGCGCGGGCGTGGCGCTGGCAGCGGCCAGCGGCCGGATGCGCGGGCGCGGCGCCACGGCCACCTGGTGGCTGCGGGCCCCGCTGCAGCAGCAGTTTGGCGCGGTGCACTGGCGCTTTGACGAGCCTTTGGTGGAAGACGGCCCCATCACCACCGCTGCAGGCGCCAACGGCTATCTACCCCTGATGCTGCACGCGCTGGCAACGCGCCTGGATGCCGCAGCCCTGGCAGATCTGCAGTCGCTGCTGATGCTGCCCCGCCCACGCACGACCCACCCGGCGTTTGCCGGGCACGACCTCATGGCGACAGCCGACGCCGAACTGCGGCGCGGGATGCTCTGGGTGCAGCGTTGCCCCGCCAGCGCCCTGCGCCTGCCCGCGCTGGCCGATGCGCTGGGCCTGTCGCCCCGCACGCTGGCGCGGCGGGTGCAGGCGCACACGGGTCTTTCTGCCGCGCACTGGATGCGGCGCATCAAGCTGCGGCAGGTGAGCGAGGCCCTGTGCGACACCCCCCTGCCGCTCAAGCGCATTGCCGAAGACCTGGGCTTTGCCAGCGAGGCGGGCCTGCACCGCGCTTTTCAGCAGGCCACGGGGCAGACGCCGCTGGCCTACCGCATGGCGCACGGCTGAGAAGCTACGAGCGAGTCCGCCACACCCTCGGGCAATTCAGCGCCGTGGGGACGGAGCGAAGTCACGCGCCGCACGTTTTGCGAACCGTTGGCACGCCACCGCCGGGGCGCAGTGTTCCAATGGGGCCATCTGCCGCATTGCCCGGAGCCCCCATGCCGTTTCCCCTTGATTCGAGCCAATCCTCCCTGTGGCAGCGCTGCCTGCCCTGGCAACCCGGCCCCGCCGAGCCAGCAACCCAAGGGCGGCGCAGCAAGGCCCCACCGACTGCCGTATCGCTGGAAGATTTCGACCCTGGCGCCAAACCGTTTTCGCTGGGCAGCAAGTCCGAGGACAAGGCGGCGGTCGATGCACTGGCTGCCGAGCTCGACACGCTGCAGAACCTGTTCTACGCAGACAAGCGCCACAAGCTGCTGGTGGTGCTGCAAGGCACCGACACCTCGGGCAAGGACGGCACGATCCGTGGCGTGTTTGGCCACATGAGCGCCCTGGGCGTGCACGCCGTCGGCTGGAAAGCCCCCACCGAAGCCGAGCGAGCCCACGATTACCTCTGGCGCATCCACCAGCAGGTGCCGCAGGCGGGCGACATCACCGTGTTCAACCGCAGCCACTACGAGGACGTGCTGGTGCCCGTGGTCAACGGCTGGATCACGCCCGCGCAGCACCAGCAGCGGCTGGCGCACATCAACGACTTCGAGCGCATGCTCAGCGAGACGGGCACCATCGTGCTCAAGTTCCTGCTGCACATCGGGTTTGACGAGCAGCGCGAGCGGCTGCAGGAGCGCCTGGACGACCCCACCAAGCACTGGAAGTTCAGCATGGGCGATATCGAGGTGCGCAAGCAGTGGGCGCAGTACCAAGATGCCTATGGCACCCTGCTGGCCGCCACCCACACGCCCTGGGCTCCTTGGACCATCGTGCCTTCCAACTCCAAGACCCACCGCAACCTGATGATCGCCACGGTGCTGCGCGAGCTGCTGCACAACCTGGACCTGCGCTACCCCGCCGGCGACCCCGCGCTGGCCCGTTTCACGGTCGAATAACACCTTTGTGCGGCAGTGCACCACGCTGCCTTTTCAGCGCATTCATTAGCCACACTTTTGCTGCAGCGCCGCATTGGACGGCGTTTTCCCGCGGTTATGCATTATTTGCATAGCACCCAAACACTACGGCCTTAGACAGCGTGCGGCGGCAGGCATAAGCTTCGCAGCCTGAACTGATCCCACAAGGAATTCACCATGTCTTCACCCACTGGTGCTGCTGGCACCACCCACACCCTGCCCTCGTATCTGCAGGCCGACCACCTCGGCCCCTGGGGCAACTACCTGCAGCAGGTAGACCGCGTCACCCCCTACCTGGGCAGCCTGGCGCGTTGGGTGGAAACGCTCAAGCGCCCCAAGCGCATCCTGATCGTGGACGTACCGATCGAGCTGGACAACGGCACCATCGCCCACTACGAGGGCTACCGCGTGCAGCACAACCTGAGCCGCGGCCCCGGCAAGGGCGGCGTGCGTTTCCACCAGGACGTGACGCTGTCGGAAGTGATGGCCCTGTCGGCCTGGATGTCGGTCAAGAATGCCGCAGTGAACGTGCCCTACGGCGGTGCCAAGGGCGGCATCCGCGTGGACCCCAAGAAGCTCTCGATGGGTGAACTGGAGCGCCTGACGCGCCGCTACACCAGCGAGATCGGCCTGCTGATCGGCCCCTCCAAGGACATCCCCGCACCCGACGTGAACACCAACGGCCAGATCATGGCCTGGATGATGGACACGTATTCGATGAACACCGGCGCCACCGCCACCGGCGTGGTCACCGGCAAGCCCGTGGACCTGGGCGGCTCGCTGGGCCGTGTCGAGGCCACCGGCCGCGGCGTGTACACCGTGGGTGTGGAAGCCGCCAAGCTGACCGGACTGGCGCTCGACGGTGCCCGCGTGGCGGTGCAGGGCTTTGGCAACGTGGGCGGCATTGCCGCCAAGCTGTTTGCCGAAGCAGGCGCCAAGGTGGTGGCCGTGCAGGACCACACCGGCACCATCTTCAACAGCAAGGGCGTGGATGTGCCCGCGCTGCTGGCGCATGTGAAGACCCGTGGCGGCGTGGGCGGCTTTGCCGGCGCCGACGTGATGAAGCCCGAGGAGTTCTGGGGCGTGGACTGCGAGATCCTGATTCCTGCCGCGCTGGAAGGCCAGATCACCAAAGACAACGCAGGCCAGATCAAGGCCAAGCTCGTGATCGAAGGCGCCAACGGCCCCACGACCACCGAAGCCGACGACATCCTGCACGACAAGGGCGTGCTGGTGCTGCCCGACGTGATCGCCAACGCCGGCGGCGTGACGGTGAGCTATTTCGAATGGGTGCAGGACTTCTCCAGCTTCTTCTGGAGCGAGGACGAAATCAACGCGCGCCTGGTGCGCATCATGCAAGAGGCTTTTTCCGGCATCTGGCAAGTGGCCCAGGAGCACAAGGTGAGCCTGCGCACCGCCACCTTCATCGTGGCCTGCCAGCGCATCCTGCATGCGCGCGAAATGCGCGGACTGTATCCGTGATTCCCACTGTGTCGCCTTCGGCGCCTTCCCCCTGAGGGGGACGCCACCCGTGGCCTGGCAAAGCCAGTTCCACGGTGGCACTGGTCTGGATTGAGCACTCTCCACAGGCCCTGCCGTCATCCGTGTCTCCCGCCCCACCCCGGCGGTAAGTCCCTCACAAAACCGCCAGTGCCGCGATCCGGCCCTGGCGGTTTTTTTGCTTTCATCCGTGCTGGCACACATGCGCTGTGGCGCGGCAGCGACGGTGCTGGGATGTCACGTGCCGTTGGCTGGTCCAAACCGACCGCACAGCCGCGCCAGCAACAACAAGATACGCACACATACAAATTGTGGCGGCTTGCAACCTGCCCCCATGAAAAACTGGCCGGCCATGCCTTCTCTCGGAGACTTCCGTGGCCCTTCCATCCCTGCGCAGCCTGGTGGTGCGCTTTCTGCTCAGCCGCCTGCGCACGGCACGGTCGGTGGCGCGCCTGGCGTACCGCCGCAATGCCCACAAGCCTGCGCTCATCGACCGGCGTGGCACCCTCACCTACGCACAGCTGCAAGAACGTGTAGAGCGACTGCAGGCCTGGATGCAGGCGCAGGGCGTGAAGAAGGGCGATGTCGTGTTCACCCTGCTGCCCGAGACTGGCGAACAGTATGAAACCCGGCTCGCCACGTTCGAGAACGGCACCATCTTCGCGAGCTTTCACAAACACCTGCCGGCCGATGCGGCGCTGGCCACCATGGTGCGCGTCAAGCCCGTGGTGCTCATCCACGACCCGCTGCTGAGCGCGCCCATCCTCCAGGCCGTGCGCGAACAACTGCCAGGGATACACCTGCTGGCGCTGGGCGAAGACTACGAGCAGGCGCTGGCGCAGCACGCCCCCGCACCCGGCACGGCCACGCTGCACGAAGACGATATCTTCGCGCTGCACATGACCTCGGGCACCACGGGGCTGCCCAAATCCATCGGCTACAGCAACCGCAAGTACCTCGACAGCGTGCGGCTGATCTCCCGGTCCATCGACTTCCGGCCCCCCGCCAGCCGCCAGGATGTGAACATGCTGGGCTTGCCACTCACGGGGCCGGGTTCCGGCCTGGTGCTGCCCACCTTGCTGGCGGGCGCCACGCTGGTGATGCCGGAAGACTTCAGCGCCGCCACCCTGGCCGCGTTGATCCAGAAGCACCACGTCTCCCGCGCATTTCTGTCGCCCTCGGCCATCATCGACCTGCTCGACGAGCCCACGCTGGGCCAGTACGACCTCTCGTCCCTCACGCACGTGCCCTACGGTTCCGAGATGATGCCGGCGCCCAAGATCGCTGAGGCCATCCGCCGCTTCGGGCCGATCTTCCAGCAAGGCTACGGTTGCCTGGAGGCGCTGCCGCCCATCACCTGGCTGCTGCCCCACCAGCATGTGGACACGCAGGGCCAGCCACTGGGCAATGACATCCTCTCCACCGTGGGCCGGGTGATGCCCGGGGTGCAGGTGGTCATCCGCGACGAACAGTTCGCGCCTTTGCCGCTGGGCCAGATGGGCCTCATCACCGTGTTGACGCCGGTGCGTTTTGACGGCTACTGGCTCGACCCCGAAAAAACCCAGGAGACGCTGCGCGATGGCTGGGTGGTGATGGGCGATGTGGGTTACTTCGACGCAGCCGGCTACCTCCATGTTCTGGGCCGCAGCGCCGACCGTGTCCTGCGCCATGGGCAGTGGCTCAACCCTCGCGAGGTGGAAGAGGTGGCGCACACGCACCCCGCCGTCAAGGAGGCGTGCCTGGTGCAGCATGGCGCCACGGCCGTGCTGGTGCTGAGCCTGCGCCAGAGCTGGCGCACCGGGCACGACCGGCTGGCGCTGGAGCACGACATTGCCCAGTACCTGGCGCACAAGCTGCCCACCGCCCAACAGCCCGACGATGTGCACATCGTCGAAGAGATCCCCCGCAGCTTCCTCAACAAGATGCTGCGCCGCGAGGTGCGCCTGATGCTGGAGGCCGCCCCGCCCCGCGTGGCCCATGCCCCCGCCACCGCGAGCCCAACGGCGCCTCTTTCGGCCGCGCATCCATGACGGGCCCAGCCACCCGGCTCACGCTGGGCACCAAGCTGAGCTACGCCACCGGCAATGTCGGCCTGCAGATGCTGATTGCCGCCATGAACTTCATGCTCATGATCTTCTACACCGACGTGGCCCTGGTGGCGCCCGCCGTGGCGGGTGCGGCCCTGCTGGTGGGCAAGGTGTGGGACACCGTCAACGATCCGCTTTTTGGCTGGGTGACCGACCGCACACGCTCGCGCCATGGCCGCCACCGGGTCTACCTGATCTACGGCGCGCTCCCGCTCGGCGTGGCGGCGGCAGCCGTGTGGATGGTGCCGCCAGGCCTGAGCCCCTGGGCCGCCTTCCTGTGGATCGCCCTGACCTACACGGTGTTCGACACGCTCATGACCCTGGTGCAGCTGCCCTACCAGGCTATGGCCGCCAACATGACCCGCGACTACGACGAGCGCACCAGCCTCACAGCCTACGCGTCGATGGGCGCCCTGCTGGGTTTTTTTGCGGGCAGCGTGTTCATGCCCATGCTGGTGCGCGCCGCCCCCGACGCCCGCACGGGCTATGCGCTGGCGGGCTCGTGCTTCGGGCTGGTCGCAGGCGTGGCGATGGCCGTGGTGGCCTGGCGCGTGCGCGAACCGGCGGGCGATCCGGTGCGGCCCGCCGACGCCGATAGCCCCGCGATGTGGGAGTCCGTGCGCGAAACCTTGCGGACCACGCTGCACAACCGCCCCTTCCTGATGCTCATGTCCGCCGCAACGCTGGTGCGCCTGGGCCTGACGCTGGTGCAGGCCTCGCTCGCGTATTTCGTGATCTACCAGCTGCAGGGTGACAAGGGCGACCTGCCCCGCTTCATGGGCACCCTGCTGGGCGTGGTGGGCCTGTCGCTGTTCGTTTGGAAGCGCGTGGTGGACCGCTGGGAAAAGAACCTGGCCTACATCCTGGGCCTGGTTTTTTGCGCGGCCGGGCTGGTGGCGCTGTACTGGGTGGGCCCGGGTGACCAGCGCCTGGTCACGGCCATCTTGGTGGTGGTCGGTATCGGCATGGGTTCGCACTGGATCGTGCCTTTTGCCATGGTGCCCGACACCATCGACCACGGCCACATGCAAACCGGCGAGCGCAAGACCGGCATGTACTACGGCCTGTACGGCCTGATGGACAAACTGGCGCGCACGCTGGCCACCGTGCTGGTGGCAGGCATGCTGGACCTGACGGGCTATGTGCCCAACGTGGCACAGTCCGCCACGGCGCTGCAGGGCATCACGCTGATGACGGGCATCCTGCCAGCGGTGTGCCTGGTGCTGGCGATTCCGCTGCTGGTGGCCTATCCGATCACCCGGTCGCGCCACGCAGAGATCTTGCGCCACAGTGGCACGCCCTGAGGACCTGCAGACGACCGGGCGTGCACGGCTGGCCGCAAGCCGGGTGTTGCCAGATCATTCCAGCCAGCGGACGTTCTGCAGAATCTCGTCGAAGAAGCTGCGCAAAGTGGCGGCAGGCATGCTGTAGGGGTCAAAGTCGGCGGTCCCGGAGTATTTCAGGAACATCTGACGGTTGGCCTCGAGCGAGGCGATCAGTCCCATCGACCAGCCGGTGAAGCGCCGATGAGGGATCTCGCTCAAATCGAGGACCGCCGTGTCGCGGTGGCGGCCGTCCTTCAGCAGACGGTGGTACAGCGCGTTGACGGCAGCACGGTCACCTTCGAGCAGCTGCAGAAAGATGCCGTTGTTCAGGCACAGGGCTCCCGTGATCCCGGCGCGGGTGTTGTTGCGCTGTGATGCCCCCAGGATGTCCTTGACGTCTGCAGGTCCCAGCACACGCGAAGACCGGCTCGCGTAGATCAGTTGTATCAACATGTATGTCTCCAAAACGCCGAGTGTGTCAGCGCTGGCCCCGCTGGGTTGCCTGCGGTGGAATAACCCCTCAAAACCCGTCGACAAACCCCACCGAAGCCTCTTGGCCCACCACAGACGGGGCCTGCGTGGAGGGTCTTTGCGCACAGCGGCACCGCTGCCCGAGGCGATCGTGTAACTTCCAGCAGCCCAACTCGGTATGACACCCATGACGGAACTGCCGCCCCCCAAGCCTGCCGACGGAACCCAGATACAGGCGGCGCTTTGCAACCCCCAGCGCCTGGCTGCGGTGCGCGAAACCGGCTTGCTGGACAGCATCGCCGAAGAGAGTTTTGACCGATTGACCCGACTGGCCTCCAAGATCACCGGGGCTCCTGTCACCTTCATATCGCTGGTGGACTCCCGCCGCGATTTCTACAAAAGCACGTTTGGCATGGGCGCGCCGTTGGACACCCAGCGGCAGCTCACCGGGCGGACCTTCTGCCACTACGCCATGGTTTCCGAAGGCCCCCTGGTGCTGGAAGATGCCACTGTGCTGCCGGTATTTCGAGACGTCCCCACCGTGGCGTCACTGGGGGTGCGCGCCTATGCCGGCATTCCCCTGAAAAACGAAGCTGGCGAGGTACTTGGCAGTTTCTGCGCCGTGGATTTCAAGCCCAAGCAATGGACGCAGCAGGACATCGAGGTCTTGGTCGAACTGGCCCACTCCACGATGCGCGAGATCCGGCTGCGCAGGGCGCTGCAGAGCGCCGAGACGCTCAACCAGCAGCTGCTCCAGCAACTCCAAAAGGTGGACGAACTGAACCTGGCCCTCAACGAGCTGGCCCGGACCGACCCGCTGACGGGCCTGCGCAATCGGCGCGCGTTCGATGACAGCCTGGAACTGGAGCTGGCCGTGGTGGAGCGCACGCGCTCGCCCCTGAGCCTGCTCATGCTGGACGTGGACCATTTCAAGCAGATCAATGACAACTTCGGCCACACCGCGGGAGACAAGGTGCTACGGTCGATCGCGCAAGTGTTGAGCGGTTGCGTCAGGATCATCGACATCGTGGCCCGTGTGGGGGGAGAAGAATTCGCGGTGATCCTTCCCCACACCGACGCGACCGGCGCACACGAAGTCGCCCAGAGAATGCGCGTTGCGGTGGCCCAGGCGAGCTGGCTGTGCCAGCCCACCACCATCAGCATCGGTGCGGCCAGCCTGCGAGACGCAGAGAGTGCCCGCAGCCTCTTCGCGCGGGCTGATGCAGCGCTGTACGCAGCGAAAAGATCCGGAAGAAATCGCGTAGTGGCAGCATAGGCTGGCACACCAGGTTTTCACAGGGGCCTTCCTTCTTGCTTCAATCCTTGAAAGCGGTGCTATGCCGAGAATGTGCGCTCAGCGGGGCGGGACATCGAAGGCCGAGGCGTCCACCGTGGCCACCGAACGAAATGCGGGCCTGGCAAACAGATAGCCTTGCATCAGGCTGATCCCCACATCCCACAGGAAGTCGCGTTCTGCGGGTGTTTCGATACCTTCGGCGACGACCTTGATGTTCATCTCCTCGCACAGGCGCACCAGGCTGCGCACGATGGCCTGGCGGGCGCGGTTGGTGTCCACGTTGCGGATGAGGTCCATGTCGATCTTGATGATGTCGGGCTGAAAATCCGACAATAGCTTCATGCCTGCGTAGCCCGCTCCGAAATCGTCAATGGCAGTCTGGAAACCACAGCGCTTGTACTCGCGCAGGATCTGTGCAAACCAGGGGCCGTCCTCGATGCGCTCGCCCTCGGTCACCTCGAAGATGATCTGCTCCAGCGGAAAGCCATGCGCTCTGGCCGCCTCCAGGGTCGTGCGGATGCACACCTCGGGCTTGTAGATCGCGTTGGGCAGGAAATTGATCGACACCGGCTGCGCCAGTCCCAGCTCGGCCGCGCCCTTGATGGCCTTCACCCGGCAGGCCTGGTCAAAGCGATAGCGGTTGTGGTCGTTGACCTGCGACAGCACAGTCATCGCGCCCTCGCCACCAGGCCCTCTCACCAACGCTTCGTGTGCAAAGACTGCGCGGCGCTCCACGTCCACGATGGGCTGATAGGCATAGTCAAACTGAAACCCCAGCCCCACGGCCTTTCCGCAGTCCTCGCAGTCTTGCGAAGTGCCGCCGAGCGGGATGAAATCAGCAGGAAACGAAGAATTGGCCTGGGAGGAACGAAGCGCGCGCATGGCTCGGATTTTCCATTCGATTCAAAAATGATGGCGTGGGGTGAAATTTGACCTCATGCAGGCCTCTGCCTGCAAATGTCCGCGTGCGATTTCAGACCTTGGGGCCGCACCCCGATTCGACGACCACTGTTTCAACACAAGCAGCGATTTGAAGCCCTGAGAACGTCTTCACGGTCTTGCAGGGGATCGTCAACACGTTCTCAGGCACGGGGCGTTGGCCCCACCGGCTCGGGCGGCAGCACGCCACGCATCGCCAGGCAAAACGGCTGCGCGCATTCGGCCCGCGCGGCGTAGGGGCAGCCCACCGTCTCGCACAGGTCTGACGCCCCGTTGCGCGCCCGGTCTTCCTCGCGCGGCACCTGCCCGCTGGCCTGCAGCACGGCCATCTGCGTCCAGGGGTCCATGCGCAGTTGCGTCAGCATGTCGCGGCCATACACGGTGGCGGGCAATTGCGGCTGGAAATCCATCACCAGCAGAGCACTGGTGCGCGGGGCCGACGCCTCCAGACCCTGCAACACCAGCGCAAACACCCCGGATTGCAGCGACTGCGCGTTCCCCGTGAACGGCACCTGCAGCAGCGGCGCCGCAGTGGGAACGGCAGCGGCGGCCGTGGACGCAGCAGATGCCGACGCCGCCGCACCGGAAGGCGCCTGCGACCCCAGCCAGGGCACCGGCACGCGCAGGGTCAGCGCAAAGCCGCGCGAACCTTCGGGCGTCTGCACGCTGCCCTGGCGCACCAGCCAGGTCTGCAGCGGGGGGGCATCAACGTCCGCCGCACCGCTTTCCAGCGCCTGCGCCAGCCCGATGGGCCAGGGCTGGGCAGCCGTGACCCGCTGGGGTGCCCCGCTGCCGGCCGTGAGCTGCGCCACCAGCGCGCCCACCATGCGCATCAGCGGCGTGCCCAGCCCCGTGGCAGGCCAGTCAGCACCCGACACGGATACAGCGGAACCGACAGGCGAACCGGGAACCGACGCTGGCGCCCCCACGGGCAGCGGCGGTGGTGACAAAGGGCCCCGCAGTACACCGCCAGGCCGGGCCCCCGAGGCGGCAGCTGCGGCGGCACGGTCTGCCCCTTCGCGCCGTGGGTCAAAACCTGCACCGAGCTGCTCGCGCGCCTGGGCCGAGATGCTGGCCTTGTCGGCCGGGGCAGGCAAAGGCCCAGCGGGGGGGCTGGGCGAGGTGGGGGTGGGCGGTGGCGCGCTCGGGTCGGCCGTGGGCAGCGGTGCGGGCGCAGGCGTGGGTTTGTCCAGCCCCAGCAGTGCGCTCTGCCGCTGCAGCGCCGCCTCGGCCAGAAACTGGGCCACGGGCGGCAGCGCGCTGCGGGAGGGGTCGATGGGAAGGGCCATACCGTACGTGCAAAGGGATGCCCGATTCTGTAGCGATTCGGCCAGCGTGAACAGGGCGCGCGGTCCACAGCGCGGCAGTTCACCAATACGCTATTAAATATATAGCAAAAAGTACAATACAGTAAAGCGCTAGCGGCCTATTTGATCCAAAATTTGATCAACCCGCTGGCCTGCCCCACGCCAGCACCCCGTGGTTTCAAACCCCGCCATGCCCCAGCACCCCACCCTCCAGCTATCCGACAACATGCCAGGCCCCAGACCAGAGCCTCACCCCGGGGTCGCACCCGCCCTGCTGGGCGCGGTGGCGGGGTTTCTGCTGCTCAGCGCGTGGATCTTTGCACCGGGCTGGGAGCGCGCGTTCCGCTCTGACAACTCGCCCGCATCGTGGCTGTCGAGCGCACTGCTGCTCACACTGTGCATCACCGCGCTGCGCCTGACGGCCGAGCGCTGCCTGCCCTGGCGACTGGGCGTGTGGCTGGTGCTGGCCTTCGGCACGCTGGCGCTGGACGAACAGTTCATGCTGCACGAGCTGTGGAAGTTCCGCTGCCACGAATGGACCGACGCCTGCCGCTGGGGCCTGGTGCGCGAGGCGCCGATGCTGACGGTAGCCGTGGTGGGCTTGGCCACGCTGGCCTGGCTGCACCGGGCTCTGTCGCACCGCAGCACCCGCTGCCTGCTGTGGGCAGGGTGTGCCGTGGGGCTGGCGGCGATTGCGGTGGACCAGTGGCCTGAGGTGCAGTCGCATCTGTCATGGCTGCCAGAGTTGCCGGAGTTGCTCGCCACTTTGGAGGAAGCGTTGGAAGTGACGGCGGAGGCACTGGTGCTGGGGGCGTTGTTAAGGCAGCCGGTTCAAAGGTAGGGGGTGGGTATAGCTGCAGGCGGATTGGCCGGCCCTTTTATACGGATTTGCGTTCGATCCATCAGAACCGTTCGGGCCTGTCGAAGGGCTCAGCGTGAACGGATTTATATTTTTGAATACGGATCGGTATCAGACCCCGAACCGCCAGGCCGATGACCGGAAAACGATCAGCCAGCGTCTGGGCATTCTTCGCATTCCTCAATCCCCCGTGCGCCGCCATACCAGCCCCAACGCCTTCAACTTCTGCCAGGCACTCGCGCGCTCATCCGAGAGCACATCCAAAAAGTCTGACAAGCGTTTGGACTTGACCATGGTGTAGATGGTCAGCGAGGTGGTCAATACGAACACAAGGGCGAAGATCCCCAGCTTGCGGCTCACCGGGGCATCGGCCTCTGCCAGCAGGTTCATGCCCAGGAAGCCCGTGGTCACGGTGCCGATCAGACCAAAGATGGTCACCACCGTCAGTCGCACCACGGTATTGGCCTGGCGGCGCAGGCTGTCGGCGTCCAGGTACTGGTTCATTTCGCCAATGCGCTCCTTGACCTCTGTGTACAGCGGGTCGAGCCCGAGGTGGTTGGCGCACATGCGAAACAGCGCGCGCACCTGGGCCTGTTCGGACACCTCGTGAAACCAGTACCGGTGCGTGAAGCGCAGAAAACCGGCAAAGCTGTCGCGAATGGTGCGCTTGAAACGGCGCACGCTGGCGGCGTCGGCAATGTCCAGGTCTTTCAGGGCCTCGGCCAGCCGGTCCGAAAACATCAGCAGCGCCGCCTTCTGGAAATGCGCAATCAGGAACAGCAAAAAATGCTGGTGCCGGAACTGCGCCAGCACCCCCCGGTCGCGGCAGACATAAAACGGGCTGTTCGCATCGCCCAGCACCAGCAGCGAATGGCCGCTGCACAGATAGCGCGTGTTGGGGGCGGCACCGCTGTGGCTCCAGAAGCGGTCGTAGCAAAACCGCTTTTCGAAGTCGGCCAGGTGTTCTTCGCCATAAGGCAGACCGGCGTCGTCGCCGGACGGGGCCGCCCCCGTCACCAGGCCGAAGCGGATGAAGTCGCTGCGGCTGAGCGCGCGCGGGTTGTCCAGCGCCAGAAAGGCCAGCTGCGGCATGCGGTAGTACTCGATCTGGCGGTAGCGCAAGGGGCCGCTGCGCTCGGAATGGTCACTCACCAGAGGCTCCAGCAGCCAGGCCCAGTGGGCCGCGATGCGCGGGGCGCGATAGCTGCTGACATGGGCCATGAAGAGGTCGCGCTGGTTGGCATCGGACTGGGCCAGCACCTGCCCGGCGGCGTCCAGCCACTCGGCGCTGTACAGGCAGTGTTGCGCATGCCCCTCCGCATCCCAGCTGGCAGGGTAGCCGCGGCCGAAGCGGTACAACAGCTCCTGCGCCTGGGCCAGCGCCAAGTCGCGGGCGCTGACCTCGACATTGAGCAGCACCAGGTCCAGATCGAGAAAAAAGTAAAGGTCTACATGAACGATGTCGAGCGTGATCGGCGGCGCGCCGGGGCGCAGCACCGCACGCACGGCGCTGACATCGCTGCGCCGGAACACCCGCATCGGCGAGCCCGTGGCGCTGCTGCCTTTTTGGCTGCGGCCCTCCCCGTACAGGAAACGCTGCACATAGGGCAAAAAGGTCACGAATTCGTTGTAGTGGCGTTCGTGAAATCGGCCGCTGTCGCCCGTGAATTCATCCACCACTTCGCGCCACGGCGAGGCCTCGCCCATATCCGCCAGCACCTGCCAGGGCTTGGCGTGCCGCCCCTCGGAACCCCGCACCGGCATCAGGCGCAGGGGCCACAACAAAACCTGGCGAAACTCTCGCACGCAGGCGGGATGGGACTCAGCGGACATGGGCGGGCCTTTCGTGGGGATCGGGGTTGCGTGCCAGGCGCTGGCAGCAGAGCCCATGGGCAATATCGGAAACGATGCTACCCAAAACCGCCGGGGACGGGGAGGCCTGCACAGGCCGTTGGCAGGTTGCAGGCCACAGCGGCCCACCCCGCAGGGGCCGCTCAGGTGCATTCCTGGTCCACCCAATGCCCGGCCCGGAACCACTGGCCGCCATGCCCCAGCAACGCCCTGCACCCACCACCCCTGCATACGCCCTGTCGCCGCCCCACACAGGGATCGCGCCGGCCCTGCTGTGTGCGATGCTGGGCTTCCTGCCACTGCCACTGAGTACGTGGTTCCACGCCCCGGGCTGGGAGCGCGCTGGCGCTCCGACAACTCGCCCGCATCGTGGCTGTCGAGTGCGCTGCTGCTCACGCTGTGCATCACCGCGCTGCGCCTGACGGCCGAGCGCTGCCTGCCCTGGCGGCTGGGCGTGTGGCTGGTGCTGGCCTTCGGCGCGCTGGCGCTGGACGAGCAGTTCATGCTGCATGAGTTGTGGAAGTTCCGCTGCCACGAATGGACCGATGCCTGCCGCTGGAGCGCCGTGCGCGAGGCACCGATGCTCGCGGTGGCCGGGGTGGGCGTGGTCACGCTGGCCTGGTTGCACCGGGCTCTGTCGCACCGCAGCACCCGCGGCCTGCTGTGGGCCGGTTTTGCCGTGGGGCTGGCGGCGATCGCGGTGGACCAGTGGCCCGAGGTGCAGCCGCATTGGCCCTGGTTGCCCGAGCTGCCAGAGTTGCTGGCTACGCTGGAAGAGGCTTTGGAGGTGGTGGCTGAGGCGCTGGTGCTGGGTGCGTTGTTGCGGCAGCCGGGATTGCGGTGAGTGTGGGTATCACTGCGGGCTGATTGAGCGGTCAGTTTGGGCCCTGAGCAGCCGTTCCGAAGCGCGGCCCGGAAGCTGCCATTGACTTGTTGCACGGGGCTGTTGCAAATTTCGTTGTCTGCCCACCAAGCTATAGTTTGCCGATTTGAAGCATGTCGGGTTTCACGGAATTTTTATACCTGGACGGTTGAACAGGTCGCCCCTTGCAAACCTATGCTGCAAGCCACTTTCCGGAGAAATCAGTGTCCAGAATATCCCGCACGGTCCAGTTTATCACGCAGGTTTTGCGGGATACATCACATTAGGTTACACAGGAATTAGCTTATGAAGATTACCGTAGGTGGCCGCGAACTCATTACTACGGCGGTTCTACAAGTCCCCGATGGAGAGGACGCTTGGATTGAGTTTCAGGCTGGAACCTGGAACGTTCGGCTCAACGTAAAGTTCGTCGACGACAAAGAGGACTCGACACAAAGATTCTTTCTCGAAGGTAAGGACGATCATGCAGTCTTAACCTTCAACAATTGGAATAACGGCTTGCCCAGTGCAATTCCGAAACCGTTCCCGTTTGGCGAGACTGACAATCGAAAAATCGCATTCGTCTTTTCAGGCTATTCCGTTGCAGGCTTCAAGCGTTTGGACATTTCGTTCTTATGGGAGACCGAAAATGGCCAGTAATGGAAAGTTCGCTCAAATCCAAGCGCCTACCAAAAGCGTCCACAGCAATCTAGATCAAGAGATCATCCAAATCACCGAAGATAGGCTGCGCTTGGTATTGAAAGACCACCTGGAACTTGTTGAGGAAAAAAAGGCGTGGCACGCGCCACTTGGCGTTCTCATTGCCATAGTGGCGGCGTTTGTAACAGCAGATTTTCGTGATGCATATTTCAAGGCGGAAACTTGGCAAGCTGTCTTCTTGATCACAGGCATCCTGTCGTTAATCTGGCTAATAAAAACCATCTACAGGTCAGCTACTTCGCCTAGCATCGATGACATTGTTTCCAAGATCAAAACACGGTCTACAGACGGTAAAACCTAACCTGCCAGTCGAGAGGGACAGCCCAGAAGCGGGCTGCCCCTCACTTTTACGTTGAGCGTCTGCTTCCGTTCGCTTCCACGGACTGCTCCTGGCCGAATTCTGCCCCACGGCGAAGGACGCTAGCGGGCCCTGAAGAGTCAACAGACCTCCGCCCCCAAAGCCGCCTCTCGGCCAATGAATTTAACGCACTGGCCGCGCTGCCTGCAGCCTCTTTCAGCACGTGGGTGCCGCATTTGGCCATGCGACCATGCCACAGAACTAAAATGCGCAGCCAGTGGCGGTAAGCCATCTCAGTGCTGAGGTTAGTGTAGATATCGAATCTGGTCCCTCTGCCTTTCTAAAAGCCACGCGGTGCGCAAAAAAGGCGTGCTGGGTTTTATTGTGTGCTTATACCTATTTTTGCAAACAATACATCGGCGCCAAACCCAGACTACAAGTCGGGTTCAGGAGGCTGCAGTGACAAGAATATTACGCGTCATCCGTTGTATCCCTCCGACATCTGTGAGATACATTATGTTAGGCCGTACAAAGTTCTTGCACGAACGGTTCGTTGAAAATAGCCAGTCGATAGCCCTAAGGTCTTCGCACGTCTGAAGGTGCCGCATGATAGCCGGGTTACGCACCACCCAAAATTTTCTGCTCAAGTTCAACCAAATTTCAAACTATCCCTCTGGCCTCTAGAAAATTTAACTTCATTCCTGCTCAAGAATTATGGATCCAATATTGATTATTTTTTTTATTATTTTTGGCGGGGTTGTCGCCATGATTTACAAATTTAAAAGGAGAGAAGTTAGCCGGTGGAAATCCCATCCGACGATGGACGAGTACTTAACCAAAAACCCCGAGTGCAAAACGAGAAATGGACTCATGTGCTCAAGGTGCGGCTCAGGAAGTATCAAAAACTGGGGACTTTTCGGCAGTGAGGATACCCAGCGACTTTTTATTTGTAATCACTGTGGTGAAAACCTCTACCGGAGTTCATAGATGCCTCCGCCAGCACAGCCTACCCCCTGCTCGAGCCCACTCGCATCTGCATCAACGTTGAGCGTCCACTTTCGTTTGACGTTACCGACTGCTCTTGGCCGGAAGCTCCCCCTGAACACTTCTGAGCTCCCCACCCCAAGCATCTGAAAACGCAGCCCATCCCCACCCCAAACTGCCTCGCAAGGAGTCCACTCACGTGCACTCCTGATCCACCCAATACCCCGCCCGGAACCACTGGCCGTTGATGTTCAAGTACCACCGCCAGTCAAAAACCGGCTCAAAGCTCATGCCACCCGGCGCAGGGGTATCGATGCGCAGGATGTCCGCCACACCGTCGCGGTCCACGTCGATCTCGTGCACCATCACCGCCGTTTTCTTGCGCTGGGGCTTGCCGCGGATGGGCGGGTCGGCGGGTTGCATCCAGCTGGTGGCATAGCGCCGGGTCTTTACCTTCACGGCATCGGGCGGCAGCTTGCCGGGCACGACCAGGCGGACCAGCACCTCGGCGGTGTCGGACAGTTTGGCGTAGCCACGCACTGGGACCGTTTCGTCCTCGCGCGGGTCGTCGAAGCCCTTGCCGGGGTAGTGGCCGCCGCAGTAGTGGTCGGCGTTGCTGATGTCCCAATAGCGTTGGCGCAGGGCCCGTGCGCCGACCAGCCCCTGGTGGGTGATGGCATACAGGGTGAGCGCGGGGGCAAAGGCCAGGTCGGCAGACCCCACGTCCCAGAAGCCGGTCACGAATTCGATCTCTGGCCCGTTGTGGCGGTTGAAACTGCCATGCGGCGTGCCGGTGGGGATCACACTGATGCGGGTTCCCGCCACCGCCGCCAGGCCATCGGCATCCGTTTCGTGCAGCAGGGCCACGCTGGCGTGGGTGCGGAAGTACGACGGGGCGATGGTGGGCAGAACGGGCCGCGTGGCGAGGGGGGCCACGGCGGGGATGTGGTCTACCGCGCGGGTGGCCAGCTTCAGGTCGGCGAGCGGGTCCACGGGCTCGCCCCGGTTGATCTCCTGCTCGGGCCGAAGCGGCACGCCTGCGCGCAACAGCTTCTTGGCCGCTTCAAACTCGGGGCGCACCGGGTACTGCACGGGGGCCTCCGGCGCGTGGGTCTTGACCAGGGCATTGAGCTGCAGCGCGGCGGGCCGGGGCAATGCGTTGCCATAGGCACGCAGCCGATTGGGCGATGGTGCCACCCAGAAGGCACGGGCGGGGTCTTTGGCCGCCTGGGCCAGGGTCAGGGGCTGGTCAGACAGCAGGTTGCAGGACACATGGGCCTGCACCGGCGCCGCCAACGCGGAGCCCAAGCGCGCATCGCCCCGGTAGAGCACAGCGCACCAGCCGTCGCGCTCGGCAAGCTGGTCCAGGGCCGTGTTGGCCGGCACCTGCGCCACTACACGGGATGGGGACTGGGACTGAGACTGGGCGGCATCGCGCAGGTTGACCCAGGAGCCTTGCGCGTAGCGTGGCTTGGCGGGCGCTACGGCGGGGGTCTGGGCCCATGCGCTCACGCAAGCCAGCGTGGCCACTGCCGTAGCCGCTACCGCTGCGGAAGCCCGAAGGGGCTGCAGGGAGTTCGAAATCGCCATCATGTGTCAGCTACCTCCGCTATTGGTGTCGGCATGGTTGCGCCCGAGACGCCCGTTCGGGCTGAGTCTGTCGAAGCCCTGCGCTGCGCTTCGACAGCGTGAACGGTTCATGGGGTGCATGTCCGGTTCATGGGGGTGCATGTCGACCCCCCCATCACCCCATCACACCGCCAATGCAGGCTCGGTCGCCGCTGCAGGCGGCTGCGACTCGATCACGCGGGCCAGCAGCGCGCCGGCATAGCGCGCAGGCAGCGGAATCCACACGCGCACCGGGTTGCCTTGCGCCACAGCCACCGGTTGGCCTTCCGCATTGCGCATCTGGTCCAGCCGCACGGTGATGTTGCCGCTGGGGTGCACCACTTCGATCAGGTCGCCCACCGCAAAGTGGTTCTTGGTTTCGACCAACACCCAGTCGCCTTGCAGCCCCACTTCGGCCTGCCCCTCGGCGCCCAGCACCTCGCCCGCAAACTGGCTGCGCTGCGTGGCCGAGTGGCCGTTGATGTAGTTCTGGTAGTCGTTGCTCGGGCGGCGCTCCAGCAGGCCGCCCGTGTAGCCACGGTTGGACAGGCCTTCCAGCTCAATCAGCAGCTCGGGGTTGAAGGGCCGTCCGGCCACGGCGTCGTCGATGGCGCGGCGGTAGACCTGGGCGGTGCGGGCCACGTAGTACAGGCTCTTGGTGCGGCCTTCGATCTTGAGCGAATCGACGCCGATCTGCGCCAGGCGCGCCACGTGCTCCACCGCGCGCAGGTCCTTGCTGTTCATGATGTACGTGCCGTGCTCGTCTTCCATGATGGGCATCATCTGCCCGGGGCGGCCGGCCTCTTCGATGAGGTAGACCTTGTCGGCCTTGGGGTGGCGCTCGCCGTTGCCGGTGGTCGATGCAAAGGACTGTTCGGCCTTCTGCTGCGCGGCTTCGAAGTTGAAGTCGCCTTCGATTTTTTGCGCAATGGCTTCGCCCGTGGTGGCGTCGATGTCGGCGTCGTGGGTGGCGTAGTTCCAGCGGCAGGCGTTGGTGCAGGTGCCCTGGTTGGGGTCACGGTGGTTGAAGTAGCCGCTGAGCAGGCAGCGGCCCGAGTACGCAATGCACAGCGCGCCGTGCACGAAAACTTCGAGCTCCATGTCGGGGCATTCCTGGCGGATCTTTTCGATCTCGTCCAGGCTCAGTTCGCGCGAGAGGATGACGCGCGATACGTCCATCTTCTGCCAGAACTTCACGGCCGCCCAGTTGGTGGTGTTGGCCTGCACCGAGAGGTGCACCACCTGCTCGGGCCACTTCTCCTTGACCATCATGATCAAGCCCGCGTCGGCCATGATGAGGGCGTCGGGCTTGCAGTCGATCACGGGCTCAATGTCGCGCAGGTAGGTGCGGATCTTGTCGTTGTGCGCAATCAGGTTGCTCGTCACAAAGAACTTCTTGCCGCGCGCGTGGGCCTCGCTGATGCCTTGGCGGATCTGCTCGAGCTTGAACTCGTTGTTGCGCGCGCGCAGGCTGTAGCGGGGCTGGCCGGCGTACACGGCGTCGGCGCCAAAGTCGTAGGCGGCGCGCATCTTGTCGAGCGAGCCAGCGGGCAGCAGGAGTTCGGGGGCTTTGAGGGTGGTCATGGGGTGGCCCAATCTAGAAATCGTCGGGATCAGGTTCAGCGGGGCATGGCGGGCATCAGCGGCAAGCCCGCCAGCGTGCCCACGGCCTGTGCCGGAAACGCTTCGGCATCAAACGCCTTGTCGCCGTCGGCATCAGGCAAACCGTTCGGCGCCAAACCCTTGAAGTCGAACTGGCGCGGGTCCATGAAGTGCGAAGGCACCAGGTTGCGCAGCGCCACGGCCATGTTTTCGATGCGGCCGGGGTACAGCTGCTGCCAGTCGCGCAGCATCTGGCCGATCTGCTTGCGCTGCAGGTTCTCCTGGCTGCCGCACAGCGTGCACGGGATGATGGGAAAGGCGCGGATGTCCGCCCAGCGGCTGAGGTCGTCTTCGGCCACGTAGGCCAGCGGGCGGATGATGAGGTGGTCGCCGCGGTCGCTCTGCACCTTGGGCGGCATGCCCTTGAGCTTGCCACCGAAGAACATGTTGAGAAAGAAGGTCTGCAGCATGTCGTCGCGATGGTGGCCCAGCGCGATCTTGGTGGCGCCCAGCTCGTCGGCCACGCGGTACAAAATGCCCCGGCGCAGGCGGCTGCACAGGCTGCACATGGTCTTGCCTTCGGGGATGTGCTCCTTGACGACGCTGTAGGTGTCCTGCGTTTCGATGTGGAAGGGCACACCCACCTTCGTCAAATACTCGGGCAACACATGGGCTGGAAAACCCGGCTGCTTCTGATCGAGGTTGACGGCGATCAGCTCGAACCGGTTCCCGTTGCGCTGCTGCAGCAAACGCAGCACGTCGAGCATGGCGTAGCTGTCCTTGCCGCCGGAGACGCACACCATGACCTTGTCGCCGTCTTCGATGAGGCCGAAGTCGCCAATGGCCTGGGCGACCTGGCGCACCAGGCGCTTTTCGAGCTTGAGCGCGGCGTGGGCGGCCGCCTTTTGAGCAGCATCGTCGGCAGGTGCCGTGTCGGCGGGCAAGATAGCGTTGTCGATCATGGTGGGCTGCCTGGAACGGCACTGCGTTGCCGCAAGTCAGAGCGGCAACAATTGCTATTAATTAGATAGCGCCTAGCGCTTGACCATCAAGCGCCAGGTGCCAATTTTCCTACAAACCGTTCATTCAGCGCGAGTCTCTCACCCTCGGGTGGGCGTTGCAAAACCCGCAGCGCGCGAAACCGGCGCGGCCCAGATCAATGGCCGCCGCGCAAGGGCCGCCCCGCCGCGCTGGCGGCGTCCCCCTTGGGGGAAGGCGCCGCAGGCGACTCAGGGGGGCAGCTACTCTAGGCTTCAGCAGGGTAGAACATCTTGCGCGTGGGCACGTTTGCAACCGCCTTGGCGATGGCGCCAATGTGGTCGGGCGTGGTGCCGCAGCAGCCGCCCAGGATGTTGACCAGCCCCTCGGCCGCGAACTCGTGCACCAGGCGGCTGGTGATCTCGGGCGTTTCGTCGAAGCCGGTGTCGCTCATGGGGTTGGGCAGGCCAGCGTTGGGGTAGCAGCTGATGAAGGTGTCCTCGGCCACGCGGTTCAGCTCCTGGATGTAGGGGCGCATCAGCGTAGCGCCCAGGGCGCAGTTCAGGCCGATGGCCAGCGGGCGGGAATGGCGCACGCTGTTCCAGAAGGCGGTCACGGTCTGTCCGCTGAGGATGCGGCCCGAAGCGTCGGTGACCGTGCCGCTGATGATCAGCGGCAGGCGCTGGCCGCTGTTCTCAAAAAATTCGTCGATGGCGAACAGCGCGGCCTTGGCGTTGAGCGTGTCAAAAATCGTCTCGACCAGCAGCAGGTCGCTGCCGCCCTCGACCAGCGCTTCGGTCTGCTCGTAGTAGGCGGCGCGCAACTGCTCGAAATCCACGTTGCGCGCGCCGGGGTCGTTCACGTCAGGGCTGATGCTGGCCGTCTTGGGCGTGGGGCCGAGGGCGCCAGCCACAAAGCGCGGCTTGTCGGGCGTGCTGTATTTGTCGCAGGCGGCGCGGGCCAGTTGCGCCGACTTGAGGTTCATCTCGCGCGCCAGGTCGGCCATCTTGTAGTCCTCCTGCGCGATGGTCGTCGCGCCGAAGGTGTTGGTCTCGATGAGGTCGGCGCCGGCGGCCAGGTAGCGCTCGTGGATGTCGGTGATCACGTCGGGCCGGGTGAGGCTGAGCAACTCGTTGTTGCCCTTCACGTCGCGCGGGAAGTCCTTGAAGCGGTCGCCCACGCTGCCCGGGCCGCTGTAGCCCTCGCCCCGGTACTGCGCCTCGCCCAGCTTGAAGCGCTGGATCATGGTGCCCATGGCGCCGTCGAGGATGACGATGCGTTGGGCGAGGATGTCGGGCAGCTGCGCGGCGCGGGTGTAGTGAAGGGCTTGCATAGCCCCCTATTGTAGAAAGCGCGGCCCTGCCACGGTGCAGCGCACAATATGGGCCTTCGGTGTGTGCGCCGGTCGCCCCACAAGCACCCTTCGCCAGACACCAAAATAGCCGTCAAATCAGCTTGTAGCGCTTATCCCAAAAGCACTAAAAGCTATCAAATTCAGAGCATTCGTTTGTCTTCTCGCCTGTCCTCCGCTGTGTCCCCTGCCCACACCGTCCTGCACGACGTTTTTGGCTACGAGCAGTTTCGCGGCCCCCAGCAGGACATCGTCGAGCATGTGATCGGCGGCAGCGACGCGCTGGTGTTGATGCCCACGGGTGGCGGCAAGTCGCTGTGCTACCAGGTGCCGGCCATCGTGCGCCAACAGCAGGGGCGCGGGGTGACCATCGTGATCTCGCCGCTGATCGCGCTGATGCACGACCAGGTGGGCGCGCTGCACGAGGCAGGGGTGGATGCCGCCTTTTTGAACTCCACGCTGAGTTTTGACGAGGCGCAGGATGTGGAGCTGCGCCTGCAGACCGGCGACATCACGTTGCTGTATGCGGCGCCCGAGCGGCTGAACACGCCACGTTTCCTGGGCCTGCTCGACAGCCTGTACCAGGGCGGACACCTCTCGCTGTTTGCCATCGACGAAGCGCACTGCGTGAGCCAGTGGGGCCACGACTTTCGCCCCGAGTACCGCGCGCTCACGGTGCTGCACGAGCGCTATTCGGGCGTGCCGCGCATCGCGCTCACGGCCACGGCCGACGACCTTACACGCGCCGACATCATCGAGCGGTTGCAACTCGAAGACGCGCGGCTGTTCATCAGCAGCTTCGACCGGCCCAACATCCGCTACCGCATCGAGGAAAAGAAGGACGTCACCACACAGCTGCTGCGCTTCATCGAGCGCGAGCACGTGGGCGAGGCGGGCGTGGTGTATTGCCAGTCGCGCAAGCGCGTGGAAGAGCTGGCCGCCACGCTGTGCGACGCGGGCCTGACCGCCCTGCCCTACCACGCGGGGCTGGACACCAAAGTGCGCCAGAAGAACCAGGACCGCTTCCTGCGCGAAGAGGGCATCGTGATGGTCGCCACCATCGCGTTCGGCATGGGCATCGACAAGCCCGACGTGCGTTTTGTGGCGCACGTGGACATGCCCAAGAATATCGAGGGCTACTACCAGGAGACCGGGCGCGCAGGCCGCGACGGGCTGAACGCCGATGCATGGATGGCCTACGGCCTGAACGACGTGGTCAACCAGCGCCGCATGATCGACGAGAGCCCGGCAGGCGAGGAGTTCAAGCAGGCGCTGCGCGGCAAGCTCGACGCGCTGCTGGCGCTGGCCGAGGCCACCGACTGCCGCCGCGTGCGGCTGCTGGCGTACTTTGGCGAGCAGTCCACGCCCTGCGGCAACTGCGACAACTGCCTGACACCGCCTGCGATCTGGGACGCCACCGACGCGGCGCGCAAGCTGCTGTCCACCATCTACCGCGTGAACCAGGCCAGCGGCATCAGCTTTGGCACCGGGCACATCATGGACATCCTGCGCGGCAAGAAGACCGAGAAGGTCGCGCAGTTCGGGCACGAAAAAATCTCCACCTTCGGCATCGGTGCGGACCTGACCGAGCCCCAGCTGCGCGGCGTACTGCGCCAGCTGATCGCCACGGGCGCGCTGGGCCTGCAGAAAGTGATGCTGGACAGCGGCCACAGCTTTGACACCCTGTGCCTTACCGAGGGCTCGCGCGGCGTGCTCAAGGGCGAGGTGCCGGTGCAACTGCGCGAATCGGTGTCGTCCGCACCCGCCAAGCGCACCCGCAAGGGCAGCGCCCCACCCGCCGCCGCCGCCAACCTGGGCCCGGATGCGCAGGTGCGCTTCATCAACCTCAAGTCCTGGCGCGCCGAAGTGGCGCGCGAGCACAACCTGCCCGCCTACGTGATCTTTCACGACGCCACGCTGGCAGCGATTGCCGAGCGCAACCCGACCACGCTGGACGACCTGCAGGGCATCAGCGGGATGGGGGCGAAAAAGCTCGAAGCCTATGGCGCGGAGGTGCTGCGGGTGGTGGGCGCAGGCTGAGCACGGCCAGCCTTACCCGCGCGGAGCCTGCAGGGTGTGGGCATGCGCGCGCGCGATGTTCCTGAAGCCTTCCGAAATCCGCCCGTCCAGGGACACTTCACGCCAGAACGCCAGTGCCAGCGCCTGGGCCTCGGGCCACACATCGAGCGTGGCAGCCGTGGGCACTTTTTTCTCCAGGGCCAGATCCTGTGGCACCAGCTCGCCCGCGATGGGCATGTACAACATGGGCAGCACGTCGTAGGCGGGTGACAGGCGCCAGTCGTCCTCGACCAGCACCAGGGAGATGTTGCCGTAGTGCCGGTCGGTATTGCCAATCAGCACGCCGTAGGCCTCGAGCAGGCGCAAGGCACGCGCATCCTCAGGGGTCAGCAGGCCGCGTGCCTGCATGCGCAGTGCAGTGGCGGCCCAGTGGTCCATCTCGCCCACGTACTGTGCGTCGTAGACCATCAGCGACACCATGCCGATGCGTCCGGGCGGCGGACCATGCAGCCTGCCCACCCACGGGGAGCACCGGTCAAAACGTTCGGATTCAAGAAAGACCCGGCCCTCGCGCACAAAGACCGCCGTGTTTGCGGCGGGCAGGCCGGCCTGGCCCAGCACCTTGAGGGCCAGGTGTTCGCACAGCAGCAGGTCGCGCGTGCGCTGGTCGGCCGGGCTGTCCCCGCTGCTGGAGAATTTCACGATCACGCTGCGCCCCTGCGTGACGCAGCAGAACTTGGGCTGCTCACCGCCGGCCGAAGAGCCCGGTAGCTGCCCTTGCAGCGCGCTGCGGGCGAGCTGGGGATAGTCGTCCGCCGAGGTGGCGCGCACCAGGCGTTGGCCCAGGGTGTGAAATCGCTCCAGCGACGCATTGCCCACGAGCAGGTTGCCTGGCAGGTCCTCGCCGCGCAGCGCCAGGGCGCGCAGCACATCGTCGTCGGACCAGTGGCGCGGATCCACAGGCAACTGCAGATCCGGGTGCAGCTGCGCAAAGTTGCGGCCCATGAAGCCCTGGGGCCGCATGTCGGCCAGAAACCAGGGCAGGCTGTCGTGGCGCTCGCTCACACCGTCTTCTTCGTCCACCCAGAACGCACCACCCGGCAGGGGCACCATGCGGCCAAAGGGGGCGGGGACCCCGGCGGTATTCACCCGCATGATGGGGATGTCGTCGCCCACGCCCGCCACCGAGCGCGGCAGCAGATAGCGCTGGGATCGCGCCGCGCCCACCTTGCGGACCTGGCCCGTGCGTACCAGCGGCATGAGGGCGCGCGACACCGTGGGCTGGCTGACGCCCAGGTCGGCCACCAGGGCAGCACTCGTTGCCACGCCGCCATGGCGGCGCAAGACGGCCAAAAGGTTTTCAGCGTGGGGCGTCGGGCGATTCATGCATGATTATATGAATAGATAAAAATGACAAAAACCCCTATTAAAAAGCACATTTATGAATAGATATTTTTGCTCCTCGCAATGACTAGGAAACCCGTGCCCGCAGGGCCCGGATGCCGTCAGAAAAACGCCGCAGCGTGGGCGTGCTGTCACCCGGGGGCACCATCAATTCAATGAGCTGGAAGCGCCCGCGTTCGGCAAACGCGGCATCGAGCGCCGCCTTGAACTGGGCGCGCGTGTGCACCCGGTGGCCGCGCCCGCCCAGCGCGTCGGCGGCATCGGCCAGGTGCCAGTCGCCGAGCGCGGCGCAGCGCGACGTGGTCTGGAACGCGCGGATCATCTCCCAGGTCTGGTTGTTGAGCACGATGGCGATGGGGTCCAGCCCCAGGCGCGGGCAATTGCCCAGCTCCCAACCCGTCATCTGGAAGGCGCCGTCGCCCACCAGGATCAGGCTGCGCTGGCCCGTGGCCACCTGGGCGCCAATGCCGGCCGGCACCCCAAACCCCATGGACGCGTAGTAGCCCGGCGCCACCAGCGGCGTGGGCAGCAGCTCCATGGCGGCGAACAGGCAGTCGCCGATGTCCGAGACGATGTTCATGGGGCCGTGCGTGCGGATGCGGTCGTTGAGCGCGCGGGAGAGGTCGGCCGCACACACGGGCGCATCGTCGGCCACCAGGCCTTCGGGGCAGAGGGGCGGGGGTGGCAGCGCGCGTGCCGTCGCTACGCCCGCTGCCGGGGCACGGGCCAGCAACGCCTCCACCAGCGCGGCCAGGGGGATGTCCGGGTACAGGTGGTGGCCCACGCGCGCCTCGCGGTGCGCGGCGATCAGCGCGCGGCGGAAGTCCATGCGCTGGGCGCTCACGCCGAAGTTGCTGTCCGACAGGATGGCGCCCAGCATCACGGGCAGGTCGGAGTCGTCCAGCAGCGCGCTGGTCTCCGGTGCGCCCGCCACGCCCAGGTAGGTGCCGTGGAAGGGCACGCCGGCATGCCCCGCGTCCTCGGCCAGCAGGCCCCGGCCCATGAAGGTGGTGAGCACGGGCAGCTGAAGGCGGCGCGCGAGTTCGGCCACGCGGGCTTCCAGGCCAAAGCGGCGCACCTCCACGTCCACCACCAGCACGGGGCGCCGGGCCGCCTGGAGGCGGGCCATCCATTCGTCGGCGCATTCGGCCACGGCGGCTGCGTTGAACGGGCTGGGGGGCAGCACCGGCACCTCGGCCATGGGGTGCAGCGTCATGTCGCGCGGCACCTCGATGAGCACGGGCTGCGAGTATTCGCGGCAGCTGCGCAGCACGCGGGCAAGGTCGGCTGGCGCGGTGGCGGGGTCGGACAGGCGCACCTGGTCGCAGGTGATCTCGCGGAAGATGCGCCACTGCGAATCGACATGGCGCACCTGGTGGTGCAGCACCAGGCCGGAATGAGCCTCGACCTCGCCGGGGCAGCCGGCCAGCACCACCAGCGGCGAGCGCTCGGCATAGGCCCCCGCCACCGCGTTGACCACGTTGAGCGCGCCCGCGCCGTAGGTGACAGCCACCACGCCCAGCCCGCAGTGCATGCGCGCGGCGGCATCGGCGGCAAAACCCAGCGAGGGTTCGTGGCTGAGTGTGACCAGCGGCAGGATGCCGCTTTCCTCGATCTGCGCGAAGAAGGGCAGGATGAAATCACCGGGGATGCCGAAGATCTCGCGCGCGCCGTGGGTTTTGAGCGCCTGCAGCAGCTGGAGGCCGAGGGGGTTCATGGAGGATTTCCTGACAAGGTGGTGCCGGTGTGCGGCGGTGGCGCGAATGATCCGCGCGGGCCGCGCAAACCACCTCTGACGCGCATCAAAGCGTGTGCAACAGCGGCCGTATTTGCAGGTTCATTCCGTGCAGGGCTTTGCAACGCAGAAAATCTGCGACCGGCGCTCACACCCGGCGCAAGGTGAATCCGGAAAACAGCGCGGCCAGTTGCTGCTGGTGTGTGGGCGCCAGCGCCCAGGCCGGGGCGCCGAGCACGCGGCATTCCTGCAGCGCCCAATGCCGCACCCCGCGCGCGGCCAGGGCCTGGGCCAGTTCCAGCAATTCGTCCACACCAAACAGGCCCGCGTGCCAGGTGGTGCGGCATTCGTGGTCGATGCCATGGGCCAGCATGGCGTCCAGCGCGGCCCAGGCGCGCGCGCCGCTGCCGGGGGTGGCGGTGATGGCGTCGTAGCGCTGCGGCAGGGCCTTGATGTCCAGCCCCACCCAGTCAAGGCGCGGCAGCAGTGCCGCCAGCCGCCCGGGGTACATGCCGCCGGTGTGCAGCGCGGTCTGCAAGCCCAGTGCGCGCACGGCAACCACCGCAGCGGGCAGCGCGGCCTGCAGCGTCGGCTCGCCGCCCGAAAACACCACGCCGTCGAGCAGGCCCCGGCGGCTGTGCAAAAACTGCAGCGCCTGGTCCCACGGCAACGCCGGGGGCGCGGCGGCGTCGAGCAGCCCGGGGTTGTGGCAATACCCGCAGCGCCAGGGGCAACCCTGGCAATAGAAAACGGCCGCGAGGCGGCCGGGGAAATCGATGGTGGTCAGCGGCGTGAGGCCGCCCAGGCGCAGGGCGGCGGCACCGGGCTCAGCAGCCGTTGCAGCTGGAGCCACGGTGCGTTTCGGCGAAGAAGCGGCGTTCGGCATGCTCGCCCTGTTTGCCGGTGTTGAAGCTGGCCACGGGGCGGTGGTAGCCCATGACGCGGGTCCAGACCTCGCAGGGCTGGCGCTCGTCGTCGGTGAGCTGCACGGCGGCGGCGCTGGAGATGGCGGTGTGTTCGGTGGCGGAGAAATGGCTCATGCCGGGGTCCTTTCGAGGGTGGTTGAAATGGTTTGCTTCTGTTTTGATAGCTACTTGCGCTTGACTATCAAGCGCCAGGGCCACTTTTTGTTCAAAATCCAGTGTGGTGTTGCATGCTTGACGGCACATTTAAAACCGATGGATTTTTGGTCAGGGCAAGGCGCAAACCACAGCGATACCCGTAGGTATCGCGAGGATTTGCAACGCAGCCCTGGCCGAAAAGACGCTGTTTTAAGTGCCGGATAGCGTGCAACACCACACTAGGCGGCCAGACGCCGCCGCTTGGCGTCCAGCCGCTCTTCGTCGCAGCGCGGGCAGAACGGGTGCTCGCCCGCCAGGTAGCCGTGGGTGGGGCAGATCGAGAACGTGGGCGTGACGGTGATGTAGGGCAGGCGAAAGCGCGTCAGCGCGCGCCGCACCAGATCGCGGCAGGCCGCACCGCTGGACAAACGCTCGCCCATGTACAGATGCAGCACGGTGCCGCCGGTGTATTTGGATTGCAGCGCCTCCTGCCGCATCAGGGCCTCGAACGGGTCGTCGGTGAAGCCCACGGGCAGCTGCGAGGAGTTGGTGTAGTAGGGCTGCTGCTCCGTGCCGGCCTGCAGGATGGCGGGCCAGCGCTTTTTGTCTTCCTTCGCGAAGCGGTAGGTGGTGCCCTCGGCGGGTGTGGCCTCCAGGTTGTAGAGGTGGCCGGTTTCTTCCTGGAAGGCGGTCATGCGCTCGCGCACGTGGTCGAGCAGGCGCACGGCAAACGCGTGGCCCCACTCGCTGGTGATGTCGTGCTGGTCCGCCGTGAAGTTGCGCACCATCTCGTTGATGCCATTCACACCCAGCGTGCTGAAGTGGTTGCGCAAGGTGCCCAGGTAGCGCTTGGTGTAGGGGAACAAGCCCTGGTCCATGAGGCGCTGGATGAGCTTGCGCTTGGTCTCCAGGCTTTGTTTGCCCAGCTCCATCAGGCGGTCGAGCGCGACGAGCAGCCCCGCTTCATCGCCCGCATGCAGGTAGCCCAGCCGCGCGCAGTTGATGGTGACCACGCCCAGGCTGCCCGTCTGCTCGGCGCTGCCGAACAGGCCGTTGCCGCGCTTCAAGAGCTCACGCAAATCGAGCTGCAGGCGGCAGCACATGGAGCGCACCATGTTGGGCTCCAGCTCGGAGTTGATGAAGTTCTGGAAGTACGGCAGACCGTACTTGGCTGTCATGTCGAACAGCAGCTGCGCGTTCTCGCTCTGCCACGGAAAATCTTTGGTGATGTTGTACGTGGGGATGGGGAAGGTGAAGACCCGGCCCTTGGCGTCGCCCGTGGTCATCACGTCGATGTAGGCGCGGTTGATCAGGTCCATCTCGGCCTGCAGCTCGCCATAGCTAAACGTCATCTCCACGCCGCCGATCACCGGCACTTGCTCGCGCAGATCGTCAGGGCATGTCCAGTCGAAGGTGAGGTTGGTGAACGGTGTTTGCGTGCCCCAGCGCGAGGGCACGTTGAGGTTGTAGACCAGCTCCTGGATGCACTGGCGCACAGCGGCGTAATCCATGGCATCGATGCGCACGAAGGGTGCCATGTAGGTGTCGAACGACGAGAACGCCTGCGCGCCCGCCCACTCGTTCTGCAGCGTGCCCAGGAAGTTCACGATCTGCCCCACGGCGGAACTCATGTGTTTGGGCGGCCCCGCCTCCACCTTGCCCGGCACGCCGTTGAGCCCCTCGTGCAGCAGCGTGCGCAGCGACCAGCCCGCGCAATAGCCGCTGAGCATGTCGAGGTCGTGGATGTGCAGGTCGCCGCTCCTGTGCGCCTCGCCGATCTCCGGCGTGTAGACGTGCGACAGCCAGTAGTTGGCCGTGACCTTGCCCGCCACGTTCAGGATCAGCCCGCCCAACGAATAGCCCTGGTTGGCGTTGGCGTTCACGCGCCAGTCGGCACGCGTGAGGTATTCGTTGATGGAGCTTTCCACATCGACCAGCGTCTGCCTGTCCGCGCGCAGCGTGGCGTGCTGCTCGCGGTAGACGATGTAGGCGCGCGCCGTGGCCAGGTGGTTGGCGGCGATCAGCGTCTGCTCGGCCACGTCCTGGATTTGCTCCACCGTGGGGGCTTCGCCCTGGAAGCGGTGGATCAGCACCTTGGTGACCTGCGCGGTGAGCAGCGCCGCTTCTTCGGCGCCATATTCGCCCGAGGCCTGGCCCGCACTGGCCAGCGCTGCGCGGATGCGTTCGGCGTCAAAAGGAACACGCTGGCCACTGCGCAACACAACATCGCGGGGCAAGGTGACAAGGGTGGGCGCCATGGGTTCGACCAATCTATGGAACGGATTAAAAACACTACCTATGGTGTCCACGATACCCATCGAACACTATAGGTAGTTTGATCCAACACAATCGAGGCGGTAAGCAGGGGTAAAAAAAATGCCGGCACAAAGGCCGGCGAAAGGGAGGTGCCGTCAGGCCCTACCGATGGATGGGGGTGCGTGTGATGGCACGCTGGCGCACCAGGGGTGCGTAAGAAAAGGGTGGGTTGTTTTTCTTTGGGGGGTTGTGGGCCGTGGGGGCCACACCGCTGCGGCCGGGCTGCGCTCTCGTTGGCGCTCAATGGCAGGCGGCGGTTTCTTCCTCCTCGATGCGGGGATAGAAGTCATGGTCTTCGCGCTGCATGCGCTCGAACACCCGGCGCAGCACCACATTGGCCTCGTCCCGAAAGCCCTGCGCATCGCGGCGCACGTTCTCGGCCGTGTTCCAGCGGCGCGCGAAGGCGTCGTAGGCGCTGGCAATCGAGGCCATCTCGCTCTGGTACTGGCGGCCCAAGCGCGCCAGTTCCACATTGCCGCCGCGCTGCAGCGCGGGGTAGAGCACCTGGTCTTCCACGGCCAGGTGCAGCTTGATGGTGCCGCTCATCGCCACAATGCCCTGGGCGATGGCCGTGGCGTTGGCCTCCACGCCTGCGTGGGCCAGGGCGCGCAAGGTGGCGATGCTGCGCAGGATGTCGGTGTGCTGGTGCTTGAATTTGTCGAGGTTCATGCTCACTCCTTGTGGGATGAATGAAGGGCCTGCGCTGCCACCGAGGGTGGTGGCGGCAGCGCGCGGCGCGGATCAGCGGCGGGACTCCGCCAGGTAAACCCCTGCGGTGGCTGCCGGGGCGCGCGAACCGAACACACCGCTCACCACCTGCCAGGCCATGGCCAGCGCGCCAACGATGAAGACCACGTCGCCGAAGGTGCGCACCCAGCGCAGCGTCTGGATGAAGGGCTGTTGCATGAACTCTTCGCCCCGGGCGTACCACAGGCCTTCGCTCACGCTGGCATGGAACTGGAACAGGGCAATGGGGAACAGGCTGGTGGCGATCATCAGCACCAGGCCGGCGTTGAGCCACCAGAAGCCCGTCTTCATGAGCCGCTCGCTGAACACCAGCTGCGGCCGGATGTAGCGCAGCACCAGCAGCGTGAAGCCCAGCGCCAGGAAGCCATACACCCCAAACAGCGCGGCGTGGGCATGCACTGGCGTGGTGTTCAGGCCCTGCACGTAGTACAGCGAGATGGGCGGGTTGATCATGAAGCCGAAGACACCCGCGCCCAGCATGTTCCAGAAGGCCACGGCCACGAAGCACATCAGCGGCCAGCGCAGGCGGGCCATCCAGGGCGTGCGGTGCTGCAGGCGCCAGTGTTCCCAGGCCTCGTGGCCCAGCACGACCAGCGGCACCACTTCGAGCGCGCTGAAGGCTGCGCCCACCGCCATCACCGGGGTGGTGGTGCCTGCAAAGTACAGGTGGTGGAAGGTGCCGGGCACACCACCCAGCATGAACAGCGAGGCCGAGGCCAGGCTGGCCGTAGTGGCCATGCGCACCGACACGAGCCCCAGCGTCGAGAAGATGAAGGCCAGCGCCGTGGTGGCGAAGACTTCGAAGAAGCCCTCCACCCACAGGTGCACCACCCACCAGCGCCAGTACTCCATCACCGACAGGTGGGTGCGTTCGCCGTAGAAGAAGCCCGCGCCGTAGAAGAGGCCGATGGCCACCACCGACGCCGTCAGCAGCGCCAGCAGGTTCTTGTCGCCGCCGGGGGTGCGCAGCGCCGGCACGATGCCGCGCAGCATGAGCACCAGCCAGAAGGCGATGCCGGTGAACTTGCCGATCTGCCACAGGCGGCCCAGGTCCACGTATTCATAGCCCTGGTGGCCCAGCCAGAAGTTCCACTCGGGCGGCATGATCTGCGCGATGGCCAGGTAGTTGCCCGTGAACGAGCCCACGACCACCACGACCAGCGCCCAGAACAGGATGTCCACGCCCAGCTTCTGGTAAGCCGGATCCTTGCCGCCGTTGATGAGCGGCGCGAGGAACAGGCCGGCAGCCAGGAAGCCCGTAGCGATCCAGAACAGCGCGCTCTGGATGTGCCAGGTGCGCACCAGCGAATACGGGAACCACTGCGACACGTTGATGCCGTAGAACTGCTGGCCTTCCACCGTGTAGTGGGCCGTGAAGCCGCCCAGCAGCACCTGGAAGCTGAACAGCGCCACGATGAGGAACAAATACTTGCCCAGCCCGCGCTGCGACGGCGTGAGCGGCACGCGCGAGAGTGGGTCGTGCTGGGGTGGCGTGGGTTCCACCTCGTCGTGCTTGCGCAGGAAGGACCAGCCCCACACGAGGAAGCCCACGCCCGCCATCATCACGACCACGCTCATCACCGACCAGACCATGTTCTCGGCCGTGGGCTTGTTGCCTATGAGTGGCTCGTGCGGCCAGTTGTTGGTGTAGGTGGCCGTGGTGCCGGGGCGCTCGGTGGCGGCGGCCCAGGCCGTCCAGAAGAAGAAACCCGTCATCTGCGCGCGCCGCTCGGCGCTGGGCAGGGTGTTCTCCTTCATGGCGAAGTGCTCGCGGGTCTTGTGCAGCGCGGGCACGTCGCTGAAAAGCTGGTCGTAGTACAGCGCGGTCATCGCGATCGCGTCGGCCCGCACCGAGGACACCGTGGCCACACCCGTCTCGGGGCTGTAGGTGTTGGTGCGGTACTCGGTCTTCATGCGGTCGCGCAGCACGGCCTGGGCGGCGGCGTCGAGCTCGGCAAAGGGCTTGCCGTGCGCACGCTCGGCGGCGACGTCAAGCCAGTTGAGCAGCTCGCGGTGCAGCCAGTCGGCCGTCCAGTCGGGTGCCTGGTAGGCGCCGTGGCCCCAGATGGAGCCCAGCTGCATGCCCCCCACCGACTGCCAGGCGGTCTGGCCGTCGAGGATGCTGTCGTGGGTGAAAAGCACTTCACCCCCTGCCGTGGCGATCTTCGCGGGGATGGGCGGCGCGGTGCGGTAGACCTCGGCACCGTAGTAGCCCAGCAGGCTGAAGGTGACGATGAGCACGCCGATCAGCGTGAACCAGAGCTTGCGGTAGTTACCCATGGCGGGCCTCCTGCTTCAACAGAACAACAACGAAGGGGCGGCGCCAGCGTGCGCTGGCGGCATGGGGTCGGGGTCTTGTGGTCATGGCTTTTCGGAACGAGTGAATCGGTGTCACTGCCCACATTGCAAGCGCTGGGCCAGAGCTTCTGGCCCATCAAATCAACCACTTACACCAGTCGTGGTCTTTTTTACCATCCACATATAGGGTCTAATTCACCCATTAAAGGTAAATATCACCATGGACCACCGCCCCCTGCTGGCCGACCTGGCCACCGATCTGCCCCAGGCCGTGCGCCTGCAGCGGCTGGTGGACCACCTGCGCACGCGCTTTCATTCCGGCGCCGTGGCGCTGCTGCAGCTGGAGGAAGACCACCTGCGCCCCGTGGCCGTGGAAGGCCTGGTGCGGGAGGCGCTGGGCCGGCGCTTTGTGGTCAGCCAGCACCCCCGGCTCGCGGCCATCCTGGCGCGGCGTGAGGTGACCTGCTTTGACCACGACAGCACCCTGCCCGACCCCTACGACGGCCTGCTCGACACCCTGGTGGGCGAGCCCCTGCCCGTGCACGACTGCATGGGCGTGAGCCTGTGGGTGGACGGCCAGCCCTGGGGTGTGCTGACGCTCGACGCACTGCAGACCGGCACCTTTGGCGAGGCCGCACGTGCTGCGCTGGCCGACTGCAAGGTGCTGGTGGAGGCGGCCGTGCGCATCTCGCGGCTGGAGCGCGAGGTGCAGGCGCTGCGCAGCGCCCCCCACACCCGCAGCGCCGACGACGAGCGCACCACCCGCGCGGGCGATGGCGACATGGAGATCGTCGGCCAGAGCGAGCCCCTGCTGCGCCTGCTGCACGAGCTGGAGGTGGTGGCGGGCTCGGACCTGCCCGTGTTGCTGCTGGGTGAGACCGGCGTGGGCAAGGAGCTGTTCGCGCGCCTGCTGCACCGCCAGTCCACGCGCCGCACCAAGCCCCTGGTGCACGTGAACTGCGCGGCGCTGCCCGAGTCACTGGCCGAGAGCGAGCTCTTCGGCCACGTGCGCGGCGCGTTCTCCGGCGCGGTGGCCGACCGGCCGGGGCGCTTCGAGGCGGCCGAGGGCGGCACGCTGTTCCTCGACGAGGTGGGCGAGCTGCCGCTGGCCGTGCAGGCCAAGCTGCTGCGCACGCTGCAGAACGGCGAGATCCAGCGCCTGGGCGCCGACCGCCCGCGCCGCGTGGACGTGCGCGTGATCGCCGCCACCAACCGCAACCTGCGCGAGCAGGTGCGCGATGGCGCGTTCCGCGCCGACCTGTACCACCGGCTGTCGGTGTACCCCGTGCCCATCCCGCCGCTGCGCGAACGGGGCAACGATGTGCTGCTGCTGGCAGGCCGCTTTCTGGAACTGAACCGTGCCCGCCTGGGCCTGCGCAGCCTGCGCTTGTCGGCCAGCGCACAGGACGCACTGCGCCGCTACCCCTGGCCGGGCAACATTCGCGAGCTGGAGCATGTGGTCAGCCGCGCCGCCCTCAAGGCCCTGAGCCGGGGCGTGAACCGCGCCGACATCGTGACGCTGGAGCCTGCACTGCTCGACCTGGACGCCGACGCTGCCAGCGTGGCCCACGCCCCCCTGGACGCCGGCGCCCCCGCCGTGGCCACCACGCCGCCCACCCCCACCACCGCCGAGGGCCCGCTGCGCGACGCCGTGGATGCCTGCCAGCGGCTCGCCGTCACGCAGGCCCTGGCCCGCCACCAGGGCAACTGGGCCCAGGCCGCGCGTGCGCTGGAGGTGGACGCGAGCAACCTGCACAAGCTGGCGCGCAGGCTGGGGATCAAGTAAGCAGCTTCAAAAACAATAGCTGCTAGCGCTTTCCAGATAAGCGCCAGAGGCTGATTTGATGCCAAATCACACATCAACGGGCCACTGCGAACGCCGCTGCGCCACAATCGGCCCATGCTGACCCTCCAAGACATCCGCGACGCCGCCACCCGCCTACAAGGCCATGTGCTGGACACTCCGTGCGTTGAATCCAAAACGCTTTCGCAAATCGTGGGCGCGCAGGTGTTTCTCAAGTTCGAGAACCTGCAGTTCACCGCGTCGTTCAAGGAACGTGGTGCCTGCAACCGGCTCACGCTGCTGACCGACGCAGAGCGCGCACGCGGCGTGGTGGCCATGAGCGCGGGCAACCACGCGCAGGGCGTGGCGTACCACGCGCAGCGGCTGGGCCTGCGTGCCGTGATCGTGATGCCGCGGTTCACGCCCGGCGTGAAGGTGGAACGCACGCGCGGCTTTGGCGCCGAGGTCGTGCTGCATGGCGACACGCTGGAAGAAGCCCGCGCCCATGCCTACGCGCTGGCCGATGCGCAGGGGCTGACCTTTGTGCACCCCTACGACGACGAGGGCGTGGCCGCCGGCCAGGGCACGCTGGGCCTGGAGATGCTGCAGGCCGTGCCCGACCTGGACACCCTGGTGATCGCCGTGGGCGGCGGCGGGCTGATCTCGGGCGTGGCCACGGCGGCCAAGGCCCTCAAGCCCGGTATCGAGATCATGGGCGTGCAGACCACGCGGTTCCCCGCCATGGTGAACGCCGTCAAAGGAACGAGCCACCCGCAGGGCACATCCACCATCGCGGAGGGCATTGCCGTGGGCACGCCGGGCAAGATCACGCAGGAGATCGTCAAGCGCCTGGTGGACGACCTGGTGCTGGTGGATGAAGGCGACATTGAGCAAGCGGTGCTGATGCTGCTGGAGATTGAAAAAACCCTGGTCGAAGGCGCGGGCGCCGCAGGCCTGGCGGCGCTGGTGCGCTACCCCGAACGCTTCAAGGGCAAGCGCGTGGGGCTGGTGCTGTGCGGCGGCAACATCGACCCGCTGCTGCTGGCGGCGATCATCGAGCGCGGCATGGTGCGCTCAGGCCGGCTGGCACGCATCACCGTGAGCGCGCGCGACGTGCCGGGCGTGCTGGCGCGCATCACCGCCACCGTGGCCGATGCGGGCGCCAACATCGAGGAGGTGCACCACCAGCGCGCTTTCACGATGCTGGCCGCGCAGAACGTGGAGATCGAACTGGTGCTGCAAACCCGGGGCAAGGCGCATGTGGATGAAGTGCTGGGCCAGCTGCGCTCGGCGGGCATGGAGGCCGTTCTGATCTGACCTATCACCAGGTTTTGTGCCCGACTCAGGCTGGCGCGGCTAGAATTGCGCAAGTTTTAAGCATCTGGAGCCCACCATGTCCGACCACAACACCTCGCACACCCCTGCAACGCCATCGAACGACGCCGTGGAAAATGTCGTTCATCTGGTACCCGTGGTGCTGCCCGTGGTGGGTGGCATCATGATGTTCCTGCTGGCCTTCATTGCCGTGACGATGGCCTGATCACACCGGCCCGCGCCACCACCAGCCCCGCAGCGCGGGGCTTTTTTTCGTCCCGCACCACCGTTTGACCTGGAGAATTCCCATGAGACCCGGACACGCACTCGTTCTTTTTTCCGGCGGCCAGGATTCCACGACCTGCCTGGCCTGGGCGCTGGAAAACTTTGCCCACGTGGAAACCATCGGTTTTGACTACGGCCAGCGCCACCATGTGGAGCTGGAGGCGCGCCAGACGGTGCTGTCGGCGCTGCGCACGCAGTTCCCGCACTGGGCAGCAAAGCTGGGCGAGGACCACATGATCGATCTGGCCGTGCTGGGCCACATCAGCGACACGGCGTTGACCAGCGATACCGAAATCCAGATGACCGCCGCCGGCCTGCCCAACACCTTTGTGCCCGGGCGCAACCTGCTGTTCTTCCAGTTGGCGGCTGCCGTGGGCTACCGGCGTGGCCTGCACACGCTGGTGGGCGGCATGTGCGAAACCGATTTTTCGGGCTATCCCGACTGCCGCGACGACACGCTCAAGGCCTTGCAGGTGGCCGTGTCGCTGGGCATGGGGCAGCGTTTCACGTTCGACACACCGCTCATGTGGCTGGACAAGGCCGAAACCTGGGAACTGGCCCGGTCACTCGGTGGGCCAGCGCTGGTCGATCTGATCGTGAACGACTCCCACACCTGTTACCACGGCGTGCGCGACACCCCACACGCCTGGGGTTATGGCTGCGGCACCTGCCCGGCCTGCGAGCTGCGCAAGGCAGGCTACGAACGCTGGAAGGGCGCTTCGGCCGCCACTTGACGCCGTTGCACGGGGCAAAGCACCATCGTGCATAACCCCATGTTTTTTTTGCATAATTTTAGCTTGTGTCTGACAGACAAGCGGGCGGCAGATTCATAAAATTGACATCCCAGCCGACCCGCGGAATCCGTGGAACTAGCCTCCACCCGTGGGGTTGATTCACGCTCCCGCCCGCCGACTGAGCACGAAAGCCGTTTTTTCAAAGGCAGCGCTCAGCATCCGCACTTGCGCCAGGCCTTGCCGCGATCCATGGGGTCCGCTTCCTTTGAAAAGACGTTTTTTCAACTTAGGAAGCTCCCCGATGAACGCACCCACCATGCAGGGCCTGAATCTCAACGCCCCGTCGTACGTCAAAAATGCCCGGCTGCTTGCCTGGGTGGCCGACATGGCCGCCCTGTGCAAACCTGACACCATCTATTGGTGCGATGGCACGAAGGAAGAGTACGACCGCCTGTGCCAGCAGCTGGTGGACGCTGGCACTTTCAAGAAACTGAACCCCGCCAAGCGCCCCGGCAGCTTCCTGGCCTGGTCCGACCCATCGGACGTGGCCCGTGTGGAAGACCGCACCTACATCTGCTCGGCCACCAAGGAAGACGCCGGCCCCACCAACAACTGGATGGCGCCCGCACAGATGCGGGCCACGCTGCAGCCCCTGTTCGACGGCTGCATGAAGGGCCGCACGATGTATGTGGTGCCCTTCAGCATGGGCCCGCTGGGCAGCCACATCGCCCACATCGGCGTGGAGCTGACCGACAGCGCGTACGTGGCCGTGAACCAGCGCCTGATGACCCGCATGGGCAAGGCCGTGTACGACGTGCTGGGCGTGGAAGGCGAGTTCGTGCCCTGCATGCACACCGTGGGCGCCCCCCTGGCAGACGGCGAGAAGGACACCACCAGCTGGCCTTGCAACCCCAAGGTCAAGTACATCGTGCACTACCCCGAAACGCGCGAAATCTGGTCCTACGGCTCCGGCTACGGCGGCAACGCGCTGCTGGGCAAGAAGTGCCTGGCCCTGCGCATCGCATCGACCATGGGCCGCGACCAGGGCTGGCTGGCCGAGCACATGCTCATCCTGGGCGTGACCAACCCCCAAGGCAAGAAGTACCACGTGGCAGCGGCCTTCCCCAGCGCCTGCGGCAAGACCAACTTCTCGATGCTGGTGCCGCCCGAGGCTGGTTTTGCGGGCTGGAAGGTCACCACCATCGGTGACGATATCGCCTGGATCAAGCCCAACGCCGATGGCAAGATGGTCGCCATCAACCCAGAGGCGGGCTACTTTGGCGTGGCCCCCGGCACCAACATGCACACCAACCCCAACTGCATGCGCAGCCTGGACAAGGACGTGATCTTCACCAACGTGGCCCTGACCGACGACGGTGACGTGTGGTGGGAAGGCATGGAAAAGGACACCGGCAAGCTGCCGGACCACCTGATCGACTGGCAGGGCAAGGACTGGACGCCCCAGATCGCCAAGGAAACCGGCGCCAAGGCAGCCCACCCCAACTCGCGCTTCACGGTGGCCGCCGCCAACAACCCGGCACTCGATGCCCAGTGGGACGACGCCAATGGCGTGGCCATCGATGCGTTCATCTTCGGCGGCCGCCGCTCGACCACCGTGCCGCTGGTGACGGAAGCCCGCACCTGGACGGAAGGCGTGTACATGGCCGCGACCATGGGCTCGGAGACCACCGCCGCCGCCTTCGGTGCCCAGGGCGTGGTGCGCCGCGACCCGTTCGCCATGCTGCCCTTCTGCGGCTACAACATGAGCGACTACTTCCAGCACTGGCTCAACATGGAAGGCAAGATCGCCGCCACCGGCAAGCCGCTGCCCAAGGTGTTCTGCGTGAACTGGTTCCGCAAGGACGAAGCCGGCAAGTTCGTCTGGCCTGGCTACGGCGACAACATGCGCGTGCTCAAGTGGATGATCGACCGCATCGAAGGCCAGGCCCAGGGCACGGAGACGATGTTCGGCGTGGCACCCCAGTACGCCGAGATCAACTGGGCAGGCCTGGATTTCAACGCCCAGAAGTTCGACGCCGTCACCAGCATCGACAAGGCGGCCTGGACGGAGGAGTTCAAGCTGCACGATGCCCACTTCGAACAGCTGGCCTACCACCTGCCGCCGGCTTTGCTCGACACCAAGGCTGCGCTGGAAAAGCGCCTGGCAAGCTGACCCCCGGTTCTTCTCAGTCCTGACAACCGCCCCTTCTGAAAGAGGGGCGGTTTTTTTGCGCTGATGGAGACGAATACTGGATCAGGGTGGTCCGCCCCGCGTGGCCATGAAGAACAGCCCTTACGCCCCTGCGCCGCGTGGCACATGCCCCCGGGGGCCTCATTTTCCGCCCCATGACGGCCTGGCAATGAAAAAAGCCGTGGCGAACACTCGCCACGGCTTCAAGAATCAGGGTCACTGCACGGCAGACCGTGCGTCGCCATCTCAGTAGTACTTGCGGATGTCTTGCACGGTGGCAATGCCCATGGCATGGTTCAGTTCGGCCATGATGCGGGGGTCCTTCACGGCCACTTGCCAGGTGCGTTCGTCTTCCGCAGCGCGGCGGCGGCTTTCAGCCCAGGTGTGGGCACCCACACGCAGTGCGGCACCGGCGCGGCGGGCGGGGGCGGTCAGCAGAGCCAGGGCCGCAAAGGCTACCAGCCACAGCGCCATCCAGGCCGCCAGCAGATGGCCTTCGCTCCAAGTGTCGATGACCTGGTTGGCCACCACCAGCAATGCCGAAACGACGGCCGCCAGCAGAAGGGTGGCGGCGCCACGGGCACCGTCAAAATTGGCGGCTACGCGCTTGAGGGCGGCGGCGGCGTTTTCGGCGCGGACAACGCCGGGGTGTTCGGTGGGGTACTCAACGTGTGCAAAGCTGGTCATTTCGGTTTCCCTTTTCTAACGCTTGTGGCGAGATTGCCGGGCGATGGGGTGATATTAGGGTTTACCCTTTGCATGTTCAAGTTTATATTTTGAATCATTGATATTCATATCGGTGATGAATTGACCATGACTCCCTTGAACTTCCGCTCTTTGGACTTGAACCTGCTGCGTGTTTTCGACGAGGTCATGGCCGAGCGCAGCCTCACACGCGCAGCGCACAAGCTGTCCATCACCCAGCCCGCCGTGAGCAACGCGATGCGGCGCCTGCGCGATGTGCTGGGAGATGAGCTGGTGGTGCGCAGCGGCCAGGGCGTGGAGCCCACTCCGCGCGCGCTGGCCCTGTGGCCCCCTGTGCGCGAGGCGCTGGCCCACCTGCAGGAATCCCTGGCGCCCGGACACTTTGAACCTGCTACGGCCGAATCCACCTTTGTGCTGGCCATGGCCGATGCCACGGCAGCCACCCTGGTTCCGGCCCTGGTCGAAATCATCGAGCGCGAGGCGCCCGGCGTGTCTATCCGCGTACTACCCCTGACCACGCGCGACCCCCGCCGCCTGCTGGACGAGGAGGCGGCGGACATGGCGGTGGGCTACTTCCCCGCCGTGCTGGCCGACCTGACCGCCCGCGCGCAATCGGGGGGGGCCGTGGCTTTTGAGAGCCGCCGCCTGTACGACGGCGAGTACGTGTGCGTGATGCGGCAAGGCCACCCTCTGGCCGACGCGCCCCTGACCCTGGACACCTATTGCGCTGCGCGCCACATGCTCGTGAGCTTCTCGGGGCGCCCCTTTGGTTTCATCGACGAGGCCCTGGCGTCCCTGGGTCGCGAGCGCAAGGTGGTGATCACGGTCAACCAGTTCTTCACCGCCGGGCGCGTGGTGTCGGGCTCGGACCTGTTGACGGTGCTGCCCCGCCACTTTGTGCCCGTCACCGGGATCGCCGATGCCCTGGTGCAGCGGGCCCTGCCGCTGGACGTGCCGGCGGTCCACGTGGACGCACTCTGGCGCCGCCGTGGCCCGCAGCAGGCCGCGATGACCTGGCTGCTGCAAGCCCTGGCGCGCTCGGCGCGCCGGACTTTCCCCGAACAGTGAGGCGGAGAGGCGGAACCCGTAGACTGCGCCCAGCATGAACATCCAGCTTTTGTCCGACCTGCACCTTGAGGCGCACCCCCACTTCATCCCCGAACCGGCGCCCGGCGCCGATGTGCTGGTGCTTGCCGGCGATGTGGGCTCCTACCAGGAAGGCTCGCAACTGGGCGACGAGGACTTTGGCCTGGCCCGGTTTTCGCCGTTGCCCCAGGGAGCTGGCTGGCCCACCCCCGTGCTTTTTGTCCCTGGCAACCACGAATACGATGCGCAGGATTTCGATGCGGCCCACCATCGACTTCGCAGCACCTGCGATCGCCTGGGAATCATCTGGCTGGAGCGCGAAACCGTCGAGCTTCAGGGGGTCCGTTTCATCGGAACCACGCTCTGGAGCGATTTCGACGCCCTCGCGGACCACGAGGGAAGCACCGACCTTGGCAGGCGGCTGAAACTGCGCGACAAAGCCTTTCGCGCGGCCAATTTCTACCTGCGCAAGACGGGTGGCACCCGCCATGCAGCGCCTTTTCTGGCCGAAGCCATGCGCGACCACGCACTGGTCTGCCAGCAATGGCTGGCTGAAGCACTTGCGGCACCCTTTGAAGGGCCCACGGTGGCTGTCACCCACTTTGCGCCCAGCCTGCGCAGCGCCGATCCACGCTACGGGCTGGTGCCCGGTACGGCGGGGTTCTGCAATGCCCTGGATGGTTTACTGCCCCACGCGCAGCTGTGGCTGCACGGCCACCTTCACGCGCCGAGCGACTACAGGGCGCAGGGCCTGCGTGCCGATGGCAGCCCCTGGCAGTGCCGTGTGGTGGCCAATCCCCTGGGGTATGCGCGCAAGGGAGAGCAGGCGGCTTTCCAGCCGCAATGCTGCATCACCGTATGATCAGGACACGGGGCTCTGCCGCCCCGCAGCGCAGAAGAAAAAAGCATGACCCAGGTCAAGACAACAGAAGTCCGCGCACGGTAGTCTGGCCCATACCTTCTCGGAGAACCTCATGAACATCCTGCTTGCTGTCGATGGCAGCGCTTACACCAAAAAAATGCTGGCCTATCTGGCCACCCACGAAGAGTTGCTCGGTGGCAATCACCAGTACACCGCGCTCACCGTGCAGGCTCCCCTGCCAACACGCGCACGCGCCGCTCTGGGCAAGGAAGTGGTGGACAGCTACCACGCTGAAGAGGCGGAGAAAATCCTCGCCCCCGTGTGCAAATTCCTCGCGCGCCATGGCGTGGAAGCCAAGCGCAGCGTCAAGATCGGCAGCGTGGGCGAAAACATCGCCAAGGTGGCAGACAGTGGCAAGTTCGACCTGCTGGTGATGGGCTCCCATGGCCATGGCGCCCTGGCAACCCTGGTCATGGGCTCTGTAACCACCCAGGTGCTTGCCCACTGCAAGGTCCCCCTGCTGATCGTTCGCTAACCCGGACACCCCGGCCCGAAGGCCCCAGCCCTGCTCAGGCAGGGCTTTTTTTTGCCCGGACAATACCAATTGGTTTTCATAATAACCAATTGGTTTACTTTGGAACCAATTGGTTATACATTCCCGCTGCGCCCATCCTGGCGTGTCATTTCCATCGAAACCGAGGAACCGACCCATGAAAAAAACCCTGATTGCATTGGCCCTGACTGCAGGAGCCGCTTTCAACGTGATGGCCCAGGACATCGTGGATACCGCCGTGAAGGCGGGCAACTTCAAGACCCTGGTGGCGGCCGTGCAGGCGGCAGGCCTGGTGGACACCCTCAAGGGCCCCGGCCCGTTCACCGTGTTCGCGCCCACTGACGAGGCTTTCGCCAAGATTCCCAAGGCCACCCTGGACGGCCTGCTGGCCGACAAGGCCGCACTGACCAAGGTCCTGACCTACCACGTGGTGCCCGGCAAGGTGATGGCCAAGGACGTCAAGGCCGGAAAAGTCAAGACCGTGCAGGGCCAGGAGATCACCGTCACCACCGGCATGGGTGTGATGGTGGACCAGTCCAAGGTCATCGCGACCGACGTGGCTGCGAGCAATGGCGTGATCCACGCCATCGACACCGTACTGATGCCCAAGTAATCCAGCGGAACAACGCTCTTTTCACCCACCCACCATCCCATAGCGAGGAGAAGCCACCATGCACACCGCATTCAACCGCCGTACCGTTTTGTTGGCCGCAGCCCTGGGCGCCGGCACCACCCTGCTGCAGGCCTGTGGCGGCGGCGACGACGAGCCCCAGCGCAATATCGTCGAAGTCGCCCAGAACAACCCCGACCTCAGCATCCTCGTGGAAGCTGTGGTGGCTGCAGGTCTGGCGCCCACCTTGAGCACAGGCATGCTTACGGTTTTCGCCCCGACCAATGCAGCCTTTGCAGCGTTGCTCAGCGAGCTGGGCGTGACCAAGGAGGCCCTGCTGGCCGACAAGCCCCTGCTGACGGCGGTGCTGACCTACCACGTGCTCGGCAGCAAGGTCGCGCGTGCGGACGTCCCCCTGGGCAAGGCGATCACGCCCGTCGCAGGTGGTTTCTTCAAGATCGAATCGGCCAATGGGCTCAAGATCACCGATGGCCGCAACCGCGTCACCACCATCACGGCCACCGACATCCAGGCCAGCAACGGCGTGGTGCATCTGGTGGACCGGGTGCTGCTGCCAGCCAACAAGGACATCGTCGCCACTGCATCAGCGCTGCCGGACTTCAGCATCCTGGTGGAAGCGGTGGTGGCTGCAGGCTTGGCAGGCACCTTGCAGGGCGCTGGCCCGTTCACGGTGTTTGCGCCCACCAACGCCGCGTTTGCAGCGCTGCTGGCCGAGTTGGGGGTGACCAAGGCAGCGCTGCTGGCCGATACCGCCCTGCTGACCAAGGTGCTCACCTACCACGTGGTGCCCGCGCGCGTGCTCAAGGCCGAGGTGCCCGTCAACACCGCCATCGCCACGGTTCAGGGGCAGACCTTCACGGTGAACGCGAGCCTCGTGATCACCGACCAGAACATGCGCACCAGCAACATCACCATGGCCGATGTGTTCACCAGCAACGGTGTGGTTCACGCCGTGGACAAGGTGATCCTGCCCAAATAAGCCCGGTGGGGTGAACCGCACGCAAGAAAGCCCGGCATGCCGGGCTTTCTTTTTTTAGATGCGTGCGAAACGCAAGGAGGGAGGTGCGACTACCGCGCCGCCAACCCGTCAAAACAGGTGCGCACCACCAGATCCACGATCTCCGCGTCAGAATACTGGCCACCTTCCTTGAGAAAGCTCACCACCGGGTCACAGGCGCGCGCATACAGCGTATAGAGCACCACCAGCGGCGGCAGAGTCGGGCTGATCACGCCCTGGGCCTGGGCCTGGGTGATCCACTCACCGATCTGGTCGCTCACCGTCACCAGGCCGTTGAGATAGTCCTTGTTGGCCATCAGCACCGCGCGCAAAGTCGAGTTGCGGCTGGGCAGCAGCGGCATCTCATTGCTCAGCAGGCGCTCCAGCGACCAGCGCACCAGTGCATGGAGCTTTTCGAGCGGGGGCATTTCAGCGGGCAGATCCGCGAGGTAGGCCTGCACGCGACCCAGAATCTGCACCATGGCGGCGCTGCACAGCTCTTCCTTGCTGCAAAAGTGCTTGTACAGGCTGGCCTTGGCAATGCCCACGGCGTTGGCCACGTCGTCCATGGTCATGGCATCGAAAGCCTTTTCGCCCAGGAGCTGGCAGGTGGACTGGAGGATGGCATCCTCGCGCGCCTGGTGCATCTGCTCTTTGAACGAAACTTTGGGTTGCGGCGTTTGCATGGCTTGCATTTTATACATTGCAGTAAAAAAATAAATGACTAAGTTGCAATGCAACTACGTCGTTCACGTTTTCCCAGCATGAATCGTGCCGCCGCTTTGCAAGCGAAGAACCTGTTCATGGTCTTTTCGGGGGCACGATGGCACTCTTGTCCTGGTGCCCACCCCCATCGGCCGCCATAATCGCGCCGCCATGCCCGTGCTCCTCGCTCTGCCGTCGACCGTTTTCACCACTGACCAAGGCTCCGGGGAAGAGCGCTTCGAGGCCTGGCGCAGCAGCATTTCGGTGGTCTTCGACGTCGCCCCTTTGGACCGCGATCCGCTGGAAAGCTTCAGCGCATCCGTGACCGCGTGCCATCTGGGCGCGCTGCTGGTGGGCGATCTGCACTTCGGTCGGCAGCAATTCTCACGCGGTGCGCCACGCGTGGCGCGCGACGGCGTCAACCACTACCTGGTGCAGTGGTACCGCAGCGGGGGTTTCGTGGGCCAGCACGACAACGGCGTGGACATGCAGGTGCGGGCGGGGGACATCACCGTCTTTGATCTCGGCCGCACGCAGCGCACCTATGCCAACCCCTCGCACGTGCTGTCCATCGTCGTGCCCCGCGAGATCGCCGACGAGGCCTTCTGCAGCCCATCGGCCGATCTGCACGGTACCGTCTTGCGCGGCCACACGGCGCTGGGCGGGCTGCTCAGCGACTACCTGCAGTCGCTGCACCGGCGCTTGCCTGCTGTCACGCTCCCGGAAGCACCGGCCGTGGTGCAGGCCACCACGCAGATGCTGGCCGCCTGCCTGCGGCCAAGCCGGGACACGCTGGCCCAGGCGCAGCCGCAAATCCAGGGTGTCACGCTCGAACGCATCCAGCAATACATCGCGCAGAGCCTGGGCGCACCGCTCAGCCCCGAGCTGCTGTGCCGCACGTTTGGTATTTCACGCAGCATGCTGTACCGCCTGTTCGAGCCGCTGGGCGGCGTGGCGCACTACGTGCAGCAGCAGCGCCTGGTCCGGGCGTTCCACGCCCTGGCCAACCCGGCCAACCGCCGGCTGCGGGTGGGCGAGATCGCCACGCGCTCCGGCTTCACCAGCGAGGCGCATTTCAGCCGCGCCTTTCGCGCGGCCTTTGGCCTCACGCCCAGCGATGTGCGCGCCACCGCCCGGGGCACAGCCAACCGCGCGGGGGCATTCGCGGCGGGCGATGCCATGCGCCCGACCGCCGAATATGCCGACTGGGTGCGCGCGCTGCAGGTGTAGCCACCCCACTCGCAACGCTTGAGCCCCCGGGTCTCTCTGCAGGACGGCCAGTCAAAAACGTCGAAACACACAGTCAAGCCAGCGCGCTGGCCCCGCCTAGGATGCGCCGCAGTCTGTTCTCTGCCCCCTTGCGCGCCACACCATGTCCTTTGTCCGCCGCCTCGCCGCCGCCCTGCTGGCGGCCATGCTGTGCTGCCTTGCATCCGCCGGTAGCCCGCCCACCATCACCGGCCTGAGCCCTACCGAGGGCACCATGTACGGCGGGACGGCCGTCACGCTGGCCGGCAGCGGCTTCACAGGGGCTATGGGCGTGTATTTCGGAAACATCCGAGCCACCCGCTTCACCGTGGACAGCGACACGCAGATCACGGCCATCGCACCCGCCCAGCCACCCGGGACCTCGGTGATGTTCGATATCGTCACACCCACGGGCGGCATGGTGCACCCGATCGGCTACTTCACCTACGTGGTGCCGCCCGAACTGCGCCCCACCGTAACCCACATCTCGCCAGCGCGGGGCCCAGCCAGCGGTGGCACCACGGTCACGTTCACGGGCACCAATCTGGCCAACACCCACCAGGTGCGCTTTGGCAATGTGGCGGCAGGGTTCACCGTGGTCAGCGATACGCAGGTCACCGCCACCACGCCGGCCTCTCCGGCGGGGATGGTTTCGACGGAGCTCACCACCGCCTATGGCATTGCGGACGGCAGCTTCGGCACCTTCTTCGAGTTCATCCCTCAGCCCACGATCACCGGCGTGAGCCCCATCGAAGGGAGCATGTTCGGCGGCACGGTGGTCACCCTGGCTGGCGGCGGGTTCACCGGGGCTACCGGCGTGCGTTTCGGGAACGTTGCGGCTGCCAGCTTCACCGTGGACAGCGACACGCAGATCACGGCCATTGCGCCCCCGCAGCCTCTGGGAACGTCGGTGATGTTCGAAGTCTTCACACCCGACGGCGGCGGCATGGTGCACCCTATCGGGTACTTCACGTATGTGGTGCCGCCCGAGCTGCGCCCTACCCTCACCGGCGCTTCACCCGCGCGGGTGTCCGCTGCGGGGGGCACGCAGGTGGTCCTCACGGGTAGCAACCTGGCCGGTGCGTCGTCCCTGCGCTTTGGTGGCTTTCCGGCGGCCAGCTTCACGGTGGACAGCCCCACCCGGATCACCGCTACCACCCCCGCCGCGGCGTCCCCGGGCTTCGTGACCATCGACGTCACCACTCCCTATGGCAGGGCCGACAGCCCTTTCGGCTTCGAATTCGTCGCTGCGCCCACGCTCACCGGCGTGGCACCGGCCACGGCGAATGCAGCGGGTGGCACCACCCTCGTCCTCTCCGGATCGGGATTCGCCGATGCCACGGCGGTGGTGCTGGGCGGTGTGGCCGCCCGGGCATTCACCGTGGAGAGCGACTCCCGCATCACGGCCATCACCCCACCACACGCGGCCGGGCCGGCCGCGGTGGAGGTGAGTGCGCCGGGCGGTACGGCCACACTGGCCTCGGGCGTGGTGTTTGTGGATCTGGCCGTGCGCGGCGCCTGCGGCACGGCGACGGGGCAAGCGCGCCCGACCCCACCCGCCGGTGCCAGCCTGTGCAGCGCAGGCCTGGCCAGCAGCGTGGCCTCTGTCCAGGGTGAGTTTTCCTGGACCTGCGCAGGACAGAACGGTGGAGCCGACGCGCCGCGCTGCACGGCCCCCTGGGCCGCGGCCGGGGGCACGGGGGGCCGCGCAACACTCGACCTGCCGGAAGCTGCCGTCAACAACGGCTGGACACTCGAGACCGCCAGTTTCCAGCACACCCTTCCCGCGCCGCTGCCCCCGGGTGCCAGCACAAGCCATTGGCCCCTGCACCTCCGGCTGACCGGCGGCGCGGCAGGCTCCAGCGCCCGCCTGACGGTGCACTACAGCACCCCCGTGCCGCAGGGCGCGGTCTATCTCAAGCACGGCCCCAGCCCAGAAGGTTTGCAGTGCTCGGGCACCACCTGCGCCCAGCCCCACTGGTACACGCTCGCCCCCAGCGCGGCCCTGTTCGCGGCCGACCGGCGCAGCGTGACCTTGACGCTGACCGATGGCGGCCTGGGCGATAGCGACGACGTGTCCGGCCAGATCACCGACCCCGGCCTGCCCGTACTGCTGGCGGCGCCGGCAGGTGGCGGCAATGGCGGTGGCCCGGCTTCCGCCGTGCCCGTCCCTGCGCTCAACCCCTGGGCGATCGCACTGCTGGCCTTGTGCTTTCCGGCACTGGGCCATCTTCGCGGGACTCGCCAGTCACTCTCAAAACAATAGCTATCCACCCTTTTAAAACAAGCGCCAGAAGGCAATTCAATGCAAAAAAGCAATCCCTCCCTCCGCCTCGGAACCGCCCCGCGCAGCGCCCTGCTGTGGGCCGCCGCTGCCATCGCCCCCACCGCCTGGGCCCAAGGCGCACCCGTGGGCACGGTGGCCTATGCACCACTGGCCAGCGTGCAGGCCGTGCCCACGCTGTCGCAGTGGGCCCTGGCGGCTCTGGTGCTGGTTCTGGCCGCGCTGGCCCGCCACCTGCTGCGCCATGGGGCGAACGGCGTGGTGCGCGCCCTGGTGCCCGGGCTGCTGGCCTGTGCGGCGCTGCTGTGCATGCCCTGGAGCGGGCAGGCCATCGCGCTGCCGTCGAGCGAGGTTGTGCTGGACAACCCGGCCGGGGGCGTCGCCGACATCCCCGACCACCCGGACCTGGAAATTGCGTTCAGGGACTACCTGCACGTGTACGAAGTGCGCAACACCACGGACCGGCCCCAGCAGATCACGGCAGTCAGCGTGACCCCCGTGCATCGCCTCTTCGACACCGATGACCGGTGCACCGTCGGGCAGATGCTGGCGCCGATGGCCGCGTGCTACCTCAGGGTGGGGCGCCTGCACTGAGAGGCCCCCTTCCAAGGGGAGCACACACCACGCCGCCTATGCCGCAGGGGCCTCCAGCGTCCGCGCCGCGGTAGCGGTGAGGGCGGCCGTGAGCGCATCCAGCACCGCCGACTCCAGGTTCCAGCAGTGCCAGTACAGCTGGATGGGCAAAGAGCGGCCCGGCGCCAGATTCACCATGCTGCCGTTCGCCAGCGCCTCGCGCGCCATCAGCTCGGGCATCACCCCCACGGCCCAGCCTGCGGCCACGGCACGCATCTGCGCCTCGGAGCCCGGCACGAACAGGTGGCTGAGCGCCACGCGCTTGAGCCCGAATGCACGCGCCACAAACTCGGCAGCCATGTCGTCCTTGCGGTTGAACGACAGGAACGACACCTCGCGGAAGTTGTGCGGCGTGAGCCCCTGGGGCAGGTACTGCTCCGCATAGCTGGCCGAAGCCACGGCCACGTAGTGCATGGCGCCCAGCGGCACCATCTTGCAGCCGCGCAGGGCCTGCTTGAGCGTGGTCACACAGCCTAGCACCTGGCCGGAGCGCAGCCATTCCTGCGTGAAATCCTGGTCGTCCACGATGATTTCCAGCGGCAGGCGCTGGCGCACCAGCTCGTGCAGGGCGCCCATGGCCCAGGTGGCGATGCTGTCGGCGTTGATGGCAATCGAGATGCGCTCGTCCTCGCGCGATCCGCCCGGCGCGCTGGGCGCCAGCTCCTGCAGGTCGCGCTCCAGGTCGGCGCGCAGCAGGCGCATCTGCTTGGTGTGCTTGAGCAGCAGCTGCCCGGCCGACGTGGGCCGCAGCGGGCGGCTGCGCACGATGAGCACCGAGCCCACCTGCGCCTCCAGGGCGCGCAGGCGCTGTGAGACGGCCGACTGAGTGACGTTCAGGCGCTGCGCAGCGCGCTCGAAGCCGCCCTCTTCAACGATGGCGGCAAGGCATTCCAGGGCGGCGGGATCGTAGGTGCTCATGGTCTCGGGCTCGAACAAAACAGGGTTGTCTCTACCGCACCGTTTATTAGGTGCACTGATGTTTTTGGAGTAAGTTTAATTTTGCTTTTAGTTGAATGCAATGTCGCGCACACTGCGCCCCATCGTGTCCCGCACTGGGGCGGGTGGCACGTACAGGTTCACAACGCATTCCGCCTATGAAAACCATTGTTCTCGGCGCCGGCATCATCGGCATCAGCACGGCCTGGCATCTGCTGGAACGCGGTCACGAAGTCATCGTGATCGACCGCCAGCCCGATGCTGCGCTCGAAACCAGTTTTGCCAATGCAGCACAGATCTCGGTGAGCTACTGCGAGCCCTGGGCCAACCGCGAGGCGCCGCTCAAGGCGCTCAAGTGGATGTTCGACAAGGAAGCCCCGCTGCTGTTTCGCCCGCAGATGGACTGGCAGCAGTGGCGCTGGGGCCTGCAGTTCCTCGCGCAGTGCAACGACGCCGCGTTCGAGCGCAATGTGCAGCAGATCGTGGCGCTGGGCGCCTACAGCCATGCCGCGCTCAAGGACCTGGTCAGCACCACGGGCATCGAATACAACCGGCTGGAACGCGGCATTGCCCACTTCTACACCGACCAGAAATCCTTTGACGCCGCCGGCCACGCGGTGGAGCTCATGCGCAAGCACGGCGTGCAGCGCCGCCTGGTGAGCCGCGACGAGCTGCTGCAGATTGAACCGGCCTTCAAAGCCTACGGCGACAAGATCACCGGCGGGACCTACACCAGCACCGACGAAAGCGGCGACGCCCGCGTGTTCACGCAGGAGCTGGCCCGCCGCTGCATGGCGCGCGGCGCGCAGTTCCTCTACGGCCACGATGTGCTGCGCCTGAATAAAATCGGCAATGCTATTGATTCAGTAGCTGTCATGCCAAAACAGGCAAGCGCTGGCGGCAAAAAAGACTTCATATTGAAGGCCGACGCCGTCGTCGTCGCCTGCGGCTCGTACAGCGCACCGCTGCTGCGCAGCGTGGGCGTGGACCTGCCGATCTACCCTGGCAAGGGCTACAGCGCCACGTTCCCGCTGCTCAAGCCCGAGGGCGCGCCCATGGTCTCCACCATCGACGACGGCAAGAAGATCGCCATGAGCCGCCTGGGCAACCACCTGCGCGTGGCGGGCACCATCGAACTCAACGGCTGGGACATGACGCTCGACAGCACACTGGCGCGCGCACGCTGCCACATGCTGTCGCGCCGCATCGAGGCCATCCTGCCCGGCGTGTGCGACACCCGCACCCCCGAACAGGGCGGCGACCCGCAGTACTGGACCGGCCTGCGCCCGGCCACCCCCACCAACATCCCGTTCATCGGGCAGACCCGCGTGGGCAAGCTCTGGGTGAATGCGGGCCACGGCACGCTGGGCTGGACGCACGGTGCGGGCTCGGGCAAGGCGCTGGCCGAGCTGATCAGCGGCGAACAGCCTGCGATGAACTTCGGCTTCCTGGGCCACAGCGGCTCTGCACGGCACACGTCGACCACGGCGCTGGCCGCCTGAGAACACCCACACAGCCTGCCCGGGTTGGGGCGGACCTATCGCACCAAACCGCGCCCTGCGCGCGGGCACTCAGGTGGCCAGCGCGAGGCCACCGTCCACCCGCAGGTTCTGCCCGTTGATGTAGCCCGCGCCTTCCGAAGCCAGGAACGCGATGGTCGCGGCCACTTCGGCGGCCTGCCCATACCGCTGCAGGGGCACGGTGGTGCGGCGCTCTTCCCACACGGGCAAGGTGTCAATCCAGCCCGGCAACACGTTGTTCATGCGGATGTCGTGCCGCGAATGGCTGTCGATAAAGATCCGCGTGAATGAAGCCAGCCCGGCGCGAACCAGCGCCGATGTCGGAAACAGCGCGCTCGGGTCCACCGCCCAGGCCGCCGACAGATTGACGATCACGCCACCACGCTGCGCTTGCATCAACGGGGTCACCAGCCGCGTGGGCCGGATCACGCTCTGCAGATAGGTGTCCGTCCCCTCCAGCCACCGCTCATCCGCCAAGGACAACAACGGCGCGCGCGGTTCGTGGCCAGTGCTGTTGATGAGCACATCGACCCGGCCCCAGCGGGCTTGCGCCAGATCCACCAGGCGGCCCAGATCCGCCAGGCACCGGCTGGACCCCGTGACGCCAACGCCTCCGAGTTCCTGGGCCAAGGCCTCGCCTTTGCCCGACGACGAAAGAATGCCGACCTGAAAACCATCCTCCGCCAACCGGCGGGCGGTGGCAGCGGCAATGCCGGTGCCGCCCGCGGTGATAAGCGCTACTTTTTCTACTGCCATGATCGTCCTTGGATGCCGCACACCGGCATCTGGCAATTGTTCCGTACCCTTTACGTTTTGGACGACCGGACGAAGCAGTCGCCGTGCTTCGATCCAGTAGAAAATCTACACCCATGACCTCCCCGTTGGGCCGCACGCCCTCTCTCAATGCGCTGCGAGCGTTCGAGGCCGCCAGCCGCCATCTCAACTTTCGCCTGGCCGGGCTGGAGCTGGGCGTCACCCAGGGCGCCGTGGCGCAGCAGATTCGTGCGCTCGAAGCAGAGCTGGGCCTCAAGCTGTTCGAGCGGCACCCTCGCACCCTGGTGTTGACCCACAACGGCCAGCGCTATGCCACCAGCGTGCGGCGCGCGTTCGAGATGCTCGCCGATGCCACGCAGGGCCTGCGGCCCGAGCCCCTGCATGTGACGGTCAGCGTCACGCCGACCTTCGCCACCAAGTGGCTCATTCCAAGGCTGGCGGACTACACGCGCCTGCACCCCGGGGTGGATCTGCGGATCCTGGCGACCGAGCGCCTGTCGCACTTTCAGACCGAGGCGGTGGACCTGGCGGTGCGGTACGGCCGCCCTCCATTCGGCCCGGGGCTCACGGCCGATCTCCTGTTCGAAGAGTGCCTGGTGGCGGTGTGCAGCCCGCTGTTGCTGCACCGCTCCGGGCCACCCGACACGGCGGGGGACATCAGCCGCTACGTGCTGCTGCACGACTCCCAGTCTCCATGGGCCGACTACCTTGCGCAGCACACGCCGCCCGCTCCTGCGGCTTCAGATCCCACACCACAGGCCATCTGGTTCAACCAGACGACGCTCGCGATCGACGCGGCCCTGACCGGCCAGGGGCTCGCGCTGGTACAGAAAGATTTTGTGGCGCAGGACCTGTCCGCCGGTCGGCTGGCCAAGGTGTTTGACGAAGAAGCGCGCACGGGTGCTGGCTATTACCTCGTGGCTCCGCGCAAGCAACGCGCACCCGAGGTTGTCGCGGGCGTGCGGGCGTGGCTGCTGGGCCAGGCCGGCGCATAAACCGCGAAGACCGTGTGCCGCACTGCAGACCATCCGCAACTGGCACCCGGCGGGGCCCCTTGGCTTCCCTTTTTTCAGCCCCGGCCCGCGAATGCAGCCAGGGGGGCGAGGTAGTGGGCAGGAATCTCCAGCGCATGGAATCCGCCCGCCAGCAGCACCACCAGACAAACGGCCAGCAGCCCGCCCGCCAGCATGGCCCCCACCAGCGCCCGCGCCCGCAGGGGCTCCGACAGGTTCCAGTACAAGGCGCAGCCCACATGCGTGCCCAGTGCGAACACGGCGAAAAAGTAGTACGGGCCAAAGAACCACTGCCAGGGCGGTGTGTGCATGCCCGCCGCTGCAAACTGCAGGTTCGTGTCCACGCCCTGAAACCGGCCCGCCAAGACGGCCGTCACATGGATCAGCAGGAACAGCGCCAGGTAGCCCCCCGAGAGGGCCTGCATCCGCGCCACGCCCCCATGGCGCCGGCCCCGCCCGCGCCACAGCAAGGTGAGGCCGCTGCCCATCTGGAACAGCAGACACCCGAGCAGCACGCCTTCGACCCACGGCTGGCGGTAGACCAGGCGCAGGGCTTCCAGCACCGACTGGTGCGCTGCCGCTCCCGCCAGCCCCGCCAGGTGGCCCAGCAGATGGGCCGCCAGGAACGATGCCAGCACCATGGCACTGGCGCGGTGCACGGCCCGCAGCGCAAGGCGCTGGCGCCATGCCCAGGTGCCTGCCAGGCCGACGGCGGCGGCTCCCAGGGCGAGTTGGCTGGTTGCGTGCATGAAGTTTTCTCCGGAGGTTGCGTGGGACTGGCGGCAGAATAAGCAGCGGCGCCGTGTCCGCCTACTCGCATTGCGCTCAGGTTTCCCATGTCCCCTGCCTCCTCCGCCCCCCGCCGTTCGCCCCGCCAGGAACGCTCGCAGTTCACGGTCGATGCCATCTTCGAAGCCGTCGCACGCATCGTGGCCACACAGGGCGAAGACGCGCTCACCACCAACCGCATCGCCGAGCTTGCTGGTGTGTCCGTGGGCTCGCTCTACCAGTACTTTCCAAGCAAGGAAGCCATCCTCCTGGCCATGCTGGACCAGCACTGCGACCAGGTGATGCTGGAGCTGGACGCCCTGCTCGCCCAGGCCCGCACCGAAGGCTGGACGCCCGAGCAGCAGGTGCGCGGGTACGTGCGCCACTACCTGCAGGCCTTTGGCGGCGGCCCCCGGGAAGGGCGCGCACTCGCCCGCCTGTCGTGGAAGCTCGACTACCGCGCGTCCGTGCTGATCTCGGTGCGCGGCGCCAGCGAGCGGCTGGCCCTGCACCTGCAGCGCGTGGCGCAAGAGCAGCAGATGCCCGCACCCTCGGCGGCCCAGCTGTTTGTGCTCACCCGCGCCTTCATGGGCGCGGTGCGCGCGGCGTCGCTGGAACAGTCGCCCTTGCTGGACAGCCCCGAATTCGAGCAGGCGCTGGTGGCGCTGTGCATCGCAACCCTGGCACCGGGCACGGGTCTGCGGGGCGGCGCTACGATGGCGCCATGACCACGCCCACCGCACCGCACTACCTCTTTCTCACCACCTCCACCCGCGAACCGGGCCACACCGGCAATACCGAATGGCTGGCCCGCCAGGCCGCCGCCGCACTGCCTGCCGGCACCCCACAAACCTGGCACCACCTGGCGCACTTGCACCTGCCGCCCTTCGTGGACCAGCGCCACACCACGGGCACCTATGCACCGCCCGAAGGCGACATGAAGACCCTGCTCGACGCCACGCTGGCAGCCACGCACATCGTCTTTGTGGCGCCGGTCTACTGGTACAGCATTCCCTCGCCGCTCAAGACCTACCTCGACCACTGGAGCGCCTGGATGCGCGTGCCCGGCCTGGCCTTCAAGGAGCCGATGGCCGCCAAGACGCTGGCGCTTATCACCACCAGCGGCGACCGCACCAAGGCCCAGCCCATGATCGATTCGGTGGCGCTGTGCGCGCAGTTCCTGTCGATGACCTGGGGCGGCGCCCTGTGGGGCAAGGGCGGGCCACCGGGCGCGGTGCAGGCCGATGCGCAGGCGATGGAGGCAGCCAGCCGTTTTCTGCTGACACCGGCCGCAGGTTGACGGCTTAGCGATCCAGCGACCCGTGCTGGGCCAGGATGCCCAGCCATTCGTGCAGCGCCAGGCTGCTGTCGGCCAGCGCGGAGGCGCGCGGCAACACCCGGTACAGCTTGCGGGCCTGCCCGCCCTTGAAGCCCATGGGCGCAGGCAGCACCTGCAGCCCGGCGCGCTCGAAGGCCTCGGCCGCGCGCACCATGTGCCAGCCATGGGTGACCAGGGCTATGCGCTCGATGCCCGCTGCCTTGAGCAGCGCGGCGGATTTCTCGGCATTGCTGCGGGTGTCGAGCGACTCCACCTCCGTCCAGCGCACCCGCCCTTTGAACTCGCGCTCCACCACGTCCTTCATGACCAGCGCCTCGGCCCGCGTGCCGCCGGTGGAGCCGCCCGTCGCCAGGATGGGCAGGCCCGCCTGCTGCTGCAGGTACACGGCGTAGCGCACCCGCTCGCGGGCGCCCCGGCTGAGCACATCCACGCCGTACTCGGGGGCCACGGTGTCGGCACCACCGCCCAGCACCACGATGGCCTGGACCTTCGACTGAAGCAACTGCTGGGGGACGACCGCCGGATAGCGCTCGAGGCTGCGCACCAGCACATCCGACACCGGCGGCCAGGACAGCACCAGCACCGACAGCAGCGACAGCACCACCACCGTGATGCCCGTGCGGCGGTGGTACCGCGCGATCCACAGCCCCAACAGCGCCAGCAGGATGCTGGACACCGGGGGCAACAGCAGCGCAGACAGTATTTTCTTCAGGGCAAACCACATGGCAACAGAAGGAGAAGGAGCAATCAGACCTGCACGCACCCGCGCGGTGGCGCCTTGGCATGGCAGGAAAAAAACGGACCGTTTGGAAGGCCGCAAAAAACGGCCGCGCTGGGCGGGGCAAGCTCAGTGCAACATCCGCCGCTGGGCCAGAAAGTCCAGCAGCGCGGCATCGAAACCCTCGGGGTCCTCCAGCTGGGGCCAGTGCCCGACATGGGGCAGCACCAGGGTCTGTGCATCGGGCAGCACCTGGGCCAGCGCCTCCAGGGCCACGGGGGGTGTGCAGCGGTCCAGCTCGCCCCCCACCAGCAGCGTGGGCATGGCCAGGTGGGCCAGCGCGGCAGCCCCGCGAGCAAACGTGGGCAAGGCCTCCAGCGCGCGCCGGTAGGCCCCCGGGTACACCTGGGCCAGCGCATGACTGGCCAGCCGCACCCCTTCTGGCAGGGCGCCGGTGCCGATGAACTGGGGCACCAGCGTCTGCGCCAGCGCCTCCATGCTGCCACCGCCATCCAGTGCGGTCAGGGCGCGCAGCCGGGGCGCCACCCAGTCTTCCACCGCCTGCGCGTCCAGCGCCGGCCCGCCCGCACACAGCACCAGGCGCTGCACCTGCGATGGGCCGCGCACGGCGGCCTCCAGCGCCACCATGGCGCCCATGCCGTGCCCCACCAGCGTGACCGGGCCACCCTGCAGGGCGTCGATCAAGGCCAGGCAGCTCTGCGCCAGCGCCTTGAAGGTGTAGGGCTCCACGGGCGCACTGCGGCCATAGCCCGGCATGTTCCAGGCCACGGCACGGTAGCCGACCGTGGCCAGTGTTTCCACCTGGGGGGCAAAGGTGAGGTGGTCGCCATCGGCGTCGTGCAGCATGAGCACGGTGGGGCCGGAGCCCAGGGCGGTGAAGGTAGGAAGAACGGCCATGCGGTGGAAAGCGGAACAGGAATGACTTACGCACAACGGGTTTCAGGCACGCAGCTCGCCCCCACGCCAGGTGGTTGCTGCATCCCGATTTGCGTAAGTCTTACGGAAGTAAACCCCGCAACAGCGCGGTGGTGGGTGGCGCCTGATAATAGTTGCTCCCCCCTGCTGCCACCGCTGGCACCGCTTTTGTGAACCCTTCGCCCCCCCGCCCCGCCCTCGCCCTGCCACCGAGCTTCTCCACACGCGAGTTTCGCGATGCACTGGGCATGTTTGCCACGGGCGTGACGATCGTCACGGCCCGCACGGCTGCGGGCGACCTGGTGGGCCTCACGGCCAGTTCGTTCAATTCGGTGTCGCTGGCACCCCCGCTGGTGCTGTGGAGCCTGTCGCACGGCGCCAGCACCCTGCCCACCTTTGCCGATGGCTCGCACTACGCCATCCACGTGCTGGCCGCAGACCAGAAGGCGCTGGCCGAGCGTTTTGCCACGCGCGGCATCGACCGCTGGGCAGGCCTGGAACACCGGCCCGGCATCAGCGGTGCCCCGTTGCTGGCCGGGGCTGCTGCCACGTTCGAATGCTTCAACCGCAGCCAGTACAAGGAGGGCGACCACACCATCTTTGTGGGCGAGGTCGAGCGCTGCGAGCACCGCGAAGGCATCTCGCCCCTGCTGTACCACGGGGGCAAGTTCTACACCGAGCACCCGCTGTGACGACCCCCACCGTGGCCGTGCGCCACGTGAACATCGGCCTGGCCCGGCGCCTGAAGGTGGGCGAACGCTCGGTGCTCACCGCCATCGGCAAGGCGCCCATCACCGGCCCGGTGGCCGTGGGCCCGCTGGGCCTGGCGGGGGACGAGCAGGCAGACCCCAGCGTGCACGGTGGCCTGGGCAAGGCCATATACGCCTACCCCGCCGCCCATTACGCGTTCTGGCAGGCACAGCGCCGCGAACGCGGCGTGAGCCTGTTCGATGAAACCTTGCCGCCGGGTTTCATGGGGGAGAACCTCACCATCGACGGGCCGCTGGAAGCGGATGTGTTTGTGGGCGATGAATGGCATTTCCCCCACTGCGTGCTGCGGGTGAGTGCACCGCGCGAGCCATGCTTCAAGTTCAACGCCGTCATGGGTTTTGCGCAGGCGGGCCGCACCATGGCCCTGGCCGGATGCTGCGGCTACTACCTGGCGGTGGACCAGCCCGGCACCATCGCTGCCGGAGAGACCGCCACGCTGGTGCCCGGGCAGCGCGGGCTGAGCATTGCGCAGGCGCTGGCGGGCAAGTGGGCAAAGCACTCGCGCTAGCCAGGCTCCATCGGATTCATCAATTTTGATAGCTACTGGCGCTTACCAGATAAGCGCCAGAGCCCAATTTGGCTCGAAACCGAGCCTTCAACGCACCGTGTCGGGCAGCTCGATCTTGACTTCCAGCACTTCCAGGTTGTCCTGGCGCTCCAGGTGCACCTTGAGGTCTTCGGGGTTGATCTTGACGTACTTGGAGATCACGGCCACCAGCTCGCGCTGCAGCGCGGGCAGGTAGTCGGGCTCGGCGGCGTTGCGGCCGTTGCGCTCGTGCGCCAGGATGATCTGCAGCCGCTCCTTGGCGACGCTGGCGGTTTTCTTCTTCTCGCCGAGCAGGAAGGACAGGAAAGAAGCCATGGCTTATTTGCTCCCGAACAGGCGTTTGAAGAAGCCTGGCTTTTCCGCGTCGATGAAACGCAGCGGCTTGTCGGTGGCGCCCAGGAAGCGTTCGATCACATCCTTGTAGGCCTCGGACACATCCGAGTCCTTGGCATGGATCGCGGGTGTGCCCTGGTTGGACGACTGCAGCACCACCTCCGACTCGGGGATCACGCCGATCAGCTTGATGCGCAGGATGTCCTGGATGTCTTCCAGGCTCAGCATCTGGCCGTCCTGCACGCGGCTGGGGTTGTAGCGTGTGATGAGCAGGTGCTCCTTGATGGGCTCGCCGCCTTCAATAGCGCGCTTGGTCTTGCTGCCCAGCATGCCCAGGATGCGGTCGGAGTCACGCACGGACGACACCTCGGGGTTCGTCACCAGCAGCGCCTCGTCGGCAAAGTGCATGGCCATCAGCGCCCCGCTTTCGATGCCAGCGGGCGAATCGCAGACGATGTACTCAAAGCCCATCTCGGCCAGGTCCTTCAGGATCTTCTCCACGCCGTCCTGGGTCAGGGCGTCCTTGTCGCGCGTCTGGCTGGCGGCCAGCACGAACAGGTTGTCGCACTGCTTGTCCTTGATGAGGGCCTGGTTCAGGTTGGCCTCGCCCTGAATCACGTTGATCAGGTCGTACACCACGCGGCGTTCGCAGCCCATGATGAGGTCCAGGTTGCGCAGGCCGACGTCAAAGTCGATCACGGCAGTCTTGTGGCCGCGCAGGGCGAGGCCGGTGGCAAAGCTGGCACTGGTGGTGGTCTTGCCCACGCCACCCTTGCCGGAGGTCACGACGACGATTTTGGCCATGTGTTGCTGATTCTCTGTGGGGTTGGTACGAATGAAATAAGAACTCAGGCAAGCGGCTCGATGATGAGCTTCTCGCCGTCGAGCCGCACCTGGGCCGGCTTGCCGCGCACATCGGCGGGCAACTCGGTCTCGGTGGTGCGGTAGATGCCCGCGATGGAGACCAGCTGGGGCTCCAGGCAGGTCGAGAAAATGCGCGCTTCGGTGTTGCCACGTGCCCCGGCAATCGCACGGCCGCGCAGCGGGGCATAGACGTGGATATTGCCGTCGGCAATCACCTCGGCGCCAAAGCTCACCACGGCCATCACCACCAGGTCGGCACCGCGTGCATACACCTGCTGGCCCGAGCGCAGGGGTTTGTCCACCACCACGGTGCCGGGGCCGGGCATGGGCACCTCACGCACCACTTCGACCTCGACCTCGCGGATCACCTCGCGCACCACTTCCTGCACGGGGACTGCAGGGGCCTCCGCGCGGGCGGACGGTGCGTCAGGCGCTGCGGCCAGCCCTGCGGCGCGCGCGGCGTCCATCTGGGCGGGGCTGCCGCCGCGCACGGCCACGGGCAGGGTGCTGCGGCTGCGCAGTTCGGCCACGATGGCGGCAAAGTCGATGGGTGCCTCGGCCTCGCGCACGGCGGCCAGGTCGATCAGCACGGGGTCGTTGTCAAAAAAGCCCGGGGCGTCGGCCACGCGCTCGGCCAGGTCGGCGGCAAACTGCGCGGCGTCGGTGGTCTTGAGCACCACGGCCACCACGGGCAGCGAGGCGCTCTTGAGGTCAAAGCTGGTGCGGGACTGCGCCGCCGTCGTAAGGGCCATGAATGGGGTGTGGAAAGGAGCGCGGGAACCGTTTCAGAAGGCGCAAAGTGTACCGTGGGCCTGTGTAAGCGCCTGTTTAGCGTGCTCTGGCAGCAGTCTAGGAGCCTGTCAGCGCTGTCGCTGGACCTGGGCGAGGCTCGAGCCTGGCAGTTCAGCGGCTTTGCCCGGGGCTCGCTGCCGGTGCAGTCGCTGAAGGCAGCGGGATCGTACTGGTCCGCCGGAGGGCGGGGCGTTATTTGTATCAAACTGTGCTGTTGCGCTTATTAATTCGACGCCGACAGCTATCATTTTGATAGTCTGGAATGCAGATATATTTGGATCAAGCCTGCTGGGAAACACCTTGGGAAGGGTGGAATCCCCCGCCACGGCCCGCCACAGGTATGCGGATACGACTCCACCCTTCAGAGAAAGAGCATGTATGCATGACGCCAACTTGACCCTTGCTCAGAAAAGAGCCCACCGAGAAACCCCTCAGGCCATGAGCGCCCTGCGCACCGCGCTGGCACTCAGCTGTGCCGCGCTGGCCTTGGCAGGCTGTGGGGGTGGATCTGATTCCAGCCCTGTCGAGACGCCCACCCAATTGGCCGCTCCAGAGAACTTCACAGTCGGTTCGTTTGCCTTTTTTTCCTGGAAGGCAACGCCAGAGGCAACCCGCTACGAGCTCTTCACCGACCCTGATGGCCCAGGCCCCCAGCCTGAAGCCCGGATGGGCGACGCGGAGGGTTTCACCTACTCTTCCTTCAATCAGCAATTCAATGGCAGTCTCACCACTGGCCGTTACCGCTATGCCGATTTCATCAACGCGACCTACCGCTTGCGTGCATGCAACACCACGGGATGTGGCGCGTTCACGGCGGCCCAGGTGTTCGATATTGCCAAGAGCATCAGCTACGAATTCCCCACAGGACGCTCGCCCCTCAAGACGTCCGTGGGCAATACCTCCCTCGAATCCCTGTCCCGGGACGGACTGACGTTGGCCGTCGCCTTGGACAATTTGTACATTTTCGCGCGCAGCTCGACTGCCCATCCGTGGCAGCAGCAGGCCATGTTTTCGTCTCGCGCGACCCGGCTGGTGCTGTCCGCAGACGGCAACACCCTGGCCGTGAGCGGTTTTTTCAATGCCGACGCGCCGCCCGTGCAGGTATACCAGCGCAGCAACGCCGCCTGGAGCCTCCAAACCACGGTGGACGCGACGCAGACGCCCCCGGCATGCACGCAGCCCTGCAAAGTGATTGCGGACAACACGGCGCTGTCGGCCGACGGCAACGTGCTCGCCGTCACGGGCCGTTCGGGTTCCGCAGGCTCCGACACCAACACCGTTTTCACGTACCTGCGCACCGGCACTGCGTGGGCCCCCCAAAGCTATCTGGCGCCAGCTGCCACCTCCGTAGGGTCGGCGATGGCCCTGTCGGGCGACGGCCGCACACTGGCCGTGAATGGTGGCGCATTCACCAGAACCCAGTTCACCACACCCCCGTACCTGTACGTCTATGTGCAAAGCCCTGAAGGCGCATGGAGCGAACAAGCGCGCCTGCCCGCCGGGATCATGAATTTTCTGGACATTGCCGCATCACGGTTCAGCACGGTGAAGCTGTCCAGCGATGGCAACACCCTGGCTGTCGAAGCCAATCACTTGCCGGGCAACCAGCCCGCAGAGTTCAACATCGGCACCGGGGATCTCACCTGCGGCAGCACGGAACCCTGGAACACAGCGCCCGTGCCAGCAGGGTCCTACAGCAACGCCGCGTGGCACATCGCTGTATTTGCACGCGATGGCAGCGCAAACTGGCGCAGGCAGGCCGTCATGGCGCGCTCCGGCGTCCAATGGGCCTTGGCAAACGACGGCAATGCCCTGTTCTACGGAGGTTCGCTGTTCACACGCAGCAGTGGCACCTGGGCTTGCCCTTGATCGCCTGATCTGAGAACCACCGCGCCATGCCCCACACCCGCAAGCCCCACCTCGACGCCCTCGCCATCTCTCTGTTGCTGACTTGCTGCATGTTCTGGGGCTTCCAGCAGGTGCTGGTCAAAGCCACGGTGGCCGAGGTGGCGCCGGTGTTCCAGGCATTTGTGCGCTTTGCGCTGGCCACGGTGGCGGTGGCGGCCTGGTGCCTGTGGCGTGGCGTGCGGCTGTCGGCGGCGGCCGAGCCCGCCGGGGCAGCCCGCGCTGGGCTGCTGGCCGGGGCGCTGTTTGCGGGCGAGTTTGCGTGTATTTACCTGGGCCTGCAGTACACCACCGCCTCGCGGCTCACGGTGTTTCTGTACGCCTCGCCGTTCTGGGTGGCGCTGCTGCTGCCGCGCTTCATCCCCGGCGAGCGGCTACAGGGCTGGCAGTGGCTGGGCCTGGCTGCCGCGTTTGTGGGCGTGGGGCTGGCGCTGGGCGACGGGCTGCTGGGCCCCGCCAATGCCGCCCTGCCCCAAGCATGGCTGGGCGATCTGCTCGGGCTGGCGGCCGGGCTGATGTGGGCGCTGACCACGGTGGTCATCCGCACCACGCCGCTGGCGCGCGTGGCCCCGGCCAAGCAACTGTTCTACCAGGTGGGCGTGAGCACGGCGGTACTGCCCGTACTGTCGCTGGGCCTGGGCGAGGCGTGGGTCTGGCAGTTCAGCGGCTTTGCCTGGGGCTCGCTGCTGGTGCAGGCGCTGGTGGGCGCGTTTGTGAGCTACCTGGCCTGGATGTGGATGCTGGCGCACTACCCGGCCACGAAGATCTCGGTGTTTGTGTTCCTCACGCCCGTGTTTGCGCTGCTGTTTGGCGCCTGGTGGCTGGGCGAGCCCATCACCCCCGGGCTGGTGGCGGCGCTGGTGCTGGTGGCGGCAGGCATCGTGCTGGTGAACCGGCGGCCTGCTGTCGCGTAGTACCCGGGACAAAAGAGTTTTCATAAAAACACGGCCTAGCGCTTTACCGACAAGCGCTCAAAGCTACTATTTTGATAGCAATTCTTTTGCAGGCGGGTGTTGTCAGCCAACCCGACTCAGTGCGTACCGCGTATCCAGCAACACTTGAATGCGCGCACCCAGCGCGGCGCCCTCATCGTCCTCCAGTCGTGTGAACTGCTGGGTCCAAGCCTCAGACTGCGCAAAATTCGGAAACCGGGGCGGTTCGCCCCACAGCCAGTCCGGGTGGGTGGCCCGGGGGCTTCGGCCGAACACGTGCAGGTGCATCTTGCGGTGCAGTGCGGGGGTTTTGGGCCTCAGAGCCTGTTCAAAGTCTTTTTGGAGTCGCACAAGTACCTTGCCGGGATGGGATGCAAGGCGCGGTGCGCAGTTGATAGCTTGGCTATCCACAAGCG
>NZ_LMJH01000009.1:382974-613187 GCF_001428965.1 Acidovorax sp. Root275 | reverse complement strand
AAGGGTTGGAGTGAAATCGGGCGATTGGAAGCCCCGGCTGCTTGCATGGGCACGAGCCCATGCGGCGCATCCGAAGCATCCACTCATCCCGATTGCACTCCAATGCGATCTCCAAAAAAGACTTTGAACAGGCTCTAGAGGTGGGCCAGCGGGTTCAGCGCGTTGTTGCCCGCCTCCCAGTAGTTCAGGCAGCCTCCGGCGAGCTGCGGCAAGGTGTCGAGCATGGCCCGGCCCGTTGCGGCCACCAGGCACGACCAATGCGCCAGCTCTTCGGGTGTCAGCTCGCTGCGTTCCCAGACGGGGCGCGGCGGGTGGACCAGCACATGCCCGCCATCGCTGCGGTGGTTCATGGGCCGCGCGGGCAGGTCAACGGTGCCACCGGCGCAGCGGATCAAGGTGGTGTGGATGTTCACGGGGACTTCTCCAAAACGGAAGGTTGTAAAAAGGGGGCGATGGCCGATCGGCGCCTCATCCGTCGCTGCGCGGCACCCAGCAGGCGATGGCCGTGGCCGACAGCAGCAAGGCTGCAACGCCATACACCCAGGCAGAGGGTGCAATGGGCAGCAGCACACCCGCCAGCACCGGGCCCGCACCGGCGCCCAGGTCCCGCCACACCGACCGTGTCGCCAGCGCCTGGATGCGCCCCGGCCCCGGCGTGCGGCGCGCCACCAGCGGTGGCAACAGCGGCAGCAGCAGGGCCCGCAAGATCACGATGGCCAGTGCGCTGGACCACAGCCACCCCAGGCCAAAACCCACCAGGGCCACCGACGTCAGCACCGCAAAACCCACCAGCAGCACTTCGGCGCCGTAGCGCTCGGCCAGGTCGCCGCCCAACGCGCTCAGCACGATCTCGGCCAGATAGCGGACCGACAGCAACAGCCCCGCCACGATCACCGGATGGCCCGGCAGCACATCGCGGCCCAGGTACGACAAGCCGATGATGAACAGGCCGTCCAGCACCAGCCCCTCGACGAATGAAAAACGGTCCAGGCTACCGGGGAGCCTGCCCCAGCGCTTCTCCGGGGGCGGCATGGCATGCGGCTGGGCGGGCAAGTGCCGCGTGGCCAGCAAGGCGCACAACGCGACGGCGGCAAACACCAAGAAGATGGCCCGGGGCCCCCACCAGAGCGCACAGACACCCCCCGCAGGCAGGGCCAGCATGGGCCCCAGCGCTGCAAAGGCGCGCGACTGCCCCGCGCTGCGCGCTGCGCCCACGGGCTCGGCCGTGGCCAGCGCCTGCGTGGCGAGGTTCAGCGCCGCAAACGCCAGGCCCCACAGCAGCCGCAGGCCCAACAAGGCGATGAACCCGCCAAGGGTGGCGTACCCCAGCGCGCACGCGGCGGCGGCCAGCACGGCCAGCGAGCAGGTGAGCCGCTCGCCATGGCGGGCGTAGAACCGCGCCACCGCCCCGTAGCCCGCAATGCGCACGAGGCGGTTTGCGGCCAGCAGAATGCCCGCCTCGAACAGGGTGACGCCAAACGCCGGGGCAAACATCGGCAGCAGCAGGTAGAGCACCGTGTCCCCGGGGAGTGACAGGCCCAGCGCCAAGGCGGCGCGGCGCGAGTGGAGGTCTGAGGCAGAGGGGTTGGCTGGAGGCTGTGGCATGGCCCGCATGGTGCGCGGCGGTGCCCGGCGCGACAAACGATATTGCTGCGCCCCATGCGTGACAAAATTGCACGCATGTCACCCCGCCTGCCCCCGCTCAACGCCGTCCGCGCCTTTGCGGCGGCGGCGCGCCACCAGAGCTTTACACGCGCTGCGCTGGAGCTGCATGTCACTCACAGCGCCATCAGCCGCCAGATCAAGGCGCTGGAGGAGCACCTGGGCGTGGACCTGTTCGAGCGCAAGACGCGGCAGGTGCTGCTCACGGCGGCGGGGCATCAGTTTCACGCGCAGGTCGGGCCTGCACTCGCGCAGATCGGCGCCGCCGCCCAGTCGCTGCGCGGCGATGCCGGGCTGCGCAGCGTCAAGATCAACGTGCGGCCCAGCTTTGCGGTGCGCTGGCTGATCCCCAGGCTGCCGGGTTTTGTGGCCCAGCACCCGGACATCGAGCCCCAGGTCATCACCAGCACGCTGGCACCCGACCACGCGGCCGAGGCTTTCGACCTGGCCCTGCGGCGCGGCCCGCGCGGGTGGCCGCCAGGCATGCAGGTCCACCCGTTTCTGGAAGACGAGGCGCTGGTGGTGGGGTCGCCGACGCTGTTCGCCCAGCGCCCGGTGACGCGGCCCGAGGCGTTGTCGTCCCACGTGCTGCTGCTGTCCAAGTCGCGCAGCAAGGACTGGGAAAGCTGGAAGAAGCAGGTGAACGCGCCAGCGCTCCAGCCTGCCGGCTGCCTGCAGTTTGATCACCTGCACTTTGTGCTGCAGGCCGCCGTGGACGGGCTGGGCTTTGCGATGGCGCCGGTGTCGTTGATCACGCACGACCTGGCGTCGGGGCGCTTGGTGTCGCCTTTGCCCACCTTGCGGTTGCCGCTGACCCGGCACTACTTCGGCACGGCCCCGGACCCGTCGCCGGAGACGCTGCGTTTTGTGCAGTGGCTCAGGGAAGAGATGGAAGCATCAGCGCCTTCCGAAGCCGTCCCCGTACAGCCGATTTCTGATTAAAAACGAGGTCTAGCGCTTGATCATCAAGCGTCAATAGCTATAAAATTTATAGCAAATGCCAAGTCATTCCCCGTCGCCCATCCACCGTGCCGTCCCCGACACGCGGATGGAGCTGCCCGCCACCGGCCCCATCTCGGCGCGCAGGCGCGAGCGCATGCCCATGTCCTCGCCCTGCACCACATCGATGGCGCCGCCATGCGGCCAGCCCAGGTCGCGCAGGTAGCCCGCCAGTGCGGCGGTGGCGGCACCCGTGGCCGGGTCTTCCAGCACGCCGCCCGAGGCAAAAGCATTGCGGGTGTGCAGCAGGCGGTTGGACTCCACCCACACCAGCACGATGGTGACCAGCCCGGCGGTCACCATGAGCGTACGGCCAACGTCCAGCGCGTAGTGCATGGCCGCCAGCGCGTCGCGGCTGCGCAGCGCCAGCACCAGGTGGTCCGCACCGCCGTGGATGAGCGCGGGCGGGATGCGCGGGTCCAGATCAGATGCACCAAGGCCAAAGAGGGCCAGCGCATCGGCCAGCAACGTGGCAGGCACAGGCCCGCTGCGCGTGCCGGGCGATTGCAGCGCTGCCTGCACCAGATCGCCCGCGCGGCGGCCTTCGACCGTGATCTCGGCCTGGCTCAGCGACAGCGCAAACACGCCGTCACCCTCGCGCTGCGCCAGTGCGGCGCCCAGGGCAATGGTGGCGTGGCCACAAAAAGGCACCTCGCTCTCGGGCGAAAAGTAGCGCACCTTCCAGCGGCCATCGTCCAGTGGGGCGGCAAACGCGGTTTCAGAAAAACCGACCTCGGCGGCGATGCGCTGCATGTCGGCGGGGGTGGGGAGCTGGTCACCGATCCACACACCGGCGGGGTTGCCGCCCCGTGTGCCGTCGGAAAACGCTGCGATTTTTTGGAGCGCCATGGTGTTCAACATCCAGAACGACAGGACAGGAGATGGCAGGGCAGCCAGTGGCTCAGAGCTTGGGAATGCGAATCCGGCTGATCATCAACGAGCCCGACACCGCAAACAGCAGCACCAGCGGGTGCAGCGTAAAGCCGCCAATGAGTACCTTGCCAAACCACAGGCTCTCGCGCACGGCGCCCAGCCAGGCGGCCAGGGCCAGCAGGCCCACCAGCACGATGGAGGTGGGGATGGGCGTGCCTTCAAAATACTTGACCTTGCCGTCGTCGCCCGACAGGGTTTCGGCCGTGACGTTGTAGCGCGCCAGGCGCGACACGCCGCAGGCCACGAAGTAGGCGAGCACGATGCGGTCGTACAGGCCTTGCATGCCGCAGCCATAGGCAATGATGGCCGGGGCCACGCCAAACGAGATCACGTCGGCCAGCGAATCCAGCTCGCGGCCCATGGCCGAACTCTTCTGGCGCCAGCGGGCGATGCGGCCGTCCAGCACATCGAAGATCAGCGCGGCGAGCACCAGGGCGCAGGCGAAATACACGTGCACCACGTCGCCGGTTTCCAGGTAGGTCATCGACGAGAACAGCGCCCCCACGCCGCAGACCGCGTTGCCCAGCGTGAACCAGTCTGCCAGGTGGAATTCGCGGATCATGGAGAAACGCTTGGGATGTTGGGGTGTGTTCATGTCGAGGGCTCCGGTCGCGCCATGCAGGCGAGAACGTGGTTACGTTCTCAGGACGCCGCATTATGAGCGGCTGTGCACGGCGTTTTCTGTAGGCACACCGCCCGCCCGGCGGAGCGGCGATACCGGGCAGGGGTACCGCCCCGCAGTGCGTCCCGGCGGGGACGCCCGGCGATTGTCAGGAAGGCCGGGTAGCCCAACAATGCCTGATCCGTTCACTGCCGACCCCATGACCACCACCCCCGCAGCCCCCCGAACCACGTCAGCACCGCCCCGCAACCCTCCGTTTGCCCCCACCGCCCCGGTGCGCAGCCTGCAGGACGTGCAGCGGCTCGAAGCCCGGCCGCTGGGTACGGCGCTGCCGGTACAAAGCACCTACGAAATCTTCTGCAACGCCGCCCATGCGTTTGGCGACAAGACGGCGCTGACCTTTCTGCCCACGGCCGACCCGGCGGACGAACCCATCCGCTGGTCGTACGCACAACTGCTCTGCGGCATCCACCAGACGGCCAACCTGCTGCACATGCTGGGCGTGGGCCCACAAGACGCCGTGGCCGTGCTGCTGCCCGGCTGCCTGGAATACCACCTGGCGCTGTGGGGAGGCGAGGCGGCGGGCATTGTGCAGCCGCTCAACCCCATGCTCACCGACGAGAAAATCGCAGCCATGATGACCCTGGCACACGCCAAGGTGCTGATCGCCTATGGCGCCGAAGGCGATGTGGGTTACTGGAGCAAGGCCCAGCGCCTGATGGGCATGGTGCCCACCCTGACGACACTGCTGCGCGTGGCGCCCCACGACGAAGCCCCCGGTGCTGCGGGCCCGCTGCCCGAGGGAGTGGTGGACCTGGCCGAGCGTTTGCAGCACCCCGGCGACCATCTGGTGAGCGGCCGCCACATCGTGGCCAGCGATATCGCCGCCTACTTCCACACCGGGGGCACCACGGGTGCGCCGAAGCTCGCGCGCCACAGCCACGGTGCACAGGTATTCACGGCGTGGGGCTGCGTGCAGATGCAGGGCATCACGCCCGGGGACGTGGGCATCAACGNGTTGCCGGGCTCGCTGGCGGCGCTGTCGGCCGGGGTGGAAACCATCATCCCGACCACCGGACTGTTCCGCAACCGGCAGGTCATCGCCAACTACTGGCGGCTGGTGGAGCACTACCACTGCACCTACCTGTCCGCCGTGCCCACGGTGCTGGCGGCGCTGGCCAATGTGCCGCTGGAGGGGGCGGACATCTCCACGCTGCGCTACTGCCGCACGGGCGCGGCCATCCTCGCGCCCGAGCTGGCGGCACGGTTTGAGCGGCTGTTTGGCCTGCACATCCACGAAAGCCTGGGCATGACCGAAATGGCCGGCATCTCCACCATCACCCCGCCCGGCGTGCACGCGCCCGCGGGCTGCGTGGGCTGGCCGCTGCCGTACACGCAGTTGCGCATCGTGGCGCTGGATGCGCACGGCAATGCGTCTGATCAGGACATGCCGCCCGGTGAGCCCGGCATGGTGCTGTTCCAGTCGCCCAACCTGTTCTCGGGCTTTCTGGATGCAGCCGACACGGCCAAGGCCTTCACGCCCGATGGCTGGCTGGCGACGGGCGACCTGGGCTTTGTAGATGGAGAGGGCCGTCTGCACCTGAGCGGCCGCTCCAAGGACCTCATCATCCGCAGCGGCCACAACATCGACCCCAAGGTGATCGAGGACGCACTGGGTGCCCACCCCGCCGTGCAGCTTGCCGCCGCGGTGGGTGCGCCCGATGCCTATGCGGGCGAGCTGCCTGTGGCCTATGCGACGCTGGTGCCGGGCGCTGAGGCCACCGAGGCCGAGCTGCTTGCGTTCACCGCCGAGCGCGTGGACGAGGCCGTCGCCCGCCCGCGCTGGGTGCAGGTGCTGGGCACCATGCCGGTGACCAATGTCGGCAAGATCTACAAGCCCGATCTGCGCCAGCGCGCGGCCTGCCACACGGTGCAGGCGCTGGTCGATAGCGTGTGCGCCGAAGCCCTGGGCCAGCCCCGCCCCCGGGTGCAGCCCGAGGGCGACAGCGCCGTGCGCGTGACCGTCACGTCTGCCAGCGCGGCCCCTGCCGACACGGACGCGCTGCTGGCCCGCCTGCGCGAAGTGCTCGCGCCCCTGCCTCTCACCGTCACGGTGGCCAGCGGCCCGGCGCCCGAAATCGATCACCCACCCGCATAAGCCCGCGTGACAGACCCCTGCTGGCGCGCCACCATGCACGGCGGAGCCCGTTCGGTTTCTTTGCTTCTTACAACAACCACGACAGGAGACAGCGCATGCCCTTCCACCATCCGTTGATGAACCGCCGCCACTGGCTGGGCAATGCCGCGCTGGCCGCCGCTGCGGCCTGTGTCGGCACCGGCACCAGCACGGCCGTCTTTGCGCAGGCGCCCGCCTACCCGAACAAGCCCATCAAGGTGATCGTGCCTTTTGCCGCAGGCGGCGCCACCGATGTGCTTGCGCGCGTGCTGGCCGAGAAGATGGCCGTGGGCCTGGGCCAACCGATCGTCATCGACAACAAACCCGGCGCGGCCGGCATCATCGGCACCGACGCGGTGGCCAAAGCCGCGCCCGACGGCTACACGCTGCTGCTGGGCCTGAGCAACTCCATGCTCACCAACCAGTTCCTCTACACCAAGCTGCCCTACAGCCCCGAGAAGGACATCGCGCCCATCTACCAGATCGCGATTGCCCCGCTGGTGCTGGTGGCCCACCCCAGCGTGCCCGTGGCCACCGGCCCCGAGCTGCTGAAATATGTGGCCGCGAACAAGGGCAAGGTGGCCTACGGCTCGTACGGCACGGGCGCCTACCCGCACCTGGCCGGGGCGTACATGAGCCTCACGCAGAACGCCGACATGAGCCACGTGGCCTACCGGGGCGAGGCGCCCATGGTGCAGGACCTGCTCGGCGGCCAGATCCAGATCGCGTTCGCGAGCGCGCTGCAGGTCAAGGCGCACATCGACGCGGGCAAGCTCAAGGCCATCGGCGTGAGCGGCGAACACCGCATGGGCACCCTGCCCAACGTGCCCACGCTGGCCGAGCAGGGCCTGAACGACGAGGCCTACCGTGTGGCGGGCTGGCTGGCGTTCGGCGCACCGGCCGGCACACCCGCGCCCATCCTGGAGCGCATTGCTGCTGAGGTGCGCAAGGCCACGCAGTTGCCCGACGTAGCCCAACGCATCGCGGCCATGGGGTTTGATGTGCAGAACAGCTCACCCGCGCTGTTTTCCGCCGCGATTGCCAAGGAGCGGCCTGTGTGGGAGCGATTGATCAAGGCGTCCGGCGCGAAACTTGACTAACCCCCTGAGGCGCTGCGCGCCTTCCCCCTGAAGGGGGACGCCGCCAGCGCGGCGGGGCGGCCCTTGCGCGGCGGCACTGGCATGGCGTCACGCCCTGAGGCGAGCAGTCAGGAGAAACAGGGCGGCTGGAACCAAGGACGGCCAGGCACCCCACGGATAGGACAATTTCAAATAAAAACAGGCTCCTGCGCTTTTCCCCAAAGCGCAGGTAGCTATGTTTTTTGCATCGACTTCGCCCGCTGCGCCGCAAACGCCACATACCAGTCCAGACACCCCGGATTCGCCATCGCGTCCTTGTTCACCACCTTTTCGATCGGCTGGCCCAGCAGCAGTTTCTTGATGGGCAGCTCCTGCTTCTTGCCGCTCAAGGTGCGCGGCACCTCGGCCACGGCAAAGATGTCGTCGGGCACAAAACGCGGGCTCAGCGCCGTGCGCACGGCGCCATTGATGCGCGCGCGCAGGGCATCGTCGAGCACGTTGCCGGGGCGCAGCACGACGAAGAGCGGCATGTAGCTCTCGCGGCCCAGGTATTCCAGGTCCACCACCAGGCTGTCGAGCACTTCGGGCAGCGATTCGACCGCGCTGTAGATCTCGCTCGTGCCCATGCGCAGGCCGTGGCGGTTGATGGTGGCGTCGCTGCGGCCGTAGATAACGCAGCCGCCGTTGGCGCCGATCTTGAGCCAGTCGCCATGGCGCCAGACCGCGCCCATGCTGGCGGGGCCGTCGCCACCGCCGGGCTGGCGGCCGTGGCCTGCAGGGTACATGTCGAAATAGCTCGACAGGTAGCGGCTGCCATCCTTGTCGCCCCACAGGTACAGCGGCATCGACGGAATCGGCTGCGCACAGACCAGCTCGCCCACCGCGTCCTGCACGGGACGGCCCTCGGCGTCCCACGACTCCACAGCCGCGCCCAGCATGCGGCACTGCATCTCGCCAGCGACTTGTGGCATCTCGCGGTTGCCGCCGATGAAGGCGCCGCAGAAGTCGGTACCGCCCGAGATGTTGTTCCACCAGATATCGTGCGTACCAATGGCCTCGAACTGCGCGGTGCCCCATTCCTGCACCTCGGGCGACAGCGGCGAGCCGGTGGTGCCCAGCGCGCGGATGCGCGTCAAGTCGCCATAGTCCGCGAGCGTGATGCCCGCCTTCATGCAGTTGGCAAAAAACGCCGCGCCCGCGCCGAAAAAGGTCACCCCCGTCTCGGCCGCAAAGCGCCACAGCACGCCCCAGTCGGGGTTCTCCTTGCTGCCGCCCGGGTTGCCGTCGTAGATCACGCAGGTGGTGCCCGACAGCAAACCCGAGAGCTGCGCATTCCACATCACCCAGCCTGTGGAGCTGTACCAGTGGTAGCGCTCGCCGAAGCTGTTGGGCGCGTAGCTGCAGCCGATGTCGTTGTGCAGCACCTTGAGCTGCAGCGCCACCAGCACCGTGCCGCCATGGCCGTGCACGATGGGCTTGGGCAGCCCCGTGGTGCCGCTGGAATAGACGATCCACAGCGGGTGGTCGAACGGTAGCCACATCGGTTCGAAGGCCACAGTTTCAGTGTCATTTTGAGCTGTAGCGCTTTTCCATCCTGCGCAACCAGCTATCGAAACAGAAGCATCAAGATTGCCCAGCACCACCACGTGCTGCACGCTGGGCAGGTCGGCGCGCAGTTCGGCCAGCACGCCCGTGCGGTCGTGGTCACGCCCGCCGTAGGTCACGCCATCCACGCTGATGAGCACCTTGGGCTCGATCTGCCGGAACCGGTCAAGCACCGCATGCGTCCCCATATCGGGCGCGCAGATGCTCCACACGCCGCCGATGCTCACCGTGGCCAGGAAGGCGACCATGGCCTCGGGCACGTTGGGCAGGTAGGCAGCCACGCGGTCGCCGGGCGACACGCCCTGGGCCTTGAGGTGCAGGGCCAGCGACGCGACCTGGCGGCGCAGCTCAGGCCAGCTCAACTCGCGGTGATGGCCTTTTTCGTTGCGGCTGATGATGGCGGGCAGGCCGGCGGCGTGGGCGGCGTCCACATGGCGCAGCGCCTGCCGCGCGTAGTTGACCTGGGCACCCGGAAACCACTGGGCGCCGGGCATGGTGTTCTTGCCCAGCACGGCGGTGTGGGGCGTGGGAGATTCGATCTCGAAGTAGTCCCACACGCTTTGCCAGAAGGCGTCCAGCTCGGTGGTGGACCAGCGCCACAGGGCGTCATAGCTGTCGAACGCGAGCCCGCGCTCGTCGCGAAGCCAGTTCTGGTACAGCCGGATCTGGGGAATGAAAGGCGGGGTGGTTGGTGTTGTCTCCATGGCGACGCAGCGTACCAGTGCGACCGCCGCCCGGCCAGACGGGCCCGTCGCCCGCTTGACACGGGGCGCCGTGGTGCGGTCTTCGCCACCCCGGGCCTCGGTCTGACAAAAATGGAAGCACGCTTTGCCCCCAGCGCCGCCGTCAGCGCCCAGCCGCCCTCCGTGTGGGCGACTGGCTAGCAGAAACATCGCACCGGCACAAGATTTGCATTGCATCCCCTTTTGGCCGCATGGCTGTGTGCCATTGCCCGCCCCTACCGGCGGATACCTATCCAGACACATGAATCACAACAACAAGAACTTCGCGGTGCGGCGCCGCGTTCTCAAGGGCATGGCCGCCATGCCCCTGGCAGGCACGCTGGTGGCCTGTGGCGGCAACCCGGCCGACGCCACCAACGGGCCACCCACCAGTTCGGCGCCGATTGGGGGGGATGCACCTCCACCCGCCCCGACGCCCGGCACCACGCCGCCCTCTCCCGCAGCGCCGCCAGCCCCAACGGCCCCCCCTACCACCGCACCACCCTCTACACCACCCACCGCGCCACCGCCACCGGCTTCGCCCCCTCCACCTGCGCCCCCTCCTCCACCTGCGCCCCCTCCTCCGCCTGCGGCGCCACCGCCACCGCCACCGCCACCGCCACCGCCACCGCCACCGCCACCAGCCCCCAGTGCCTTTGTGCACCCGGGCGGGCTGCACACGGATGCTGACTTTGCGCGCATGCGCGCCAAGATTGCCGAGAACGCTGCGCCTTGGGTGAGTGGCTGGAACGCGCTTCAGTTTTCGGGGCATTCCTCGCTGAACGGCGATATGTGGCCCCACCCGCTGGCCGTGGTGATCCGTGGCGGCGATGGGCAGAACTTCGGCACCATGATCAAGGACATGCAGAGGGCCTACCAGCTGGCGCTGCGCTGGAAGGTCTCCCAGGACAACGCCTATGCCGACCGTGCCGTGGCTTTCCTGGATGCGTGGTCGAGCACCATGACCACGCTCACCGGCAATGCGGACCGCTACCTCGCCGCTGGCATCTACGGCTACCAGTGGGCCAACACGGTGGAACTCCTGCGCAGCTACTCCGGCTGGTCGCCCGAAGGCCTGGCCCGGTTCCAGAAACTGCTGCTGGAAGTGTTTTACCCGCTGAGCCGCCGCTTCCTGGTGGAACACAACGGCGCCAACATCACCAACTACTGGGCCAACTGGGATCTGTGCAACATCAACGCCATCATGGCCATCGGCATCTGCTGTGACCGGCGCGACCTGTACAACGAGGCCATCGACTACTACAAGAGCGGCCGGGGCAATGGCGCGGCCGCGCACAACGTCTACGCCATCCACCCCGGGCACCTGGGGCAATGGCAGGAGAGCGGGCGCGACCAGGGGCATGCCACGCTCGGCATGTCGCTGTGCGGTGCGCTGTGCGAGATGGCCTGGTCGCAGGGCGACGATCTGTACGGCTACTGGAACAACCGGCTGCTCTCGGCCGCCGAATACGTGGCGGCCAGCAACCTGGCCGATGCGGGTGGCGTGTACCCGACGTTGCCGTTTTTCCGGTATACCAACCGGCAGGGCGTCTTCACCGCCGTGTCAGCGGCCAGCCGTCCGAACCATCGCCCCTGCTGGGAAGTGCTGTACAACCATTACGTCAACCGCAAAGGACTCTCCGCGCCCTACGTGACCGCACTTGCGGCTAAGCTGCGGCCGGAGCCGCGCGGCACAGGGGATGACCCCGGCATGGGCACCCTGACCTTCTCGCTCCCACCCATCGCCCAAGGCGCCGCGCCCAGCGGGCTCACGGCCTACCTCGTCAACGGCCAGGTGCTGCTGTCGTGGTGGGGCAGCGCCTACGCCACGGCCTACGAGGTGCAGCGCGCACCCGCAGCGTCGGGCCCGTTCACCACACTCACCACCGTGGGCGAGGAACGCACCCATACCGACACACCCGGCGCCGGCACCTGGCACTACCGCATCGTGGCAGTCACCCCAACGGGGCGTCTCACGGGTGCCGAAGTGCGCAACGTCGCCACCGCGCCGCAGCTGAGGCTGCACCTGCCCTTGAACGAAGGCAGTGGCACAACGGCCACCGACCAGAGCGGCAACGCGCTGCATGGCCGCCTGGTGGGCGGCACGTCGTGGGGCACGGGCCGCACGGCGGGCAGCAGCGCCGTGGCCCTCGACGGCACCAGCGGCCACGTGGCCCTGCCCACGGGCATCATGAAAGACATGGCCGACTTCACGGTCGCAGCCTGGGTCTACCGGCAAAGCGCGAGCGCCGGGAACGCCCGCGTGTTTGACGTCGGCTCCAGCGACGTCGCCTACCTGGCACTGCTCGCCAACACCAGCACGCTGCGCTTTGCCTCCACTGGCACCACCTATTTCGGCGAGGAAAACGTCACGTCCTCGGTGGCGCTGGGCACAGGCCGGTGGGTGCACCTGGCAGTGACCCGCCGGGGCAACACCGTGGCCCTCTTTGTGGACGGGCAGGCCACCGGCACCCTTGCGGATGCGCCCTTTGCACCCCACCAGCTGGGCGCCACCACGCAGAACTGGCTGGGCCGCGCGCAGTACGGGTCCGACCCGTACTTTGCGGGCCGCATGCAGGATTTCCGCCTCTACAGCGGGGCGCTGACTTCCGTGCAGATCGCGGCCCTGGCCCAGTGACGCGCTGCAGAGCCCCGGCGGCGCACCGGGGCTCTTCGCGCTACCGGCTTCCAAAACACTGCTGACACCAGGGCTTGGCTAATTTCGCACAGTTGTGCTAAATTCTGCCCCATGGATGCCAAGACCCAGAAATCAGAACTCACCCGCGCCGCCATTGTGGGCGCCGCGCTGGACCTGGCTGCGGCCGAAGGGCTGGAGTCGATCACGCTGCAGGCCGTGGCCGACCGCGTGGGGCTGTCCAAGAGCGGCGTGTTCTCGCGCGCCGGCTCGCGCGAGGCGCTGCAGAAGGCCGTGATCGAGGAGTTCGGGCGCCGCTTTCTGGCGGATGTGTTTGTGCCTGCCATGCAGCACCCCAAGGGCCTGCCACGCCTCAACGAGATCGTGCGCCGCTGGATTGCACGCACGCGCGATGTGGAGGCGTTCACCGGCTGCATCTACACCGCGGGCGCTTTCGAGCTGGACGACCGCGAAGGCGAGCTGCGCGACCTGCTGCACTCCGAGATCACCCGCTGGCGCGCGGCACTGCGCCGCACTGTGCTGCAGGCCATCGAGGCCGGGCACCTGCCCGCCGACACCCCGCAGGAACAGCTGGTGGGCGAGATCTATTCCATGATCATGGGCTTGTTGCACGACGTCCGCTTCCTGCGCGATCCGCAGGCAGTGCCACGCACCGAGGCGTCCTGGGCGCGCCTCGTCAAGAGTTATCAGTCCACCTGATCCTCCCGCTCTCCGTGCTATTGCGCGATGGATACCTCTTGTTCTTCTTTGTCCCAATTTCGCACAACCGTGCGAAGAAAGGAAACACCATGCTGAGCTTCTTCATCTTCCTGGGCATGGCGGCCATCGTGGCCGCAGCGGGCGCCGTCCATGCGGTGCGCCAGACACTCGCCAGCCTCCCACGCAGCAACCGGGACTGGATCTTCTACTGACCTTTCACCACGCGCCGACCCACAGCCCGGCGCGTGCCAACCCCAACCCTTCAGGAGCCCCACCATGAACCCCTCGACTGCCCTGCAAGCCACGTCCAACTTCTACGGCGGGCATCCGGCCCTGCGGCTGCTGCGCCTGGCGCTGGGTGCCACCGAGCGCCTGTGGCCCGCCCTGGCCGTGCGCGCGGCCTACCGCCTGTTTGGTACGCCGCTGCCCTTGCGCAAACCCGGCCACCAGGCGGCACCGGCCAGCGGCTGGCGCACCGAACGTTGGCCGTTCGAAGACGCAGAGATCACGCTGTACACCCCCAGCGCCCAGCCCCATGGTCCGGCGGTGTTGCTGCTGCACGGCTGGGGCGGGCATGCGCGCCAGATGCTGCCGCTGGCCGACGCACTGGCCGCGCGGGGCTTGCGCCCCGTGCTGGTGGACCTGCCCGCACACGGCGGCAGCCGGGGCCGTGTGAGCAACCTGCCGCAGTTTGCGCGCGCCATTGAATACACCACCGCGCGCCTGCATGCGCAGGACTCGGCGCCCCGCGCCGTGGTGGCCCATTCGCTGGCCGCCAATGCGGCCGCCCACGCAGCCAGCCGGGGCTTGGCCACCGGGCGGCTGGTGCTGCTGGCGCCGCCCGCATCGCCCCACGAATACACACGCCTGTTTGCGCAGGTGTTCGGCCTGTCCGAGCGCACGCGTGCCGCGATGCAGCGGCGCATCGAGGCCCGCGAGGGCATCCTGATGCGCCAGTTCGAGCCCCCGGCCGTGGGCCCACGCATCACCCTGCCCACCCTGGTCGTGCACGACCGGGGCGACCGCATCAACCGTTTTGCCGACGGTGAGGCCTACCGCGACCACATCCCGGGCGCCACGCTGCTCGCCACCGAGGGGCTGGGGCACCGCAAGATCCTGCAGCAGCCCGATGTGCTGCAGTCGGTGGTGGACTTCGTGGCGAGCCAGGGGGCTGTCAGCCCAGACCGCTGAGCGCTTGTGCCAGATCCGCGCGCAGGTCAGCGGCGTCTTCCAGCCCCACATGCAGGCGGACCAGGCGGCCCGCGTCGGGCAGCGTGGCCAGGTGGCGCAGGTCGTAGGGCACGGCGGGCAACACCAGGCTTTCGTACCCGCCCCAGCTCGTGCCCAGGCTGAAGAGCGCAAGCGCGTCGATGAACGCCGCAAATGCGGCTTCGCTGCATGGCGCCAGCTCGAAGGTGAACGGCCCCGCAGCGCCCGAAAACTGCGCGCGCCAAAGCGCGTGGCCCGGGTCGGAGGGGAGCGCCGGGAACAGCACGCGCCGGACCTGTGGCTGCTGTTGCAGCCACTGTGCCATCGCCAGAGCGGTCTGCTGGTGGCGTTCGAGCCGCACTGCCAGCGTGCGCAGGCCGCGCAGCGCCAGCCAGCACACATCGGGCGCCGCATGTGCGCCGCTGCGGTCGCAAAAGCGCCGGGTGCTGGCCAGGTCTGCGTGCGACCCCGTGATGAGCCCCAGCATGAGGTCGGAATGCCCGTTGATGTATTTGGTGGCCGAATGGATGGCGATATGCACGCCCAGGGCGTGGGCATCCAGGAACACCGGCGTGCCCCAGGTGGCGTCCACCGCCACCGGGATGTGGCGCTGGCGCGCCGCCGCGCACACGGCGCGCGCGTCCAGCATCTCCATGGTCAGCGACGCGGGGGTCTCGATGTAGACCAGGCTGGTGTTGTCCCGCAGGTAGGGCGTGATGTCGGCGCCTTCCGGAAAGTACTCGACGGTGGTGCCCTGCGGCACCAGCTCCTGGTCGCAGAAGATGCGCGTCGGCCCGTACACGCCCTGGTTCAGCAGCAGGTGGCGGCCCGGCCCGGCATGGGCGCTCAGCACGGCCACGATGGCCGCCAGCCCGCTGGCCGTGGCCAGGCAGGTTTCTGCGCCCGACAACGCGGCCATGCAGCGCTGCAGCTCAAACGTGGTGGAGGTGCCCGAGCGGCCGTAGCGCGGCGAATCGAACACGGTCTGGTGGTGCGCGTGTTTGTAGGCGGCCAGGGTGTCGAACACGACGGTCGAGGCCCGCACCAGCGGCGGGTTGATGGCCTGGACGGCGTGGGCCGTCTCGCGGCCCGCATGGACAAGGAAGGTGGTGGTGTGCATGGGCTGGGGGGGCGGGTTTTGGGGAGGTGTGGCGAGAAGGTGGTTTCATAATAGGACGGCATGTCAGCACCAGAACGCCAACAAACATCGCCAGAACGCCAAGACGCCGGCCTGTGGGCCACGCTGGCCAAAACGCACGCGGCGGGCACACGTTTGCCCGTGCACCAGCACCGCAGCGGCCAGCTGGTGTTTGCCACGCGGGGCGTGATGCTGGTGGAGACACCCCACGCGCGCTGGACCGTGCCGCCGCAGCGCGCGCTGTGGGTACCCCCGCACCACCCCCATGCGATCGAAGTGCTCTCTGCCACCGACCTGCGCACGGTGTACTGCCAGCCGGCGCTGGTGGCGCAGTGCGCATCGTTTGCGCGCCGGGACGAGGTGCACGCCGTGGTCGCGTCGCCGCTGATCCAGCAGCTGGTGCTGGGGCTCTTCAACGGCGGGTTCGACCACCCCACGCGGCAGCTGATGGTGTCCCTGCTGCTGCACACGCTGCAGCACACGCCCTGCCTGCCCACCCACCTGCCGATGCCTGCCAGCGAAGGGTTGCGGCGCGCGCTCGCGCTGTTGCTGCAGGCCCACCAGTGGCAGCTCCCGCTGCACGAACTCGCGGCCGAGGCCGCCATGTCCGACCGCACGTTCACCCGGCGCTTCACGGCGGAGGCGGGTCTGAGCTTTCGCGCCTGGCGCCAGCGTGCGCGCATCATTGCCTCGCTCGACCTGCTGGCCTCGGGCCGGCCGGTCAAGGCCATCGCGCACGCCCTGCAGTTCGAGAGCCCCGCCGCGTACATCGCCTCGTTCCGCGCGCTACTGGGCTGCACACCAAACACCTTCCGCCAGGGGCAGCACGACAACACGGCTGTGGCAGACGCGCACCCGTAGCCATGGCACGGGCGGGCCCCGCCATGGGGGCCGCCGGGGACCGGGGGCCTCCTCTATCATTCGCAGTCCGCAGCCCCGACGCTGCCAGCCCCCTCTCGACCCCCAGATTCTTCCGATGCATCTCCTCATGTCCGCCTGGCCTGCCCTGGCCCTGCTGCTGCCCGCCCTGGTGCTGGTGTCGGCCATCTACTTCCTGGCCAAGGGCGACCGCAGGGCGTTTGCGCAACTGCTGGCCCTGCTGGCCTGCCTGGTCATCGGCGCGTTGCTGATGGAGTTCTTCATCTTCATGGCGGCGCGCATGGCGCGCTCGGGCAGCGCGGCGGCCATGCCGGTGCTGGGCACGGGCACACGCCAGCTGCTGGAGACCATGGCCAACCCGCGCTCCATCGCCGCACCCCCGCTGTCGCTGGCCGCGGTGGCGGCCTACAGCGTGCTGGCGGCGTACCTGTGGGTGCTGATCACCTGGGGGCTGCACCTGCGCGGCAAACCGGCGGGTGGCGCCAGGAAGAAGCCCGCCAAGGGCGCGCGCAAGCCAGCACGCTCGTAGAGCGCCATACTTTTCGGTTTTTTTAGGCCCTGGCGCTTATCCCACATCATTTTTTTGCTATTCAATTAATAGCATTCAGGCATGGTGCCTTGATACAGGGCAAATCGCCGCGCCGGGTGCCCGCCCACAATGGCAGGCCCCACCCCACCGTTGCAGGGTGGGTGCCGGGCGGTTTCGCCCGGTCTTCCTGCCATGACCTCCTCCTCACACAGCGACGTCCTCATCGTCGGCGCGGGCCCTGCGGGCCTGTCGCTGGCCATTTCCCTGGCGCAGGCCGGGTTCACCGCCACCGTGGTCGAACAGCAGCCCGAGGCCGCGCTGGCCCACCCCGCGCCCGATGGCCGGGAGATCGCCCTCACCCACCCCAGCGTGGCCACGCTGCAGCGGCTGGGCACCTGGGCGGGCCTGGCAACGGACGAGGTGGGCACCATCCGCGAAGCGCAGGTGCACGACGGCCCGTTGGGCCAGCGCAGCGCCCTGCAGCTGGGCACGCAAGGCACGGGGCTCCCGGCCCTGGGCTTCATCGTGCCCAACCACGCACTGCGCCGCACGGCCTATGCCGTGGCGGCACGCACCCCGGGTGTGCGCATCGTGACCGGCGCCCAGGTGGTGCGCGTGGCCACGCAGTCCACCCACGCCGAGCTGGAGTACCTGCCACATGCGCCCGTCGGTGCGCCCGCCGGTGGCCCTGCGGCACCGCCGCAGCGTCTGCAGGCCCCACTGCTGGTGGCGGCGGACAGCCGCTTCTCGGCCACGCGGCGGCAGTTGGGCATTGGCGCACGCATGACGGACTTTGGCCGCACCGTGATCGTCTGCCGCATGCGCCATGCCCAGCCGCACGGTGACGTGGCGCACGAGTGTTTTGGCTACGAACGCACGCTGGCGGTGCTGCCCTTGCCGGATGACCCCCAAGAGGGGCATGCACTGTGCTCGGTGGTGGTCACGGCAGGCACCGCCGATGCAGCAGCGCTGATGGCCCAGAGCCCGCAGGCCTTCGCAGCCACGGTGCAGGCCCAGCTGGGCGACCGCCTGGGGCCTTTGCAGCTGGAAGGCGAGCGCCACGCGTACCCGCTGGTGGCCGTGTATGCGCAGCGCTTTGCAGACCACCGCTGCGCGTTGCTGGGCGATGCCGCCGTGGGCATGCACCCTGTGACGGCGCATGGCTACAACCTGGGTCTGGCCGGTGTGGAGCGCCTGACAGCCGCCGTGGTGGCAGCCCGCAGCCAGGGCCACGACATCGGCAATACCGAAACCCTGGCCACCTATGCGCGGGCGCACCACCGCCACGCCTGGCCGATGTACGAGGGCACCAATGCCATCGTGCGGCTGTATACCGACACGCGCCCCGTGCCGCGCCTGCTGCGGCAGCTGGTGCTGCAGGGCGCGCAGCGGCTGCCGCCGCTGCAGGCCGCCATCGTGGGGCAGCTCACGGGCCAGGCGCCACGATGGATGCGAGCACTGGCGCCCAGGCAGTAACACAAGCTTTGCAACCGGCGCGCCCAGCGCCAGCGCCACCGCGGAACTGGCTTTGCCCGCCCACCGGTGGCGTCCCCCTCAGGGGGAGCCATCTCCCACGCCCAAGGTGACCAAGCCGTACAGCGGCGCGCCCAGCCACGGCCACCACAGCGTTTCCAGCACCACACCCGGCCAGCCATAACATTCCGACACGCTCTGCTGGCGCAGCAGCGCCAGGCGCGGGTGCGCGGCGGTCAGCTCGTCCATGTTGCCCACGCCCCAGTGGAACTCCGCCCCCGTGGGGCCCACGCTCGCGTGCTGCGCGGCATGGCCCACGGCCCGGTATGTCATCACATCGAGCACCAGGCGCGAGCCTGCCGGCGCACACTGCGCAAACTCGCGCAGCACAGCCTGCACTTGCGCGGGCTGAAAGTACATGAGCACCCCTTCGCAGACGATGAACACTGGCTGCACACCCGCGCCATCGCCCTGCGGGAGCCCCAGCCGCTGCCACCAGCCGGGCTGGGTGAGGTCCACCGTGGCCTGGCGCGTGCGCGGGCAGCGCACCGGCAGCAGCTGCCCGCGCAGGTCCATGACCTCGGGCAGATCGGCATCCAGCCACTGGTTGGCGCCCGTATCGAGCCACTGGAAGTGGTGCGACAGGCCACAGCCCAGGTTCACACCACGGGCCTGCGGGTGCGCGAGGAAAAAGCTGCGACCCGCGTCCTTGATGGCGCGCGTGCGCCACAGCACGTTCAGCACCGTGGGCAGGTCGTCCAGGCACGATTCCACGTCGGCACCCAGGCGGTCCACCAGGCTGGTGGCCACCGCGTCGTCACAGGCCAGCCAGGGAAAGTAGCGGCTCCCCCGCGCGCGCGCCGCCAGCGGGATCAGCAAGGTGCTGGGCACGGCCTGCAGACGCGCGCGCTGCAGCAGGCAGGGGGTAGCGGAGTCAGAGGCGGCGGCGCCACCCCCCACATCCACAGGTTTGCGCCGCGCCGGGGCGGCGGGTGTACGGGCACGGCGTCGGGTTGGGGGCGGATGCGGCTGCAAGGTCCTCTCCTCCTGTGGCCACCGGGTGCCACGGCTGGTTGTTGTGCGACAGGGCCCACCAGAACACAGGCCTGCGCCATTGTGAACGGGTTGGGGGGGTGGTGCGGCGGATGGGCTGGGTGCGTGAAGGGACACCTTCACGCCATCCAGCGCTGCCGCTGTGTCAACGCTCCATGATCTGCGCAAATGCAAGGGGCCGCCAGGGCCTGGATGTGATGTTCTTGATGGAACGCAAGGGCGTGACTACACTGCGGCCCTTCACCACCTGGGTACCGCTTCACCGTACTGCCCGTGTCACTCGGTACAAGTGACAAACGGGCATGTTCGGCAGAGGTGCCCCATGAATCCAAACCTATCGGCCTGGCTGCTTGTCGCAGCCAGCGTCATTGCAAAAGTTGTCGGAACGGTCGCGCTCAAGTGCTCCGATGGCTTTTCCAGACCCCTCCCATCCGGCATGGCCGCTGCGTGCTACGCGCTCGCCATCTGGCTCATGGCGGTGGCCATGCGCCAACTGGACATGGGCATCACCTATGCGGTCTGGGCCGCAAGCGGCACGGCGGCCACGGCCATCGTGGGGATTGCACTGTTTGGCGAGCCAGTGGACACCACCAAGGCACTGGGCCTGGTTTGCGTGGTGGGAGGCGTTGTGATGCTCCACCTTGGAAACCCTCAGTGATGGCTCCTGGTGTTGATCACCGCCCACACCAAGGCCACCCCGGCCGACAGCAGGTCGCCCGTGAATGAACTGTCATCGGCATCGCTGGTGCCGGTAAACGCCCGCTTTTGCCGCTCACGCTCGGCGCGCGTGCGGTCGCGCTCCAGGGCCACCAGCGCGTCGCCGATGTCCACCGGGCTGGAGGGCATGGCGCGCGGACTGCTGGCTTTGGCATAGCCCTCCATGGCGCGCACCACGGCCTCGGGGTCGATCAGCGAGAACGCGGCCCGGCAGTAGGGGCAGGCGTGGTCCTTGCGGATGTCCACAGGGGCACCGCAGCTGGTGCAATAGATGGCGCCCACGCGCTTGGCCAAGTCGTCGATCTCGGGCCGCGTCATGTGGCGCACAAAGCCTTTTTCGACCATGAAGGAGGAGAACGTGCTGAAGCGGCCGTGCTGGCGCCCGCAACGGTAGATCATGTAGCGGCCGCTGCGCACCACATCAAACCCTTTTTCCAGCGGCTTCACGCAGCGCGGGCAGGCCATGCGGTCGCTCAGGGGCTGGTGATGGTCAATGCGGTGCTCGTGCAGCAGGCGGAACAATTCGACCACCGACGCGGGGGTGAGCTTGAGGTTTTCGTGCCGGTCAAACCACAGGCCTTGGCAGGCAAAGCAGATGTCCAGCTCCAGCGCCCCTCCCAGGTTGCTGGCGAACTGGTGTACTTCCATCGGCTGGCGGCAAGACGGGCAGGACGGTGCGGATGTCATGGGTGGTCGATAAAAAGAGGCCGGCGGCTCAGCGGTGGCCGGTGCCGCAGATGCTAACCGCCCTGCCCGGCCATCGGCAGCCAGCGCGGGCACGGTGGCCAGGGACCGGTCGGCATCAAAATCAGGGTAAACCCGCATTTCGGCATGCTCGCTTGCTACGATCAGCGTCTTTGCAGACAGTGGGCAGTGCAATGAGGCACCCCGCGCACCGGGCGCAGCCGTTTCTCCGCACCTGTTTGCCGATCCCCCCACGGAGCACGTTCATGACTTTGGCCGATCGGGTGTTGTACCCGGACTTTCTCTCCCGCACCATGTCCGCCGATGAAGCGGCCGCCCTGATCCCCGCCGGTGCCCATGTGGGCATGAGCGGCTTTACCGGCGCGGGCTACCCCAAGGCGGTGCCGGGCGCGCTGGCCCGCCGCATCGAGAGCCTGAACGCGCAGGGCCATGGCTTCAAGATCGGCCTGTGGACGGGCGCCAGCACCGCGCCTGAGCTGGACGGCGCGCTGGCCCAGGTGGACGGCATCGAGATGCGCCTGCCCTACCAGTCCGATCCCACCGTGCGCCGCCAGATCAATGCGGGGCAGATGCAGTATGTGGACATCCACCTGTCGCATGTGGCGCAGTTCGTGTGGTTTGGCTTCCTGGGCAAGCTCGACGTGGCCGTGGTCGAGGTGGCGGGCGTGTTGCCCGACGGGCGGCTGATTCCCTCGTCCTCGGTGGGCAACAACAAGACCTGGTTGGACCAGGCCGACAAGGTGATTCTGGAAGTGAATGCCTGGCACAACCCGGGGCTCGAAGGCATGCACGACATCTACTACGGCACCGACGTGCCGCCACACCGCAAGCCCATTCCGATGACGCGGCCCGACGAGCGCATTGGCGAGCCCTACCTGCGCTGCGACCCGTCCAAGGTGATCGCGGTGGTGGTGACGAACCAGCCCGACCGCAACTCGGTCTACGCCGCACCCGACGACACCTCGAACCGCATCGCGGGCCACATCATCGAGTTCCTGCAGCACGAGGTGAAGAAGGGTCGGCTGCCCCGGGACCTGCTGCCGCTGCAGTCGGGCGTGGGCAACATCGCCAACGCGGTGCTGGCGGGGCTGAACCACGGGCCGTTCGAGAACCTCACGGCCTACACCGAGGTGCTGCAGGACGGCATGCTGGACATGCTGCGCTCGGGCACGCTCGCCAGTGCCTCGGCCACCGCCCTGTCGCTGAGCCCGGCGGCGATGCAGGACTTCAACGAGCGCATCGACTTCTACAAGCAGCGCATCGTGCTGCGCCCGCAGGAGATCAGCAACCACCCCGAGCTGATCCGCCGCATGGGCCTGATCGCGATGAACGGCATGATCGAGGCCGACATCTACGGCAACGTGAACTCCACCCACATCATGGGCTCGGCCATCATGAACGGCATCGGCGGCTCGGGCGACTTTGCGCGCAACGCCTACCTGTCGATCTTCATGACACCGTCGCTGGCCAAGAACGGCAGCATCTCGTGCATCGTGCCCATGGCCTCGCATGTGGACCACACCGAGCACGATGTGCAGATCCTCGTCACCGAACAGGGCCTGGCCGACCTGCGCGGCCACTCGCCCACGCAGCGGGCCGAGCTCATCATCGACCGCTGCGCCCACCCCGACTTCCGCCCTGCCCTGCACGAATACGTGGCCCGCGCCAAGCGGGGCGCCCTGGGCCAGCACACACCCCACCTGCTGGGCGAGGCGCTGTCGTGGCATCAGCGGTATGTGGAGACCGGCAACATGCGGCAAGCCCCTTCCACCTGAACACCGGGCACCCGCACCGGAGGGCGCGCCGATTCCCTGGCCCGGGACAGGGACAGGGACAGGGACTACAGCGGGTTGCCACAGATCTCCGGCTAAAATAAGGGTTAACCCTAGGTCGCTCGACCCCTTCACCCCCAGTTTTCCCTCCAACACCAGCCCCGTAGGGGCTGGTTGTGTTTTTTTGTCTGCGAGTTTTCTTCACCATGCAACGCCGTCAGTTCACCCAATCCCTTGTCGCCGCCAGCACCGGCCTGCTGCTTGCCACGTCGTCGCGCGCCGTGGGCGTGCAAGACCCCATGGACGCCAAGAGCGTGACCATCGGCTGCTCCATCGGACTGACCGGCGCGCTCGCCAGCCTGGGCAAGGAGCTCAAGCAGGGGCTGGATGCGGGCATCGCCCACGCCAATGCACGCAACATCCATGGCCGCGAGATCAAGCTGCTGGCGCTGGACGACGGCTACGACGCCGCCCGCTCCGAAGACAACGCGCGCAAGCTGATTGCCGACGCCAACGTGGTCTCGCTGATCTCGTGCATGGGCACGGCCAACAACCAGCGCATCCTGCCGCTGGTGGACGAAGCGCAGATCCCTTACGTGGCACCACAAAGCGGCGCCACCTCGCTGCGCAAGGCCGAGTACCGCTCGGTGTTCCACGTGCGCGCCAGCTACACCGATGAAGCCCAGCGCCTGGCGCAAAAGCTGGTGTCCATGGGCATCACCGACCTGGCCATCGTGTACCAGGACACAGCGTTTGGCCGCGAGTTTCTGGCCGACGTGAACAAGGCCATGGCAGCGGCCAAGCAGCCCACGCCCAAGGCTTTCAAGCTTGACGCCCAGGGCGCGCAGGTGGCCGACGTGGTGGGCAAGGCCGTGGCCGCCAAGCCCAATGCCGTGCTGCTGGGCACGGCAGGCGACATCACCGCCACGCTGGTCAATGAGTTCAAGAAAGTCTCGCCCAGCACGCCGCTGGCCGCTACCAGCGTGGCCCTGTCGGGCGACAACCTGCGCCAACTGGGTGGCAAGGCATCGGGCATTGCGCTGTCGATGGTGCTGCCCGACGCAGGCCGCACCAGCGTGGCCGTGGTGCGCGACTACCAGAAAGCCATGCGGGCGCTGGGGTTCCAGGAATTCTCGGCCCGCAGCTTTGAAGGCTACGTGAATGCCCGCGTGCTGACCGAGGGCCTGGACCGCGCGGGCCGCGACCTGACACGCGCCAAGCTGCGCACCGCGCTGGCCGGCATCCGCAGCAACGACCTGGGTGGCCTGTCCATCGACTATGCCGGCGGCGCACCCTATGTGGGCTCGCGCTTCCTGGATCTGGGCGTGATGGGTGCCAACGGCAAACTCGTCGGGTAACCTCCGAGGCGCCCCCAAGGGGGATGCCTCAGGTGGCCTGGCGAAGCCAGTTCCACGGTGGCGCTGGGCCGGACGGCGTCGGTAACAGCGGCGCAGACGCTATGGGCACAATGGGTGGTTTCTTCCCACTGCTGACCGAAGCCACCATGCCCATCTGGAAAAAGCCTGTCGACCTGGCTCGACTCAACGCCGACCACCACAACACCGCTGCCTCGCACCTGGGCATCGAGATCATCGAGCTGGGTGACGACTTCCTGCGCGGCCGCGTGCCGGTGGACCAGCGCACCAAACAACCGTTCGGGCTGCTGCATGGCGGCGTGAGCGTGGTGCTGGCGGAGTCGCTGGGCTCGGTGGGCGCCTACTACGCCAGCCCCGAGGGGCACAACGCCGTGGGCCTGGACATCAACGCCAACCACCTGCGCTCTGCCACCAGCGGCTGGGTAACGGCCACCGCGCGGCCCATCCACATCGGGCGCACCACGCATGTGTGGCACATCGACATGGTCAACGAGGCAGGCGAGTTGACCTGCGTGTCACGGCTGACCATGGCGATCCTCGCACCGAGGTAGGGTGCATCCCCCTGAGGCGCTGCGCGCCTTCCCCCTTCTCTTGAATCGCTGCGCGATTCGGTAATGGGGACGCAGCCCTCTCCGCGGGGCGGCCCTTGCTCGGTTGCCCTGGCTTGGGCAGCGCCAGTTGCAAAGGCAAGGGTCAGATTACTAGCAAAATCACCCTCTAGCGCTTACTGGACAAGCGCAATAAGCTATCTATTCAGTAGCATTCTGCTGCGCCAGGCGCTCGCTTTTCCAGTACACGTCATCGCCGCCATCCATGCGGTTGAGTACGCGGGCCAGCACGAACATCAGGTCGGACAGGCGGTTGAGGTATTGCCGGGGCGCGTCGTGGATGGGTTCCGCATTGCCCAGCGCCACCACCACACGCTCTGCGCGGCGCGCCACCGTGCGGCAGACATGGGCCTGCGCGGCGGCACGGGTGCCCGCGGGCAGGATGAATTCCTGCAGGCGCGGCAACGCGGCGTTGTGGTGGGCCAGGGCTTCGTCCAGTGCCAGCACCGCTTCCGGCTTGAGCAGTTCAAAGCCGGGAATCGACAGCTCGCCCCCCAGGTTGAACAGCTGGTGCTGCACCTCGACGAGCAGGTTGCGCACATCGTCCGGCAAGCGCTCGCACAGCAGCAGGCCGATGTGGGAATTGAGTTCATCCACATCCCCGAGGGCGTGGATGCGCAGGTTGTCTTTGGAGACCCGTTCGTTGTTGCCCAGGCCGGTGGTGCCGGCGTCGCCGGTGCGCGTGGCGATCTGTGTGAGTCGGTTGCCCATGGGTGCCTTGGTCGGTGGAGAGTGCGGGGAGGAGCGCTGCGAACAAGGGCAGCTTCCCTGATTTTCCGCTACCACGCGGCGGCCGTCCCACCGTCGGCGCGCGGACCCTCGCTTGTCCATGAAAAAACCCCTTGCACACGCGATGCAAGGGGCGCTGCTGCGCCATGGCGCAGTGGACGGGTCCCTCAGTTGCCTGGCGCTGCGTCAGTGGGTGGCCGTCGTGCGGTTGAGCTTGTCGACGTCTGCGGTGGAGACACCTGCGTTGGAAGGCTTCATGTTGTTCCACGCATTGGCGTGGTAGGTGTCCCATTCCTGGCGCGACACGGTGCCATCGCCGTTGGAATCCATCAGGCGTGCATTGGTGCGTGTGTCTGCCTTGGCGGCAGCCTTGCCACCGGAAGCACTGGGGTTGATTTCGGCCACCGGGGCACCACGGCCATCGCCCTTGGCGGGGTCGGCGGGCGCGGCCGTGCTCTGGCTGGCACGCTGGTCGACCTTGTTTTGGGCATTGCTCGCAGCAGCGCCACCAGAAGCTGAAGGGCTCACTTCAGAGGGCGGGCGCGCTGTGTTGCCAGCCGGCGCCTGGGCGAGGGCGGCAGTGCAGGCCAGGGCAACGAGGGCGGCAACAACGGTTTGCTTTTTCATGGAAGGCTCCTTGGGATAAACAATGAACAACATCCATCCAGCGGAGGATGCAGAAGGCCATTGTTTTGAGGGAAGCAACCCGGGCCGTGTAGGACATGCCCCGGCATGCCAGTCATCCAGCAAGCCCCATCAGCGGCCACAACTTTTTGGTACATCGGCGCAAGGTTGCGACACAAAAGGGCTGCGGGTGGTTACACCACGCTGGCAAATGTTGGCCCGGGCAACAGCAGGCAAGAGTGCTGGCCTTGGCAGGCGTGCTGCGGTGCAATGAAACCCTGTTCAACTTCGAAGGAGCTTAGCTTCCATGAAAGCACTGCAACGACGCACCTATTCGTTCGACACGCGCAGCGTGATGCTTTTCGCCGCCATCTCCCTGGGCGGTGCGGGCGCATTGCAAGCACAGACCACTTCGGCTTCGCCCCAGCCCGCCCCCGCCAGCAGGACAGCGCCCCAGGCGGACTCCAAATATTCGTATGGCCCTGGCACCGGCAACCCTTCCATGGCGGCCACCACGGCATTCAACCGCGCCGACGCCGACAAGGATGGCAAGCTGACCGAGAAGGAAGCAGCCCAGCTGCCCGCCATCAGCCAGCGTTTCAAGGAACTGGATGTCGACCAGAGCGGATCGCTGTCGCCCGCAGAATTCGAGAAGGGTCTGCTGTCCTGAGCATTTTGAGTGGGGACCCCTGGCCTGGCATTGGTGCCAGCCTTTGGGTGACCTCTGTGGTGTAGCGGGCCATTGGGGCCTGCGAGCCCGCCTGCCCTGGAGCTTTCCAGTCCGCAGGCGAGCTTTTGAACGTTGAACGCGCAGGGCTCCGTTTTCAGTCGTGCAGCGACGACAGAAACTGCTGCAGCTCCGCCGTTTGGGGATTGCCAAACAGTTCGGCCGGCGTACCGGTTTCATGCACGCGGCCCTGGTGCATGAAGATCACGCGGTCGCTCACCTTCCGGGCGAAGGCCATTTCGTGTGTGACCATCATCAGCGTCATGCCTTCGAGGGCCAGGGACTCCACCACGCGCAGCACCTCACCCACCAGCTCAGGGTCCAGCGCCGAGGTGATCTCATCGCACAGCAGCACCTGGGGCTCCATGGCCAGGGCGCGCGCTATGGCCACGCGCTGCTGTTGCCCACCTGAAAGCTGGTCGGGCATGGCGTCAAACTTTTCGGCCAGGCCCACGCGGTCGAGCAGCTTGCGCGCCTGCGCTGCGGCCGTGGCGGCATCGCGCGACTTCACCAGCGTGGGGGCCAGCATGATGTTGCGGCCCACCGAAAGGTGCGGAAACAGGTTGAAGCTCTGAAAAATCATGCCCACCTGCTGGCGCAGCTCACGCATGGCCGTGGGGCTGTCGTGCATGAGCCTTTTGCCGTTGACGCTGAGGGCGCCCTCCTGAAAAACCTCCAGCCCGTTCACGCAGCGCAGCAGCGTGCTCTTGCCCGAGCCGCTTTTGCCGATGATGGCGATCACCTCGCCCTTTTGCACTTTGAGGTCGATGCCCTTGAGCACCTCATTCGTGCCATAGGACTTGCGCAGGGCCGTGATGTCCACGATGGGCGGTGTGCCCACCACGATGCCGTCGTGGGCGGGAGCCGGGGTTGTATCAACTGCGGTTGCCATGGAGTTTCCTTTCAAGGGACTGCGCCACCAGACTCACCGGGAAGCACAAAACAAAGTACAGCAGGGCTACGCAGGCGTAGACCAGAAAGGGCTGGTAGGTGGCGTTGGAGATCATGCTGCCGGCCTTGGTCAGCTCGACAAAACCGATCACCGACGCCAGCGCCGTGCCCTTGATCACCTGCACCAGAAAGCCCACCGTGGGCGGCACCGCAATGCGCAGTGCCTGCGGCAGCACCACGTGGCGCAGTTGCTCGCCAAAGTTCAGGGCCAGGCTCTGCGCCGCCTCCCACTGGCCCTTGGGGATGGAAGCCACGCAGCCGCGCCAGATCTCCGTGAGGTAGGCGCTGGTGTAGAGCGTGAGCGCCACGGCAGCGGCCGTCCACGGCGAGGTCTTGATGCCAAAGAGCGCAATGCCGAAGTACGCGAGGAACAGCTGCATGAGCAGCGGCGTGCCCTGGAACACCTGCACATAGGCACCGATCAAGCGCTCGGTGCCCCGCACTTTGGACAGGCGCAGCACCAGCAGCAGCAAGCCCACCAGGCCGCCGCCGATGAAGGCGATGAGCGAGAGAGATACCGTCCAGCGCGCGGCCATCAGCAGGTTGCGCAGGATGTCCCACAGAGAAAATTCCACCATGGCTTATCTCCCCACCAAGAATCGGGCGCCCACCCAGATGAGCAGGCGGCGGGTCAGCATCGACAACGCCAGGTACACCAGCGTGGCCAGGATGAAAGCCTCGAACGCACGGAAGGTGTTGCTGGAGATCAGGTTGGCGGCGTAGCTCAGCTCGGGCGTGGAGATCTGGCCACACACGGCCGAGCCCAGCATCACGATGATGATCTGGCTCACCATGGCCGGCCACACCTTGAGCAGCGCGGGTGGCAGCACCACGCGCCGGAAGGTCTGGCCTGGCGTGAGTGCCAGGCTCTGCGCGGCCTCGATCTGGCCACGGGGCGTAGCCTCGATGCCGGCGCGGATGATCTCGGCCGAATACGCGCCCAGGTTGATCACCATGGCCAGCACGGAGGCCACCTCGGGCGAAAGCTTGAGCCCCAGCGCCGGCAGGCCGAAGAACAGGAAAAACAGCTGCACGATGAAGGGTGTGTTGCGCACCAGCTCCACATACGCGGCCACGGCCCAGCGCAGCGGCAGCGCACGCGGCCCCAGGTTGCGGGCGCGCGCCCAGGCACAGGCCGTGCCCAGCAGCAGTCCGAGTACGGTGCCCACGATGGTGAGCCCAATGGTCCAGACCACGCCGCGCACCAGCAGCGGCCAGGAGGACAGCACGGCAGAAAAATCAAGCGCAATCAGCATGGTGCGGGTGCCCCGTGGCGCTTGTCGCGCCACGGGCCTGTTCGGTTCGTTCAGCGAAGGGCGAAGAAGGCGATCACAGGGGCAGATCGCCTGCCGGGCGGCCGAGCCACTTGCTGGACATCTTGTCGATGTCGCCGGCCTTGCGGGCTTCGGCAATGATTTCGTTCACCTTGAGGCGCAGCTTGTCCTCGCCCTTGGCCACGCCAATGAAGTTGGGGCTGTCCTTGAGCAGCAGCTTGTATTCGGTCTGCAGGTTGGGGTTCTTGACCATGATGGTGCCGGCCGTGGAGGCGCTGGTGGCAATGGCCTGCGTCTGGCCCGACACGAAGGCCGAGATGCTGGCCGCGTGGTCTTCAAAACGCTTCACGTCCACGCCCGCGGGCGCGACCTTCGCCAGTTCCTGGTCCTCCATGGCGCCACGGGTCACGGCCACCGACTTGCCCGTGAGGTCGGCAAAACTCTTGATGTTCAGGCTCTTGCTGGCAAACACAGCCTGGAAGAACGGCGCGTAGGCCGCAGTGAAGTCGATGACCTTCTCGCGCTCGGGGTTCTTGCCCAGCGTGGAGATCACGAGGTCGGCCTTCTGCGTCTGCAGGTAGGGGATGCGGTTGGCGCTGGTCACGGGAATCAGCTCGACTTTCACGCCCAGCTTGGTGGCGATGTAGTTGGCCATCTCGACATCCAGGCCCTGGGGCTTGAGGTCGGTGCCGACAAAGCCGTAGGGCGGATAGTCGGTGGGGATGGCGATCTTGATTTCCTTGGCCTTGAGGATGTTGTCCAGCGCGTTCTGCGCGTGGGCGGCAGGGGCCATCAGCGCGGCCGACAGGCCCGTGGCGGCGAGCACGCCCAGTGTCAGGCGGCGGGTCGAGGAAACAAAGGCACGGGGGGCGGTCATAGCAGGGCTCCTAGGTAGGTGGATGCGTCGGCGGGTGCTGCGTCCTGGTCGGACGCTTTCGGGGTAGAACTCTTGGACGCAGCGCGGGGCTTGCGTTGCCGGGGCTGCGCGGTGGTGTCCGCTGCGGCGGTGCTCTTGCGCACCGGGGCCAGCGCATCGCGCAGCCCGGCCAGCGGGTCGGTGCTGGCCTGCAGGCGCAGCGCGGATTGCACCGAGCCAATGTGTTCGGACATGAGCGCCTCGGCATGGGCGATGTCGCCCGCCTCCAGCGCCTCGACGATGCGCACGTGGTCGGCGCAGGACTGCGCCGCGTCGTGCGACGACTGGTAGAGCATGGCGATCAGCGTGGTGCGCGCCGTGAAGTCGCGCAGCGTATCGGCCAGCAGGCTGTTGCCCAGGCACTCGGCTAGGCACACGTGGAAGTCGCCCAGCAGGAAACTGCGCACGCCCACGTCGCTGCCTGCGAGCGCCGCCTTCTCGCGCTGCAGGTGGGCTTTGAGCTGGCGCACGGCGCCTTTGTCCACCGTCTTGAGCTGGTGCAGCAGGCCGAGCTCGATCACGCGGCGGGCCTCGAAGGCCTCGCGTGCCTCGTCTTCGGAAGGCTCGATCACATACCAGCCACGACGCGCGCTCACGGTGACGATGCCACGCGTGGACAGCCGCGTGAGCGCCTCGCGCACGATGGTGCGGCTGCAGTCGAACAGCATCGCCAGTTGCTGCTCGCCCAGGCGGGAGCCGGGCGCGAGCTTTTGCGCCATCACGGCTTCGATGATGCGGTTGCTGATCTCGGTGGCGGTGGTCATTGCCGTCCATCGACTGCAGGTTCCGTGCCAACTGGTATACAAGATGGATGCACCAGTGTGGCGCACCACCCTGCAGCGGCCTCCGTCAGGATCAGCGGACTTCAGTTTCCCTGCTCAAAGAATGCCCTGCCACAGGTTGAATCTCACAGGTTCGCTATGGATTTCGCAGCGCGATGCAGTGTTGAAATGTTGCACCCAGGGTGTGTCGCCGCCATACCGCGCCCACCCGGGGTCGCCCTGGCGTGCAAAACTCGCCCAGCTTTGGTGCATGGCCTGCGCCAAATTGGCAGGCGGTGCGACCCCTGTGAACTCTTGCCCCTGCGTGGTGTGGAGGTTGCCAAACACAAACGGCAACTCGACCGCATGCGCCGCGCCCAATCGCCCCTGCCACTGGGGAGACGCCCAGCCAAACTCATAGCGGTGGGCGCTTTGGGCCCATTCGCTGGCCAGCGCCGCGATGCGCTGTGCGGGCACGCGGTAGTAGAAATCAGACTGCAAGGCCGACAGCAGCTCGCCCGGTGTCTGCTGGGCAGGCGGCAGCAGCGCCCAACAGGCGTGAACCGCCTCCGTGGACAAGCCAGCATCCTGCGCAAAAGCCAGCGCCTGTACCTCGGTCACGCGGTCGATGGCACCGCCGGGCACGTGGTACAGGCGCATCTCGTCCACATTGCTGCCCACCAGCACCTGCAGGTCCGGTGGTTGGGCCATCCATTGCTGGCGTATCGCCTGCAGCGGCGGCGCAGCCAGCACTTGCCCATCCACCACAGGGCGGAGCGGAAAGAAGTTGCGGCCCCCGATGCCATGCCGAACCCGCAGCGAAGGATCGGCTGCCAGCCTGTGGACGGCATGAAGCACCGAGCCGATGGGGGCCGAGGCCATTGCCGTGCGGCTCGGCGCCACGCCCACCAATGAAGCCACTGCGCGGCGTATGGCGGCGGCTTCGTCCAGCGTTTGGCAGGCCACGCTCGGGCTTTGCAGGATGACCCTCTGGAACAAGCCGCGCGAAGCTGGCATGCCCAGCAGGCACGCCAGCGCACCCGCGCCCGCCGACTGGCCGAATACCGTGACCTGCGCCGGGTCGCCACCCCAAGCGTGGATATGGTCCTGCACCCATTGCAGCGCAGCGATCTGGTCCAGCAAACCCCGGTTGGCGGGGGCACCGTCGTCCTCGCCCTCGAAGTGCATGAACCCATCCATGCCCAGCCGGTACTGCAGCGACACAAACACCAGCCCTTGCCGGGCGAACGAAGCGCCGTCGTACAGCGGCTCGCTCGCCGACCCGCGAAAGAAGCCGCCGCCGTGCACCCACACCAACACCGGCAGGCCCGCACCCGACTTCGAAGACGGCGCCCACACGTTGACGGCCAGGCAGTCCTCGCCACCCAACATGGGCGCATCGGCCCTTGCGGTGCGGGCCAGTTGGGGGGCCACCGGGGCAAACGTGCAAGCATCGCGCACCCCGGACCACGGCAGCACGGGCACCGGCGCCGCAAAACGCAAGGGCCCGGCCGGGGCCAGCGCATAGGGCACACCCCGAAACACGCGCACACCCGCATCCCACACACCACGCAGGCGCCCGCCGTGGGGCAGCGTGACGAGCGGGGCCTCTGCGGACCCGTTCATTCCGTGGCCAGGCCCAGCTTGTCGATCAGGGGGCGCCACACCGCCGCATCGCGCGAGGCCCAGGTGCGCACGTCACCCGGCACGGAGGCTGTAAGCGTGACGTTCATGGCTTCCAGTCGCGATTTGTACTGCGCATCGCCCCGGCACTTTTCCGTGACGGCGTTGAGCCTGGTCAGCAGCTCGGGTGGCGTGCCGGCCTTGGCCACCACCGCAATCCACGCGGGCCGCGCCAGGTCGGCAGCAGAGGGCAACGCCTCGGCAATGGTGGGCACATCCGGCAGCAGCGGCGAGCGCTGCGCGCCAAACAGCGCCAGCGGCACCAGCTTGCCCGCCTTGACCTGGGCTGCGGCCGTGCCAATGACCAGGGTCATCGCATGGATCTGCTGCCCCATCAGCGCCGTGAGGCCCGCGCCTTCGCCCACAAAGGGCACATGGGTGCCAGCCACGCCCAGGCGCTCGATGAGCGCTGAAGTCAGCAGGTGCGCCGGGCTGCCCTTGCCCGGCGACCCAAAGTTGACGCCACCCGGCGTGGCGCGCGCGAGTTTTTGCAGATCGGCCAGGCTGGCGATGCCCTGCCCCGCAGGCACGGCCAGCACCAACGGCGACGTGCCCAGCACGGCCACTCCATCGAAGTCGCGCAGCGGGTCGTACGGCGGCTGCTTGTACACATACGGCGTGATCGTCATCTGCGACATGCCGATGCTCAGCAGGTTGTAGCCATCGGCGGGCTGGCCCTTGAGATAGTTGATTGCCAGGACGCCGTTGGCCCCCGGCTTGTTTTGCACCACCACCGCTTGGCCCAATTCACGTGCGGCGCAGTCGGCCCACACGCGGGTCATGGCGTCCGAGCCACTGCCAGGCGGCTGCTGCGCAATGAGCTGGATCGGCTTGGCAGGGTAGGCGCCCGGCTGGGCCAGTGCGGCGCCTGCCAACAGCACGAGGGCGGCCAGCAGCGGGATGTGCGGTGCGCGGGGGAAGGAAAAGGCCATGGTGTTTTGTCTCCTGGGGTTTTTTGGTGGCAATGGGACGGCGTTGCGCAGGGGCGCGCCGATGCGGCGGGAGCCAGGGCCTAGCGGCGGCGCGCTTGCGCCTTGGCGGATGCGGCGCTGGAGGCTGCAGCTTCGCAGCGGGTGGCGATCAGGTCGGCCAGGCAGGCCAGCTGGGCCTGTTGTGCAGCGTCCGGCGTGCTCTGCTGCGCAGGTGCAAAAAGCTGCAACATCCCCAGCCCGCGCAGCGACGACAGCACCAGGCCCAGCAGGCCATCGCGATTGGCATCGGTGGCCAGTTCGGGAAAGGCCGTGAAGAACCCGTCGCGCATGCGCGCCTGCACGCTCTGGCGCAGCTCGGCAATGTGGCCCAGCACCTCCGGCTGGTTGCGGCAGCCCAGATAGATGTTCCACGCCACGATGAAGCGCGGCTGCGCATAGACCAAGCCCCAAACGGCCTGCACGAAACGGGTGGCCCTCTCGCGGGACGCGAGTGCGCTGTCGGGCCAGAGTGCGCCCGACAACACGCTGGACTCGATCAGCTCGCTGAGCACATTCATCATCAGCACCGCCTTGGACTCGAAGTGGTGCTGCACCGCTCCTGACGTCATGCCTGCGGACTTGGCCAGCTCATGGATGGACATCTCCTCCAGGCTGCGGTTCTGGATCACATCGATGGCCGTGGCGATCAGGTGCTGGCGGGTGGCAGCGCTGCGCTCGGCATGCGTGCGGCGCACCCCGGCCTTGGGGGAAACACGGTGGTTCATGGCATCGTCACAATATACATTTCAAACGTAATGTATTTAAGCAAACATCCGCGAACAAGCCCGTGAATACCCGCACCACGGCGCCCAATGCCAGCACGCCTTGCGCACCCGCGGGGTCCGGCCTAGCTTGCACCTGCCTGACCACGCCCATGGCGCCACGCAAAGGCCGGTGGTATTCTTTTTGACCACCCTGGAGACAACCCATGAACGCCCCCACCACCACAGCCCACCTCCTGCCTGAAATCAACCTGCGCGAAGTGCCCCAGGCCCTTATCGAAGCGCTGCAGACCCGCTTTGGTGCGCGGTGTTCGCTGGCCCAGGCCGTGCGCGAGCAGCATGGCCGGGACGAGGGCTCTTTCCAGGCGCCACCTCCCTCGGCGGTGGTGTTTGCCGAGAGCACCCAGGACGTGGCCGACGCCGTGAAGCTGGCCAGCCAGTACGAGGTGCCGGTGATTCCCTACGGCGCGGGTTCGTCGCTCGAGGGCCACCTGCTGGCCGTGCAGGGCGGCATCAGCATTGACGTGAGCCGCATGAACCAGGTGTTGAGCATCAATGCCGAAGACCTCACCGTGACCGTGCAGCCCGGCATCACGCGCAAGGCATTGAACGATGCGATCAAGGACACGGGCCTGTTCTTTCCCATCGACCCCGGCGCCGACGCCAGCATTGGCGGCATGAGCGCCACGCGCGCCAGCGGCACCAACGCCGTGCGCTACGGCACCATGCGCGAGAACGTGCTGGCGCTGCAAGTGGTCACCGCCAGCGGCGAAGTCATCCACACCGGCACCCGCGCCAAAAAGAGCAGCGCGGGCTACGACCTCACGCGCCTGCTGGTGGGCAGCGAGGGCACGCTGGGCATCATGACCGAGATCACCGTTCGCCTGTACCCGCTGCCCGAAGCCGTGAGCGCCGCGATCTGCTCGTTCCCGAGCATCGAGGCCGCCGTGCACACCGTGATCCAGACCATCCAGCTCGGTGTGCCCATCGCGCGCGTGGAACTCATCGACCACCACACGGTGCGCATGGTCAACGCGCACAGCAAGCTCACCCTGCGCGAGGAACCCATGCTGCTCATGGAATTCCACGGCTCGCCATCGAGCGTGAAGGAACAGGCAGAGACCGTGCAAGACATCGCCACCGAGTTTGGCGGCAATGCCTTCGAATGGGCCAGCACGCCCGAAGAGCGCACCCGTCTGTGGACCGCGCGGCACAACGCCTACTTTGCCGCAGTGCAAAGCCGCCCCGGCTGCCGCGCCATCAGCACCGACACCTGCGTGCCTATCAGCCGCCTGGCCGACTGCCTGCTCGACTCGGTGCAGGAGGCCGAGGACAGCGGCATCCCTTACTTCCTGGTGGGCCATGTGGGCGACGGCAACTTCCACTTTGGCTACCTGCTCGACCCCAACATCCCGGAAGAACGCGTGACCGCGGAAGACCTGAACCACAAGCTGGTGGCCCGCGCGCTGAGCATGGGCGGCACCTGCACGGGCGAGCACGGCGTGGGCTTGCACAAGATGGGCTTCCTGCTCGATGAAACCGGGGCTGGCGCGGTGGACATGATGCGCGCCATCAAGCGGGCGCTGGACCCGAAGAACATCCTGAATCCGGGGAAGATTTTTGCGCTGTGAGCGAGGTGCTGCGGCGCGCTGTTTGCTCATGTGCCTGCAAGCTTCTTCGCAATCACAGCCCATTGATACAGCGTGGATTTGAAGCTTTTTTGGCCTCTGGCGCTTGTCTGTTATGCGCTATAAGCTCTTATTTTTATAGCAATTTGTTGGCGTTGCGCTTTCATCGTACCGCCCACCTTCTCACATGACCCACCAAGCCCCAGCTGAACAAATACCTCCCGAAATAGCCCGCTATCTCCAAGGCCCGGCGTCCGAAGCAAAGCAGTTCGACTTCCTCATAGGCGACTGGAACGTCGAGGCGTCCCGATACAAGGAGGATGGCACTCCTGCGTTCAACTACCGGGCTTTGTGGAGTGCAAAGCCACTGAATGAGGGTCGGATGATCATGGACGACTTCCAGGCGCTGGGTCCGACGGGTGTGCCTGTGTCCTCATTCGTCACTCTGCGCACGTATTCTGAGATCACCAAGCGTTGGGAGATCGTTGGCCTTCAAGCGCTTCAACCGGCCGTGCCGACCGAGTGGCATGGGACCTCCAAGGACGGTGAAATGCTCCTCGACGCCATCGCCACCCTGCCGAACGGCCACCGTGTGCACACGAAAATTCGCTTCTTCGAGATTGCGCCTGACTCCTTTGCCTGGGAGAGCTCCATGACCGTTGATCAGGGCAATACATGGCGCAAAACGGCGTCCCTCAAGGCGACGCGCAAGACCTGAGGCCGAGGATGTTGATCGAGGGGCGTCTTCCAGCAACCCTCCAGCTCAAGCGCTAGAGCCATTGATTCTTCGTGTCTTCCCTGCGGGAGTGATGTGTCTGACGCTCGGCCTTCGCGCGCAGGGCGGCTCGGGGATTTCCGGCGCTTCGTTCCTAGCAGGCATCTGGAATGCCTGAAGTGTCACGGGGCACGTGCGCAGCAAAATCATCCCTAAAACAATCGCTAGTCCGAACATGCTTCTTGTGGTCCGCACTGGGTGGAGCAGGCGGCCCTGTGGCGCTGATCACATTCTTGCGGCGCGCAAGTCTCGGCGTCCCGCGCCTCCTAGAATGAAGCAATGATCAAATACTCCTTCCCCGCTGCGCCGGTGACTTACCGCCCCCCCGCAAACACCCCCGCAGTCCTGGCCGGTGAGTTGATCGAGTACCAGGCATGCCCGTTGTGTGAGAGCAAAGCCTTTCGGCCACTGCGCAGTGCGGACTGTTCCCACCACCCTCGCTACAGCCAAGAACTCTCTCGCACCATGCATTGGAGCCAATGCACGGCGTGCCAGCATGTTTTTCGGAGCGGCTACTACACCGAAGCAGCACTGAATATCGTTTTCCGTGGCACCAATGAATCCCAGGTGGTGGGCTATGACCTGGAACGGCAGCGCTATGTGTCTGCGCAGATGGTCGAGAAGGTGCTGTCCTACCAGACCGGAGGCACGTGGCTGGACGTGGGGTTTGGGAATGCATCACTTCTGTTCACCGCGCAGGAGTACGGCTTCGATCCCGTGGGCCTGGACCTGCGTCCGCAATCGGTGGAAGAGTTGCGCAGATGGGGTGTCACAGCCCATTGCCAGGATGTCACGGGGTTTGAGCTGCCGCACCCCGCCAGTGTGATCAGCATGGCGGATGTGCTGGAGCACATGCCGTTTCCCAAGGTCGGCCTGCATGCCGCCCACCGGCTGTTGCAACCGGGCGGCGTGCTGCTGATCTCCATGCCCAACCTGGGCTCCTTTGTCTGGAAAGCATTGGATGCCAACAATGCGAACCCGTACTGGGGTGAGATTGAGCACTATCACAACTTTGACCGTGATCGCCTGTACGCATTGCTGGCCGAATGTGGCTTCAGGCCCGTGCGCTATGGCATCAGCCAACGCTACCGCGTGTGCATGGAAGTGATTGCCGTGAAAGTCCAGGTAGATGGGGCACCCGACGCACCACAACAGTTGCCATGATCCACGGCAGTCCTGGCTAAAGATCAAGGCCTGCGGTGCGGTAATGTGCCTCTCCCAGGGCCTTGGCCTGCACCACCTTGGCGGGTGGTGGGCAGCGCCCAGGGGCCTCCTCAGGGTCATCACGTTGGACAACTTTCGGGCAGCGGTATGGGGCTCGTCCACACTGCACCCTGTCAGAAATCGCATGTTGTCTCGCTGAAACCTCCAAGCTTCAAAAGCCCATGCAGAACGTCAGCCCCACGGAACACCCACTTCAGGTCGCCCTCGTCGCCGAACACCAGCATGCATCGCTGGTGGACCTGCTGTGCGAACTGCACGCCTTCTACAACGAAGGCGCCACGCCCGCTCGGCAGGTGGTGATGGAGCATCTCCGCCAGAACCTCCTGGCGCCCGGCTCCTCCCAGCGTTTGCTGGTGGCTTCGCGCGGCGATGGGGTGGTAGTGGGCTTTGCTGCGTTCTCGCTGGTGTATTCGCTGGTCGAGTTTGCCGAAGACCAGCGCAGGCAATGCCAGTTGAAAGAGCTGTATGTGAGTTCGGCCGAGAGAAGCCAAGGGGCTGGCCGGGCGCTCATGTCCGGGCTCGCCCGATATGCCTTTGACCACGGCTGCCGCCGAATCGACTGGCCTGTGAAAGCTTCAAACGCCAGGGGAATCCTGTTCTACGAAAGCCTGGGTGCCGAACGGGTGGCCGAACGGCTCAGCTACCGGCTGACTGAGCCCGCACTCGGCCGGCTGGCCCAGGACAGCGGATGTGCCGGTGTACGACCCGCATCGAACTGAAAACCGGAGACCTGCACCTTGTTTCGATCTTTTGTCCTCTTGCTCTCCCTGCTGGGCAGCGCCGCCTTCGGCGGGTTGCTGCTGGTATCGCTGCTGCAACCCACCTGGATTGAACGCGGTGCGCGCGAGCTGATCCGTCAGCACATCGAGCACAAGACCGGCGAGAAGCTCAGAGCCCTGGACGAACGCTTCCTGAGCGCGCAGGCACGGGTCTTCTTGCGCGGCAAGGAACAGGAGATCGACGCCGCGCGCAAAGCGCTGTCTGCGGGATTGCCCGCCCGGGTCGCCACCATTGCGGCCGAAATGGGGATTCCGGCCTGCGAATGCCGCAAACGTCACCAGCAGCGGCTCGAGTTGCAGATCGGCACCGCGCAGCAAATGCAGTCACAGCTCGATGGACTGATCCGCAGCGCCTACATGGACACAGCCGAGAAGCTACTGCGCGAATTGCGCATCTTCAGCGGCGCCAACGCCCTGGCATTCGCCCTGCTGGGCCTGGCTGCATGGCGGCGACCCCACGGCGCAGCTGGGGCATCGCTGGTGCCGGCCACCGCCACACTCCTCGTGGCAACGCTGGCGAGCAGCGCTGTCTACCTCTGGGGCCAGAACTGGCTGCAGACCATCGTGTTCGGCAGCTATGTGGGCTGGGCCCAGCTGGCTTACATCGCGCTGGTGTATGCGTGGCTGTGCGATCTCTTGTTCAACCGGGCGCGCATCAGCCTGCACCTGTGCCAGGGCAGCCTGAGCGGCGCTGTGTCACCTTGCTGAAGGCCTGCCCCTCCTGCGGATCTCTCCCGTCTCCGCATCCGTCGCCGGTGGGCGCTGACTCGGCAGCAAATCTGGGTGGCAACCCCCTTTCTCCTGCGCTTGTGCAGACCACCACAGTTCGAAACGCGGCCATGGCGAGGCTTGCCCGGCAGCACGGCCGTCGTAGCCGGGAGCGCAGGCTCCCGTCAGGTGTGCACTAACCGTGAATCTGCGGGAGCCTGATTGCGGTCATGCATGCCGTAGTCGCGCACCACGGCGGCAACGCGCAGGCGGTAGTTGTCGAAGATCCGCTCGCGGCCGGCTTTCTGCGTGGCGCGGTGGGCTTCCATCTGGCGCCATTGCGCCACTGCCTCCTCGTCACGCCAGAACGAAAGCGACAGCAGTTGGCCGGGAGCACTGAGGCTCTCGAACCGTTCGATGGAGATAAACCCGTCGATCTGCTCCAGCAAAGGCCGCAACGCAGCGGCAGCGCCCAGATAAGCGTCCTGCTGGCCCGGAGCGGGCTGTACCTCGAAAATGACAGCGATCATGCCCTGAGCTCCAACGGGTGTGCGGGCAGGCCCAGCGTGCCTTCCACGCCCTGCGTGAACGTGCGCTCCTCGCGCAGGATGAAGCGCTTTTCCTGCGCCATGGCGAAGTTGGCACGGCCTTCGGGGTCGGAGCGCAGGCGGGCGCGGTAGGCCTCGTAAGCAGCCAGCGACTCAAAGCCGATGAGCCCCCAGGCCTCGTAGTTGCTGCCCTCATGCGGCAGAAAATAGCCGATCAGATGGCCCCCGCAGCGCGGGATGATCTGGCCCCAGCGGCGCGCGTATTCGGCAAACAGCTCGCGCTGGAAGGGGTCGATGTCGTAACGGATAAAGCAGGTGATCATGGTGGGTCGCGCAGTTGCTTTGTGAGTAAGGGTTCAACGATAGGCGCTTGACGACCTGTGATGGTTCGTCCAACATCGAACCATGAAAGATGGCCCTCACATTGCACGCATTGCTGCACTCATCGGCGACGCGGGTCGCGCCGAAGTCCTGACTGCATTGATGTCCGACCGCGCACTCACTGCCACCGAACTGGCGGCGGTCGCAGGCGTGACCAAGCAGACCATCAGCGCCCACCTGGCCAAGCTGCTTGATGCCGGCCTGCTGACCGTCGAGCACCAGGGCCGCCACCGCTACTTCCGACTGGCCGACCGCGATGTGGCACACCTGCTGGAATCGCTGATGAACGTGGCCTTCCGTGCAGGCGCGGTGCGCCTGCGCTCCAGCCCACGCGAGCCCGCCTTGCGCCGCGCGCGCATGTGCTACGACCATCTGGCCGGCGAAGTGGGCGTGCAGTTCTACGAGGCCCTGGTGCGCCAGGGTCTGCTGCAGGCCACGCCCCAGGGTGCGGCGGTGACGCCCGCAGGCGCGCAATGGTTTGCGCAGGTGGGAATCGACACCCCTGCCCTGGCGCAGCAGCGGCGCATGCTGTGTCGCCCTTGCCTGGACTGGAGTGAGCGCCGCCACCACCTGGGCGGCGCGCTGGGCGCTGCGCTGCTGCAACGCCTCTTCGACGGCGGATGGGCGCACCGCGCACAGGGCTCGCGCGTGGTGCACTTCACCGCCAAGGGTGAACTGGCGTTGCGCCAGTGGCTGGCAGTCAGCCCAGACGCACCACCATCCACCGCCATTCGGGGTTCCGAAAAATGATGAAGACCTTCCTGCTCTTCATCGCCACCGCCCTGGCTGAAATCGTGGGCTGCTACCTGCCCTGGCTGTGGCTCAAACAGGGCAAGCCGATGTGGCTGCTGCTGCCTGCAGCGCTGAGCCTCGCGCTTTTCGCGTGGCTGCTCACGCTGCATGACACCGCAGGCGCGGGTCGCGTGTATGCGGCCTATGGCGGGGTCTATATCGGCGCGGCGCTGGCCTGGCTTTGGGTGGTGGATGGCATTCCCCCCACGCCCTGGGATGTGGCAGGCGTGCTGGTGGCGCTGGCGGGCATGGCGATCATCATGCTGCAGCCTGCGCGCTAGGGAACCTCTGCATGTCCACCCCCACGGGCCGCGCGCGCCACTGCAACCCCTTGTAACAACCTCCTCATTTGCAACGTCGTGCTTTATAAGCAGGGCTTTCTTATCTTCAAAAGATTGTTCATGCGCACTTCAAATGAGACAGTTTCTTCTGCCCTTACGCGCCGCCACTTTGCTTTGTGGATGACAGTCTCAGGGCTTTCTCTTTCTGCTTGCGGAGGAGGAGACGGTTCCTCGTCACCGGCCCCTACGCCCGCACCGCCTCCGGCACCTGGGTCGGCCTTGCTCAGCCTGTCGGCCGGCGCACTGGGGGGCGCGGGTTTCCTTGCAGGCACCTCGACAGACGCCCGGCTGCCGGTGTCAATGACTGGACACGCGTTCGACAGCAAGGGAAACCTCTGGTTTGTCGGCTGGCACTCCTCCGAACAGAGGGTCGGAAGGGTCTCTGCCGAAGGCGCGCTGTCGTACTTCGCCCTCAGCCCACAGCAGGACGATATATCTGGGGTGGTCGATGCGCAGGACCGTTATCTGATTGCCCACACCATGCGGAACACCGTGGGCGTCCTTCTTTCGCTGTTCAACAACGAAGGACTGGTTGCCTTGGCGGGCCAGTCGACGGAAGGTCCGCTGCAGGACGGCAAAGGCCCAGCAGCCAGGGTCCGAGCCTTTGATAGCCCGCTGCTGGCCCGCGACGGCTTGGTGTACTTTTTGGACCGCCCGCGCAATGCTTCGGGCTACTTGCTGCGCACCGTGAGTCCCGATGGAACCCTGACCTCCTTGCTGCCAGCCCCTGACAACAGCCGCCTGGTGGCCTCCGCCACAGGGGCGGTGCGCCGGTTCACCAGAGATGTCCAGAACAGCCGTGTGGAATGGGCGGAATTGACGCTGACGCCCTTGGGCGGATATTCTTGGACTGTTCTTTCGCACAATTGGCAAGGGGTGGGGCATCCCGAGCCATTCGCCCCCCTCAAAGGTGCGGTGGACACGTATTGGGCTTTCGACTCCGCCTCCAACACCCTGGCCCACTACGCGTTGGACGGAACGCGCTCAGACATCTGGCCAATGCCGGGGTGGGTAAGTACAGCCGTCTCCAACCCCACCAATGGCAACTTGGTAGCGAGCGGCTCAGCCGAGCCAGAGGGCGCGCAAACCACCGAGAGCCCTGGCGTGCTCTTTGTGCTGGACCGCGTGAAAGGGGCCAATGCGGTAGCCCGACCCTGGGTCGGCCTGTCCGAGCAACGCGGGTATGTCGATGGCACAGGGGGCGCAGCCCGCTTTGACTTTGTAAGAGGTGCGTACGCCACCTCCGATGCATCGGGCCCCATCTATGTAGCTACGCTGGCGGAAATCCCACTGCAAGGCACTCCGCCAAACCGGACCACGCCCACGCCTCTGCGGGTTATTACGCCCGCAGGCCAGGTGACGTCCCTGTCGAGCACGTTCTCGTCCGGCTACCAACAGCTGGCCAGCGCGTACGGCTACCTGGTCACCCACAACCCAGCCAACAACACGCTGCTGCGCGCCTCCAAGAGCGCGGGCAACTCGGCCTGGGAAAGCTGGGTGACAAGCCCGCTTTTTGCGGGTGTCTCAGGGTTGAAGGTTCTGCGGACCGACTCCACGGGCCTGCTGTGGTTTGCCACCCGCACCTTGCCTTTCGTGCTGGATTCGCGGCCCTACGGATCCGGCACCTCATTGATCGGCACTGTCAGCGCCAGCGGACAGGTGAAGCTGGTCGTTGGCGACCCGCAGTTGGTCCACACGGCTGCCAGCTACCCGCCGCTGGACCAGCGACCTTGGTACATGGATGTGACAGACATCGCGTTCGAGGGGGGAAGTTCGCCCGTCTGGTGGGTGCTGTGCAACCGGCCCGTGCTGTCGGAGGGCCGCACGCGCCTCGTGGGCTCTGTGCCGGAGCTGGTACGGCTCGAAGGCACCAACCGGCAGTCGTTCGCCCTACCTTCAGTCAACATACAGAGCTTCATCTCCGGGCACTACCACCAACTGTGCACCCTGCCCAGCCGCCCTGGCGAGGTCTTTCTGTCCAGCGCATGCGGCGTCTACCGCTTTACCGTGGCCAAAGGCCTGGAATTGCTGGCAGGGCAAAACCAGCCCACACCGGTCGGCGTGCGCCTGGGTGCGCTGCCCGCCAATCTGAACCTGGTGAAATTCATCAGCCCAGGCCCGGATGCCAACAGCCTGTACGTCGGCAGCGAAAACAGCGTGCTGCGGCTGAATCTGCCAGCGTGAGCGCGCCGCGAAAGGCCGTCCGTCAACGGACGGCCTTTCGCCCCCTGCCCGTCAGTTCACCTTGATCAACCGCCAGTCAATCCGGTTGTCCGGCCGCTGCACCAGCTCCACGTTTTTCTTCATGGCCCAGGCCAGCATCTGGTTGTGCAGGGGGATGTGGGCCACGGTATCGTTTTGCAGTTGCAGGCCTTCGGTGAGCAAGCGGTTGCGCACGGGCAGGTCGGTCTCGGTCTTCACGCGGTCCACGATGTAGTCCATGCGTTCGTTGCTGTAGCGGCCCAGGTTGTAGTTGCCGTCGCCACCCGTGGTCTTGGTGCGCACCAGCGACTGCAGGGTGTACAGCGCATCAAACGTGGGCACGCCCCAGCTCAGCATCGCGATGCTGGCTTCGTGGCGCTGGGCCATGGGGTAGTAGGTGACGGCGGGCAGCGTGCGCAGCTTGGCCTTCACGCCGATGCGTGACCACATGGATGTGATGGCCTGGCACAGCTCTTCGTCCTGCACGATGGCGTTGTTGCTGCAGGCAAAGTCCACCTCGAAGCCGTCCTTGTAGCCCGCCTGGGCCAGCAAATCCTTGGCGGCGCTGGCGTCGTAGGGCAGGCGCTTGTCCACGGTTTCTGTCCAGCCGTTGACCAGGGGCGACACCATGGCGCCGGTGGGTTTGGACATGCCGCGCATGGTCACGCGCTGCAGCGTGGCGCTGTCAATGGACTGGTACAGCGCCTTGCGCACGCGAAGGTCTTTGAGTGGGTTCTTGCCCTTGATGTTGCTGCCGGGCAGCTCATCGCGGAACTGGTCCAGGGCCAGGTACACGGTGCGGTTCTCCACCATCTCCATGACCTTGAGGCTCGGGTGGGCACGCAGGCGGGCCAAGTCCTGAATGCTGGTGTCGCGCACCATGTCCACCTCACCCGAGAGCAGCGCGGCAATGCGTGTGGCTTCGGACTTGATGGGGGTATAGGTGATCTCGGTCACGTTGCCTTCCGCCTTGCCGGCATTCCACCAGTGGGGGTTGGCGGCAAACACGATCTTCTGGTCGGGCACCCATTCCTTGAGCACGAACGGCCCGGTGCCCATGGCATTGCGGTGCGAATAGGTTTCGTCCTTGGCCTTGATGTCCTTGGGCTCCACCGAGTTGTTCTTCTCGGCCCAGGCCTTGCTCATCACGCGCAGCTCGGTCAGCTGGTTGAGCAGCACAGGGTTGGGGTTCTTCAGGAAGATGTCGAGGGTCTCGCCGTCCACCTTGGCGACGCGGTCCATGCCCTGGGTGTAGATGGCGTAGGTGGACGTCTTGCTCATCGCGCGCTGCAGCGAATACACCACGTCATCGGCCGTCATGGCCGAGCCGTCGCTGAACTTCACGCCCTGGCGCAACTTGAAGCGCATCTGCGTGGGGCTGACCTGCTGCCACGAGGTGGCCAACAGCGGATCGACCTTGAGGGTGCGGCTGTTGAACATCACCAGCGACTCATACACCGCCGCATGGATGCCGTTGCCCAAGGCGCTGTTCTGCGAGTGGATGTCCATGGTCTGGATATCGCTGGACCCGGCCCAGCGGAACGTCTTGGCGTGCGCGCCCGGCATCGCGGCCACCCACGCCGCCATGGCCAGCGCGGGCACGAGCCAGCGGCGGCCTGGCCGCGCGGTGCTGGCCCCACGGGGCGTGGCGGGCTGCGGGTAGGCAGGGTGCCGCGCCACTACCGCAACGCGGGACAAAACGGTGCGCTGAGACAGGGGAGGAAGAAAGCTCTGGAACCTACGGGACATATGTTTTCCTTTGCAAGGATGGAAGCCGCAATATGCCGCAGCGGGCCGCCAAACCTACTGCGCGTTTTCCACGAAATCCACCCCTCTGCGCACGGCCCCCGGGGCGCAGAGAGCGCCCTGGGTGTCCTGGCGACCGGCCAGCTGCCGGTACTGGCTGGGGCTGATGCCACAGGCACGCTGCCAGCCGTGCACGAAGTGCGCGGAGTCGAAGAACCCTGCGGCATGCGCGATGCCCGTCAGGCTGGCCGCGCCGCCAAGCAGGGCCTGCTGCGCCTGTTCGATGCGGGCGGCCTGGCGCAGCGTGGCAAAGCCCAGGCCGTGCCGGGCCAGATCGCGTTGCAGCTGGCGCGCGCTGCGACCCAGGCGGCAGGCGGCGTCGGACAGGACCAGGGCGGGCTCCTCGCGCCACCAGGCCAGCAGGTCCAGCACCTCGTTCGCGCACCCCAGCCGCCGCGCCAGGGACTGCAGCGTGCGCGGCGCATCCGCCGGGCTGCTGCGGGTGCTGCCGCGCGCAAGCACGCTCACGCACGACGCGGCAATGCCCGCGCGGATGTCGGCACTGCGCTGCGCCGCGGCACGCAGCGCACGGTCTGGCAGCGCGGGGGATTCCCGCCGCAGCGCTCCCTGGCCATCGAGCTGCGTGTTGACGCCCAGGGGCGCCATGCGGTTGTAGGCGTTCCAGCGGTCCACGAACGCAGATGGCCCACGGCCCACGGCGGCCGGGGGCGCCAGGAGCGCCTGCACCGGGTTCAGGTCCAGCGCACACAGCAGTGCAAGGCGTGCCTCCCGCCGAGCCTCTTGCCCGCGCGCCTCCGGGCCGCCGCGCAGCACCTGCGCCACATACGCCTGGTGGGTGACGAAGCCCTGCACCTGCGTGCGCACGGCCCGCGCGAGCAGCGCGTCGGGGCGTTCGTCGATATCGCCCAGGCAGGCGGGCAGCAGGTGGTAGCAAAAAAGCGCGGCCATGGCGCGTTTATACAAGCTCGCGCGGCCCGGCCCAGAGACGATGGCCCTCTCCTCCATTCACTGTGCACACACCATGCAACGACGAGATCTTCTGGGCCTGATGGGCCTGACCGCACTGGGCGCACCCCTGCGCCCCGCTTTCGCCCACGGCGCCCCCCCCGGCCTGCTGGCGCTTGATGCCACGTCCCAGGCAGCGCTGGTGCGGGCGGGCCATCTGCAACCCGCGCAGCTGGTGCAGGCCAGCCTGGCGCGCGTGGCGGACATCAACCCCAGGCTGCAGGCGCTGGTGGAACTCTGCCCCGACCGGGCCCGCGGCCAATGGCAGGGGCCGCCCTCCGCCGGGCCCTTCTGGGGCGTGCCGTTTGCCTACAAGGACGCGGTCGACCTGCAAGGCACGCACCGGCGCAGCGGCTCGCGCCTGCAGGCGGACGCGGCGCTTTCCAGCGCCTCGTCACCGCTGGTGGCACGCTGCGAAGCCAGCGGGCTGATCGCCATCGGCAAGACGGCAACGCCCGAGTTCCAGCTCAGCGCCACCACCGAGCCCCTGCTTGGCGGCCCGGTCCGCAATCCCTGGAACCCGCTGCACTCCCCGGGTGGTTCCTCGGGCGGCGCCGCGGCGGCCGTGGCCGCGGGCATGCTGCCCATGGCGCACGCGACGGATGGCGGCGGCTCGATCCGCATCCCCGCCTCGTGCTGCGGGCTGTTCGGGCTCAAGCCCAGCCGCTCGCGCATGCAGGGCTCCGGCCCGCGCGATGCCGGTGTCGACCACGCGGTGAGCCGCACGGTGCGCGACAGCGCCACGCTGTTCTGGTGGAACCAGCGCGGCGATGGCGCCGCGCCGCTGCCGCCCATGCCCGCGGTGCACGGGCCCTCGGCCCGGCGCCTGCGCATTGGCTTCGCGCCGCAGAACCTCTTTGGCGAGATGCCGGACCCCGCGGTGCTGCAGGAAGTCACCCGGGTCGCGCGGCTGTGCGAACGGCTTGGGCACCAGGTGCAGCCCTTTGCGCATGGCATCGACGGCGAGCGGTTCTTCGATGCCTTCATGGTCGCCTGGAGCGGCGGCGCCGAACGGGCGCTGCAGCAGGCCGAGGGCACGGGCCGCCCGCCCGACACGCTGCTGGAGCCCTGGACCCTGCACCTGGCACGGCACGCGCGCGCGCTCCCCGCCGGCGCGGCGGCACGCGCCGGCGCGCACTTTGCCGCCGTGGGCGCGCAGGTGAATGCCTGGTTCGACGCCGTGGATGTCGTGCTCAGCCCGGTGGCCGCTAGCGAGCCGCCACCGCTGGGGTGGCTCGCCCCCACCGTGCCCGGCGCCACGCTGTGGGCCCGGCTGATGCGCTATGCGTCGTACACGCCGCTGCACAACGTGGCGGGCACGCCAGCGATGTCGGTCCCGCTGGGGCTGAGCGAGCGCGGCCTGCCCATCGGCAGCCATTTCGCGGCGCGGGTCGGCGACGAGCAGACCCTGTTCGCACTGGCCTATGAACTGGAACAGGCCGAACCCTGGTCGCACCGGGTCCCACCCCTGTGAATGAAGCCCCGTCAGGGGCGCGCGGGCGCAAGGGGGTAGCGCGCGCCCTCGCGCGCCGTGCCCACCTGCAGCAGGTTGATGACACCCATCACGTCATCCACCAGCCCCACGGCTTTCTCGAGCGCCAGCGACTGCGCCTCGGACTGCACGCAGCCCATCAGCGTGACCAGCCGCCGCTCGCCCAGCACCCACACGCTGGTGTCGTCAAAACGCCCCTCCTCGCGGATATAGCGCTGCACGCGCGGAATGAGCTCCGCGTCGTACAGGTAGGAGTTGGGCAGCCGGCAGCGCCCCACGCGGTGGCAGCTGCCGCCATGCTGCGAGCGCGTGTGCGCCAGCTCGCGCACCTCGGCCTCGGTGTAGAGCGGGCCCTCGGGCACGGGGCATTGCGGGATGGCGCTCGTGACCTGGACGAAGGGGTCGTTGAAGGCGTTGGTGCGCGCGGCCGGGCTGCCAGCGCCCTGGGCAAGCGCCAGGGACGGGACCATGGCGGCCACCACCGAACACCCCATGAAAAACCGGAAGGACACACAAACTCGGCGCATGCATTGCTCCTTGGTGGATGGTCGGCAGACGCTGCCTACAACACGATCTGGTACCGCGCAAATTCCCTGCGGCCTTTCCACACACGGTCGTGCAGGGTAAAACCAAAGTCCTCATACAGCGTGCGCAGCGGTTGCCGGTCGGCGACGCAGTCCAGCCGAAGGGTACGCAGGCCCAGACTGCGCGCGTGTTCACGCCCAAACGCCAGCAGTGCCGCAGACACCCCCTGCCCCGCCCATGCCCGACGCACGGCCAGCTTGTGCAAAAACGCGGAGGTGCCCGGCTCCGCATCCGGCCAGAAGGTCAGGTCTTCGCGCTGAAAACGCACCACACCCACCACCGCGCCGTCCACTTTGGCCACTACATACAGCCCGCCATCCACGTCCTGCTGCACGCTTTCATCACTGAAATCGGCCACAGCCCACAGCGGCATATGGCGGTCTACCAGCCACTGCGCGGCCTCGCGCAGCACCGCAGCAATGGCGGCGGCGTCTGACGGGCGGGCGAGTTCGGTGCGCATACAAAAGCGGTGTTGGCCTGCAGACGGGAAGGGGGCGCGCAGGATGATGGGGTTGAAACGAGGTGCCGCCGCTCTGTAGTGTCGGCGATCAGCGGTTACTCACATATTCATAGCTGTCAGCGCTTTATAGATAAGCGCTAGCGGCAGTTTTTATTCAAATTTTAGTGACAAAACTCCCTCCCGCAATCCCCAGTCCACTCCCCGGCTTTGAACTGCCGCCTACGATGCCCTGACCATGCCCCGCAGCGACCTCATCGTCCACCGCCCTGAAGGCCTGTACTGCCCACCCGGCGACTTCTACATCGACCCCTGGCGGCCGGTCAGCCGGGCTGTGATCACACATGCACATTCGGACCATGCGCGCATGGGCTCGGCCCACTATCTGGCGCACACGGACAGCGAGGGCACGCTGCGCAACCGACTGGGTGCGGACATCGACCTGCAGACGCTGGGCTATGGCGATGTCATCGACCAGCAGGGCGTGCGCGTGTCGCTGCACCCCGCGGGGCACGTGCTGGGCTCGGCGCAGGTGCGCATCGAGCATGGCGGCCAGGTGTGGGTGGCCTCGGGCGACTACAAGCTCGAGGACGACGGCACCTGCCCGCCGTTCGAGCCGGTACGCTGCCACACCTTCATCACCGAATCGACCTTTGGCCTGCCCATCTACCGCTGGCCGTCGCAGCCCGTGCTGTTCGCCGACATCAATGCCTGGTGGGCCGCGAATGCGGCATCGGGCAAGGCCAGCGTGCTGTATGCCTACGCCTTCGGCAAGGCGCAGCGCCTGCTGCATGGGGTGGATGCAGGCATCGGCCCCATCATCGTGCATGGCGCAGTGGACCCGCTCAATGCCGTGTACCGCGCGGCGGGCGTGGCGCTGCCGCCCACCCTGCGCGTGACGGACCCGGGCGTCACCAAGGCCGAGTTGCGCCGCGCGCTGGTGCTGGCACCGCCCTCGGCGGCGGGCACGCCCTGGCTCAAGCGCTTTGGCGAGCATTCCGATGCCTTTGCCAGCGGCTGGATGCTGGTGCGCGGCGCGCGCCGCCGACGAGGCGTCGATCGGGGCTTTGTGATGAGCGACCACGCCGACTGGCCCAGCCTGCAAAAGGCCATCGGCGCCACCGGGGCCGAGCGCGTCATCGTGACCCACGGCAGCACCGAGGTGATGGTTCGCTGGCTGTGCGAGCAGGGCCTGGACGCGCAGGTGTTTGCCACCGAGTACGGGGCGGACGACAACGAGGATGACAGCAACGCGGGAGCGCCCTCTTCCGCATCTGATTCCTCCGCCGCTGACGCTTCCGCATCTGCTACCTCTGCCAACGCTGAGCAGGGCAGCGCCGAGCCCCCGGAGCCCACGCCATGAGGGCGTTTGCCGAGCTGTTCCAGGCGCTCGATGCCACCACCGGGCAGTCGGCCAAGCTGGCGGCGCTGGTGGCTTATCTGCGCGTGGCGCCGCCGGCCGATGCAGCCTGGGCCTCCTACTTTTTGGCCGGTGGCAAGCCGCGCCAGATGGTCCCCACCAAGCGCCTCAAAGCCCTGGCGCAGGAGGCGGCGGGCCTGCCGGAGTGGCTGTTTGAAGAGAGCTACCAGGCCGTGGGCGACCTGGCCGAAACGCTGGCCCTGCTGCTGCCCCCGCCGGCGCAGCCGGTGGACCTGCCGCTGGCCGAGTGGATGGCGCAGCTGCTGCCCCTGCGCACCCTGCCACCCGAGGAGGCCGATGCCCGCCTGCGCGCGCAGTGGGGCATGCTGGCGCCGGAGCAGCGCTTCGTGTACTTCAAGCTCATCACCGGCAACTTCCGCGTGGGGGTGTCGCGCCTGCAGGTCACGCAGGCGTTGGCCACGGTGAGCGCCCTGGACCCCAAGCGCATCGCTCACCGGCTGATGGGCTACACGCAGATCGGCCGGCAGCCCACAGCAGACGACTACAGCGCGCTGGTGGCGCCCGTGGGCGAGGCTGCGGATGGCGACGCGGGCGATGCCGTGGATGCCGGCATGGCAGGCCAGCCCTACCCCTTCTTCCTGGCCCACCCGTTCAGCCAGCCCGTGCCCGAGATGCCCGCGCTGCTCGGCGCGCCCGGCGACTGGCTGGTGGAGTGGAAGTGGGACGGCATCCGCGCGCAGATCGTGCGGCGCGGCGGCGCGGTGTGGGTGTGGTCGCGTGGCGAAGAACTGGTGACCGACCGCTTCCCCGAGCTGGCCGAGGCTGCGATGGCGCAGCTGCCCGATGGCTCGGTGGTCGATGGCGAGATCCTGGTGTGGCTGCCCGATGAGCCCCAGCCCCGCCCCTTCGCCGACCTACAAAAGCGCCTGGGCCGCAAGACGCTGGGCCCCAAGCTGCTGCGCGAGCTGCCCGTGGTGCTGGTGACCTACGACCTGCTCGAACATGCGGGCCAGGACCTGCGCCAGCAACCCCAGCAGGCACGCCGGGCACTGCTGGAGGCCACACTGCAGCCCGACCCGGCGGCGATCGCTCCCGCTGCGCAACCGGGCCTGCGCCTGAGCACGCTGCTGCACGGCGCCGACTGGCCGGACCTGGCGCACCAGCGCGAAGCCGCGCGCGGCATGGGCACCGAGGGCTTCATGCTCAAGCACCGCCAGGCGCACTACGGCGTGGGCCGTACCAAGGACGTGGGCGTGTGGTGGAAGTGGAAGATCGACCCGATGAGCGTGGACGCCGTGCTGATCTACGCCCAGCGCGGCCACGGCCGCCGCGCCAGCCTGTACAGCGACTACACCTTTGCCGTGTGGAACGGGCCGCCCGACGACCCAGAGCGCCAGCTGGTGCCGTTCGCCAAGGCCTACTCGGGCCTGACGGACGTGGAGATCGGGCAGGTGGACGCCATCATCCGCAAGACCACGCGCGAGAGCTTCGGGCCCGTGCGCAGCGTGGATGCAACCATGGTCTTCGAGCTCGGCTTCGAGGGCATCGGCAGGAGCCCGCGGCACAAGAGCGGCATCGCCGTGCGCTTCCCGCGCATGCTGCGCTGGCGCCAGGACAAGACCGTGGCCGAGGCCGATACCTTGCAGACGCTGATGGCGCTGCTACCAAGGCAGGACACTGCCGCATGAGCACGGCCCGCCGCCGGCGCAAGCCGCTGCCCACGGTGGCCGCCAGTGCGGCCGCAGGGTGGATGGCCGCGCGCGGCTGGCAGCCCTTCGGCTTTCAGCAGGAGGTGTGGCGCGCCCTGGGCGAGGGCCGGTCGGGCCTGCTGCATGCCACCACCGGCGCGGGCAAGACCTATGCCGTGTGGCTGGGCGCGCTGCAGCACCTGGCGCTGGCAGGCGCGCCCGTGGCACCCGCTGCAGACGCCAGTGCGCGCACGGCCCTGCGCACACGCCGCGCGGCAGCGCCGCCGCTCACGGTGCTGTGGATCACCCCCATGCGCGCCCTGGCGGCCGATACCCTGCGTGCGCTGGTCGCGCCCCTGCCCGATCTGGCGCCGGACTGGACCAATGGCCTGCGCACCGGCGACACCGCCAGCGGCGAGCGCGCCGCACAAGACCGGCGCCTGCCCACGCTGCTGGTGACCACACCCGAAAGCGTGTCGCTGCTGCTGGCCCGCGCCGACGCCCACGAGCGCCTGCGCCACGTGCAACTGGTGGTCGTGGACGAATGGCACGAGCTGGTGGGCAACAAGCGCGGCGTGCAGGCGCAGCTGGCGCTGGCGCGCCTGTCGGGCTGGAACCCGGCGTTGCAGGTGTGGGGCATGTCGGCCACGCTGGGCAACCTGCAAGAGGCGCTGGACACGCTGCTGCCCCGCCCTGCCCCGGGCGCCCCCGCGGCACCACCGGCCGTGCTGGTGCAGGGCCGCGTGGACAAGGCGCTGCAGGTGCAGGTGATGCTGCCGGCCAAGGTGGACCGCTTTGCCTGGGCCGGGCACATGGGCCTGGCACTGCTGCCGCAGGTGGTGGAGTCCATTGAGGCCTGCGCCTCTTCATTGGTTTTCACCAACACGCGCTCGCAGGCTGAGCGCTGGTACCAGGCGCTGCTGGAGGCGCGGCCCGACTGGGCTGGCACCATTGCGCTGCACCACGGGTCGTTGAGCCAGGACGTGCGGGCCTGGGTAGAGAACGGGCTGAAAGCCGGTCTGCTCAAGGCGGTGGTCTGCACCTCGAGCCTGGACCTGGGCGTGGATTTTTTGCCGGTGGAGCAGGTGCTGCAGATCGGCTCGGCCAAGGGCGTGGGGCGGCTGGTGCAGCGCGCGGGCCGCTCGGGCCACGCGCCGGGGCGCACGTCGAGCATCACGCTGGTGCCCACGCACAGCCTGGAGCTGGTGGAAGCTGCCGCAGCGCGCCATGCGCTGGCGCTGGGCCGCATCGAAGACCGGCACACGCCCCGCGCGCCTCTCGATGTGCTGGTGCAGCACCTGGTCACCATCGCCCTGGGCGGCGGCTTCGAACCCGATGCGCTGCTGGCCGAAGTGCGCCGTGCCCCGGCCTACGCGCAGCTGGCCGACAACGACTGGCAGTGGGCGCTGCAGTTCGTGCGCCAGGGCGGTGCCTCGCTGGCCATCTACCCCGATTTCCAGCGCGCCGCGCCCGATGAGGAAGGCGTGTGGCGCGTGCCCGATGCGCGGCTCGCGCGCCGGCACCGCAGCAACATCGGCACCATCGTGAGCGACGCCAGCATGCAGGTGCAGTTCGTGAGCGGCGGGCGCCTGGGCTCGGTGGAAGAGAGCTTCATCGCCCGGCTGCGCAAGGGCGACGTGTTCATGTTCGCGGGCCGCCTGCTGGAGCTGGTGCGCACCCAGCAGATGACGGCCTACGTGCGCATCGCCCCCAAGGGCAGCGCCGCGCTGCCGCGCTGGAACGGTGGGCGCATGCCGCTGTCGAACACACTGGCCGACGCCATGCTGGAGATGCTGGAGCAGGCCGAGCGCGGCGTCTATGCATCGCCCGAGATGCAGTGCGCCCAGCCGCTGCTCGCGCTGCAGCACGCCTGGTCGGCCCTGCCCACGCCCAGCCGCCTGGTGGCCGAGACGCTGCACACGCGCGAAGGCTGGCACCTGTACCTGTACCCGCTGGCGGGCCGCCTGGTGCACCTGGGCCTGGCGGGGCTGCTGGCGTGGCGCGCATCGGAGCAGGTGCCCAACACCTTCTCCATCGCCGTCAACGACTATGGGCTGGAGCTGCTGTCCGCCAAGCCCGTGGACTGGGCCGCGCTGCTGCCGCGCCTGATCGGCGAAGGCACGCACACCACCATCGGCAGCGGGCTCGAAGACGAAGTGCTCGCCAGCCTGAACGCGACCGAGATGGCGCGCCGGCGCTTTCGCGAGATCGCGCGCATCGCGGGCCTCATCTTCCAGAGCCACCCGGGCGAGCAGCGCAGCAGCCGCCAGCTGCAGGCCTCGTCGTCGCTGTACTACGACGTGTTCGCGCAGTACGACCCCGACAACCTGCTGCTGGCCCAGGCCCGCGCCGAGCTGCTGGCCAACGAGCTCGACATGGAGCGACTGGCCCGCACGCTGCGCGGCATGCAGGCACAGGCCCTGTCCATCCATGCGCTGGAACGCCCCACCCCGTTCGCCCTGCCGCTGATGGTGGAGCGCTTTCGCGAACGCCTGAGCACCGAGACCCTGGCCGACCGCCTGGCGCGCATGGTGCAGGCGCTGGAGAAGGCGGCCGACGACACCACCGGCACCCACCACGCCGATAATCCCGTGGCCCCGGCCGACATGGCCTGGGACGTCCCCGACGGCGCCACCGCATCCCCCCGGCGCGCACGCCGCGGCGATGCCGGTGCCGCGCCGCGCCGGCCCCGGGGACGCCACGGATTCTGAGCACGACGACGAAGACGATGACCGACCTTGCCCGTGACCGCAGACACCGACACCACCACCCCTTCGCTTGCATCCCCACCTGCCGGCGCCCATGCCATCACCCCGCCCTGTGGCACCGTCCTGTGGCTGCTGCCACAGCGCGCCGTCTGGTGGCCCGCTGCGCGCATGGCCTTCGTGGCCGACGTGCACTTCGGCAAGGCGGCCACCTTCCGCCGCGCGGGCCAGCCGGTGCCACACGGCACCACGGCCGACAACCTGGCAAGGCTCGACGCGGTGCTGGCCGTGACGGGCGCGGAGCACCTGGTCTTTCTGGGCGACTTTTTGCATGCCCGCAGCGGTGCGGCCGATGCCCTGTGGCAGCAGTTGCTGCCGTGGCGCGAGCGCCATGCGCAGTTGCAGATGACCCTGGTGCGCGGCAACCACGACCTGCACGCGGGCGACCCACCTACACCGTTGGCCCTGGCCATCGTGAACGAGCCCTGGTTGCCCCATGCCGACACACCTTTGCTGGCCTGCCACCACCCGCACGCTGTCGTCGGCCACACCGTGCTGGCAGGCCATCTGCACCCCACTCTGCGACTGAACGGCCCCGGGCGCGATTCCCTGCGGGCGCCTTGTTTTGGCTGGGGAGAGGGGCAGCTGATCCTGCCCGCCTTTGGGGCGTTTACCGGCACATCACCCACTGCACTTCCTGGCAGCTGGGTCCGGTTTGCAGTCACGCCGGGCCGCGTGGTGGCGGTCCCAGCAGGCTTTTCATAGCCCGCGCGGAGTGACTATACGGCTGTGCCCACCCACCCAAACCGCTCGTGGCAGAAGGGTGATTACCACCTTTTTGGTGAAAAAAAGTGCCACAGGCTTATGATAATTTTGCATTGTGAGATTCGATTGCAAAAACAGCGGGCACAGACAGCCCCGAGCAAGGAGAATCAGAGAGCATCCGCGTTTGGCCCCGCTGCAACGCAGCCGAGGGCATTTACACACTCTGTTTCGTGAGACAAGCCATGACGACCCAGCAACCGACCATCATCTACACCCTGACCGACGAAGCCCCCCGTCTGGCCACGGCTTCCTTCCTGCCCATCATCCGCACCTTTGCGGCGCCCGCGGGCATCAACGTGACCGAGAGCGACATCTCCGTGGCCGCACGCGTGCTGGGCGAGTTCCCCGAATCGCTGACCGCCGAACAGAAGGTACCCAACACCCTGGCAGAGCTGGGCAAGAAGACCTTGCAGGCCGATGCCAACATCATCAAGCTGCCCAACATCAGCGCCTCGGTCGGCCAATTGCAGGCCTGCATCAAGGAACTGCAGGGCAAGGGCTATGCGATCCCTGACTACCCTGAAGATCCCAAGACCGAAGAAGAAAAAGCAATCCGCGCGCGTTATGCCCGCTGCATCGGCTCGGCCGTGAACCCCGTGCTGCGCGAAGGCAACTCCGACCGCCGCGCCCCCAAGGCCGTGAAGGAATACGCGCGCAAGAACCCACACAGCATGGCCGACTGGAGCCAGGCATCGCGTTCGCACGTGTCGCACATGCACGCTGGCGACTTCTACCATGGCGAAAAGTCCATGACGCTGGACCGCGCCCGCGACGTGAAGATGGAGCTGATCACCAAGAGCGGCAAGACCGTGGTGCTCAAGCAAAAGGTGTCGCTGCTGGACCGCGAAATCATCGACAGCATGTTCATGAGCAAGAAGGCGCTCGTCGAGTTCTACGAGAAGGAAATCGAAGACGCGCGCAAGACCGGCGTGATGTTCTCGCTGCACGTGAAGGCCACGATGATGAAGGTGTCCCACCCCATCGTGTTCGGCCACTGCGTGAAGATCTTCTACAAGGACGCGTTCGCCAAGCACGGCAAGCTGTTCGAAGAACTGGGCGTGAACGTGAACAACGGCATGGCCAACCTGTACGAAAAGGTCGCCACGCTACCCACCGCCCAGCGCGAAGAAGTCCTGAAGGACCTGCACGCCTGCCACGAAGGCCGCCCCGAGCTGGCCATGGTAGATTCGGCCAAGGGCATCACCAATTTCCACTCGCCCAACGACATCATCGTGGACGCCTCCATGCCCGCGATGATCCGCAACGGCGGCAAGATGTGGGGAGCCGACGGCCGCCTGAAGGACGTGAAGGCCGTGATGCCCGAATCGACCTTCGCCCGCATCTACCAGGAGATCATCAACTTCTGCAAGTGGCACGGCGCGTTCGACCCCAAGACCATGGGCACGGTGCCCAACGTGGGCCTGATGGCCCAGCAGGCCGAAGAGTACGGCTCGCACGACAAGACGTTTGAGATCACCGAAGACGGCGTGGCCAACATCACCGATCTGGCCACCGGCGAAGTGCTGCTCTCCCAGAACGTGGAAGCCGGCGACATCTGGCGCATGTGCCAGGTCAAGGACGCCGCGATCCGCGACTGGGTCAAGCTGGCCGTGAATCGCGCGCGCAATTCCGGCATGCCCGTGGTGTTCTGGCTTGACTCGTACCGCCCGCACGAAGCGCAGCTGATCACCAAGGTCAAGATGTACCTGCACGAGCACAACACGGCGGGCCTGGACATCCAGATCATGAGCCAGGTGCGTGCGATGCGCTACACGCTGGAGCGCGTGATCCGTGGCCAGGACACCATCAGCGCCACCGGCAACATCCTGCGCGACTACCTGACCGACCTGTTCCCCATCATGGAACTGGGCACCTCGGCCAAGATGCTGTCCATCGTGCCCCTGATGGCGGGTGGCGGCATGTACGAAACCGGCGCGGGCGGCTCCGCACCCAAGCATGTGCAGCAGCTGGTGGAAGAAAACCACCTGCGCTGGGATTCGCTGGGCGAGTTCCTGGCGCTGGCCGTGTCGCTGGAAGACCTGGGCCTGAAGACCGGCAACGCCAAGGCCAAGGTGCTGGCCAAGACGCTGGACGCCGCCACAGGCAAGCTCCTGGACAACAACAAGAACCCTTCGCCCAAGACCGGCCAGCTGGACAACCGCGGCAGCCAGTTCTACTTGGCCCTGTACTGGGCGCAGGAACTGGCCGCGCAGACCGACGATGCCGACCTGGCCAAGCTGTTCGCGCCGCTGGCCAAACAACTGGCCGCTGACGAACAGACCATCGTGGCCGAGCTGGCTGCGGTGCAGGGCGCACCCGCCGACATCGGTGGCTACTACCTGCCCGACACCGCCAAGCTGGACGCCGTGATGCGCCCCAGCAAGACGCTGAATGCAGCGTTGAAGACCGTGGCTGCTTAAACGACAAACAGCCCGCTCCCCAAAAAAGGCCCCGCATGTCGGGGCCTTTTTTATTGCCGGACCGCACCAGTATGGAAAAAAGCAGCCCCTGGAGGGAGCCACATTTCAGGTCACAAATGATGGGGAAGAGCGGCGCTACCCCTGCCCGAACATCAGGGCCGTTCGCGGTCGGCCACGCGGGTGCTCAGCGCCGCAGGCACATAGCCGGGAAGGAACGCACACCCCTTGCCGAAATGCGCCTCGAAGGCCGGGCACTGCGCTGCGATGCCCTCGGGCGTGGGCTTCACACCTCCGTCCACCCAGCGCAGCAAGGCGGTCATCAGCGTCGGGTAGGTGGGGTCGCTCAGGTAGCTGTGGGTATGGTGCTGGGTGAAGGTCTGCACCAGGCGCGCCGCACTGCCGCCTTGCTCCATGGTGGCCTTGAAAGCCGTGTCCAGCTCGACAAAGGCCGTGGGGTCGTCTACACCTTTCACGGTGAGCACCGGCACGGGGATGCGACCACTGAGGTCCGTGTCCTGCGCAAACCGCGCCACGGCGGCGGGGTCCGCGCGGTAGCGCAGCACGGCGGCATTCAAGGCCGCATCGTCGGGTGAGCCCTTGTACTGCACGCCCTGGTTGCCAAACGGGCTCGCACCCCCGGCGCGGTGCTGCACCACATCGCGGTAGTGGAACGTGGCCCAGTTCATGTGGCCCTGGATGGAGCTGGCGGGGATGCGGATCACGTCGACAAGGGTCTTGAGTTTGCGCTGCTGCTCGGGCGTGCGCTCTGCAGCGGATTTGTTCAGCGCCAGGCATTCGTTCACGCGCGCCGCCAGATCCGCCTGCGTCATGGCCGCATCGCGCGGCAGGCCGATGTTGAGCGGGTACGCCGCCTCGGTGGGCCGGGGGTGGTTGTTGCACAGGTATTGGTAGACCACGCGCAGATCGGTGCGGAAATCGTACGAACGCGTGCCGCCTGCCACCACGCCGCTGGTGAGCAGCACAGCGTCGTAAGGGCGTTTGCCACTAGTCGCCGTGGCCTGGAACATCTCGGCCCCCTTGGCCGCCACGCTGGCGCCCCAGGACTGGCCATGCAGGATGGTGCGCTGCGGCTGGGCCACCTGCTGCACAAAAATCTGCCGCAGGCGCTCGGTGTCTTCGGCCGCCGCGCGCACCTCCACGCCGCCCTGGCGGAAGGTGCTGCCCGCCCAGGCATAGCCCGCGCGGACCATGATGGACCACCGCTCCAGGTCCTCCACCGCGCGCTCCATCTTGGGCGCGCCCAGCGCCGGGCCGCCGTGGGCGTGCAGCACCAGGTGGCCGTTCCACTGCTGCGGCATGGCAATCAGGTAATACGCCCCTGCGGAATCCTTGCCCGACAGGCAGCGGGCGATGGGCGTCAAGTCCTTGGGGCAGGGCGTGGCGGCGGGTGCTGCCTCGGCCACCGCCTGGGGTTGGGTGGCAACCGGCGCACAGGCAGCCAAAACAGCAGCCGCCAGGGCGACCGGCGCAGCCCCGGTCCAGCGGGGCCAGGCGCGAAGCGGCGGAAAAGCAGCCATGGGGAAAGTCTCCGTTGAATGATGGTTCTGGTGGGTAGCTGCTGCGCATCGTAGAAACGGAGTTCCGATACGTCAAATAGGTCCATCCACCATCTTCGATACGATTTACGTATGAGATCACTACTTACGCCATCGCACCGCTGACATGGACATCCGCCAGCTCCGCTACTTTCTCGCTGTTGCAGACGCCGGGCACATGACGCGCGCCGCCGAGCAGCTGGGCATGGCCCAGCCACCGCTGAGCCAGCAGATCAAGCTGCTTGAAAACACGGTGGGCATGGCTTTGTTCAAGCGCCATGCCAAGGGCGTGACACTGACCGAAGCGGGCCGCGCACTACAAGCTGACGCCACGCGCCTGGTGCACGACTTCGATGCGCTGCAAAGCCGCATGCAGTTGCTGGCCGAGGGCAAAACCGGGCGGCTGGCGATTGCGTTCACCAGTTCCGCCGCGGCCCATGAGTTCACGCCGTTTGCGCTGCGTGAGTGCCGCGCGCGCCACCCGGGCCTGGTGCTGGAGATTGGCGAGAACAATGCCGCCGAGATCACCGAGGCCGTCGCCGATGGACGCCTGCACTGCGGCCTGCTGCGCGTGCCGGTGGCGCGGCCTGCGGGCTTGGCGTTCGACACGCTGCAGCACGAGCCCGCCATGGTGGCGCTGCCCATCGACCACCCGCTGGCACAACGCCAACGGCGCGGCAAGCCGCTGCCCATTCAGATCGCCGACCTGGAGGCCGAGCCCATGATCCTGGTGCGCCGCCCGGGCGCGCCCGGCCTATACGCCAACCTGCTCACGCTGTGCAGCGAACAGGGCGTGCGCCCCCGTGTGGTGGCCGAAGTGGCACGCATGCTGACCAACCTCAACCTCGTGGCTGCGGGCACCGGCATTTCCGTGGTGCCGTCGTCCATGCTGGGCGTGCACCGCCACGCCATCGCCTACCGGTCGCTGGTGGATGGCGGGCGGCTGGATGTGCCGCTCACCCTGGTCTACCGTGCGGACGACAACATGGGCCCCACGGCCACCTTCACTGCCTTGCTGCGCACGCTGGCGGGCGAACAACATCCGGCGGCGGCCACAGAGCCTCCAAAGAAAAAGGCTGCCCGGTAGCCCACCAGACAGCCCTTCCGTGCGTCGGCTCGACCCCATCAGGGGCAGAACCGGTCACCTCGCCGCGCTTCAGTTGTTGCCCAGCGCGATCCCCTCACGGCGTGGATCGGCACCACCTGCATAGGTCCCGGCGCCGGGGTTGCGCGCCAGCAGGCCCGCATTGCCGTTGGACCGCAGGCCATTGAACACCGCACCGTGCAGGCCGCTGGTGAACGTGTCGGCCTGCGCCACGGTGTGGCCGCGCGCCTTGAGGCCGTCGCGGATGGCAGCAGTGTCGATGACCGAGCCCTTTTCGATGGACGTGGTGGCGTTGGTCTGCGCACCAAAGTTCGGCAGGTTGACGGCCTGCTGCACGTTCAGGCCCCAGTCCGTCATGCCCAGGATGGTCTTGGCGGTGTACTGGATGATGGCGCTGCCGCCGGGCGAGCCGACCACGCCTTCGAGGTCACCCGTGGTGGCGTTGAAGACGATGGTGGGCGCCATCGAACTGCGGGGGCGCTTGCCGGGCTGCACGCTGTTGGCGATGGGGTTGCCCGCCGCGTCGGTGGCCGTGAACGAGAAGTCGGTGAGCTGGTTGTTCAGCAAGAAGCCGCGCACCATCTGCAGGCTGCCAAAGCCGTTCTCGATGGTGGTCGTCATGGACACCGCGTTGCCTGCACTGTCGATGATGGACAGGTGCGTGGTCGATGGCAGGGCCAGCGAGTTGTCCTGCCCCTTGGCGCCGCTCACCCCCGGTGGCGTGCCGGCCACGGGCACGCCGATGCTCTTTTGCAGGCTGATGAGCTTGGCACGCTCCTTGATGTAGTCGGCGTTGATCAGGCCCGCTTGGGGCACGCTCACAAAGTCGGGGTCGGCCACGTACAGGGCGCGGTCCGCATAGGCCAGGCGGTAGGCCTCGGACACTACATGCACCGAATCGAGCGTGTTGGGCTTCATGGCCGCCAGGTCAAAGCCCTGCAGCAACCCCAGTGTCTGCAGCACGGCAATGCCACCCGAGCTGGGCGCGGGCATGCCACACACGCGGTACAACACGCGGTACACGCCACACACGGGTTCGCGCACCTTGTGGGTGTAGCCGCTCAGGTCATCGAGCGCCAGCTTGCCGGGGTTGGTGGGGTGGCTGGCCACCTTGGCCACGATGTCCTTGGCGATGTCGCCCTGGTAGAACGCGTTGGCGCCGCCAGCCGCAATGGCCTTGAGCGTGGCTGCCAGCTCCGGGTTCTTGAGCAGCGTGCCTGCTGCCTTGGCCGTGCCATCGGCGTTGAGAAAGTAGCTGGCGCCGGGCTCGCCCTGCGCCTTGATGCGTGCGGCCGAGCCTGCGATCGACACACTCATGCGCGGCGAAATCGCAAAACCTTCTTCACTGAGCTTGATCGCGGGCTCGAACAGGTCCTTCCATGGCAGCTTGCCGTGCGCCTTGTGGGCGGCTTCGAGCATGCGCAACACACCCGGCGTACCGACTGACAGGCCACCATCCACCGCCGCCAGGAACGCCAGCGGCTTGCCATCGGCGCCGATGAACAGGTTGGGCGTAGCGGCCTTGGGTGCGGTCTCGCGGCCATCGTAGGCCAACAGTTTGTTCGCGCCCTTGTCGTAATGCAGCATGAAGGCTCCGCCCCCTATGCCCGACGACTGCGGCTCCACCAGGTTCAGCACCATCTGCACCGCAATGGCGGCATCCGTGGCGGTGCCACCCTTGGCCAGGATGTCCACGCCCGCCTTCACCGCCAATGGGTTGGCCGCAGCCACCATGTCTTTGTTGGCGTAGCTGATGGCTTTGGGGGTGTAGCCTGAGGGCGGCTCGGGCGGCACGTACTGCTCGGTGGGTTCGGGTGTGGCCACCGGGGTCGTGGGGCCGTCATTGCCACCACAGGCGGCAAGCACGGCCAGTGCGGCGATGCTCAGGCCCGTGGCAAAAGGGTTGCGTCGAAAGACAGAAGGCGCCATGAATGAAATCCTTGGAAGAACGGGAGGAACAAAGCGGGCCCTGGCAGCGGGCCACGGTGGGCGGACTTGCCTGCACCACAATGGATGCAGGGCCCAGGATCTGCGGCAATAGAACCGCAGATTCCGTGCCAGAAACACCTGTTCAGTATGTGGCACGGGTCCCGGAATCATTTTGCTTTTATGCCCCGATTAGCGCCAAATATGAGAAACGATTTTTCATATTTGCCGTGAAACAGAATTTGGATTCCATTGACCGCCAACTGCTGGCGATGCTGCAGCAAAATGCCGAGACACCGCTGGCCGAGCTGGCCGAGGCCGTGCACCTGTCCAACACACCCTGCTGGCGGCGCGTTCAGTGGCTGCGCGAGAAGGGCTACATCACCCGCCACGTCGCCCTGGTGGACCCGTGCAAGGTGAATGTGGGTGTGACGGTGTTCGTGGCGGTCAAGACCAGCCAGCACCACCAGCAATGGTTCGAGACCCTGCGGGATACCGTGATGGGGATTCCCGAGATCGTCGAGTTCTACCGCATGAGCGGGGACGTGGACTACCTGCTGCGCGTGGTGGTGCCCGACATCCGTGCCTACGACGCGGTCTACAAGCGGCTCACGCAGGCCGTGGCGCTGTCGGACGTGAGTTCGAGTTTTGCGATGGAAGAAATCAAGTTCACCACCGCGCTGCCACTGAACTACGCGCAGTAGCGGCCCTTGAGGAACCTTCTGCGCCCTGGCCTGTGGCATGGGTGCCGGTTGGCCCGGGGACAAGGCAGGCCCAGGTCACCCCGGGCTGCCTTTCAGGCGTACGGATCAGTATTTGCCCATGTAGTCGCGCTTGCCCAGTTCCACGCCGTTGTGGCGCGCAATGGCGTAGGTCGCGTTCACGTGGAAGAAAAACTGCGGCAGGCCGTAGTGCAGCAGGTAGTGTTCGCCCACAAACTGCTTCTCGCGCGGCGTGCCGGGCTGGATGGTGATCTGGCGCGTGGCGGCATCGGCAAACGCCGCCTCTGGCAGGCCTTCGACAAACGCCAGCACGGCGTCGAGGCGTTCATTCAGGTCGGCAAAACCGGGGCGCTCGGCGTCGGGGAAGGACGGCACCTCCACCCCGGCCAGGCGTGCGGCCACGCCTTTGGCGAAGTCGCAGGCAATCAGCACCTGGCGGGCCAGCGGAAACATGTCGGGGAACAGCCGCGCCTGCAGCAAAGCGTCCGGCTCGATCTTGCGCGCCGTGGCGTGGGCCTCGGTCTTGGCCAGCACGTCTTTCAGGGAACCCAGCATCTGGCGGAAGACAGGGATGCTGGCGTTGTAGATGGGGTGGGTCATGGGGGGTCCTTATGGTGTTGGGGGGCTGCACACTGCAGGCCATTCAAAGGCCCCAGCGCAGTCGACAGCGATTGCAACACAAGCCCCATCCATGCGCTGACCCGCGCCCAGAACCCCTGGCGCACCGGGCCCATTGATCGATGCCCCGCCGACGATCCACCAACGAGGGACCGCTTCGCCTCTCCCGCTCAGGCAGCGGTTGCCAGGGGCCGAGCGGCCCGTGCTGCCACGCCCACCCCCACCAGCGCTGCCGACACCACACTCAGCGCCAGCGTGAAGGCCGAGCCGTAGAAGATGCCCGAGGTCATACCCTGGTCCAGCATGGCGCCAAAGGCCGGGGCGGCCAGGCAAAAGCCCAGGTCCAGGCCCGAATACACGGTGCCATACACCCGGCCCGTGGCGCCAGGGGGCGCCGCGCGCTTGATGAGCATGTCGCGCGAGGGGCCGGCCAGGCCCGTGCCCAGACCCGCCACCGAAGCCACGGCCACCGCCGCCATGCCGGGCAAAAAGCCCAAACCCACCACCACCAGCAGCGCGGCCGAACCCAGCAGGCACACCGAGATGATCTTCTCCAGCCGCTGCACACGCCCCACCAGAAAGCCACCGATCAGCATGCCCGCCGCGCCGCACAGCATGTAGCCGGTGACGACCATGGCGGTAACGCTGAGCGGCAGCCCGTACATGGACTGCAGCGCCGGGCTGGCAAAACTCTGGATGGCGCTCAGTGCGCAGGTGCTCCAGAAGAAGAACGAGAAACACAGCCACACCGAGGGCAGCTTGAGGAAGGCCATGGGGTGCTCGGGCTTGGCCGCCCCGGCCCCGCCCTTGGCCTGGTGCGCCCAGGCGCCCTGGCGGTCATCCAGCGCATCGCGGTTCCAGACCATGATAGCCAGCACCGCAAGAGCGAACAGGGCGCCGCACAGGCAGGCCGTGCGCCACGACCCCGTGGCCGTGGCGATGCCCGCCATGAACACCGGTGCCGTGGCCCAGCCCAGATTGCCGCTGATACCGTGCACCGAAAAGCCATGCCCCAGGCGCTGCGGCGACACGCGTTTGTTCAATATCGTGAAGTCCACCGGGTGGAAGGGCGCATTGCCCAAGCCCGCCAGGGCCGCTGCCAGCAAAAGCCCCGGGTAGCCCTGCGCGGTGCCCGCAGCCAGGCCTGCCGCCGCAAAACTCGACAGCGCAAAAAACATCACCGGCCGCGCACCCACGCGGTCCACCAAAAAGCCCGACAGCGCCTGGCCCACGCCCGAGATCACAAAAAACACCGACACCAGCAGGCCCAGCTCGGAGTAGCTGAAGCCAAACTCGCCGATCAGCCACGGGAACAGCGGCGGCAGCAGCATGTGGAAAAAGTGCGAGCTGCCATGGGCCAGGCCAATGAGGCCGATGGTGCGGGCATCCTGCCGCAGCGGGACAGGGTTGGTGGCGGTGCCGGAGGAGGAAGGGGTCATGGGCCTGATCTTAGGCAGGGAGGCTTCGGCAGGTTTACGATAGTCGGCCAAGTTCTATCGCAAACATGCCAAACCTGCCTGCCACGCCTCCCGCGCCCTTCGCGCTCCCCGAACCGGGGGTGGAGCACTTTGCCGCCCAGGTCGTGCCACGTGCCCGGCGCGGGCTGTCGTACGTCGGTTCGCTCACGCCCGAGCTGTTTGTGCCCACCGCCGCCCGCCCGGTGCGCGCCAAGCTGCGCTGGCTGGCCGCCGACACCCAGGTGATGCCCCACAGCCACCCCTGGGCACAGGTGGCGATCTCGACCACGGGCGTGATCCGGCTCACCGTGAGCCACGGCACCTACATCGTGCCGCCCTCGCGAGCGCTGTGGATTCCGCCCGGGGTGGAACATGCCGTGACCATGGTGGAGGATGCCGACCTGCGCACGCTGTACTTTCACCAGCCACGCGGCCAGTGCGGGCCAGGCGCCCTGGGCAGTGGCAACCCCCGCCAGCGCAGCGATGACGAAACCGCCGCCTGGCGCCAGTGCCGCGTGCTGGAGGTGTCCGACCTGCTGCGCTCGCTGGTGCGCGAGATGCCCACCACTCCTGACGGCGGCCCGGCCCCCACAGCCGCCGAACTGCTGCGCGAGCAGCACCTGAGCGCCCTGGTGCGCGACGAACTGGCCCGCGCCGCCGCCGTGAAGCTGGGCGTGGACCTGCCCCAGGACAAGCGCCTTCGCCATCTGTGCGAAGCCGTGCTGGCCGACCCCACGCGCCATGAAACCCTGGCCGACTGGGCGCGGGACACCGGCGCCAGCCCCCGCACCGTGGCGCGGTTGTTCCGCTCCGAACTGGGCAGCACCTTCACCCAGTGGCGCCAGCAGGTGATCCTGGCCAAGGCCGTGTCGCTGGCCGCCGGGCGCATGCCCATGGGCCAGATCGCCGCCGAACTGGGCTACAGCCCCAGCGCCTTCAGCGCCATGGTGCGCAAGTCAGTGGGGCAGCCGCCAGGACGGTTTCTGGGGCAGCAGCAGCCAGTGCCTGCGAACTAGGGGGAGCGCAACCACAGGGATGCCGAAGCCCGGTGGACGTGGACAGCAGGCCCCAGCGCTTTCCTGTCACATCTGCGCCCCGCTGGCGCACGCCGCGCAGCGGTGCGGGGCCGCCGCGTGAAATGGCCAGACCGGGCGTGCGCCTGACAGTCGATCAGCGCCCTGTCCTGGGTCGTTAGTCCTGCCCGCCTACGTTCGAAATCTTCCGTGGCCGTCACAGTGGGCAATCTCCCTACAAAGGTTTGAACACCATGACAAAACACATTCGCAACCAGGTGGCAGCCTTTTTCCTGCTGCTCCCGGCCGCCACCGCCCTGATGGTCGTTCCGGGTACGGTCATGGCGCAGCCCGCCGCCCCTGAATTGCGATCACTGCAGGTGGTCACAGACGACGGTCTGCGGGCCGGCGCAGATCTGCAGTTCACGATAGAAGGCACACCGCGGGGCCGGGTCCAACTCCATGTTGCCGGTGTGCCTCGGGCCATCGTGCTGCAGGAAACCGAACGGGGCGTGTACACGGGCAGCTACACCGTCCGCCGCCAGGACCGCCTCCATGAAGGCAGCGCCGTGCGCGCCACGCTGAAGGTGCGCAACCGCACCATCACCAGCAACTACTCGCTTCCGGCCGACGTTGGTGGCCGGAACGCGGTGGCGGCACCGCCACCTGGCCTGAAGATCGACCGTTTCTCGGTTGCCCCCATCGACAAGATGGAGCCCGGCGCCGAATTGCGCTTTACGCTGAACGGCGCCCCAGGAGGCAGGGCTGATTTCGACATTCCCGGTGTCATCGACAACGTACCGATGCGCGAGGTATCGCCGGGCGTGTATGAGGGTGCGTACACCATCCGCCGCATGGACAACCTGGCGCCGTCGCGCCCCACGGTGGCCACCTTGCGTGTCGGTGACCGCACGGTCTCCTCGACCCTGACCCAGCCCCTGATCGCCGATGCCAAACCGCCGGTGATTCGCCATGTGTCGCCGCGCGACGGGGAGACAATCCCGCGCAGTGCTGCCACCTCGGTGTCCGGGACGTTTGATGACGTCGGTGGTGTGGGTGTGGACCCCAAGAGCGTTCGCATCGTGATCGCGGGACGCGATGTCACGTCCACCTCGCAGATCACACCGCAGTTTTTCACCTACCGCGCGGACCTGCCCACCGGCCGGTATCCGGTGGAAGTGACCGCCCGGGACCTGGTGGGCAACGGCATGCGCCAGAACTGGACCTTCAACGTCGCTTCGCAAGCGAACGCCGCGCCGACCACCGTGCAGCTGCAGGTGAGCAGCCATGCCAACAATGCCACGGTCGACAGGGGCGCCGTTGTCATACGCGGCCGCACCGTGCCTGGCGCGGTGGTGGATGTGAAGGTGAATGCGGTAGGCACCCTCGTCGGCGTGTTTGGCCTGAACCAGGAATTGCTGTCGCAGCGTGTACAGGCCGATGGCAATGGTGACTTCTCGTTCAGCTTCACCTCCCAGGTACCGCTGCCCGGCACCCGCTACGAAGTGACGATGACCGCCGAAAGGGGCGGCATGGTGGCGACAGAGACCCAGCTGGTGCTGTTCCAGAAATAAGATGCCGCCGGCACCCCAGCGGCGACAGGAAATCACCATCCAAAAATGGACCCTTGTGGTCCAATTTTTTTTGATAGAAATGGCTTTCCCCGCTTGTCCATAAAGCGCCTTAAGCTATTATTTTTGTAGCGTTTTTGAAATCCTGGTGACTGTCCCCAGCACAAGCCGGAGGTAATGTGCGAAACGGAGTCTGCGCGGTGAAAGGAACACCCGCTGCAGCGTGCACCTCATCCAACCTTCCTGCGCCCCATGAACACCACCCCACCCCGCCGCGACGACATCCACAGCTACGAGCCCCGCCTGGGCCACGGCCTGCCGCACGACCCGTTCAACGCCATCGTGGGGCCGCGCCCCATCGGCTGGATCTCCACGCAGAGCGCGGCGGGCGCCACCAACCTGGCACCCTACAGCTTTTTCAACGCCTTCAACTACGTGCCGCCCATCGTGGGCTTTGCCAGCATTGGCTACAAGGACACGGTGCGCAACGTGGAGGCCACGGGCGAATTTGTGTGGAACCTGGCCACGCGCGACCTGGCCGAGGTGATGAACCAGAGCTGCGCCGCCGTGCCGCCCGAGGTGAGCGAGTTCGAGTTGACGGGCCTCAGCACCCGGCCCTCCACCCGCGTGCGCCCGCCGCGCGTGGCCGAAAGCCCCGTCACCTTTGAATGCCGCAGCACGCAGATCCTGCGGCTGCAAGGCGTGGACGGGGAGAAGGTGGACACCTGGCTGGTGCTGGGCGAAGTGGTGGCCGTGCACATCGACCGGGCACTGCTCAAGGACGGCGTGTACGACACGGCGAACGCGGGCCACATCCTGCGCGGTGGCGGCCCAGCCGATTACTTTACCGTGGGGCCGGAGCAGCTGTTCAAGATGGTCCGGCCGCGCTAGGGAACACAGCGCTCAGGCTGCCGCGTTGTTCTGGACCAGGTCCATCGCAAACCGGCCATGGCCCACGGACCAGTCGGAATAGTCGTTCTCGTGCATGAAGATGAATACATCGGCCGGCGCCACGCCCGCCATGGCCAACAGGTTGCGCGCGATGGCGGCATAGAGGGCCCGCTTCATCGCATCGCTGCGCCCACGCCGCAGCGTGATCTCGACCACCACCACGCGGTCGGACCGGGCCACACCGTTGAAGGTGGGGCTGCAGGCAAATTCACCGGGAGCGTAGGCGGCGACCAGGTTGAACAGCTCGTCCGGCGGCATGCCAATGCCGTCCACCAGCGCCTGGTGGATGCCTTGCACGATGGCCTCGCGCGTGGCGGCGGGGGTGTCCTGCGGAACGTTGGTGCGGATAAAGGGCATGGTTTTCTCCTATGTTCATTCAAATCAAATATGGCATTCAGGCCAGCGGTTGCCAGTTTTCAAACAATTCAAGCCGTCAGCGCTTAACGTTCCATCTATTTTTGCTATCAATTTCATGATTGAAAAGCGATGATTTGGCTGTTTTTATGTGTCTTAAAATCACATATATGAGCCACCGTCTGCCCCCACTGAGTGCCCTGCGTGCGTTCGAGGCTGCTGCCCGGCTGGGCCGCATGACAGCGGCGGCGGACGAGCTGTCGGTCACACCCGGCGCCATCAGCCGCCAGGTGCGCCAGCTTGAGCAGCACCTGGGCGTGGCCCTGTTTGATGGCAGCAAGGCCCGCCCCACCCTCACCCCGGCGGCGCATGTGCTGCAGCCGGTGCTGACCCATGCTTTTGCCCACATCGCCGATGCCGTGCGCGAGGTCAGCGACCCCAGCCGAGGGCCGCTGGATGTGGCCTGCTTCAGCACCTTCACCGTGAAATGGCTGATCCCCCGGCTGTTCGACTTCCAGGCCCAGCACCCGGGCATCGAGGTGCGCCTGCGCACCACCGACGCTGGCACCGATGCCAAGCGCCAACACGGCGATCTGGCCATCACCGCCGAGGAGGCCACCGGAGCGCTGGATGCCAGCAGGGAGCAACGGCTGTTTGCCGAACACCTGGGCCCGGTGCTGAGCCCCGAACTGGCGCAGCGGGTGGCGCTGCAGCAACCCGCCGACCTGGCGGACCCGGCCCTGGCACCCCTGCGCCTGCACACCCGCACGCGGCGCAACGCCTGGGCCATGTGGGGGGCAGCGGCGGGCGCTGCCGTGCCCGAGCCCGTGCCCACACCTTCGCAGCCGGGGCCGGAGTTCGAGCACTACTACTTCACGCTGGAGGCTGCCGTGCGCGGGCTGGGCATTGCCGTGGCCCCGTGGCATCTGGTGATGGACGACGTGTTGGCAGGGCGGCTGGTGGCACCGCTGGGTTTTGTGGCCTCGGGGTATGACTACGTGGTGCGGCGCCGCACCAGCGGCCCCCTGCCCCGGCTCGATGTGTTCTGCGCCTGGCTGCAGGCACAGGCCCACGCCAACCCCGTCCCCCCTGGTCCGCAGGCGGGCTAGAAAAAACTGCCGCCGATCTTCCAGGGGTCGCCACGCCAGACACCGGCATTTCGACGATCAGGGCGCCTACGGCGACTCCAGCGGCAGCGTGACACGCACCTCGAACCATGGGATCTGCGACCAGTCGCTGCGGCATGTGACCAGGGTTTCGCCCGAATGCATGTCCACACGCATGGGCTGCCCGGCCGGGCCCGGCAAACGGCCCGGCCCCTGCTGCCCGCTGCGGGGCTCCCAGCCGCAGCACACAAAACGCAGTGGCGCCATGCCGGTGCGCCGCACCAGGTAGCGCTCCACCGCAGCCGCCTGCACGCCCGGCACGCGGTAGGTGGCAATCAGTGCACGCAGCTGGTGGTCGCGGCCTTCAGTGCAACCCACCCACTCCAGTCCCGGCGGCTTGTGCCGCTGCGCGGCCAGGAAGTCGGCACAACGGGTGGCGGGCTGGCCCCAGGCGGCGGGCGCGAGGAACCCCAGGCAGAGCAGTGCCACCGTGCCCACGATGCCCGCCCAGCCGCGCTGCCGCGAGGGCTGGGTGGGCTGGGTGGGCTGCCCGCTCAGGTCAGCACGCGCCCGCCAGCGCGCCAGGAGCTGCATCCGTGCTACCGCAACAGCGGTGCGCACAAGCCAGCGGCCGGTTCGCGCGCCCACTGTTCGGTCCAGGCCCACACCTGCTGCACGCCGTCCGCGCCCTCGCCACCGGCCCTGCGGCGCTGCAGGCCGTGGTCTGCGCCGTCGATGCGCCGCGCGCAATAGGGCACGGTGCGCACAGCGGCCATTTCCGCAAAACGCTCGTAGGCGGAGGCGGGCACCAGCGCGTCGTCGCTGCCCCACACCTGCACCAACGGCCAAGGGCTTTGCACCAGCGGCAGGGTCAACGGCCAGTTCCACAGGTCGCGCCAATAGCCCAGGCTGCGGCCCTGCGCCACGGTGCTATCGGGACGGCGCCCGCCCACCACGCGGCCCAGCTCCTCCCAGTCTGCTTGCGCCTCCAGGCGCTGTGCCTGCAGGGCACCGGCCTCCTGCGGGTCCAGCCCGCTGGAGGCCAGCATCACCAGGCCGGCAAGTTGCGGCACCTCGGGCGCCAGGGCGGGCAACAGCTCGGCCCCTTCGGAAATACCCACCAGCAGCTGCGGCAGCGCGGGCGCGCCTTCACGTTCGCGCTGCTGCGCATCCGCGACCAGAGCGGCGCGGGCGTGGGCCAGCCAGGTGGAGAGACGGTCCTGCTGCACAAAGTCGCGTGCGCAGTCTGCGGGCGCCGTGCGCGCCTGGGGGTCCACACCGGGCTTGTGCAGCACCAGCACCTGGGCGTGCAGCAGGCCGGCAAAGTAGCGGTCCGCAATCGGCCCCATGCCCGCGCAGCCGGAGCCGGGGATGACGATCACACGGTAGCGCAGCGGTGCGGTGCGTTCGCTGCGCGCGAGGGCCTGGAGCGTGGCGCCATCGGTGCCTGGCAGCGGCCGCAGTGTGAAGGTCTCCGACGGGGGTGGGGCCTGGGTCGGCGCCACCGGGGCCTGCGCGGGCGCCTGCGGTGTCTCTGCGGAAGCTTCGGGCCCGTACACATTCACCAGCGATTCGGACACGGCCGCCGCATAGAACGGAGGGGGCGATGCGGCGCAGCCACCAAGCACACAGGCAACGGCCGTGGCCACGAAAAAGGCCAGCACAGGGCTGGCCAGGGGCCGCAAAGGTGCGGCAGAAGCAGAAAGGTGTTTTACGTTGAGCACAGGCCACAGTCTGGCATGACTGCGACCACCCAGGGAACTGCACCTGCTACTGGTGCGCCGCCCAGCGCGAGATGCCGAGCAAGAGGCTGCCGCCTCCGGCGGTCAGCACCGAGCGGCAGCGCCTCAGGGGGTTGCCCCTGCTACTTCAAGATGAGGACTTGCTCAGGCTGCTGGGGCTGCGGCATGGGCATGGGCTGGCCTCCCTGCTGGTACACCGGTGCAGGGCGCACGCCGCGCGCCAGGTTCGCGTCGGTGTAGCCCAGCTGCATGGCCATCTGCTGGTACACGTCCTGCGCCAGCGACAGCGAGGTCTCGCGTATCACCTTGGCACGGTTGGGCGGGGCGATGTCGCCACGGATCGACAGGATCTTGGTGTCGTTGCCTTCGCCCTGGGCGGAGAACGCGGCCTTGATCTCGTAGGTCTTGGTGTTGATCAGCGAGAAATCGGCCAGGAGCTGCAGGCCGTACTGGCGTGTGGCGCTGGTGGTGCCCTGCAGCGGCGAGAGCGCGTCGGTAAAGTCGATGCTGGAGACCACGCCGAACAGCACGTAGTCGGCGCCGTTGAACTCGCCCTTCTTGATGCGGCTGATCACGTCGTTGACCTGGGGCTGCACCTGGGGCGTGGCCATCTTGCCGGTCTGCACCTGATTGAGTATCTGCTCGGCCTTGCTGTTTTGCGGCTTGCCGGCGTCAAAACCCTTGCCCTGGATCAGGCGGAAGTAGGTGCCCTGCAGGATGGCGCCCTTGATGTCGTTGGTGTAGCCGCCGAGCTCGCGCTGCTCGATGTAGCTGTAGCGACCAGCCACGTAGGTGCCGCTGGCCTGCTCGGACGCCTGCATGTGCTGGCTGCCCGAGTGCGAGCCCGAGCCGCCGTAGGGGCCGTGGCTGTAGCCGCCACTGTGGCTGCCGCCCGCGCTCATCTGGCTGCTGCGCTGGTAGGTGCCGGCCAGGAAGTACTCGGACACGCGCTGGGCGTAGGCCAGGTCGGTCACTGCGATCTTGGGCGCCGCGCCGGGCTGCTGCGCCAGGGCGGTGCCGCCCCAGGCCATGGTGGTGGCGGCGATCACGGCCAGGGCCGTGTGGAGAGTGGTTCTACGTTGCATGTGATGCTCCTGGTGAGCTAACGGAATGTCATGTGTTCATCAAACGATACGGGCCATCGCCAACATCGTCCGATACTGGCGCGACCCAGGCGCGGGACGCCAAGCAAGGGCCGCCCCGCAGCGAGGGCGTCGTCCCCCTTCCCGCGCGCAGCGCGAGAGAAAGGGGGAAGCGGTGCAGCCGCTCAGGGGGTTACCTCTTACTTGTCTTGCGGATTTCCTTCTCGTCCTGCCATTCGATCGTGCCTTCTTGCACATCAAACAGCTTGAGCGTGAACTTGTAGTACACGTCCTTGGTGTTGTTGTTCTGCTTGACGATGCTGGTGAGCTCGCCTTCCATGGTGTATTTGGCTGCCGTCATCTGGCCGACCTTGGCGGTGGTGCCCTGCTTGTACAGGCCGCTCTGGTTCTGGCGCTGCAGCTCATCCACGCCCTGCTGCATCTCGTTGATGGAGCGCACAAAACGCACCTTGCCCGACTTGACCAGTGCGGTCTGGATCGAGCTCATCACGTTGGTGGTATCGATGTACTCGCTGGTCTTGTTCTTCACGGTGGAGATCGTCACCGTGGGGCGGCCCTGGAAGATGCCGGTTTCCAGCAGGCCGCCGGTCATCTTCTCGGCAATCATCTGCAGGTCGGTGGAGCCGAACTCGTTGGTCACGAGCTCGACGGCCTTGGCGTCGCCGTAGTTGACCTGGCGGTCAAAACGCACGGTGGGCGAAGACAGGTTCTGGCAGGCCGACAGGGCCAGCGTGCCGGCCGCGAAGGCCAGGATCAGCGCGCTGCGCTGGATGGTGTTCTTTGTCATGGTTTTCAACTCCTCACTCAACAATATTTCGATGGGGCAGCGCGGGTTCAGCGCGGCTCCACATTCATTTCAAGGCGCAGGTCGACCGCCGCGGCAGTGGGCGCCACGCTCTTGACGGTCTGCTGGCCCAGGCCCAGCACGCTCATCTGCTTCCAGGATTCGCCGTCGCCCACCTGGTTGCCTACGTTGTCCAGCCACTTGAAGCGGTAGAACACGGTGCGGTCGGTGCGGCCCATGTTGGCCATGTCGGCCTGCACCACAAGGATGTCGTTCTTGCGCACGATGCGCATCTCGCGCACAGCGATGCTATTGGCTTCGCCGCGCAGGGCGACCTTGGAGGCCACGGCCAGCGGGGTGGCTGGGTCGTGCAGCTGGGCACTGGCACTGGTGGCCAGGGTCATCGTGAGGGCCGCGCACACAAGGGCGGGTGCAGCAGCAAGGGCAAAACGGGTTCTCATGCCAGAGGCTCCTTGAAAATGGGACATATGCGGGTTCAGTTCTTGGCAGGCGCCGCAGGGGTGGTCGCCGTGGACTTGACCGCCGACTGGGGCACCGCGCGGGTGCGGTTGTTGTTGGAGGTGCGCGTCGGGGCGGCGGGTGTTGCTGCCGCCGGGGCCGCTTGTGCGGCAGCCACGGTGGGCAGCTGGCCCAGCATGGCCACGTCGCCGGTCAGCACACTGTTGTCATACATGCGCAGGGGCACCAGGGCGTACTGGCCGTCGATCTTGATCGGCTGGGGCAGTTGGCGGCCATTGACGCTCACCACGTGCTCGCCCGGTGGCAGGTAGCCACGGGCCACGTACACACGGCCGGGCAGCATGCGCCACATGCGATCGTCCGCCTGCTCGGTGGCCACCGAGGCCGCCGCACCGATGATGCCGCCAATCAGGCCGCCACGCTTTTGCAGTTCGTTCTGCAGCACGCCCTTGGCCACGGCACGGGTGAAGCCGCGCAGCACCATGCCGGGCATTTCGTCCTTGAGCGCACGGCGCGCCATCACGTTCACGTCCACCACCTTTTCAAGCTTGAGGTCGGTACCGGCGGCGGAGATGGTGGTCAGCAGGGCGTCCTTGGAAGGCTCGATCACCGGATAGGAGATGCTGGCCGTGACCAGGCCCCGGCCCGTAGGCACGGGGATGGTGAAGGCCTTGGGTTTGCGCGCAGGGGCATCACCGGCTTCGACGATGAAGAGCACATCGGTCATGCGCTGGCGGCGCTTCCAGGTAAAGCCGGTGCGGTTGTCCAGGCCGCGCAGGCCTTCTTCGAGCACACCGGTTTCGGGCTTGAGTTCGATGGCCTTGCGGTAGCCGGGCGCAGCCAGGCCAGGCTCGTTGAGCATTTCGTACAGGAAACCGGCCAGATAGTGGGAGAGGGCGTTCTGGTAGCCGTTCTTGAGGGCCAGCACTTCGGGGTCGTTGAGCGTCTCGACGGGGTAGCCGTTGAGTTCCTTGCCCCCCGAGGTAGCGCCCTTGGACTTGGCTTCTTCTTCCGCCGCCAGGGTTTCCTTCGAACGGAACTCGGCAATGATGGCTTCACGCTCGTGGGTGCGCTTGATGTCCACGCGGGCGTTTTCGAAATCTCCCACGGCCATGCGGTTGAGCGCCAGGCGTGTGGTCACCCACACTTTTTCATAGTCCTGGCCTTCGTAGACCTTCAGGCGTTCGCTGATCAGCGCAGCGCCCACGGTGCCCATGAGCTTGCTGGGGTTGGTCTTGGCAGTCTCTTCCCATTCCTTGACCTTGATGTCAGCCAGCAAGAAAGCGTTGGTGCTGTCGGGGTAGCGGCGGTCCATGCGCAGCAATTCGCCGCGTTCCATGTTGTAGAGCAGCGCGGTTTTTTCTTCCTCGCTCTTGGCCGTGCTTTCGAGCTGGGCGATGGCGGCGGGAATGCCGCCGCTGCGGCCAGCGTTTTGCATGTCGGTCGCCAGCTTGTCATGGCTCTGCATGGTGGCGCAGCCGGTCAGGGCGGCGCTCAGGGCCAGCACCCACAGAAGGCGTGGGCGGAAACGGGATGGGTGGGCGGTCATGAATGCTCCTTGCAGATCGGTCGGTTGTGCACCAGAAAACCCCGGCCATGTCCACGCGCAAGACGGCACCGCGCTGCGGGCACACCGGTCAGGGTGGTGCGCCGCAGAAGCCGGTGTGGCCTGCAGGATGGGAAGTCCGGACAAGGAAGGTGCTGGCGGCCGGTGCGCCCCCTCCCGGCGCGTTCACGTGCTGCTGGCAGCCCCCTCTGGCTGTGAGTTTCTTGGTAGTTTTGTATGGGGTTGTAGCCAGGGACGCAATGTAGCAAAAGCTTGTATCTTTTCTGTAACCGCGCCGAACAGCTCAAATCGCAATCGAACATGGGCATCTCATGCCTCCAGGCGGTTCAGGGGAAGGCGGTACAGCCAGACCACGCGGCCACCGGGCGCACGCAGCTGCGCGCAGGGCAATACGCCGGGCACTGCGAACTCCAGACTCACCAGCCATGCGCCGGGTGCCAGCTCGGCCTGGGCCTTGGCGGCGGCGCGGGCCATGCTCTCGGGCCGCTGGAACAGGTACACCATGCGGTAGGGGCTCCAGTCCTCGGCCCACATGTCGGCGCGCCGCACCCGGGCCCAGGGGCACCGCAGGGCGCACAGCAGGCGCAGGGGCCAGCTCCATTCGATGCCCTCCAGTTGCGCGGCCGGGTAGGCATGGCGCAGCGCCTTCAGGCCATCGCCCACGCCGCTGCCCGCATCCAGCACCCGGGCCCCCAGCGGCAACGGGGCCTGCGAGGCCAGGGACTGCAGCGCATGGTGGGGCGTGGGAAACAGCGGCGCATCGCGCCAGGCGTTCAGGGGGTAGACCAGCAGCAGCAGCGCCAGCGGCACCAGCCACGCCCAGGTCGGCAGGCTGGCCGCGCCCAGCAGCGCCAGCGACAGCGGAAAGCCCGCCGCAATCAGCCCGCGCCGCCACCAGCTGTCGCCCAGCACACTGGCCGCCGTCCCGAGCAGGCAGGCAGCCAGCAAGGCCGCCACGGGCGGGACCGCGCGCTGCAGGGCCACAAAAATCAGCCACGCGCACGCCCACGCCAACAACGCAGGCAGGGGCCAGGGCATGCGCAGGGCCAACATGGGTTCGTTCTCAACGGCCAAAAATGCCGCGCAGCAGGTTCACGGGGTTCACCACGTTGCCCGCATCCGTACCACCCTCGCCCGCTGGCTGCTGGCCTGCCGGCGCGCCGCCCATGCCGCTGGAATAGGCGCCGCCCGAGGGTGCGCCGGGTGCGGCACCCATGCTGCCGCCGCGCCGCCCCTGCATCTCTTCGCCCAGCATCGCCATGGTGTGCGACTTGACACGCACGCGCACGGCCCACTCGGGCTCCCACGCGGCCTTGGGGTCGGCCGGGCGCGGCGGGTGCACGATGTGGCTTTCGCCGCCGTAGGCCATCATGCGCAGCATGGGCGTGGCATCGCGCCCGCCGCCCGCAAAGATGCCCTGGGGGATGGCGCACTGCGTGGTTTCGGGCTGCAGCAGCACCCGCTCCTTGAGCCAGCGGTCGACGGTGGCGGGCGACAGGTAGTCGAACAGGCCCATGCCCGTGTCGGGCGTCTCGGCGCTGGACCACATCACGAGGTCGTCCCCGTTCTGCGACATGGCATGCAGGTAGTAGGCGCGCGCATTGCGCACGGGCTGCCAGCTGGTGCCCATGCTGTCCTGTGGCTTGCCGGTGGTGCGCAGGTCGATGGCGGGCATCAGGTCTTGCGCCGCGCCCAGCGTGAACTTCATCGACGCGGGCACACCGTCGCCGCGCACCTGGTGCTCGCCCACCAGCGAGGCGTCACGCGACAGGCTCACCTGGTTGCGTTCATTGGGGTACAGCGCATAGGCCGGGCCCACGCGCGGCCCCCGGTCGGGCACGGCGCGGCCGGCAAAGGCCTGGGCATAGTCCGTGGGCTTGGCGCGCGCCAGGTCGATCACGCGGGGCTGGCCCGCGCGCACCGTGGCGCCACAGCCCCAGTAGAGCAGGATGCGGCCCTTGGGCTGGTGCTGCTGGTACTCCTGGGGCACCTCACCCGGCTCGGTCTGGGTGGGCTGCGCGCGCGGGGGGATCAGCGGCAGGGATTCGCCCATGCGCATGCCCGCGGGAATGGCCTGGCTGGCTTCGACGCCAGGGCGCAGGGTGTTGTGCAAGGCGATGTCGATGACACGCGGCGGCATGATGGACATGGCGCGGGCGTTGCCATAGGCCGTGTTGCCACCGCCCGCCCTGCCCTGCGCGCCGCCGCCCATGAGACCGCCGAGCAAACCGCCGCCACCGGGCAGGCTGTCCATTTCGGGCATGCCCGCCATGGTGCCGGTGGACACGTCCATCCACAGCTGGACCTTGGGGGGTTTGGTGGTTTGGGCCTGGGCGCCCAGGCTGGCGATGCACAGGCCAACGGCCAGGCAGGCGGGGGTCAGGACGAAGCGCAAAGGGGTCATGGGGGTCTGCTCCAGGAGATACATGGATCACCCGGCAAACCATCGTGGGCCGCAGAACGGCGCTTTCGCCGCCCTGTGAAGAGGCCTTGCGGTCAACCCGGGTGTGTTGAACGCAGCGCAGTGTAGGCCCCGCACAGACGCATTTTGCCTGCGCAAGTTACGGCTGGAAACCGTTTCTGTGCGCTATTTCACGCATGGTTGCACCGAAGCAGAACGGCGCCCCTGGTGTGCAGGGAGATCAGCCCCGCAGGCGGTCGATCAGCCCGTTCAAGGCCTCCAGCGAGCCGAACTGGATTGCCAGTTCGCCCATGTCCTCTACCCGGCCATGGCGCTTCACGCGCTTTTTCACGCGCACCTCGACCTCGGCCATGAGCAGGTCCGAGAGTTCTTCCTCCACGCGCTTCAAGTCGCGCGACTTTTCCTTCTGGGGCTTTTGCGGCACCAGGCTGAACTCGGCGCCGATCTTCTTGACCAGCGCCTCAGCCTCGCGCACCGACAGCTTCTTGGCCGCGATCTGGTTGCCCGCCGTGATCTGCGCGGCGCGGTCCAGCGATAGCAGCGCGCGCGCATGGCCCATGTCGATGTCGCCGGCCATCAGCATGGTCTGCACCGGCTCGGCCAGGTTCAACAGGCGCAGCAGGTTGCTGGCGGCGCTGCGCGAGCGGCCCACGGCCTGCGCGGCCAGCTCGTGCGTGAGGCCAAACTCCTTGACCAAGCGCTGCAGCCCGTGGGCTTCTTCCAGCGGGTTGAGGTCTTCGCGCTGGATGTTCTCGATGAGCGCCATGGCCGCCGCCGACTCGTCGGGCACGTCGCGCACCAGCACCGGCACCTCGGCCAGGCCCGCCAGGCGCGAGGCGCGGAACCGCCGCTCGCCCGCGATGATTTCGTACTTGCCGGCGTTGTCACCACCCGTCAGGCGCCGCACCAGGATAGGCTGCATGATGCCCTGGGCCTTGATGGATTCAGCCAGCTCGTACAGCGCCCCTTCATCCATGCGCGTGCGGGGCTGGTACACGCCGGGCACCAGTTCAGACAGCGGCAGGCTGCTGGGCAGCCCGGCTTCGGCCGCCTGGGCCTGCTCCACTTTTTCTTCGACCTTGGGGCCCAGCAGGGCTTCGAGGCCTCGGCCGAGGCCCTTGGGTTTTTTGGTGACCATGAAATGCTTCTCGCGAAAAGGAATGGGGAAAAAGTCTTCAGCGGTCGATGATGACCAGCGTGCCATGGCTGCCCGGTGCCACCGCGTGGGGCACGCCAGCGGGCACGATGAACACCTCACCCGCGTTCACCTCGATGACCCGCCCCTGCAGGTCCAGGCGCATGCAGCCGTCGAGCACCAGCAGCGCCTCGTCAAAGTCGTGCGACTCGTCGGGGTAGGCAGCGTCGTCCATGCGCAGCACCTTGAAGTTGGCGCCAGCGGCCTGGCCCACGACGGTGGAGTTCCAGGCGCGGGGCAGTTTGTCGGCGACGGCGGACAGGTTGATTTTGGTCATGGGTCAGAAGCACAAGTATTTCAAAACGTGGGGCGGCCCACCGCACGGCGCTTCTTGCGGCTGCGCCACAAACGAAGCCATACACCGAATGCGATGGCCAGCAGCACCAGGGCCAGCATGAACTGCCCCAGTGCGCCCACCACCACGGCGCCGCCCGGTAAAAACCAGGAGAGTATGGTGAGCGGCGCCTCGAGCCACGCGGGATCGAGCTTTTGTGGCGACGGCACTGCGGGCGGTTCAACCGATGCTGGCTTGTGCCAGAAGGTCCGCAGCTTCATGCGACATCACCCGCCAGTTCGTGCAGCCAGGCGTGGCCTTCGTCCCAATCGCCCAGGCCCGACTCGGCATTGATGTGGCCGCGCTCGCCGTAATCGATAAAACGCGCGCCCCAGACCTGGCCCAGGGCTTGCGCGCGCTCAAAGCTGCAATACGGATCGTTGCGACTGCCTACCAGCACGGCAGGGAACGGCAGCGGCTGGCGCGCAATGGGTGCCCAGCCGTGGATCTGCGCGGCCAGGTCGGGCCGCTCCACATCGCCCGGAGCCACCAGCAGCGCGCCCACCACGCGGTGCGCGTTGGCCGAATGCGCAGCCCACCAAGCGGTGAGGATGCAGCCCAGGCTGTGCGCCACCAGCACCACGGGGCTATCGGCATCGACCACGGTTTCTTCCAGCCGCGCCGACCAGTCGCCGCGCAGCGGGCGCATCCAGTCGTGCTGCTCCACGCGGTGGTAGCCATAGCGGGCCTCCCACAGGGTTTGCCAATGATCAGGGCCCGAGTTCTGCCAGCCGGGCAGCAGCAAGACGTTGGAAGCCTTCATTACTATCAATTTAATAGCTATTAACGCTTATCCATCATGCGCCAGATGCCATTTTTGCCATGGAAGACGCTGCGGCAGGCATGGTTTGCACCCGTTCGACCATCTCTTGCGCAAATTCGACAAAAGCCTGGCTGCCTTTTGCGGCCGGGTCGAACACCACACCGGGCAGCCCGTAGCTGGGCGCTTCGGCCAGGCGCACGTTGCGCGGGATCACGCTGTTGAACACCTTCTCGCCAAAGTGGCCCTTGAGCTGATCGCTGACCTGCTGCTGCAAGGTGATGCGCGGGTCGAACATCACCCGCAGCAGGCCAATGATCTGCAGGTCGGCATTCAGGTTGGCGTGCACCTGCTTGATGGTGTTGACCAGGTCGGTCAGGCCTTCGAGCGCGAAGTATTCGCACTGCATGGGCACGATCACGCCGTGCGCGCTGCACAGGCCGTTGAGCGTGAGCATGGAGAGCGACGGGGGGCAGTCGATAAGCACAAAGTCGTAGTCGCCATCGGCCTCGGCCAGCGCGGCCTTCAGGCGCTTTTCGCGGTGCTCCAGCGCCACCAGTTCCACCTCGGCGCCCGCCAGCTCGCGGTTGGCACCCAGCACCCAGTAGCCACATTTTTCCGACAGCACGGCCGCCTCTTTGACCGAGGCGGATTCGAGCAGCACGTCGTACACCGTGAGGTCGAGGCTGCGCTTGTCCACGCCCGAACCCATGGTGGCGTTGCCCTGCGGGTCCAGGTCCACCATCAACACGCGCTGGCCGATCTTGGCCAGACCCGCAGCAAGGTTGACAGTGGTGGTGGTCTTGCCAACGCCACCCTTTTGGTTGGCAACGCAGAAAATTTTGGCCATGTGGGTGTTGCAGTCCGTGTTGTTGTTGTCGTTGTCGTTGTTTTATTTGGAGATGGCGAGCTTGATGCCAAAGCCGATCAGAAAGACGCCCGCCACCTTCTCCAGCACGCGGCCGATGCGCGGGTTGGCGCGCATGCGCTCGGCCAGGTGGTGCGTGAGCAGCACGGCGACCAGCCCGTAGATAAACGTCAGCACCGCCACCGTCGCCGCCATCACGCTAAAGGTCAGCAAGCCCTGGTGCCGGGCCGGGTCCACAAACAGCGGAAAGAACGCCATGTAAAACACGATGGCCTTGGGGTTGAGCAAGGTGATCAGCCCGGCCTGCTTGAAGTAGTGGCGCGGCTGGATGTTGAGGATGGGTTGTGCTCCCGGCTTGGCCGTGAGCATCTTGAAACCCAGCCAGGCCAGGTAGGCTGCGCCCAGCCACTGCACTGCATTGAACGCCGTGGGGTACGTGGCCAGCAAGGCCGCCACACCGGCCACCGCCGCCCACATCAGCACCTGGTCACCCGCGATCACGCCCATCGTGGCCGCCAGGCCACCGCGCACGCCGCCCTTGCTGGTGGAGGTGATGAGCGCCAGATTGCCGGGGCCTGGAATGAGCAGGAACAACACAATGGCGGCGACAAAGGCGCCGTAGTCTGCGATGCCAAACATGATTTCTCCCGGTGCGCTGGATGGGTGCTCAGAGGATGCACCCGCAATGAGGAGCCGAGTTTACGCGACCACCCTGCCCTGCCGCTGAAAAGTCAACGTCCGGGTTCAGGCTGGCTTCATCCAGATGATGCAGCGCTCGGCGTCAAGACCGGGGACGGTGAGCTGTTCCACGTGAAACACTGACACATCGGCGGGGAGCGCCGCAATTTCATCCTCGGGGTGTTTGCCTTTCATGGCCAGCCAGACGCCGTGGGGCGCCACCAGCGCAGCCCGCGACCAGGTCACGAAGTCGGGCAGCGAAGCAAAGGCGCGACAGCTGATGATGTCAAAGGGTGTTGTCAGCGTCTCGACCCGCGCGTGCACGCCATGCAGGTTGCGCAGCTTGAGAGTCACCGCCGCCTGCTGGATGAACGCCGCCTTCTTGCCCACGGTGTCTACGCAGCTCACATCCACCTCCGGGCAGCAGATGGCAAACACCACTCCGGGCAGGCCTCCGCCCGAGCCGACGTCGAGCAAGCGCACAGCGCTGTGGCCCTCCCCTGCCAGCACTGCAACGTGGCGGCGCAGCGGTGGCACAGCGGCCAGGCTGTCCAGCAGATGGTGCGTCATCATCTCCTGCGGATCGCGCACGGAGGTCAGGTTGTAGACCTTGTTCCACTTCTGCAGCAGGGCCAGAAAATCCATCAACAGGGTGATCTGGGCGTCGGTCAGACCCAGGGCCAAGGCATCGGCCCCTGCCTGCAGCTGTTGGCGCAAGCTGTCGTTTGTCACTGCCGTCGTCATGCCGCCACTTCCCCCTCTGCCTTGGCAGCCGCAGCCACCGCAAACTCCTTGAACCCGCCCTTCTTGAGATGCACCATCAGCAGCGAGATCGCCGCCGGGGTGATGCCCGTGATGCGCGAGGCGTGGCCCAGGGTTTCGGGCCGGTGGCGACTGAGCACCTGGCGTGCCTCGATGCTCAGGGCGGTGACTTGCATGTAGTCCAGCTCGGCTGGCAGGCGCAGCTTTTCAAAATGCGCTGCGCGCTCCACCTCGTCCTTCTGGCGGTCGATGTAGCCCGAATACTTGGCGGCAATCTCCACCTGCTCCACCACGGGCTCACTCAGGGGCCCCAGCGTTTCACGTGAAACATCATTGGTCGCGTATTTGCCACCGTCCATGGACACCAGATTGGCGTAGTTCACATCGGGGCGGCGCAGCAGCTCGAACAGGTTGTATTCATGCTCAATGCTCTTGCCGAGCACCCGTTCAGACTCTGCCGCAGGCAGGCTGCGCGGGTTCACCCAGGTGGCTTTCAGGCGTTCTGTTTCACGTGAAACAGCGTCCCGCTTGCGGCTGAACGCATCCCAGCGCGCGTCGTCCACCAAGCCCATGCGGCGCCCTGTTTCCGTCAGGCGCATGTCCGCGTTGTCCTCGCGCAGCTGCAGGCGGAACTCGGCCCGGCTGGTGAACATGCGGTAGGGCTCGGTCACGCCCTTAGTGATCAGGTCGTCCACCAGCACGCCCAGGTAGGCCTCGTCGCGGCCAGGCAGCCAAGGCGCGTCGCCCCGGCACTGCAGGGCGGCGTTGATGCCTGCGAACAGGCCCTGGGCCGCCGCCTCTTCATAACCGGTGGTGCCGTTGATCTGCCCTGCAAAGAACAGGCCCTGGATCTGTCGCGTCTCGAAGCTGCTCTTGAGCGAGCGTGGGTCAAAGTAGTCGTACTCGATGGCGTAGCCGGGGCGCAGGATGTGCGCGTTCTCCAGGCCCGGCATGCTGCGCACCAGCTCGTACTGGATGTCGAACGGCAGGCTGGTGCTGATGCCGTTGGGGTAGAACTCGTGCGTGGTCAGGCCTTCGGGCTCCAGGAAGATCTGGTGGCTGTCCTTGTCGGCAAAGCGGTTGATCTTGTCTTCCACACTGGGGCAGTAGCGCGGGCCGACGCCCTCGATCTTGCCGGTGAACATGGGGCTGCGGTCGAAGCCGCTGCGGATGATGTCGTGCGTGCGTTCGTTGGTGTGGGTGATCCAGCAAGGCATTTGGCGCGGGTGCATCTGTGCATTGCCCATGAAGCTGAACACAGGCACCGTTCCCTCATTCACGCCTCCGGGCATCCCATCACCGGGCTGCTCCGCACACTTCGAAAAGTCGATGCTGCGCCCGTCCAGCCGGGGCGGCGTGCCGGTCTTCAGGCGGCCCTGGGGCAGCTTCAACTCCTTGAGGCGTGCCGACAACGACACCGCAGGCGGGTCCCCCGCCCGGCCCGCTGCGTAGTTGTTCAGGCCCACATGGATCTTGCCGTCCAGAAAGGTCCCGGCTGTCAGCACCACGGTGCGCGAGCGGAACCGGATACCCACCTGCGTGACGGCACCCACCACGCGGTCGCCCTCCACCATCAGGTCGTCCACCGCCTGCTGGAACAACCACAGATTCGGCTGGTTCTCCAGCATGCGGCGGATCGCGGCCTTGTACAGAATGCGGTCCGCCTGGGCGCGCGTGGCACGCACGGCGGGGCCCTTGCTGCTATTGAGAATGCGGAACTGGATACCGCCCTCGTCCGTGGCCAGCGCCATCGCGCCACCCAGCGCATCCACCTCTTTCACCAGGTGGCCCTTGCCGATTCCGCCGATGCTGGGGTTGCAGCTCATCTGCCCCAGCGTCTCGATGTTGTGGGTCAGCAGCAAGGTCTTGCTGCCCATCCGCGCAGCGGCCAGTGCGGCCTCGGTGCCAGCATGGCCACCGCCGACAACGATCACATCAAATTCCTGGGGATACAACATGGGGAACACTCCGGGGCCTGGCGGGCCCGATAATCAAAACACCCGGTGCACGCGGGCACCCTACCCAGGGCGCCGCACACCGGCCCTGCTGGTGGCGGGCGCACCCGGTGCCCCAGCAGGCAACCCGCGATTTTCCCACTTTGCGCAGGCCGTGTCTGTTTCCAGCCCCCTCACCCTCTTCCTGACCAAGTTGCTGGGCGCTCCGCCTCCGGCCGTGGAGACCTGGTGGGCACGCGCCGAACGGCGCTTGCTGGAGCGCGGCCAGCCCCTGCTGCGAGCCGGCGAACACTGGCGGCACCTGTGGTGGGTGGAGCGCGGTGCGCTGCGGCTGTACTACCTGGACCGCGACGGGGCCGAGTCCAACAAGAACTTCTTTCTGGACGGCGCCCTGTGCTGGCCCATCACCCCCACGCTGCGCCAGCAGCCGGTGATGTTTCACGTGGAACCATTGGAAGACAGCGTGGTGTGGGCGCTGCCCCTCCATCCCAGCGACCCACTGCCCGGCGTGGGCTGGGCTCCGTGGACGGCCCTGGAGCACCGGGTGCTCTGCGCCCTGCTCGACGGCAAGATGCAGCGCGAGCAGGAATTTCTGCAACTCAGCGCCCGCCAGCGCTACACCCGCTTGCTGGAGCAACACCCGCAATGGGCCGAGCGCATCGCCCTCAAGCACCTGGCGTCGTACCTCGGCGTGACCGATGTCTCGCTGTCGCGCCTGCGCAGCGAGATGGGGCTTAGAGCGGCTAACAAAACTCAGCGCAGCGGCCCTGGCTAGGCGTTCCGTCGCAGGCAGTACAAGCGGTACGACAAGACGGAACCACGACCCCAGGGGAGTTTTGTGAGCCGCTCTTATCAAAGGATAAGGCGCAGGGCACGGGCCATCGGCAGAGTGCGGGCATCTCCCCAAAGGCCCGCCCCCATGACCACCGCCCCACACCCCCACAACACGCCTGCCCGGCTCTCCCTCATACCCCATGCCTTCGCCGTGTTGTGGCTGGGCCTCATGGCCGGGTTCTTCGGCACCTACAGCGCCAACGTCAATCTGGCCATGTTGCAGATGGACGGCGCGACCTATGCCACCGTGCAATCGGCCTTCAACCGCAACGTGCGGCACGCCCTGTTCTTTGTGCTGTTCTTTGGCCCACCCTTGTGGTGCGCGCTGGCGATAGCCACGGCCTGGCGTGAACACCGCGCGCTGTGGTGGCGCCTGCTGGCCCTGGTCGGCGCGGCCTACCTGCTGGGCATCGTGTTCTTCACCCAGCAGGTCAACCTGCCGCTCAACCACACCACCGAAGCCTGGAACCCCCAGGCCCTGCCCAACGACTGGCCCCAGGTGCGCGACCAGTGGAATGCCGCCAATCTGTGGCGTGCGCTGCTCAGCGTGGGGTGTTTTGCGGCAGCGCTGGGAACGCTGGTGGGGCGGCTGGCCGGTCGTCGCACGTAGATCGCCGCACAGCCTGCACTCACCACCGTGGAGCCGCGACACAAAACCCTGTTCAGCACACCCCGCTTGCAGGATTCCTGCCGCCCGCCTGTGATTCAATCGCAGGCACCATGCCCCAGACCACCTCCCCCTCCTCCCTCCTCATCTTTGCCGGCAGCACGCGCCAGCAATCCTTCAACCGCAAACTGGCCCACGCCACCGCCGCCATCGCACGCGATGCGGGTGCCACCGTCACGCTGCTGGAGCTGTCGGACTTCGACATCCCGCTGTACAACGCAGATCTCGAAGCCCAGGGCACACCGGCCGACGTGATCCGGCTCAAGGAAATTTTGTGGCAACACCCCGCCTGGGTGATCTGCTCGCCCGAATACAACGGCAGCTACACCGCCCTGCTCAAGAACACCATCGACTGGGCCTCCAGCCCCGTCAAAGGCAACCCTGACTGGCAGGACGGCGGCAAGAGCTTTCGCGGCAAGGTGGTGGGCATGCTCAGCGCGTCGCCGGGGGCACTGGGCGGCCTGCGCTCGCAAAGCCATCTGGCCCCCTTGCTCATCAACGCCGAATGCTGGCTGGCGCCCAAGGCGTTTGCACTGGGCTCGGCCGGCAGCGCGTTTGACGACAGCGGCGCCCTCATCCAGCCCGCCCACCGCGACCGCGTGCGCGCCGTGGTCGACCAGGTGCTGTGGGCATCCAGCCGCCTGCACGGCGATGCTGCCGCTGGCCATTGAACGCCAAAATTTGAGTCAAATTGGCCTCTAGCGCTTGCCCGAAAAGCGCCAGCAGCTACACAAACAATAGCAATCACCTATGAACTGCCGCCCTGGCTGCGGCGCCTGCTGCACCGCCCCCTCCATCAGCTCGCCCATCCCGGGCATGCCGCAGGGCAAACCTGCGGGGGTGCGGTGCGTTCAACTGGGGGACGATGCGCGCTGCCGCATTTTTGGGCAGCCTGAACGACCGGCGGTGTGCGGCGGGTTGATGCCACAGGTGGAAATGTGCGGAACCAGCAATGGGCAGGCCCTGGCGTATCTGACGCAGCTGGAGCGGCTGACGCAGCCCGGAAGTATTGGCGAACCGATGGCGTAGCCGGTCCTGTTTCCATCGGGCGGGGGTACCCGCTACTTCATCGAGTGCAGCCCAACCTTGTTGCCCTCGGTGTCCACAAAATGGGCAAAGAAGCCGAAGTCGTTGCCAATCTCCGTCTTGGGCACCACCACCGCCCCACCCGCCTGCGCTACGCGCGCCAGCATCGGGGCCAGGTCATCACCGCCGTTCAGGTACACCATCGTCCCGTTCTGCGACGGCACGCTGCCCTCGCCCTGCACGAGGGCGCCGCCGATGGCAGTGGGGTCGGTGGACAACATGCCCATCGTCGTCGGGCCCATTTCCATGGGCGCAATGGTGATGCCCAACACCGTCTCGTAGAAAGTCTTGGCGCGGGTGAAGTCGGTCACGGGGATCTCGAACCAGTTCAATGCGTGGGGCATGGGGCGCTCCTCGGGGTTGGGAGATTGAAAACCAGCACTGTGAACTTTTGCGCTGGGCAGCGCAATGGTGGCGCCTCAGTTGGCGCATTTGGCCTTTTTGGCTCGTACTTAGGTTTCATCGGGTGCGAAATAGCAACCTGCGGCTGTAGATAGCCCCAACAAGGTTGTTAGCAATACGAGATTCAAACCGGATTCCCGCAATCCTGTTGCTATAGCAAGACCTGAAAAAAATCCAAGTGCCATCGCGAAAAACCAGAAGACATTGCGACTTGCAGACAACTGCGTGGCCACCGTGAGAACGATATAGATCCGAACAAGAGAAAACACATAAGCCACTGGGACAAGAAATAGAAATGGTAGCCCTGATCCAGTTCCTGCTTTGCCCATCAAGGTCAGCACAAATACCACCAGCAAAACCACCTCTGAAATGGCGGCTTTTCGAGCAGCACTCCACATAAATACCCCCCTATCTTTAGTCTGGTTTAGTCTGGGCAGGCCCCGCCTGCGCTCGCTGCGCCGCCTCAGGCCCCTCAAGGCTTCGGCAGCGCCCGATCCCCCCGACACGCCTTCAACGGCTTCGCCACCCCCGAAGCAATACGCAGCACCCGCCGATCACTGCGGTCCACCACCACCTTCATGCACGCACACCCGTAGCCATAGTGGCCATTGGTTTTCTTCCACTGCGCGTCGGTGAACACGGGCCAGTCGCCTTCGGCACTATCTCCGCCCTGGGTGGAGACCACCCACTCGCCATCACGGTCGGTCAGGGTAGCGTTGTTGGGGGTGGGGTTGTGAAACCAGCCGCAGCGGTTTTCCAGCGGCTGGGCAACTCCGGCAGCAGGTTGCTGTGCTTGCGCCTGGACTTGGGCCACCCACGGCAGCAGCGCGAACAAGAGCGTTGACACCACCGCGGCCCGGCTCTGTATCCCTACTCCACGCCGGGCTCCCTGCATGTCGGTGGTTGCGTACGACACCGCCATTTCTCGGTCCTTCGATTTGAGCTTCAAAACGGGTCTACCGCTTTACTGACAAGCATCTATAGCTATATAAACAATAGCACAACTTCGAGGAAGACTACCCCGGCTGCAGTGACTGTTGCATCGGGCTCGCAGGAACCCCTGGTACCCGTCTTTCTTGGCGGTCTGCTGCAGCAAGGGGGCAGGCAGCGTCCATGTCCGTTTGTTGCGCCCACGGCCCATTGCTATCGCCCGGCCTGTGTTTGCGAAGGCTGGGCGCCCTGAAGTTGTTCGAACTCACGCACCATCAACGCGACCCATGTGCCGGCTCAGCGCCACCGCACTGCCCGCCGCCAGCGTCAACCCCAACGCGCCGTGCCCCACGTTGAGGTACACATTGCTGGACCGCCAGCGCCCCACGATGGGCACCGACGTTGGGGTAGCAGGCCTCAGCCCTGCCCAAGACTCTGGCGCACCGACGTCGCAAAGTCCCGGGTAGGTTTGGTCAACAGCCTCCACCATGGCCTGGACCCTGGCGGGCGCGATGTCCAAGCCCTTAGCGCCCACTTCTGCCATGGCTGCAACACGCAGGTTGTTGTGCAGCGGTGCAAACACGGTCTTGCGCGCCAGATCCGTCACGCTCGCGCAGGGGCGCTGCACACCAGGGAGAAACGGCACCGTGATGCTGTAACCCTTGATGGGGTAGATGGGCAAATAGATGCCCAGCGCAGCGGCCAGCGTGACTGCGCGCGGTCCTGCTGCCAGCACGAAAGCATCGGCTTCGATCTCGCCCTGGTGGGTCATCACGGCGCTGATACGGCTGCGATGCCGCACAAAGCCGCTAGCTTGCACACCCAGCGACACGGTGCCGCCCAGGCGCTGCAGGCTGGCCACCATTTCCTGGCACAAAAGGTGGGGGTCGGCCACGCATTCGCTTTGCGTCCACACGCCGCCGACAAAGCGCAGCGCACGCGCGCGGCGCAGGGCGGGTTCCGCTTCCAGGCATTCCTGCACGGTCAATATCTGCTGGTCACAGCCAAGTGCCGCCTGCAAACGCACTTGCCGCTCTTGCTGCCGCAACGCCTCCGCAGTGGGGCAGAGCACCAGCTTCCCGTTTTGCTCGAAACCGAAATTCCAGTCTTCTGCCTGCATCCAGTCGGCCAGCGTGGCCCGGCTGGCCTGCGCCATCTGCAGCAGCGTCTCGGTGCCACGCACCGACTGCCGCACCGTGCAGGCCCTGAGGAATTGCAGGCCCCAGGCCCACTGCCGCCAGTCCCAGCGCGGATGAAACCGAACCGCCGACTCTCGCGACAGCAGCATCTTGGGCAGCGCCCAGAGCGTGGCGGGCGATGCAAAGGGCTCCACATAGCTGTAGCTCAGCTGCGCTCCGTTGGCGTAACTGGTGGCCAAACCGGGGGCCGCTTCCGAGTCCAGCAGATGCACGTCAAAACCCTGCCGCGCCAGCTGGTAGGCCGTGGCACAACCGATCAGCCCCGCGCCGATGACACAGACCTTCATGGCTGCCCTCGACCCGCTGGCGCCCGCCCGGGCAGGATGCGTGACACTGCGAGCTGCGCCACCGCCACATCGGCCAGCCCAACGCCCACCGACTTGAACACGGTGATGGCGGGCTCCACTGGACGCCAGGGTGCCTGGCCCGCGTAGAGTTCGGGCAGATCCACGAAGGGCGATGCGGCGCTGCGCCCTGCCCATAGCACCACCTCGCCTGCCTCAGCCAGGCTCTGCGGCTTCCACTCCACGATGATGCGGCCGGCACGGTCCATGGTGGTGTCGTCCAGTTCGCGCCCCTTGGGCGTGCTGGTTCCGATGGCCGAGACAAAAGCGCCCGGCGCGAGCCATGCGCCATCAAACACGGGCGTGGCCGAGCGCGTAGCCGTGACCACGATATCGGCGTCCCGCACGGCCGCCTCTGGCGTGGTGAAGGCCACGCGGCAGCCCGTGCTGCGGGCCAAGGCCTCGGCCCAGGCTGCGTCTCCCGCCGGGTCCACCAAGGCAATCTCCTCGAACTCAAACCATCCACACAGTGCGGCCACCTGCGCCCGGCCCTGCAACCCTGTGCCAAACAGTGCGAGCTTGCGCGGACGCGCCGCAGCCGCCTTGGATGCCACCAGCGTCGTGATGGCCGCCGTGCGCAGCCGCGTAATCTCGTTGCCGTCCAGCACCGCCAGCGGCTGGTTGCTGGCCAGATCGAACAACAGAATGGAGAAACTGAACTGCCCCCGCACCGTGGGATAGACCTTGACACCACCCACGGCGCGGTCTGCCCACACGGCCCCCATGGTGCTCAGGCGCAGGTCATGGCAATCCGTGCGCTGGCGGCAGTGGACGGCGGCGCCACCGGTGGCCAGGCTTGCAAACGCTTCGCCCAGCACCGTGGCGACGGAGGGGAAATCAAGGGTTTCGGAAATCTGCTGATCGCTGATGAAGGGAATGCTGTTCATGTGGATAGGCTGGTACCGCCAGAAAAAGAGGGAAAGAAAGGAACAAGGCGTGCAGGGCGCGCGCCTTCAGGGAATGCCGTACTTGTTGGGGTAGCGGATGTTTTCGCGCATGTGCGCGCTCATGGGAATGCGCAGCGATGCCGTGTCGAACCATTTGCGGTAGATGGCAGCCAGCTCGCCCGAGTGCATGAGGGAAAGCACCGTACGGTCCACGATCTCGCGCAGCGGCACATCGTCCTTGGGCAACATGAAGGCGTAGGGTTCCACCGTGAGATGTCTTCCCGTCACATGCAGGCGATCCTTTGCGGGTGATGCAGCGATCAGGCCGTACAGCAGAATGTCATCCTGCGCAAACGCGTCCACGCGCCCTTCTTCCACAAGGCGCACACCTTCGGCGTCGGTGGGCACCACCACCACATCCAGCGCCTGCTCCTGGCGCAGGCGCTGCAGCGTGTCCTGCGCCGTGGTGCCGTTGCTCACGGCAATACGCCGCCGCCACAGACTGGATACACCATCAAGCTGCACCGATGGGCGCGCCAGGAACCGCACGCCCGTGGTGAACAGCGTGTGCGAAAAGTCCACATCCCGCTGCCGGCCCACTGTATTGGTGTTGCCACCGCACTCGAGGTCGATGGCACCGGCCTTCAGCAGTGGGATACGCTGCGCCGCCTCCAGCGGCCGAAAATCCACGCGCAGGTCTGGCCGGCCAACGGCCTTGCGAATGCCCTCCACCACCTTCATGCAAACGTCGATGGAGTAACCCATCGTGTTGCCACTCGCATCGCGGAACGCAAACGTACCCGGCGTTGGGATGTAGCCCACATTCACCGTACCGCTGCGCACCATGCGTGCCAAGGCGCTGCCTGCCGTCTGGGCATGACAAGCCGCTGTCCCCCACAGCAATGCCGCAACGAGCGGGGTCAGCAGGGATTTCACATCCAGGATTGCAGACATGGACCACTCCTTAACAAATAGACGCTGCAGACGGACCGTGAGGCGCCGGTGAATCGCACGGACCCCGTCAACACACTGAGGGAAGAAAAACAAGGCTGGAAAAAGGCTTAAGCCTCCAGCCCAGGCGGCACAGCCTGGTGCCAGCGCGTCGCGCGCTCGAAGGCATCGCCCACCCGCAAAATGGTCGCCTCGTCAAACGGCCGCCCGATGACCTGCATGGACACCGGCATGCCCGCCCCCGTGAACCCCGCAGGCACCGCCACAGAGCAAAGATCCAGCAGGTTCACGAAGCGGCCAAAGCGCGACAACGGCGTGGCCAATTCGTCCACCTCAGAGACCGGGATGGCGGCAATTGCGTTGGTGGGGAATACACAGACATCCACACCCTCCATGGCAATGAGCATGTCGGCCTTGGCCTGCTCCCGCAGCTTGAGCAGGTGGATGTACTGCGCCGAGCCGATATCACGCCCCAGCAGAATGCGCCGGCGCACATGGGGGTCAAATTCAAGCCCATCCTGCTCGAACAAGGGGCCCAGATTGGCGTACCCCTCGGCGCTCATCAGGCTTCCCGCCACGCGCATGGATTCGGAGCTGCTTTGCGGCAGCGCCCGGTTCACCCGCTGCATGCCCAGGGCGTCCAGCACCTGCAGCGCCTGGTCGTACACGGCGAGCACCTCGGCAGCCACATGCTCGCGCTCTGCCTCTGGAAGGGTCCACACCCGCATGCCCGCCACCGAGCGCTGCGCATCGAGCTGCGGCAAGACCTCGCGCACAGGCACCGGCAGGGAGACGCTGTCGCGCGGGTCCGGGCCCGAGAGCACGTCGAGCAGGAGGGCACTGTCGCGCACCGTACGGGTCAGTGGCCCCACGGTGTCGTGCGTGGGGCACAGCTCGATCAGCCCGTGGCGGCTAATCAGGCCGCGCGTGGTCTTGAGCCCCACCACCCCGCACAGCCCCGCCGGAATGCGCACTGAGCCGCCCGTGTCGGTGCCCACACTGGCTGAACACATGCCGGACGCCAGCGCCACGGCCGATCCGCTGCTGCTGCCACCGGGGGTGCGGTGGGTCTGCAGATCCCAGGGGTTCCACGGCGTGCCCATGGCGGCATTGGTGCCCCAGCCGCCAAAGGCGAACTCCACCGTGTGCGTCTTGCCGATCACCACGGCCCCGGCAGCACGCAAGCGCTCCACCACGGCAGCGCTGATCGCCGAAGTGCGCGGCGGGCGCGCTTTCGAGCCTGCCGAGATGGGCTTGTCCTGAACCTCGAACAGGTCTTTCACTGCCACGGTCACACCGTGCAACGGGCCCAGGCGCACACCAGCCCGTGCCATCTGGTCCAGGCCGCGTGCGGTGGCGCGGGCCTCGTCGGCATACACGTCGGTAAAGGCATGCAGCTGGCTGTCATAGCGCGCAATGCGCGCCAGCTGCGCCTCCAGCAGCGCCTCGCTTGAGAGTTCTCCGCGATGGATGGCGGCAGCCAGCCGTTCCAGCGGCGCGTAGGTCATGGATGTCATGGTGTTGTTGTCTCGGTTCATGCCGCACCCACCGTGCGGCGCCCATGGGCCAGGCGCCGTTCCAGCCACCGCGACAACATGGACAGGGGAAACGCAATCGCGAAATACAGCAGCCCTACCAGCATGAAGATGTGCAGCGGCAGGAAGTACTCGCTGGACATGGCCTTGGCTGTCAGCATCAGTTCGTTGGTGGCGATCAGCGCACACAACGAGCTGTCCTTGAGCAGCGCCACATAGCTGTTGAGCAACGGCGGCAGCATCACCCGCAAGGCCTGCGGCAGCGTGACGTAGAGGAATACCTGCCGTGGTGTCAGGCCCGCAGCCAGGCCCGCCTCGCGCTGCCCACCGTGCACCGATTTGAGCCCGCCGCGCAGAACCTCGGCCACGTAAGCCGCGCCATGTACACCGAGGCCAATAGCGCCAGCCCAGTAGCCTGACAACGTGACCCCCGCTGCTGGCAGCGCGAAATAGATGGCCAAGAGCAGCGCCAGCAGGGGCACCGCGCGCAGCAGCTGAATGAAGCCATTAGCCCCGTGCCGCAGCAAGGTCACACCGCTGCGCAGCATCCACACCAGCACGGCGCCCAGCACCAGTGCGATGACGAAGCCGATGGCCGAGAGTTCGGCTGTGACCACCGCCGCCTCCAGCAGCCGAGGCCACCAATCGACCATGTACTCGGCGTAGGTTGCAAAGAACGTTTTCATCGCGTACCCCCTGCCGTGCTGCGTTCGAGGCGCGCAAAAGCCCAGCTGATAGGCAGCACCATCGCCGCATAGAGCAGCATGGCGGTCAGGTAAATGATCGGCGTCTCGAACGTGGATGTGACCAGATTGCGCGCATAGAACATCACCTCAGGCGCCGCAATGGCCGAGGCAATCGAGGTGTCCTTGACCAGCTGGCTTGCGTAGTTGCCCAGCGAAGGCAAGGTCACGCGCAGCATTTGCGGCAGCAGCACATTGCGCAGCGCCTGGGCCGGTGTCAGGCCCACTGCCAGCGCCGCCTCGCGCTGGCCTGCGTGCAGGCAGCGCAGGCCCGCCGCGAACACCTCGCACAGGATGGCCGCGCCCACCAGGCCCAGGCCAATCACCGCAGCCGTGAGCGGCGACAGCCGCACACCCACGGACGCCAGCCCAAAGTACAGCACGAACAGATGCGCCAGCGCTGGCACATTGCGCATCCACTCGATGTAGACCGCGATGACAGCCTGCAGCACACGGTTGTGCGCAAAGACCACCAGCAGCGCCAGCAAAAGGCCCAGGCTGGAAGCCAGCAGTCCCGCGCCCAGGGCCACCTGCGCTGCGGTCACCGCGCCACGCGCGAGCGTGAGCACAATGAGGATCAGGGTTTCGATGCCGGGCATGGTCACAGCTCCAGCCCTGCTTCCTTGCCAACCTGGCCAAGAAAGCTGCGTGTGCGCTCCATGCGCGGCTGATTGATCACCTGCGCGGCCGGCCCCTCTTCCACGATGTGCCCGCCGTCCATGAAGATCACGCGATCGGCCACGTCACGCGCAAAGCGGATTTCGTGCGTGACCAGGATCATTGAGCGGCCCTCCTCGGCCAGCTCCCGAATCACGCCCAGCACCTCGCCCACCAGCTCAGGGTCCAACGCCGAAGTGGGCTCGTCGAAAAGAATCAGCTTGGGCTTTTGCGCCAGCGTACGCGCAATCGCCACGCGCTGTTGCTGCCCGCCCGAAAGCTGCTCGGGGTAGGCATCGGCCTTGTGGCGCAGGTGCACCTTGTCGAGCATTTCTTCAGCCAACGCATAGGCCGCATCACGCGGCATGCGCGCAGCCTTGATCGATGCCAGCGCCACGTTGTCGCGCACGGTGAGGTGCGGCCACAGGTAGAACAGCTGAAACACCATGCCGATCTCTCGGCGCTGCGGCGCCATCTCGGTGTCGGTCATAAAGCGCCAGGCATCCTTCCCTGCAGGCACTTGCCCGATGCGCTCGGATTCGAGCAGCACCTCTCCCGCCTGGGGTTTCTCCAGAAAGTTCAGGCAGCGCAGGCAGGTGGACTTGCCCGACCCGCTGGGGCCAATGAGCGAGAGCGTCTCGCCTTTTTGCAGGTTGAACGAAATGCCCTTGAGCACCTCGGCCGGGCCATAGCTCTTCTTGAGGCCGCTCACTTGAAGCAGGGGATGGTTCACATGGTTCTCCAGACAAAACTGCGGGTAGCGCGGCACGGTCTTTGCAGCCGCACACGTCGATACCCAGTGCCTCCATGCTAGAAATTTCGTCCATCTGTTCATTGCAGGCCGTCGCCGCTATATTGAACGTATGCGACATACCGGGAAAACCCCATGCCCCCCACCAAAGCCCGTCCCAAAGAGCTTTCTGAAGAGATTGGTGCAAATTTGCACCAGGCCAGTGCACAGAACACAGGCGACATTGGTGCATTGATTGACCGGCTGGACGCCCCACCCCGGGCCACACCTGCGCGGCGCAGGCCTGCGGCCACCGCGTCGGCGGCGGAGCTGCGCGTGGGCATCCTGCTGTGGCCGCAGTTCCCGCTGCTGTCGCTGGCCGGGCTGTGTGATGGCCTGCGCCATGCTGCCGACGTCGGCGACCAGAGTCGGCAGATCCGCTGCTCATGGACCATCCTCGGGGTGCCGGGGCAATCGGTGCAGGCCAGTTGCGGAGTGGCGGTGCCGGTACAGGAATCGCTTTCTTCCGAGTGCGACTACGACTACATCGCGGTCATCGGAGGCCTGCTTTCGGCCATCCCCACCGCCAGCCCGCGTTACAGCACCTTCCTGCATTTCGCGGCGTCGCTGGGCAAGCCACTGATCGGCATCTGCACAGGCTCATTCGCGCTCGCTCAGGCGGGGCTCATGGCGGGACGCCGCGCTTGCGTGCATCCTTTTCATGTGGAGGACTGGAAGGCCGCCTTCCCCGCACTGGACTACAGCACTGACTGCCACTATGTGTTCGACGGCGACCGCATCAGCTGCGCAGGTGGCATCTCCATCGTGGAGCTCACGGCCGAGCTGGTGCGCCTGCATTGCGGGCCCGACCGTGCGGCCAAGGTCATCCACCAAATGACGGTGAACCCCGCCGCCAGCAGCACCCATGTGGCGCGCCGCCATGCTCTGGGCTACGGCACCGCCGACCACGACAAGCTGCGCCAGGCCATCGTACTGATGGAAAAGAACATCGGGACACCACTGGAGATCGCGGTTATCGCACGGCTGGTGGATTCAAGCAGCCGCCAGCTCGAACGTGTCTTCCTGGCCGAGACGCGCACCACGCCGTCCGAGTACTACCGCAACGCACGGCTCAAGTACGCGCGCTGGATGCTCACCAGCACCGACCTGCCCATCATCACCATCGCCTACGAATGCGGCTTCTCGGACGCGTCGCATTTCATCCGGCACTTCCAGCAGCTCTACGGCATGCCCCCGGGGCGCATGCGCAAGGCGCTTCAGGCGGCCACAGTGGAGGCCTGAAGCAGGCGGCGCCCGCCATCGCCCGTTTCTTCTTCGATGCGAAAACGCGCCACCACCGACAACAGCCGGCCAGACTGCGCATAGAGCGCTTCCGAGGCCCCGCGCGCTTCCTCCACCAGCGCAGCATTGCGCTGTGTGAACTGGTCGATGCGCGAAAGCACCTCGGTCAGCTGGCGCACCCCCACATGCTGCTCGGCGCTGGCCGTCTGCACCGCAGCCATCAGTTGGGCAAACGAGTTGACGGCTTCGATCACACTCGCCGTCTGCACATGCGCGCGTTCCACCATGCTCCGGCACGCAGCGATCTGCTCGTTCGATTGCTGAATCAGCTGGCGGATCTCCTTGGCAGAACTCGCGGAGTGCAACGCCAGGCTGCGCACCTCGCTGGCCACCACGGCAAAGCCGCGCCCCTGCTCACCAGCACGGGCTGCTTCCACGGCGGCATTGAGCGCCAGGATGTTGGTCTGGAACGCAATGCCATCGATCACTGCAGTGGTCTCGGCAATGCGTGCACCATGCCCAGCCACCGCCAGCATGCTCTGCATGGCCCCATCGACGATGGACTGGCCCTCGCGCGCCACACTGCAGGCCGATGTGGCAAGCCGGTGCGCATCCAGCACCGATTGTTGCGTGTTGCCCATGGTCGCCGCAAACTGCTCCAGCGCCGCAGCCGCCTGCTGCAGCTCGGCCGACTGCATCTCGGTGCGCTCGGACAGATTCTTGGCCTCATGGACCAAGCTGCGGCTTTGCGCCGCCACATCCACCGATGCGCTGCGCACTTGCTGCACGGTGTCACCCAGGCCACCCACCATGGCGCGCAGCGAGGCAATCACCGAACCGGCGGGCGCCACCACGCCCGGTAGCGGTGCAGTCAACAGCCCGTCCGACACCCGAGCCATGGCCTGCGCCACGGCCCGGGGCTCTGCTCCCAGCCGGCGTGTCAGCGTGCGCACCAGGGCCACCGCCACAGCGCAACCCACCAGCAGCACCAGCACGAACGACACGGCCATCTGCACCAGCATGCCCTGCAGCGCCGTGATGGACGCAGCGGCCGCCTGCTCCACCTGGCGCGCCTGGGCCTCTCGCAGTTGCGCCAGGGCCTGCAGATAGGCCGTCTGCGATTGGCGCAAAGCCCCGGTCAGCATGCCGCGTGCAGGGCCGCGCGCACCGCCCTGCAGAAGCGCCAGGAACTGGTCGCGGTCCTGCCGAAAGCGCGTGGCGGCCTGCCCGATCTGTGCCAGCAAATCGCGCGCGGGAGACAGCACCACCGCTCCCTGCAACGCGGCCATCCGGCTGTCGATGTACCGCTGCGCCGCATCAATGCGCTCCACCTCGGTGGGCAGGTCTTCCTGCATCTCCACCAGAACCGCATCGCGCAGCGCACGGGATATGGACGACACCTCCAGCGACACCTCGTAGGCCGCACTCCACAGAGGCAGGCTCTCACTGGCAATCGACGCCACCCGCGCGTTTGCTGCCAGCCCTGCCTGCACGGCCAGCCCCAGCGCCAACGCAAGCAGCGCGCCAATGGCCGAAAAACCGAGGATCAGCGACGCGCGTATAGACAGCCCGCGCCCGGCCCGTTCAAGGAATGCCATGGTGGTCAACAAGAAGAAGAAAAGAAAATGAAGGGCCGGCCAGGCTGCCGGAACCCGCAATAAAAAAGCCGCATGCTGCGCGTGGCGGGCATGCGGCGTGTCAAGGCCAGGGGGTCATGGCCTACCCAATAGGGTTCACTTGCAGGAAGGCAGCTTCCAGTCGGCAGAGCGGTCAACACCGGCACGGGCATTCTGGCCCACGGGGATGTACCAGACGTCCTGCACCAGGCCGTAGGTCTTGCCGATCTTGCGCAGGTCGCAGCTGCCCCAGAGCTTGGCGATCTCGGTGTTCACAGCCTTGAGCAGCTCAGGGTTGTCCTTGTTCAGGCCGAACACCACCTGGCCCAAGCCCGTCAGCAGCGGGTAGTCGGGCGAGGCATCAGTGAAGGCGTTGAACTTAACTTTCCACTGTGGGTTCTGCGAGATGGCGTACTGCATCACCGGCGGGTCGCCGATCACCGCGTCGATGCGGCCCGCCAGCAGGTCGCGCACGGCGGCGTCCGAGGTGTCGTACAGCGCCAGCTGCAGGCCGTTGATCTTGCGCAGCTCGGGGATGAACGAGAAGCCGGTGATGGTGCCGACCTTCTTGCCTTCAAGATCCTTGAGCTTGCTCCAGTCCGTCTTGTCCGACTGGGTGATGCCGTTCTTGAAGTAGTGGATGGGGTCGCTCAGCGCCATGATCTTGGAGCGCTGCTCCGTCCAGCCCATGGTGCCTGCCATCACGTCCACACGCTTCGATTGCACCGAGGCAATCGTGCCCGACCATTCCATCAGCGCGGGCTTGACCTTGAGCTTGAGTGCATCGGCAATGCGCTGCAGGATCTCGCCGTCGTAGCCGACCATCTTGCCGTCCTGGTAGCCCGTGCCAGGCATGTCGCCAGAGAAGGCGATGGTGAAGGCGCCTTTGTCCACCGTCTCCAGGGCATGGGCAGAAAGCCCCAGCGCCGACAGGCAGGTGACGGTAGCGAACGAGGCCAGAAGCCTCCTGATTTTCAAGCTTGGATTGAACATGGTGATCTCCAAAAATCCGGTTTATCCCTCCCACCGACTGATGGGATGGAATGACTTTAGAGACGCTTTTCAGGCGGAGATTGGAGGTTCTCACAGCGCAATTGAACGGCCGCGACATCGAGGGAATTCACCAATCCCGCACCACCACAGACGATCTGTGCACCAGAGAGGGGGGCACCCCACAAGCCCGCCAGCCTGGGTCAGGCTCACCATCACGACCACCCAAGAAAACGCATCCAGATGGGCCCCACCGCTTTACCCATATGCATCAATAGCTAATTAATTTATAGCAGACGCAGCGCTGACACCCTTTCATCAACATGGATGTCACAAACCCAAGCGCCGGGCCGTCTGGAGATCATCCTCGGACTATTCTTGAGCTGGCCATGACCGACCCTGCACCCACCGCCACCGACCCCTTCACCACCCTGCGTCCCCGCCTCTTCGGCATTGCCTACCGCATGCTCGGCGTGCGCGCCGATGCCGAGGATGTGCTGCAGGACGCCTGGCTGCGCTGGAGCCGCCAGGACCCCACCGTGCTGCAGTCGGCCGAGGCCTGGCTGGTGACGGTGGTCACGCGGCTGGCCATTGACCGGCTGCGGGCCCTGAAGGCCGAGCGCGAGGCCTATGTGGGCTGGTGGCTGCCCGAACCACTGGTGGAGCTGCATGACAACACCACCGGCGATGCGCTGCACCACAACACCCCCGAATCGGCCGCCGAACTGGCGGGGGAGCTGTCGGTGGCATTTATGTACGTGCTGGAGCGCCTGGGCCCGGAAGAGCGTGCGGCATTTTTGCTGCGCCAGGTGTTCGACTACGACTACCCCGAGATCGCCGCGCAGCTGGGCAAGAGCGAGGCCAGCTGCCGCCAGATGGTGCACCGCGCCAGCGAGCGCGTGCAGCAGGCGCGCACGCGCTTCGAGGTGCCGCAGGCCGTGCACCACCAGCTGCTGCAGCGCTTCATGCTGGCCGCCCAAAGCGGCGACCGCAACGCCATCGAGGCGCTGCTCAGCGAAGACGCGCAGCTGATTGGCGACGGCGGCGGCAAGGTGCCATCGTTCCCCAAGCCGCTGGTGGGGCCGTTCCGCATCGCCAATCTGTACTGGGCGCAGTTCCGCCGCCTGGGGGCGCTGGTGGTCTACCGCATGGCGCTCGTCAATGGCGAACCTGGCCTGCTGCGCTATGTGGATGGCCAACTCGAATCAGCTCAGGCCTTCGTGACGGATGGCGAGCGCATCGTGGCCATTTATGCGGTGCGCAACCCTGACAAGCTGGCGGGCATCCCGGCCACACTGGGGTGAAATCATTTTGAGGATTTTTGGGGCCCCGTGTCACAGCAGCAGACCCGGCAACGTCTAACCGGTATGAAAGGCAGCAACACCACCGCAGCCTTCATGCCCAACGTTTTCAACCCCAGGCCATTGCCACTTACACCCAAGGATCTGCCATGCCATCGACCACCCAACACACCGCCCGCCTGCCCTATCACAAGCTGTCTTCCAAGGCCTTCATGGGCCTGGTGAGCCTGTCGGAAACCATCAAAAAGGGCCCGCTGGGCGCCCGCCTGGCCGAGCTGGTGTTTCTGCGCGTTTCTCAGATCAACGGCTGCGCGTACTGCATGGACATGCACTGGACCTACCTGGTCAAGGACGGCATGGACCCGCGCCACCTGAACGCCGTGGCCGGCTGGCGTGAGGCGCCTTTCTTCGGCGAGCGTGAACGCGCCGCCTTCCGCTGGGCCGAAATCATCACCGCCACACCCCACAGCGATGCGAGCGATGAGGAATTCGCAAAGCTGCAAGCGGTGTTCAACGAGACGGAAATCTCCGAGCTGAGCTTTGCCGTCGCCGTGATCAACGCGTGGAACCTGGTGAACGCCGGGATGCGCGCGCCGATTCCAGAGGCGGGCTGACACTCCCGACGCGGCACAGGGGCCGGCGTGCGGCCTACCGCCCCTTGGCGCTCGGGAGCGGTAGGGCCCCAACCCCTCTCCCTTGCGCAATTCCGGATTGACTCGACAGTCCAGGTCACTCAAACTCAAGTGTTTCCATGGGTAACTGGCGTCGCAAAGATGCCTTGCCAACGTTCCCGTGCGCTTCCACCGCTTGTGAGACCACCGCCATGAACTTCCTGCACCGAACCGCGATGGCCCTGATGGTGAGCCTCGTCGGCGCCACTTGCGCCGCCCAAGCTCCCGTTGCGTCCATCACCACGACGCGCCAGCCCGAACGCATAACCTGGACCGCCAGTGCCCCCCACGGGACGGGAACATTGCGACTGGCACGCCCTGACGGCACCACCACCGACCTGGCGTTCCCACGCGCACCGATCGTGCTGGAACCCCAGCGGGCGGGCCTGGCCGACGGGCGCTATTTCTATGAGCTGAGCCTGGATCCTCCGCTCGTCATGGATCCCGCACAGGCCCAGGCCACCATGCACCAGCGCATCGTGTCCGGCTCCTTTGTCGTGGCCCAGGGCCAGCTCGTGGTGGGCGGCTCCGAGTCCAGCGCGCCCGCACCGCGCACCAAGTCGGCGGCCACCACGTTCTCCACCAAGGATCAGGTCGTCGCCGACGACCTGATCGTGCAGGGCAGCGTGTGCGCGGGCCTCGACTGCGTCAACAACGAGTCCTTCGGTTTTGACACGGTGCGGCTGAAGGGAGCCAATCCCATCATCCACTTCCAGGACACGAGCGTCGGTGCCTTTCCCAGCAACGACTGGCGGATCAAGGCCAACGACACCGTCTCGGGCGGCGCCTCCTACCTCGCTATCGAGGACGCGACCTCCGGCAACCAGGTCTTCACCGTCAGTGCTGGGGCCCCCACCAACAGCCTCTACGTCAGCTCCGGCGGCGACCTGGGCCTGCGCACCGCCACGCCCGTGCTGGACGTGCACGCCCTGACGGGCGACACGCCAGGGGTCCGCCTGGAGCAGTCCTCGGCGGGCGGCTTCGCGGCGCAGACCTGGGACATCGCCTCCAACGAGGCCAACTTCTTTGTGCGCGACCTCACCGGCGGATCGCGTCTGCCGCTGCGCATCCGCCCTGGAGCACCCACCAGCAGCCTGGACATTGCTGCGTCGGGCAATGTCGGCCTGGGCATCGCATCGCCGACCGCCGCACTGCATGTCATGCGCAACGACGGCACCGCCCAGGTCCTGGTGCAAGAGACCAACGGCACAGCCGCCCAGCGCACCCTGCTGAACCTGGCCAACAACGGCCCCGCCACGCTGCGCTTCACCACGGCCTCGGCCACCGGCTGGGACATGACCGCCGGCACGGCCCTCACCCTGGCCACGCAGGGCGCAGGCACACCGCAGTTCACGCTGGCGGCGAACGGCAACCTGGCAATCACCGGCACGCTGAGCACAGGCTCCAGCCGCACACTCAAGACGGGCATCGAGCCCGTCAATGGCACCACCTTGCTGGAAAAAGTGCTGAGCCTGCCGCTCTACCACTGGCGCTACAAGTCCAGCCCCACGCAGGAACGCCACGTTGGCCCCATGGCCGAGGACTTTCGCAAGATCTTCCAGCTCGGCCAGGACGACAAGAGCCTCGCTCCCGGCGACCTCGCTGGCGTGACCCTGGGGGCCGTGCAGGAACTCGCTCGCAAGGTGACCGAGCGCGAAGCAGACATCACAGCAATCAGGGCCCGCATCTCCCTGCTCGAAGCGCAGATGGCGACCCCCGCCAAGCCTGCGCGCTAAGGGGGTTGCCAGCCATGCCCTACCACCACACCCCCCTGCAGTGCCGGCAGCAGCCCCGCGCCGCGGCCCTGCTGATGGCTACCGCGCTCGCAGCGTCGCTGCTGTGCCAGAGCGTGCAGGCACAACAACCGGGCGACGGGCCCGCTGCTGCCGCAATCACCGCCCGCCTCCTGGCCCAACGGCTGGAGTGGACCCCCGCCGCGCCCCATGGTCGCGCTGTGCTGCGCATCGCGCGCGACGGCGAGGCGCCACGGCAAGACATCGTGCTGCGCAGCCCGCTGGTGTTCTCGCTGCAGGACACCCCCCTGCCTGACGGGCGCTACACCTACGAGCTGACGCTCGCCCCCACCACCAGCGCCGTGCGAACCGACGATGCCACTGCGGCCCTGGTTCCGGCCGCACCCGTGGGCCCCGGTGGCGCCATGTTCAGCGGCAACGTATCCGTGGCCGGCGGTGCTTTCGTGCTGCCACCGGATGTGCCGCCCCGGGGCGAGGTCGGTGCGGCGGACAACAGCAGCGCCACCGCCCCCACCACCCGGGCCGGCACACGCATGTCCACCAAGGACCAGGTGGTCGCCGACGACCACATCGTCCAGGGCAGCGTCTGCACGGGATTCGACTGCGTCAACGGCGAGGGTTTTGGCGACGACACCCTGCGGCTGAAGGAGAACAACACCCGCATCGGTTTCTGGGACACCCGGATTGCACCGTTTCCCAACAACCGGTGGACCCTGGTCGCCAATGACAGCGCTAGCGGCGGGGCCAGCTTCATGGGCATCGAAGATGTCACGGGCGCCAAGTTCCCCGCGCGCTGGCAGGCCGGCGCACCGGCCAACAGCCTCTACGTAGACCCGCAGGGGCGCGTGGGCATCCGCACGGCCGTGCCCGTGCTGGACCTGCATGTGGTGTCCAACGACACGCCGGGGTTGCGGCAAGAGCAGAGCAACGTCAGCGGCTTCACGGCCCAGACCTGGGACATTGCCGGCAACGAGGCCAATTTCTTCGTGCGCGACGTCACGGGCGGCTCGCGCCTGCCCCTGCGCATCCGCCCCGGGGCCCCACATTCCAGCCTCGACATTGCCGGCAATGGCAACGTCGGCATGGGGACTCCGCGCCCCCAGGCATCGCTGAACCTCCGGCGCGCCGACGGCTCCGGCACCTTGCTGGTCGACAACACGACGACCGCTGCCTCTGCCGCGCGCGTGCAGATGGAGCTGCAGAACAACGGCGCCATCGCTGCGCGGCTTGCGCATGGCACGGGCACTGCGTACTGGACCCAGCACGCCACAGGCTCGGCATTCAGCCTGGCGCCCAGCGGCAGTGGCAGCAATGCACTGTCGATGCAGGCAGGCGGCGGCCTGGTGGTGGCCGGCACGCTCAGCCAGGGCTCCAGCCGTACGCTCAAACACGACATCAGCCCCGCCCCGGTCCACACCGTCCTCGGCGAAGTGTTGAACCTGCCGTTGTATGCCTGGCGCTATCTGAGCGACCTCAACGCCAGCCTGCACCTGGGGCCCATGGCCGAGGATGTGCACCACCGCTTCAAGGTGGGAGCGAGCCCGCAGACGCTTGCGCCCAGCGATGTCGCAGGCCTTGCGGCCGCCACGGTCCAGGCCTTGCACCAGAAGCTGGCCGCCAAGGATGAGGAACTCCTGGCCCTGGCGGAACGCCTCTCGGCCCTGGAACGGCAGCTTGAACGCAATCGCGGAGGCGCGCGATGATGGCCCGCGCAGCGCGGGCTGCAGCCACCTGGTGCCGGCACCTCCTTGCGGGAGCAGGGGCCGTCGGCCTGCTGTTGTGGAGTGCTGCAGCCGCAGCCCAGAGCATCAACGTCACGCCCTCCACCATTCCCGTCCCGGTACAGGGCGTGCCGTACAGCGTGACCTTCGTGGGCAGCAATGGCGTGGCGCCGTACCAGTTCCTGGTCAGCACCGGCATGCTACCTGCCGGCCTGAGCCTGTCGGCTGGCGGCGCCCTCACGGGCACCCCCACCACAGCGGCTGCCTACAGCTTCACCATCACGGTGTCCGACTTCCTGGGCCGCGAGTTGGACCTGACAGGCACGGGCGCCGTGACCAGTGCGCTGGTCATCACCCCGCCACCCGGACTCGTCGTCAACACGCCGTACAGCGGACAGATCCAGGTGGCGGGCGGAACAGGCCCCTACACCTTTGTCATCAACTCGGGCGCCTTGCCACCGGGCATGTCACTCAGCGCCAGCGGCATGCTGACCGGCACGCCCACCACCCTGGGCAACTACATCCTGGTCATCCGGGTCACGGATGCCAACGGCCTGTCCTCAGTCATCACGCTGAACATCAGCGTCGCGGCCACTGCCACGATTCCGGTCAACGACCCCTGGATGCTGGCCCTCGCTGCGCTGGGATTGGGCTGGCTGGGACGGCGTCAACTTCGGCAGCGGTACTGACGCATCGGCACCGGGCGCATAGGCGGCCCAGACACGCCTACGCCTGCTGCCCGACAAGGCCGGGTTGCCGGGTCCCTGCGCCAGCAGGGACCCGGCACCGCCGTTCCACGTCACGGCCAGACCCGTGCTTGGCTGCTCCTGGGCCACAGGGCCGCCAAGCGGCCCCGAAGTGCCTCAGGTGTAGCCTGCCTGACAGACCCTGGCGCAACACCGCCCTACAGTGGCGTCTCCCACCCCTACAAAAACCGGAGACACCACCATGCTCAACATTCCTTCCCTGCAAGAAAGCGTCAGCCCCGAAGAATGGCAGCTGCGCTGCGACCTGGCCGCCTGCTACCGGCTCGTTGCGCTCTATGGCTGGAGCGACCTGGTCTTCACCCACATCAGCGCCAAGCTGCCCGAGTCAGTTTCGGGCCCGGAGCACCAGTTCCTCATCAACCCCTACGGCCTGATGTTCGAAGAGATCACGGCGTCGAGCCTGATCAAGGTGGACATGTTGTGCAACAAGCTGCACGAATCGCCCTTTCCCGTGAACCCGGCGGGCTTCGTCATCCACAGCGCCGTGCACGAGGCGCGGCCCGATGCGGGCTGCGTGTTGCACACCCACACCCGCGCCGGTGTGGCCGTCAGCGCGCAGAAGGGCGGCGTACTGCCCATCAGCCAGCAGAGCACCTTCGTGCTGGGCTCGCTGGCGTACCACGAATACGAGGGCGTAGCCTTTCGCGACGAGGAAAAGCCGCGCCTGCAGGCCGACCTGGGCGAGGCCAACTTCCTCATGCTGCGCAACCACGGCCTGCTCACCGTGGGCAAGACCATTGCCGACGCGTTCCTGTCGATGTACACCTTCGAGAACACCTGCCGCATCCAGATCGATGCCCAGGCAGGCGGCGAGCTCACGGCCGTGAACCCGCAGATCGTGAGCGGCGTGGCCCAGGCCATGCGCGTGCAAACCGGGGGCCTGGGCGGCGCGTTCGCCTGGCCAGCGCTGCTGCGCAAGGTGCAGCGCGAGGCGCCGGGGTACGACAGCTAAGGCCCTCCCACGGGGAAAAAAGAATCTGCCAGCAGCGAATGCGCCCAAGGCATAGGATCGGTGCCTCCTGACTACTCCCGAAGGATCCTCCATGAAGCTGTACTACTCGCCCGGCGCCTGTTCTCTGTCCCCGCACATCGCCCTGCACGAAGCAGGCCTCGCCTTCACGCCGGTGCTGGCCAGCACCAAGAGCCACAAGCTGCAAGACGGCACCGACTACTACGGCATCAACCCACTGGGCTACGTGCCCATGCTGGAACTGGACGACGGCACCCGCCTGCGCGAAGGCCCGGCCATCGTGCAGTACATCGCCGACCAGGTGCCTCAGAAAATGCTCGCGCCGCAAAACGGCACGCTGCAGCGCTACCGCCTGCAAGAGTGGCTGACCTTCACCGGCATGGAGCTGCACCGCGGCTTCAGCCCGCTGTTCAACCCGGCCACACCCGAGGAGTACAAAACCATGGCCCGCGAAAAGCTGCTGGATCGGCTGCAGTGGGTGGATAGCCAGCTGGCGGGCAAGCAGTACCTGATGGGTGATCAATTCACCGTGGCCGATGGCTATTTGTTCACCGTGACCAGCTGGACGAAACCGACCCACCTGGACATCTCCGGCCTGGCAAATCTGGCGGCTTACCGTGATCGCGTGGGCGCGCGTCCTGCCGTGCAAGCGGCGATGAAAGCCGAAGGTTTGCTGAAGTAACGCTAGAGCGGGCGCTGGCGCGAAGCCACCAGCGCCCCCACCCACAGCGCGCAGGCCGAGAACACCAGCCCGCGCGCCAGGCCGCCGGGGCCGTCGGCGATCCAGCCGACCACCGTGGGCCCGACGATCTGGCCGGCCGCGAAGACGATGGTGAAGGCGCTGATACCGCTGGCCCACAGCGCCTGCGGCAGGTTGTGCCGCACCAGGGCCGTGGTAGACGCCACCACCGACAAAAACACCCCACCAAACAACAGGCCCGAGGCCAGCACCACCGGCCAGGCCCCCGTCAGTGCAGGCAGGATGGTGGCCACACCCAGCAGCGCATTCAGCCGCGCCAGCGCCTCGCCACCATGGCTGCGGTCCAGCAGCCCGGCCCAGACGCGCGACGACACCACCACGGCCAGCCCGAGCAAGGCATAAAACAGTGTCACCTCGCCCGCACCCCGGCCCTGATCACGCAACAGGGCCACCACAAAGGTCATGTAGCCGATGTAGCCCACGCCAAACAGGCCATAGCCCAGCAACGCGGGGGCCAGTGCCCGCCAGCGCACCCGCTCGGGCACTGTGGCTGCTGATGTTGCCCCGCCTCCGGCGGCCACGGACGCTGCCAAACCGCTCAACACCCGCGCGGGCCACAGCAATGCCGCCGTGGCCCCCACGCAGGCCAGCGCCAACGCCCACCACGCCCAGGTCCAACTGTGCGGCGCGGGGGCCACTGCCAACACCGCAGGCACCAGCAGGGCCGACAGGCTGATGCCCCAACCCGTGCCGCCGTAGTACAGGCCCAGCAACAAGCCGCTGCGTCCCGGCACCTGGGCCCCCAGCCGCGCCGCCAGCAGGCCCCCCGCAATGAACACGAGGGCACTGGCCCCACCCGCCAGCAAGCGTTGCACCAGCAGCGGCGCCGCCTGCGTGAAGAATCCGCTCAAGCCCATGAACACCGTGGCCATCACCGCACCCACCATCAGCACGGCGCCCGGGGCCAGGCGCCGCAAGAGCCAGGGAGTGGCCAACGCGCCCAGCAGATAGCCCAGGGCATTCACCGTGTTCATGGCCCCCGCCAGCGTGTAGGACCAGCCTAGGTCTTCGCGCATGGGCGGCAGCAGCAAGGCATAGGCAAACCGCGTGATGCCCAGCGACAGGGCGGCACCCATCGACAAAGCCACCGCCAGCCACAGGCTGCGCCACGGAGATGCAAAGGAGAAGGCCAAAGGCAGTGGCGCAGACATAGCGGCCCATTTTCACGCAAGGGGCTCAACACCACACTAGGCCATGGGCTAACACAAAACCGGAACCCTTGTCGACGCCAGTGCGCTGCACGTTTTGCGCTGCAGCATTAAGCTGCAAGGCTGCTTTTCCGCACGAACCTTTTCAGGACCTGCCCCATGACCTCTTTGTTTGACCCCATCCGCGCGGGCGACCTTCAGCTGGCCAACCGCGTTGCCATGGCGCCGCTGACGCGCAACCGCTCGCCCGAGGCGATCCCCACCGACCTGGTCGCCACCTACTATGCGCAGCGCGCCAGCGCCGGGCTGATCATCTCCGAGGCCACGGCCATCAGCCCCCAGGCCCAAGGCTATGCCGACGTGCCCGGCCTGTACGGCACCGAGCAGCTCGACGGCTGGAAAAAAGTGACCCACGCCGTGCATGCGGCGGGCGGCAAGATCGTGGTGCAGCTATGGCATGTGGGCCGTGTGTCGCACACCGACCTGCAGCCGGGCAATGCCCACCCGGTGGCACCTTCGGCCATCCGCGCGCACACCAAGACGGTGCTGATCAAAGAAGGCGTGCCCACCTTCACAGAAACCTCCGAGCCCCGCGCGCTCAAGGCCGAGGAAATCCCCGGCATCGTGCAGGACTACCGCCATGCCGCCCGCAATGCGATTGCATCAGGCTTTGATGGCGTCGAGATCCATGCGGCCAACGGCTACCTGATCGACCAGTTCCTCAAGACCGGTGCCAACCAGCGCACCGACGACTACGGCGGCAGCATCGAAAACCGCGCCCGCCTGCTGCTCGAAGTGACCCGCGCCATCGTCGAGGAAATCGGCGGTGGCCGCACGGGCATCCGCCTGTCCCCCGTCACGCCCGCCAACGACATCGTGGACGCGGACCCCCAGCCGCTGTTTGACTACGTGGTGCGCCAGCTGGGTCCGTTGGGCCTGGCTTATGTGCACATCATCGAAGGCGCCACCGGCGGCCCGCGCGAGGTGGAAGGCCGTCCATTTGACTACGTCGCACTCAAAACGGCATACCGTGCAGCCGGTGGCCAGGGTGCATGGATGGTCAACAACGCCTACACCCGCGAGCTGGCTGACACAGCCCTGGCCCACGGCGCCGACATCGTAGCCTTTGGCCGCCCCTTCATCGCCAACCCCGACCTGGTGACGCGCCTGCAAGCCAACGCACCGCTCAACGAAGTGAACCGCGCCACGCTCTACGGTGGTGGTGCCGAGGGGTATACGGACTATCCCGCGCTGACTGCATGAAATGATTCGCGCATTGCGACGCGCTCATCCCCGCCCCCGGCAACTGGTGCAGCGCTCTGCCAGCGGCCGCCGCGCAAGGGGCCGCCGAGCCGCACGGGCGGCGCTTCGCTGGCGTGCGCTGGCGGAGTCCCCCTTGAGAGGGAGGGCGCCTCAGACGACTCAGGAGGGGCTTCCAAGTCCAATAGGGCTGGGCGCCCGCATCACGATCCGGGTGAACAGGCGGTCATACGCCGCATCACGTGGCTTGCCGGGCGCCAGGGGGTTGGTGTTGCTGGCAAAGGCCGCATCGATGGCCGCCCAGTCGCCGGGCTGCAGGCACTCCTGTGCCGCAGGCAGCACCACGGTTTCTTCCACGCGCATATGGTCCAGGTAAAAGCGCACATAGCGCTGCAGCGCCTCGGCAAAAACCTCGCGGCGTGCATCGCCCATCAGCTCCCAGCCCAGCAAAAGGTGCTGCAGCTCGCGCACTGCCGCCTCGCCGCCTTCGTGGTCACGCTCCAGCTGCGCAATGGCCTCGGCGGCCTGGGGTGCACGCTCGGCCACCCTGGGGAACAGCCATTGCGATTCCTTGGGGTGGTGCTGCCGCTCGGGAAACTCGTCGATATAGAACAGCATGGCCCGCATCACGTCAAAGAACGCGGCAGGCTCATCGCCCGGGCCCTGGTCGAGCATCAGGCGCAAGGAATGAAGCACGGCCGCAAGCGATGCATGCTCTTCGCGAATGGTCCGCAGGCTGATCGACGGCATGGCGCACTCCCCAGGTTAGACACAGCCCGAGGGTGCCACGCGGCGCCATGCACGCCCATGACGCAGGTCAATAAATGGACAGCGACCTGCACGCAGCGCCCTGCAGTGCCCAGGGCCCTGCGAGCACACCCGCATGCGAAGAGCTGGTCTGCGTTCTGAACGCAAAAGGCCCTGCAAGCCAACACTGCAGGGCCTTCGATGCCGGCCCGCGCAAAGGCGAGCAAAGGGGCGCTCAACGTTGCCAGATCAGCGCGCCAGCCGCGCCTGCGCGGGGGAAGCCAGCGCCTGGGACTCTGCATAAGGCGCCGCCACGCTGCTGCTGCGGTGGGCAGGGTGGCCATGCCCCATGGCCTCCGCCAGGCGGAACTGCTGCACCACCTGCGACAGCCGCGCCGCCTGTTCCCGCAGCGACTCGGCAGCGGCGGCGGACTCTTCCACCAGCGCCGCATTCTGCTGGGTCATGCGGTCGATTTCGCCCACCGACTGGTTCACCTGGCCAATGCCGGCCGACTGCTCGGACGCAGCCGCCGTGATCTCGCCAATGATGTCGCCCACGCGCTGCACGCTGCTCACGATGTCCTTCATCGCCGTGCCCGCGTCTTCCACATGGCGCACACCGCCGTCCACCGCCGTCACGCTGCTCTGGATCAGGCCCTTGATGTCACTGGCCGCAGCCGCCGATCGCTGGGCCAGGCTGCGCACTTCGCTGGCCACCACGGCAAAGCCCCGGCCCTGCTCACCTGCCCGCGCGGCTTCCACGGCAGCGTTCAGCGCCAGGATGTTGGTCTGGAAGGCGATGGAGTCGATCAGGCCGATGATGTCGCCGATCTTGCGGCTCGACGCAGAGATCTCGTGCATGCTGGCCACGGCCTGCTCCACCACCGAACCACCGCGCGTGGCGGTGCTGGAGGCCGACGCCGCCAGCTGGTTGGCCATCTGCGACGACGACGCCGTCTGCTGCACCGTGGCGGTGAGCTGCGACAGCGAAGACACGGCCTCCTGGGCATTGCTGGCCGTCTGCTCGGTGCGCTGCGACAGGTCCTGGTTGCCGGTGGCGATTTCCTGGCTGGCCGTGGCGATATTGCCGCTGGCATCGCGCACTTGCGCCACCAATGCTCCCAGGCCCTGCTGCATGTCGCGCAGCGCACGCTGCAGGTCGGCCACTTCGTCCTTGCCCTCGGCAGCAATGTGCTGCGAGAGGTCACCCCCCGCAATGGCCTGCGCCATCTTGCGTGCGTCTTCCAGGGGGCGGCAGATCGAGTTCATGTTCATCAGCGTGGTGGGCACCACCACCAGCACGGTGATCAGCACGGCCAGCACAAACAGCCATTTCGTCTCGTTGGACACCTGGCCCTGCTGCTCCACGGCCTTGGCGACATCGGCGCGCAGCACGGCATCGAGTTCTCCCACCAGCTTGTCGGCCTGGTCGAACTCGGCCACAGCCTTGCCGCTCATGCGGTTGGCGATGGTGGCCGTGTCGTAGCCACTGGCCTCCAGCTGGCGGGCCACATGGGCGAACAGTTCGCGGTAGCTGTCCAGGCGCTTCACAATGTTGCGCACCACGACGTTGTCGGCATCCTCATCGCCCTCCAGAAACTTGGCCGCAATCTTCTTGGCCTTGTCCTGGCTTTCCAGCCATTTGGCGTGCGAGGCCTTTACGGCCTCCGGCTTTTCGTAGCCGATGATCATGTCCTTCTCGAACTGGCGGATGGCCCCCATCTCGCCGCGCAACTCCGCCATGTAGCCCACCTTGGCGAAGGAGTTGTTGGTGAAGTCCTCGCTCATCGCGTGGATGCGGAACATGCCCAGCATGCCCGCACCCCCCAGCAATCCCAGCAGGCCCAGCACCACGCCAATGGCCCCCAGCATGCGCAAACGTATGGTGAACTGCCGCATGAGCGAGAAGAGATTCATGATCTGTCGTCCTTGATATGGGTATGCCAATGCGTCCGCCGCCCATCCCCCGGGGCCACAGATTCGCAACAAATCGTTGCAGTTTGCCAGACATCGATGACCGCGCCGTACCTATTTATCACATGCGCCACCGCTTGAGTAAGAGGGCATTCGCCATCACGCTGACCGAACTCAGCGCCATGGCCGCCCCCGCCACCACCGGGCTCAGGTAGCCCAGCGCCGCCAGCGGGATGCCGGCCACGTTGTACGCAAACGCCCAGAACAGGTTCTGGCGGATTTTCATCACCGTACGGTGCGAGATGTCCAGCGCGGCTCCCACCAGCATCGGGTCGCCGCGCATCAGCGTGATGCCCGCCGCATGCATGGCCACATCCGTCCCGTTACCCATCGCCATGCCCACATCCGCTGCGGCCAGCGCAGGGGCATCGTTAACGCCGTCGCCCACCATCGCGACATGATGGTGCTTGCCGTCGCTGCCCTGTTGCAGCGCCGCCACCTTGGCCGCCTTGTCCCCCGGCAAGACCTCGGCCATCACCTCGCCCGCGCCGGGGTCCAACCCCAGGCGCCGGGCCATGGCCTCGGCCGCGCCCCGGTTGTCGCCCGAGATCATCACGGTGCGGATGCCACGCACCTTCAGCGCCGCCAGCGCCTCGCGCGCGCCGGGCTTGGGCTCGTCGCCAAAGGCCATCAGGGCGCGCAAGACATAGTGCACCCCCAAGCTCGGCGCTCTCGTGTCCTCGCTGCCCCCCAAGGGGGCGTTCGCGGCTTCGGGCGGCCGGGCGCCGCTCAACCCTTCCGTGACACGTTGCGCCACGGCCGACACGGTGGCGCCTTCCTGTTGCAGCGTCTCGGCCCTGGCAGCCAATGGCCCCATGTCCACACCCAGCTCGTGCATCCAGCGCAAGCTGCCCACCAAATAGCTCTGGCCGTCCACCTCACCCTCAGTGCCGCGCCCAGGCACGGCGCGCACATCCTGTGCTGTCGCCACGCTGATCTGCCGCTCGCCCGAAGCCGCCACCACGGCACGCGCCAGCGGGTGTTCGCTGCCGCTTTGCACGGCCGCCACCGCCGCCATCACGGCAGCCTCGTCCAGGCCGGGCACCACCTCAAACGCCGTCAGCCGGGGCTGGCCCACGGTCAGCGTGCCCGTCTTGTCAAAGGCCACCACATCCACCTTGTGCGCCAGCTCCAGCGCCTGCGCGTCCTTGATCAAAATGCCGTTCTTGGCCGCCACCCCCGTGCCCGCCATGATGGCCGCTGGCGTGGCCAGGCCCAGCGCACACGGGCAGGCAATCACCATCACCGCCACGGCGTGGATCAACGCGGCCTCCATGCCCACACCCATCCACAGCCACCCCAGCAGCGTGGCCAAGGCCACCACCAGCACCACGGGCACAAACACGGCAGACACCTGGTCCACCAGCCGCTGGATGGGCGCCTTGGCCGCCTGCGCGTCTTCCACCAGCCGGATGATCTGGGCCAGCACCGTCTCGGCCCCCACGGCCGTCACGGCCATCACGATGCGCCCGTCGCCGTTGATCGAACCGCCCGTGAGCGCTGCACCCACATCGCGGGCCACCGGCAAGGGCTCGCCCGTGAGCATGGACTCGTCCACCTGCGTGTGGCCCTCATGCACCGTGCCATCCACCGGGATGCGTTCACCCGGCCGCACCACCAGCCGGTCGCCCACCAGCACCTCGGCCACCGGCACATCCACCTCGCCCTGCTTGGACAGCAAATGCACCACATCCGGCCGCAGCGCGTGCAGCGCACGGATGGCCGCCGTGGTCTGGCGCTTGGCGCGCGCCTCCAGCCACTTGCCCAGCAGCACCAGCGTGACGACCACGGCCGACGCTTCAAAGTACAAATGCGGTGCATGTCCTTCATGGGCCGTGAGCCACAGCCACATCGACAGGCCCCAGCCCGCACTCGTGCCCAGCGCCACCAGCAAATCCATGTTGCCCGACAGCGCCTTGGCCGCATGCCAGCCCGCCTTGTAGAAGCGCGCACCCAGGATGAACTGCACCGGCGTGGCCAGCATGAACTGCACCCAGGCGGGCAGCATCCAGTGCTGGCCGAACAGGTCACCGACCATCGGCAGCACCAGCGGCGCCGATAGCAGCAGGCCGATGCCCACGGGCATGAAGCCGGCCCAGGGCGACAGGTCTTCGGGCACATCGTCTTGCCCTGCGGCACGCGGCTCGTAGCCCGCGTTGCGCACCGCGCGGCGCAGCAGCGCCTCCACCGCAGCGGCATCGGCACCCACGCTGGTGGCGAAGGCAATCCGCGCGGACTCGGTGGCCAGGTTGACCGAAGCCTCCTGCACGCCCGGCACCTTGCGCAGCGCACGCTCCACGCGGCCCACACAGCTTGCGCAGGTCATGCCGGAGATGCCGAGGTCCAGCGAATGGACGGCCTCAGAGGAATCGAGAGTTGGAGTGTTCATGGCGAGGATGGTGATCCTTGACGTGATGGCAAGGTCAAGCATTGATATTGATCAACCCTCACATCATGAGTGTCTTGAGCGGTGTTTGACTCTGCCACGATGTCAAGCTTCAACATTCGCTTCGGTCGCTTCAACGGCCCTCTTGAAAACCAACCCGAGGACACCCCATGACAACCACCACTACTTTCCAAGTTCAAGGCATGACCTGCGGCCACTGCGAACGCGCCGTCACCCAGGCCGTGCAGCAGGTAGACCCCAACGCCCAGGTGCGCATCGACCGCGCCAGCGGCAAGGTGGACGTGGACAGCACGGCACCCCGTGAGGCCCTGGCTGCCGCCATTGCCGAAGAAGGCTACACCGTCGCGGCCTGAGTGCCACGCCACCATGCACCCAGCGAGGGCCACACCATGACCACGCCCCACTCCACGCGGACCACGGCGGGCCAAGCCGCCAACGGAAGTAACGGCAGTAAAGGCAGCACTGGCATCACCGACACCAAGGCCGCTACGAAGCCCCGCGCCACCTCCTGGCCCGTGCCCATCGGCGTCGCTGCCCAGCGCGCGGGCATCTCGGCACGCATGGTGCGTCACTACGAATCGCTGGGCCTTGTCAAAGGCGTGGCACGCACCGACAGCGGCTACCGCCAGTACACCGAGGCCGACGTGCACGCCCTGCACTTCATCCGCCGCAGCCGCGACCTGGGTTTCTCGATGGAAGAAATCGCCGAACTGCTGGGCCTGTGGCACGACCGCGGCCGCGCCAGCAGCCAGGTCAAGCGCATCGCCCAGGCCCACATCGAAGACCTGAGCGAACGCATTGCTTCGATGCAGGCCATGCAGCGCAGCCTGCAAACGCTGGTGTCCTGCTGCAAGGGCAACGACCGGCCGGACTGCCCGATATTGGATGACCTGGCGGCGGGGCAGGTGGAACACAGCGGCGCAAGGGCACCCCACAAAACGCTATTAAAACAATAGCTATCAGCGCTTATCTATCAAGCGCCAGAGGCCAATTTTTCTCAAATCCTGGTTTAGCAAGGCCTGTCAGGCCCCGCCGGACCGCGCTGGGGCCTTGGCTTTGCCGCCTGCCACCCTGCGTTGGGTGGCTGGAGCCGAAGCAGCGTCCGATGCCGCGATCTTTTCTGACCGCCGCAGCACCCCGTCACACAGCGTCGCAATGCACTGCTGCGCTACCTGCTCGGGCGTGTATTCGCCACCCGGCTGGTACCAGCGGCCGATCCAGCTCAACGCCCCCGCAATCACAAACGCCGTCATCTTCGGGTCGCACGGCTGCAGCGAGCCTTCTGCCACACCCTCGGCCACCAGGCGGCGGAACTCCTGGTCGATGGCGGACTTGAGGCGGCGCAGCTCCTTGCGGCTCTCGGGCGGCAGCTGCTCGTCGCCCACGCGGATCAGGCACATGCCGAAGTCCTGCGTGACGATGCGCGCATACACCTGCATGCAGGTCATGAGCTGGTCGATGGCCTTGCCGCCGGCCGCGCGCGAGGCGTCGATGCCTTCGAGCATCATCGTGAGCCCCTTGCTCACGCACTGCAACAGGATCTCGTCCTTGTTCTTCACGTAGTAGTACAGCGTGGGCTTGGTCACGTTCAGGCGCGCGGCAATGTCGTCGAGCGAAGTGGCGTGAAAGCCGCGCTCGTTGAACAGCTGCGCCGCCGCCTGCAGCACGGCGTTGCGCTTGGCCTCACGCTGTCGCTCGCGGTGCGATACCGGAGCCCAGGGCGAAGCTGCGGCGGGCGACGCTTCGTCGGGTGCAGCAGCCTGGGCCGGGGGCAACGGGGCTGAGGATGAGGGCTTGGGGGCCGCGCGCTGGGTGCTGCTGCCGCTCGTGCTGCTTTTGCTGCTGCGTCGGGTCGATGCCGCTTTGGCCTGGGGCATGGGGGGCGATTCCTCGGGAAAGTACGGATGCTGAATGGGGTGGCGGCTTCCAAAATCTACTCACGAGTAAATAGTTTACGCACAAGTAGGAAATTTCTGCAGAGTTCCAGAGAAATTTCTGTCAGAAGCTGCGAACAACCCGTATTAGAAAGCCAATGGAGACAACCCCTTCCGGCCCCTTTGCTGCCACGCCCCTGCTCCAGGTGCAGGGCGTGACCCTGGCGTTTGGCGGCGTGAAGGCGCTGACCGGTGTGGGGTTTGATGTGATGCCTGGCTCCATCACCGCCGTCATCGGCCCCAACGGCGCGGGCAAGACCTCGCTGTTCAACACCATCTCGGGCTTTTACCGGCCCAGCCAGGGCTCCATCCGGTTTCAGGGGCAGGACATCACGCGCATCCCGGCGCCGCAGCGCGCCAAGCTGGGCCTGGGCCGCAGCTTTCAGAACATTGCGCTGTTCCGTGGCATGACCGTGCTCGACAACATCAAGCTGGGCCGCCACGCGCACCTCAAAACCAACGTGCTCCAAGCGCTGTTCTACCTGGGCCGCGCGCGCCGCGAAGAGGCCGAGCTGCGCCGCGACATCGAGGAGCGCATCATCGACTTCCTCGAAATCGACCACATCCGCCATGCGCCCGTGTCGGCCCTGCCCTACGGCTTGCAAAAACGCGTGGAGATGGCCCGTGCGCTGGCGATGCAGCCACAGATCCTGATGCTGGACGAGCCCGTGGCCGGTATGAACCGCGAAGAGACCGAAGACATGGCACGCTTCATTCTCGACGTGCGCGAAGAGTGGGGCGTGACGGTGCTCATGGTGGAGCACGACATGGGCATGGTGATGGACCTGTCGGACCACGTGGTGGTGCTCAACTTCGGCCAGGTCATCGCCCAGGGCGCCCCCGCTGCCGTGCAGGCTGATCCCGAAGTCGTCCGCGCTTACCTGGGTGCCGGTGATGTGGGCGACCTGCGCGCCAAGCTGCGGGCCAGCAGCCAATCCACCACCCCGCAGGGAGCCGCATGATGGACTGGGCCTACCTGTTTGAAATCAGCCTCACCGGCGTCGCGGGCGGCGGGCTGTACGCCCTCGCTGCGCTGGCCTTCGTGATGGTTTACAAGGCCACGCGCGTCGTGAACATCGCCATTGGCGAGCTGCTCATGGTCGGTGCCTATCTGTTCTTCACCTTTGCCGCCACGTTTGCGCTGCCGCTGTGGCTGGCCATTCCGGCGGCCGTGCTGGGCACAGGCCTGCTGGGTGCCGTGATCGAGCGCACCATGATCCGCCCGCTGCTGGGCGAGCCACCCATCTCCGTTTTCATGGTCACAGTGGGCCTGGCCTCGGTGCTCGTGGGCCTGGTCGAGATGATCTGGACCGCCGACCAGCGCCGCCTGCCCGACTTCATGCCCAGCCAGCCCATCATGGTGGGCGACGCGTTCCTCGCGCCCAAGGTGTTTTGGGGTGCGGTGATTGCCATCGTGTTCATCGCGGCGGTGCTGGTGGTGTTCCGCTTCTGGCGCGGTGGCGTGGCCCTGCGCGCCACGGCCAGCGACCAAGCGGCCGCGTATTCGGTAGGCATCAACGTGCCGCGTGTGTTCTCGCTGGCCTGGGTGGTGTCGGCCATGATCGCGGCGGTCTCCGGGATCATCGTTGGCTCGATTGGCGGCATCTCGTCCAGCATGGGCGTGTTCGGTCTGTCGGTGCTGGTGGTGGTCATCGTGGGCGGGCTCGACAGCGTGCTGGGCGCACTCATCGGGGGGGTGCTCATCGGTTTGATCGAAGCGCTGGCCGGGGCCTACCTGGGCGGTGAATACAAGCTGCTGGCCACCTTCATCGTGCTGGTCGCCGTGTTGCTGGTGCGGCCCTACGGCCTGTTCGGCACCCACGAGATAGAGAGACTCTGATGCGCATCGGAACCCTCAAGGAAACCTACATCGCCGACGCGGCGCTGTTCGACTCGCGCACGCAAAAAGTGTGGCTGGCCGTGGGCGCCGCGCTGCTGGTGCTGTTCCCGTTCATGGCCAGCGACTACTGGCTGTACCTGGCCTGCCTGGTCAGCATCAACGTGGCCAGCGCCACGGGGCTCAACATCCTCACGGGCTACACAGGCCTGGTCAGCCTGGGGCAGGCCGCCTTCATGGGCCTGGGCGCCTACACCGTGGCCGTGCTGGAAACCAAGGTGGGCACGCCCTTTGTGCTCAACCTGCTGGCCGGTGGCTTTGTCGCGATGCTGGGTGGCATCGTGGTGGGCATCCCTTCGCTGCGCGTGAAGGGGCTGTACCTGGCGATTGCCACCATTGCCGCATCGTTCATTGCGCACTTCATCTTTGCCAACTGGAAGTTCACCGGCGGCACCGGTGGCCTGAGCGTGCCGCCCGCCAAGCTGTTTGGCATGGCGCTCGACACCTCGTTCCGGCTGTACTGGCTCATCGTGCCGGTCACCCTCCTCATGCTGCTGGGCGCGGCCAACCTGTTCCGCACGCGCGTGGGCCGTGCCTTCATCGCGATTCGCGACCGCGACATCTCGGCCGAGGTGCTGGGCATTCCGCTGCTGCGCTACAAGCTGCTGTCGTTTGGCCTGTCGTCGTTCTACGCGGGCGTGGCGGGGGGGCTGTGGGCCTACTTCTTTCGCGTGGTCACGCCCGAGAGTTTTCCGCTGCTCATGTCCATCTTCTTCCTCGCGGCCATCATCGTCGGCGGCATGGGTTCCATCCTGGGCGGCATCCTGGGCGCGGTGTTCATGACCATGGTGCCTGAGCTGCTCAAGCTCCTGGTGGGCCTGCTGCCCGGGGGTGCGGAACTCACCGTGTTCCTCTCGCCTGTACGCACCGTCATTTTTGGCCTGCTCATCATCGGTTTCCTCGTCTTCGAGCCCCATGGCCTGGCCGAAGTGTGGCGGCGCATCCGCCGTTTTTTCCATCTCTGGCCTTTCCGCAACTAAACCATTCAGGAGACAACATGGACACACCACACACTTCCTTCCAGCGCCGCCACCTGCTGCTCGGTGCCGCTGGCGCCGCCGCGCTCACCAGCCCGCTGTCGGTGCTGGCGCAGTCGGGTGAAGACATCGTGATTGGCGGCTCTATCCCGCTCACGGGTGTGTTCGCGTTTGCGGGTGTGGGCATCAACGCAGGCATTGGCGACTACGTGAAGATGGTCAACGACGCAGGCGGCATCAAGGGCCGCAAGCTCAAGTACGTGCCCGAGGACACGGGCTACAAGGTCGATGTGTCCGTGGCCGCGTACAAGAAGATCACCAGCCAGAACAAGGTGAACCTGTACTACGGCGACTCCACCGGCTTTTCCAAGACCATCAACCCCGAGCTGGACCGTGCAGGCACCACGCTGATGGCCGGGGCCTCGTTCGCATCCGAGCTGAACGACCCTGCCAAGTACCCGAACCAGTTCCTCGTGGGCCCTGACTACACGGAGATGTTCGGCATCCTGCTCAAGCACATCGCCAAAGAGAAGCCCGGCGCCAAGGTGGCCTTTGTGTACTCCGACTCCGAGTTCGGCCGCGACCCCATCGAGAAAAGCGAGGCTGCCGCCAAGGCGCTCGGCCTGTCGGTGCCCGTCAAGATCATGACGCCCGCAGGCAGCGTGGACGTGTCCACCGAAGTCATCAAGCTGCGCCGCGCAGCGCCCGACTACACCATCTTCCACGGCTACATCCTGGCCCCCATCCCCGAGTTCATCACCCAGGGCAAACAACAGGGCATGACCAGCAAGTGGATGGGCACCTTCTGGACCATGGACAGCTCCACCGTGATGAAGATGGGCGAGGCCGCCGATGGCTTCATGGGCGTGATGCCCTACCGCTACTACTACGACACCGAGAAAGCGCCGATGCTGGAGAAGATCCGCGCGCTGCGCCCCGAGTACCAGAGCACGGCCTACATCCAGGGCTTCCTGGCCGCCATGCTGTTCACCGAATCGGCCAAGCGCACGCTGGATGCGGGCAAACCACTCGATGGCAAAAACCTCAAGGCCGCGCTCAACAGCATCAAGGACTTCGACACCGGCGGCCTGATCGGCGTGCCGATCACCATCAGCGGCAACTCCATCCCCGTGGGGCGCGTGTACCGCGCCGACATGAAGGCGCAAAAAATGGTGGCCGCGTCTGACTGGATCAAGCTCTGATGCGGACCATCCCCCTGAGCGGCTGCGCCGCTTCCCCCTTCTCTCGCACCGCTGCGCGCTGCGGGAAAGGGGACGGCACCCTCGCTGCGGGGCGGCCCTTGCTCGGTGCCCCGCGCGCAGGCCATGCGATCGCCAACATCGCCGGTCAAGCACGTGCAGCGACGTTTTGGCAATGTCCATGACAGACAACGGTCCAACCAACGTCCTCGAAGTCAACAACATCGAGGTCATCTACAACAAGGTGGTGCAGGCCCTGCGCGGCCTGTCGCTGGCCGTGCCACGTGGGCAGATCGTGGCGCTGCTGGGCAGCAACGGGGCGGGAAAAAGCACCACCCTCAAAGCGGTGTCGGGGCTGCTGGCGCTCGAAGATGGCACGGTGGAGAGCGGCAGCATCCACTTCAATGGCCAGCCCACAGCGGCCCTGGCGCCGCAGCAACTGGTGCGCAACGGCCTGAGCCACGTGATGGAAGGCCGCCGCGTGTTTGAAGACCTGACGGTCGAAGAGAACCTGGTGGCGGCCACCTATGCGCTCACGGGCCGCAAGGATGCAACACCGGACTTCGACCTGGTCTACAGCTACTTTCCGCGTCTGCATGAGCGGCGCAAGGGCCTGGCCGGGTACCTGTCAGGCGGCGAGCAGCAGATGCTGGCCATTGGCCGCGCGCTCATCGCACAGCCCCAGCTCATCCTGCTCGACGAGCCCTCGCTGGGCCTTTCTCCGAAGCTGGTCGAAGACATCTTCACCATCATCGCGCGCATCAACGCCGAGCGCGGCACCAGCATGCTGCTGGTGGAGCAGAACGCCACTGTGGCCCTGGCCGTGGCGCACCGGGGCTACATCATGGAGAACGGCAAGATCGTGATCGACGGCACGGCCGAACGCCTGGCCAACGACCCCGATGTGCGCGAGTTCTATCTGGGCATGGGCGGTGGTGGCGAGGCCAAGAGCTTCAAGGACATCAAACACTACAAGCGCAGAAAGCGCTGGTTGTCATGACCCTTCCCGACCTCACCCTGCCCCAGATGCTGCGCGAGCGCGCACGCACCGACGCGAACCGCATCGCCATCCGGCAAAAGGACTTCGGCATCTGGAAACCCTTCACCTGGGCGCAGTACCACCAGCGCGCCAGCCACTTCGGCCTGGGCCTGCGGGCACTGGGCCTGCCTGCGGGCGGGCATGTGGGCGTGATCTCCGAGAACCGCATCGAATGGGTGCTGGCCCAGATGGGCGCAGGCCTGGTGGGCGCCGTGACGGTGGGCGTGTACCCCACCAGCCCCACCAACGAAGTGGCCTATGTGGTGGGCCATGCCGACATCGAGATCATGGTCTGCGAAGACCAGGAGCAGACCGACAAGCTGCTGGCCGCACTGCCCGAGCTGCCGCGCCTGAGAAAGATCGTGGTCATGGAGACCAAGGGCCTGCGCAGCTTTGCGCCCGAGGTGCGGCAGTTCATCACCACGTTTGACGAGGTGGAACGGCTGGGCGCGGCATCCAATCAACAAACCTTCATCGACGACGCACTCGCACGCCAGCGGCTCGACGATGTGGGTCTGATGATCTACACCTCGGGCTCCACCGGCAAGCCCAAGGGCGCGATGATTTCGTACCGCAACATCCGGGGCGTGGTGCCCGGCATCGTGGATAGGCTGGAGCTGACGCGCGAGACCACGCACCTGTCGTACCTGCCGCTGTGCCACGTGGCAGAGCAGATGCTGACCAGCTTTGTGCCCGTGTATATCGGCTCGCAAGTGAACTTTGGCGAGTCCATCCGCACCGTGCAGGAGGACCTGCGCGAGGTCGCTCCCACCATGTTCCTGGGCGTGCCCCGCATCTGGGAGAAGCTGCACGCGGCCATCCACATCAAGCTGCAGGAAACGGGTGGCCTGCGCCGCGCGCTGTTCCACAAGGCCTACAACGCCTGCAAACCGCTGGCCGAGAAGCCGCGCGGCAACTGGAGCGCTGGCGACAAGCTCACTTATGCCGCGAGCTACTGGCTCGTCTTCCGCGCACTGCAGAACTTCATCGGCCTGCGCAATGCCCATGTGGCGCTCACCGGCGCCGCGCCCATTCCGCCCGACGTGGTGCGCTTCTTCCGCGTGCTGGGCGTGCCGCTCATCGAGGTGTATGGCCTGACCGAATCCACCGGCATGGTCACGGGCCACCGGTTGGACCATGTAGTGGTGGGCACCGTGGGCGTGCCCACGCAGGGCGTGGAACACCGCATTGCGGACAACGGAGAGCTTCAGATCAAAGGCGAGATGGTGTTTGCGGGCTACTACAAGAACCCCGAGGCCACAGCCAGCAGCATCGTGGGCGGCTGGCTGCACACGGGCGACGTGGTGCGCGAATCGCAAGGCCAGATCCAGATCGTGGACCGCCTCAAGGACATCATGATCACGGCCGGCGGCAAGAACCTCACACCGTCCGAGATCGAGAACACCATGAAGGGCAGCCCCTTCATCAAGGAATGCATCATCGTGGCCGAGGCGCGCAAGTTTGTCGGTGCGCTGGTGATGATCGACTACGAGACCGTGGGCAAGTGGGCCGAGGCGCGGCGCATTCCGTTCACACACTTTCGCTCGCTGGTGGAACACCCCGAGGTGCGCAGCCTCATCGATGCCGAAATCAACCAGGGCAATCAGCGCCTCGCGCAGGTGTCGCAGATCCGCAAGTTCCACCTGCTCACCAAAGAGCTGGACCACGATGACGGCGAGGTGACCGCCACCATGAAGGTACGCCGCTCCAGCATCTACAAGACCTATGCGGCCGAGATCGAGGCGCTGTACCACTAGCCCGGGGCTCACCCCGCGCCGTGCAGATTACTATCAAAACAGGAGCTATTAGCGCATACCCATAAAGCGCCAGAAGCCAATTTGACATGAGAAACACCGCCGCCGCCCCTACCGCCCCCCTGCTGCTGGAGCGCAACGGCGCCATCGCCACGCTGCGCTTCAACCGGCCCGATGCCCTCAACGCCATCGACGTGCCCATGGCCGACGCCTTCCTCGCAGCCGTGCAGACTGTCGCCACCGACCCTGGTGTGCGTGCCGTGGTGCTGGCTGGCAACGGCCGGGGTTTCATGGCCGGGGGCGACCTGGCCACGTTGCGGGCCGACCCGGTGCTGGGCGCCATCGACATCCTCACGCCGCTCAACGCAGCACTGCTCCTGTTGGCACAGATGAACGCGCCCGTCATCGCCCAGGTGCACGGCGTGGCAGCCGGTGCGGGCCTGAGCCTGCTGCTGATGGCGGACTACGTGATCGCCGCCGAAGGCACGCGCTTCAACCTTGCCTATATCAACCTGGGCGCCAGCTGCGACGTGGGCGCATCGTGGGCGCTGCCGCGCCTGGTGGGCGTGCGCAAGGCGCTGGAAATCGCGCTGATGGGTGAAGCCTTCACGGCCGACGACGCCCTGCGCATGGGCCTCATCAACCGCGTAGTGCCCGCCGTCGAACTGGAGACGGCCACCACCACCTTGGCCCAGCACCTGGCCGCCGGGCCCACCATGGCCTACGGCGCCATGAAGCGCCTCATGCGCGAATCGATGGACCGCACATTGTGCGAGCAGCTGGCTGCAGAAAAAGACGCCTTTGTGCACTGCGCGGGCACCGAGGACTTCCGAGCGGGGGTAGAGGCCTTTCACCAACGCCAAAGCCCGCAGTTTGTGGGCCGCTGATTCGAAGCCGAAGCGAACGCCACAGCGGCGTCAGTTCGCACCCGCCACCTGCACCGCAACCAGCCAGCCCCACATCCTCAACACCGCCACAAAGTTGACGGTGAACACCAAGCCACGCAGTCGCACATTGGTGGTGAGGATCTGACCCAGGCTGTGCGCAACACGACCAGCCACAAAGACCCACGCCAGCGCGGTCTGCACCGCATCGTCCGATTGGTCACGATTTCAGAACACTCCGTTGGCCTGCCCCTTGTTTATCTGGGCGCCGTCGCCCTCTACAGTTCACACCATGCCATCGCCTGACAGGCAAAAAAAGCGACCACCCATACAACCCCCCGCCAGCACCCGGACAACCCAACATGATCACTGTCCGCGCAACCACGGACGGAGACCAATCCTCCACCCGCTGGCTGCACAGCGCACACCGCTTTTCGTTTGGCAGCTGCTGGGGCCTGCACGACCCCAGCCATGGCAACGTGCTGGTGCTGCTCAACGACGGCGTGGGCGCCGAGGTGCTGGTGTTCGATGTGGCACACCGATAAGCTGCTGCCAAACTGACTGCACATGACCACGCCAGACGCCTTTGCCCACCTGCCTGAGCTGCAAGGCCAGCTCATCCCTGCCCATGCCTCGGGCCTGCGCCTGACCGACGAAGTGCTCGCCGAATGGGATGCCCAGGCGCGCGGCCAGGGCCTGCCCGCCCACTGGCGTCTGCCCGATAGCGATGTGGAACGCTCGCGCCGCCAGGTGCTGGACGCCATCACCGCACGGCAGGACGACCTGTGGGTGTTTGCCTATGGCTCGCTGATGTGGAACCCGGGGTTTCACTTTGACGAAGTGCGCAAGGCCACCCTGCCCGGGTATGTGCGCCGTTTTGCCCTCGGCACCACCATTGGTCGAGGCACACCCGATTGCCCTGGCCTGGTGCTTACGCTGCAGCGTGACAGTGACAATCACGCGGGCCAGCAGTGCGAAGGCCTGGTGTTCCGCATCCCCGCCCCGCTGGTGCCCGAGGAGTCACGCCTGCTCTGGCGCCGCGAGATGATCACTGGCGCCTACTGCCCCGCACTGCTTCCACTGCAGACCCCACAGGGTACTGTCAACCAGGCGCTGGTGCTGACGGCCAATACAGCCCATCCTCACTACCGGGGCGACCTGTCGATGCAGGCCACCGCCGCCACCATTGCCAGCGCCTGTGGCCGCATCGGCAGCAACCGCGAATACCTTGATCAGCTGGTCGCGCAATTCAGCGTGCTGGGCATCGAGGACCCCTATGTGCATGCGCTGGCGGAGATGGTGCAGAGGGCCTGCTGAACGAGCTTCTCAGCACACAGCGACGCACTGCAAACCTGCGCCGGTGTAGCGCAGTACAAGATCAAAGTGCCCCTGTTGTTCATGGAACAATGGAATGGAAGTCCCTCTCGTTGCAAGAGTTTCTCCCACTCAGCGAGTGGCGCATCTTGTGAATCCAGGCCGCCCAACACCTTCTACGAACCTCTCTTCCAGCGCTTTGATGAAAAAATTTCTCCGCATTGCTGCCATCCTTGTTTCGTTGGTTGCGCTGACCACCCATGCAGCCCCACCCGCCCCCGTTTCCAGCATCATCGTTATGCCCTGGGACCTCAATCAGAACAAGAATCTGCCCAGCGAACTCAAGGCCCAGGGCTTCAGCCACGCCACCGTCTATCTGAACTGGTCCGATATCGAGCGCCGCAAGGGCCAGTACGAATTTGCCCACTACCACCGCCATCTGGATGCCATCGTCAACGGCGGCTTGTCGCTGCTGCTGGTCATTGACATGGGTGGACGCCCCTACAAGGACGAAACCGGCCAGCTCGTGCCCCACATGTCAACGGTGCCGCAATGGATCACCACAGCGCATCCAGACATGGCCATGCGCAATTTCTCGGGCGATCCGAGCTGGCAACCCGACTTCACCGATGCATCGATCAGGAACTACGCGGACCCGTTCATTGCACAAACGGTCGATCACTTTTCCAAACGCTACCCCGGCAAGGTTCTGGGCTACGCCATCGGCCTCCAGGAAGAGCACGAAATCAAGTATGGGCAAATGGGCTATCAGTGGAGGGACTACAAAGAGTCCACACAGAATGCGTTTGTCAACAAATACAACGCCAAGCAACCCATCATCAACTACAACAACAACATCGCTGCAGGTGTGCCCAAAGCAGAACCCCTGCTGCATGCCCACAAGGAATTCCGGGAAGCCCGGCTCCAGGAAGCCACCTGTGCCTACGCCAACGTGATCCGGAGCAAGGGTGCAGAAGCGATTGGCTACTTTGCGGAGACCTTCACATCGCATGACGCCATCTACGCCACCGGTATTGTGGAAAAACTGGCCCCATGCATCGACATCGCGGTCATCGATTTCAATTTTTACGACGGCTACGGCCTGGTGGCAGATCCGGATGTGCTGCCCACACTTGCCAACTACATGGGCTCGCTGGGCTACAAGAAGATCATGGTCGGTGCCTACGCAGAGCGGTGGGAAGCGGCCAAGAAAACGCCAGAACTTATCCCCGTCATCCAGCGCTCGATCGCCCAATCGCTGTCCCAGGCCCGTGTGGTGGGCTACGAAATCGGGGGGCTCCAGCACCAGGCAGGCGGTGGCTCGCTGGCAAACCTGCAACTGAACAAAATTCACACCAGCACTGCCAAGCCTGATCCCGTTGCGACGGCTGGCCCGGACCGCCGGATCAGGATTGGCATCCTGGGCTCCACCACCAATTTCCACGTGTGGCACGGTGAAAAAAGCGCGGACAGAAACACCCACCGCGATGCATTGTTCGCGTCCTACAAGATCCTGAGCAGCGAGCCCGGCATGCAGATCCACGTCATCGGCGAAAAAAACCTTCTCGCAGACGACCCCATCATCCAACAGCTGGATGCCATCCTGGTGCCCCACCAGGTGGCCATGCCGCAAAGCATCAAGACCAAGTTGACCGCTTACTGGAAAAACGGCGGCGCGCTCATTCAGGACATGCGTCTGGGTGAATTCGACGAAAACGGCAAACCCACCTTTGACTGGATGCACGAGGTATTCGGCATAGCCAATGTCGAGTGGAAGAAGAACGGCGGCATCTTCCTGATCGACGGCAAAGTCTACCGGCTCAAGCCTTCAAAACGCTTGTACGCAGGTTACGCGTCGATCACGCCCCGCCCCGGATACCGAATACTGGCCACAGAACTGCTTCAACGGGAACAAGGCATCTTGGTGAAAGGCGAACGCACTTTGGCATTCGGGTTCATGCCGCAACTGGTCGCCGATTCAACCCAGGATGCGTGGAAGAAACTGTTTGTGAGCGAGATTGCAAAAGTGGCCACCAAACGGCCTGCATTGCAAAACTGAAAACCCGCCAGACCAGGGCCCGGAGGCCCTGGGGCCACAGGCTTCATGGCGCCAGCGCGTCTTCAATCTTGCGAGCAAGGGCAGCCGCCATGAGCTGGCTCCCGGCCGTAGTGAAATGGCCTGGGTCGATGTACATCTGTACCCCCTTGTGGTTGATATAGCAGTACTGAGCATCGCAAAGCTCATCGAGCGTGTTCAACACATGCACGCCTTGCAACCCGCCAATCACCCGTTCCACCATGGCGTCGTATTCCCGTCTTTCAGCATCGACAGCATCCCTGGCCCGCAAACATTCAGCGGGCTCGCGGCGCAAGGCGGGCCGGACATCACCAGCGCAGCCTGTCACATTCAGCAACACCGAATGAATAGGAATGGACTTCACCAACACCACTTTCTTCTGTTTGGCCACCAGCCGCTCCAGGGTGCGCCGCAGGCCGCGTTCATACGCCTGGGTCGATGTCTCATCGGGCCCCGCCCCTCGGATACTGCGCAGGCTATTGCCAGTGAAGTAAATCAAGTACACATTCGACAGAACAACCAAGCGGACGTCTGAATCTGACTCCAGACGGCGCAATACCTGTTCAGTCATCTGCGGGGTACCCACATGTTCTGGATGCGGCACATAGCCCGGCCGGTACCTGACCCCATCAAGGTAGGGCCAGCCCGGCGTGGACGCGACCTCCAGTCGACTCCCATACAGCAACGAGAGGCCGTAGAACAAGTGCCCGGCATTGCTGTCACCCACCAGTGCTACCTTCCCCTGGCTTTTTATCTCCGGCTTGTCGTAAGCGGTCAATGCTGCGTTGGGGTAGGGCACACCGGTCAACGGAACCTTGCCAGCAAAGCCGAGCCAAGCGATCCCTCCTGCCACCGTCATCAGCGCCAAAAGCAGGACTGCAAGAAATCTCCTGCTTTCCACATGCTTGGACAACGGTCTTTCAACGCCATGGTGGGTCAACACGGCCAGAACGATCGAAGCCAGAACCGCCAAATTTCGGTGGGATGACGACCACTGCCCATCTCCCAGCAGACGTACGAATACCAGCAGCGGCCAATGCCACAGGTACAGCGGGTAACTCAGTTTGCCCACATAAACCATTGCGGGATGCGAGAGCACCTTGCGGTTGAACCAAGCGCCAGGACCCGCCAGCACCAGCATTGCAGCAGCCATCACCACCGCAACGGTGTAGAAACCTGGAAAAGCGGTGGCATCCATGAACACAACCTGGGTGGCAACCAGCAACGCAATGCCAGACCATCCCGCAATATTCAATACATCCTGCCGCTGCTTGTCATAAGGAGCATTTCCGGACGGGTTGCTGCAGGATTGCCACTGAATACAGGCAATCACCCCTCCAGAGGCCAACTCCCAAAGGCGCCCGAACGGCAGGTAGAAGCCCGCTGCCTGACTTTTGTTCGTGAGGATGAGATTCACCACCATCGAGCCAAAAACCACGACAAGGGAAACCGTCACCATGGAGCGTTTCGTACGATGTGCCCAGAGCAGGATCAATGGCCACAACAGGTAAAACTGCTCTTCTACCCCGAGCGACCAAAGATGCAGCAACGGCTTGAGTTTGCTGGCTACATCCCAGTAGCCAGACTCCAGATAAAAATGAATGTTGGCTGAAAACAAGGCACTGAACAGCGCCGACTTACCCATTTGCGCATATTCGCCCGGGTACATCAGCGCAGGGCCCAAAAGCAAGCAGACCAGAAGCACTAGGATCAGGGCAGGGAAAATACGGTTGATTCGGCGAACGTAAAAATCCCTGATGGAAAAGGACCCCTGGGCCAACTCTCTGCACAGAATGGATGTGATGAGGTAACCCGAAATCACGAAAAACAGGTCTACACCCACGTATCCATTGGGCAGGCTGGCTGGAGATGCATGAACCGCAAGCACCATTAATACCGCAATGGCGCGCAATCCATCAATATCGGGACGGTATTCTATTTTTTTATCCGGATTCACTGAGCCACCAAAATTGTTTTTGGTTTCTTTTTTGCCATGTTCATGAATGGCTGCTCAATCAGTCTATAACTCATATAAGAAAGAATCACGGTTGCAAATAATGCCAAGAAAATTTGATGATATTTATTATCAATAAATTGAGATGACAACACAATCACAGGATAGTGAATCAAATAAAATGAATATGATATATCAGAAAGAATTTTTACCGATTTTGGATTTTTATAATCATTATTTTCTAAAATCAGAAAGAGTGCGGACACTCCAAGCCCCGTTAGAAATATAGGCGATGGAAATACTGGCTCCCATGACTTAAAAAGTACAACGGTGGATATAAAAATAGCCAGCAATGCTGCCTTATCATATTTCGGTTGTTTGACCGCAATCCACGCACCGAAAACAAAAAATGGCATCTGGGCAATTGCATTGTTATGAACAAAGAAATACACATATATTCCTTCCATACTATCAACCAGAGGATGCCATTTTGTACCTCCATATACCCAGATGCAGGCAACTAGCACAAAGCCTGCCGTGATCTTGGATGGATTTTTAATAAACCTTGTGGCAATAAGAAAAGCGATGACATACCACACCACCTCGATGGTCAACGTCCAGCTGACACTCAAGGCGTTGTATTTCAGATATGCTTCCGGGAAAAAATGCTGAAGAAACAATAGATGGATCAACAGACTTTTGAAGTCAACCGAATCAGATTGAAATTGGCCAAAAACAAAAGAAAATAAAACAAACCAAAATAGATATGCTGGATATATTCTAAAAACTCGTTGTTTTACATAATCCCCAGCGGAATAACGAAGTGCACTCTGAATGATCAGATATCCACTGATAACGAAAAAAATCTGTACTCCAATCCATCCGCCAACAACTCCAAAATACGGAATAGAGACAACATTCAAAGAGTGAAGATGATTTATAAAAACCAGAATCACTGCAGCCGCTCTTAAAGTCTCGATGGAATGATTTTTTGATGAAAGGGTATTAATATTCATCAGAATATTTTATGGCAAGAAATTTAAATATTAACTACCAGAATTGGTAGGTGCTGATTGCGTTTCACGCAACCCTCGGACGAAAAACAATCCGTCGTATTTTGGGCAGGGCACTTTGCCTTAGAGGGGACGAACCACCTTCGCGGCACGCCCTTTACACCTCAAAACGGCGCCGACTCCGGATCCGTATCCACCGGGACTTGCGCAGGCCCCGTCACCACCCCACCAGCACCACTTTTTCGCGCAGGTGCTGAGGTCGTGGCGGCACGTGATGCCACGGAAGGCGCGGGCATGCTGCCTCCTTCCGAGGCCACAGCAGCCGCCGCACTCGCCGCTCCACTCTCCGCCTCCCCCCCCAGCGCCTCGATCAGATCCGGAATCAGCTTGACCAGCTCTCCCGTGGCAATCGCCACATCGGTGTCAAAACCGCCGTCGTCGGCCTTGGTGCCTTCGAACACGGTGTCCAGAAACGACACCTTCTTGATCTGCAGGCCTTCGGTGAGCATGAAGGAGACCCGGTCGTCCCAGGTCAACGCGAGCTTGGTGGGCAGTTTGCCGGCGTCGATGTGGGCTTGCACCTCTTCGATGTCGAGCGGGTGGCGGGCATAGCGCACCACGGCTTTTTCTTCGGTGGCGCTTTTGAGTTCACATTCGCGGTCCACCGTGAAGCCCACGGGCGGCTCCTGTTCCTTGAGCCAGTGGGACATGGCGGCCTGCGGGCTGGTCTGGGTGTTGATGAGCGACACCGACAGCCCGGGCAGCGCTTCGATCAGCAGGGTGACCACTTCATCGGCCCGGCCCTGGCTGGATGTGTCCAGCACCAGCAGGCGCGATGCCGTATCTATCCACACCCACATCGATCCCTGCTTGGTGAAGGCCATGGGCAGCAGGTCGAGTTTGGCCTCGTCCTTCAGCTCCTTGCTTTCCTTCTTGCCAGGCTTGCGGCCGGTTTCCTGCTCGATGCGCTCGGCCTTTTCCTTCACGCGGCGGGCCAGCACGCTACCAGGCAATACCTTGGACTCGACCATGAAGCGCAGGATCCACTGGCCCCCGACCGATTCGGCCAGCGGGCCGTGCGCATCACCGCGCGGCGGCACCCAGCCCAGGGATTTTTCCTGCGTGGCACCACATTCCAGGAAGGGCACCTTGGCCAGGGCTTCTTCCACTTGCGTCAATTCGACCTGCCATTGCGGCGCAATGCGGTACACGATCATGTTCTTGAACACGGAAAACCTTTTGTTGGGAAATCGTTAAACAAACCACCGGCAAAAGCCGAACACGCCATTGTCGGCGGTCGCTGCCAGCTTCCCTGCAAGCCCCGCCCCCGGTGCGAAAAGCACACATGCATATGCTACTTTTTTTATAGCTTAAAAAGCTTATAAATAAAGCGGTGTATGCCATTTCACGTGATATCTATTCGATGGAAGGCGAACAGCTTCTTGTCACAACTTTACACAGCCTCACCCAACGGGTATGGCGGCGATACATGCGGGGCAGACACTGGCCCTCAATCGCCGGAACGGTCGTCCTGGCGAGCCCCCAACCCCTGTGAAAGGACTCACACCATGGTTTTCAAATTCCAACACCACCTGGCCGCCACCGCTGTTCTTGCTGCCCTGGCCCTGCCGGTGCTGGCGCAACAACCGCCCGCTGCCCCGCCGGCAGCAGGCGCCACGGCCCCTGAAGGCCGCCACAAGGCGGGTGACCGCCATGAACGCCACCAGGCCCACATGGCCCAGCGCATGGCAGCCCTCAAGGGCCAGCTCAAGCTGACTGCCGCACAAGAACCCGCCTGGACGGCGTTCACCGCCGCAATGCAACCCGGCGAACGCACCGCCCGCCTGGACCACAAGGACATGGACAAGCTGACCACCCCTGAACGCATCGACCGCATGCGGGCCCTGCGCGCCCAGCATGCTGCCGAGGCCGACCGCCGTGGCGAGGCCACCAAGACCTTCTACGCGGCCCTGACGCCCGAGCAACAGAAGACGTTTGACGCCCAGGCCCACCGGGGCCACCGCATGGGCGGCATGAAGGGCGAGGGAGAAGGCCGGCACGGGCACCACGGCATGCGCGGTGGCGAAGGCCACCATCCCAAGCCGCCTGCCGCACCCGCAAAGTAAACCTTTGTCCCCGGTCTCGGGTTCTACCGCTTAGGCGGTTGCCCCCTTCCTTCTTTCCTTTGCAAAGCCCGGAGTCCTCGACGGACCCCGGGCTTTGTGCTTTTTAGGGCCGCTGCAGGCGTCCATCCAAACCCATTGTGGATAACGCTGGGAACAGTTCTGGCACAACCTGCAGGTTATCCACACCAAATGGCGATAGCTGGAAATTGTTGTCTGCGAGCCCCGGCCTTTGTGCAGGCCGCCACACAGACTTTGCAGCGACGCAAGCCCGCGCCAGCATTGGTAAAAATGGGCTTGTCCACAGAAAGTGGGTCGCTCTACTACTACTGCTATTTATATATAGAACCATAAAAGAATAACCAGAACCCCTTCAGACCGGCCTCGCCGCACCACCAAGTCCAGGGCAATGGCCTGCAACGGGGACGGCAGACCTGGTGCTTGGGGACACCCCCCAAGGCCTGGCGACCTGCCTGGCCAGGCTTTGGCACCCATCGCATCCCGGGTGTGAAAGCCCCAACCATCCAAATTACTATCAATAAGATAGCTAAAACCGCTTATTCAATAAGCGCTGCGTGCCATTTTTTGCAAAGAAATCGGTGCAAATCCAGTCCAGTGCGTAAGACTGGGGATAGTTCTGGCACAACCACTTGGTTATCCACAGAAAAAGGCGGGCACCGTGTTTTGTCCCCGTTCCCACGACAACGGCAAGAGGGTTCGGTGCACAGGGTTGGCGCGCGCGCAAGTGCCCGCCACACCTCAAGAAAAAGCGGTTGTCCACAATTCGGGGCGCCTTCTACTACTACGACTATGTATTTATAGACAACATAAGAAGAAGACAGAGGGACAACTCGGGGTACAGCGGAGCGTCGTGGTGCCCATCTTCAGAAGGGGTTTGAGGGCGTCTGAGGTGGCCGAATGGAGGCAAGGGACAGCGTTGCAGCGAAAAAACGCAGCCGACGGCGGCGCGCGGGCCGTCAGGGCGATGGGAAAAAAAAGGGGCCGCGTGGGCTGTCTACGCGGGGGAGGGGCGCAGGAAGGCCCCCAGGAGGTCCGCAGACAGGGGGCGGCTGAAGAGATAGCCCTGGTAGAGCTGGCAACCGGCGCGGGCCAGCAGCTCGCGCTGCTCGGGGGTCTCCACGCCTTCGGCGATGACTTCCAGGCCCAGGCTGCGCGACAGGCCAATGATGGTGTCCACAATGGCGGCGTCGTTCGGGTCGGTCAGCAGGTCGCGCACAAAACTCTGGTCGATCTTGAGCTGATCGAGTGGCATGCGCTTCAAGTAGCTCAGGGACGAATAGCCGGTGCCGAAGTCGTCCAGCGAGAACCCCACGCCGTGGGAGCGCAGCGCCGCCATGGTGGCGATGGTGGTCTCCATGTCTTCCACCAGCAGGCTTTCGGTCAGCTCCAGCTTGAGCAGATGGGCTGGCGCCCCGGTGATGGCCAGCACGCGGGCCACATCGTCCACAAAACTGGCATGGCGGAACTGGCGCGAACTCACGTTGACCGCCATGGTCAGGTGCGCCAGCTGGGGATCGGCCTGCCAGGTGGCCAGCAGCTTGCATGCCGTGTGCAGCACCCAGCGGCCCAGCGGCAGGATGAGCCCGGTTTCTTCGGCCAGCGGGATGAATACGGAAGGGGGCACCATGCCGCGCTGCGGGCTGGCCCAGCGCACCAGCGCCTCCACCCCCACGCAGCGGCCAGACTGGTGCATCTGCGGCTGGAAGTGCAGTAAGAATTCCTCTTGTGCCAATGCTGCGCGCAGGTCTGTCTCCAGCCCGGCGCGGGCCGTTACCACGGCCTGCATGTCGGGGTCGAAAAAGCGCAGTGTGTTGCGCCCTGCGGTCTTGGCCTGGTACATGGCCAGGTCTGCCTGTTTGAGCAGCTCGCCCACGCTAGTCTGCTCGCCGGTGAACGGCGCGACGCCGATGCTGGGCGTGCTGCGGTACTGGTAGCCCGCCAGTGCATAGGGCACGGCCAGCATGGCCAAAATCTTCTCGCCCACCCCGCGCGCGTGCAGAGCCAGCTCGTGGGGCTTGGGGCTCAGTTCTTCGAGCATCACCACAAACTCGTCGCCCCCCAGCCGGGCCACCGTGTCCACGCTGCGCACGCAGGTGTTCAGGCGCTGCGCCACCTGCTGCAGCAGCAGGTCGCCCTGGTCGTGGCCCAGGGTGTCGTTCAGGGTCTTGAAGTTGTCGAGGTCGATGAACAGCAGCGCCCCGCCCTGCTGGCGGCGCTGGGCATTGGCCAGCGCATGGCCCATGCGGTCCATCAGTAGCATGCGGTTGGGCAGGCCCGTGAGCGCGTCGTAGAAAGCCAGGCGCTGGATTTCACGCTCATTGGCCTTGCGCTGGCGAATGTCGGTGTTGATGGCCAGAATGGATTGCGGCTGGCCGTTGTCGCCACGCACCAGGGTCCAGCGGCCCTCGACCTCGATGGTGCTGCCGTCACGGTGGCGGTGCACGATCTCGCCCGTCCACTCGCCCTGCTCCAGCACCGTCTGCGTAGCATGGCGGAAATGGGCGGGGTCGTCGTAGAGCAGCGTCTCGATGGACTGGCCCAGCGCCTGCAACTGCGACCAGCCGTACAGGCGTTCGGCGCTTTTGTTCCAGAAGATGATGCGGTGTTCCAGGTCGCGCACCAGGATGGCGTCCTGGGCCTTGTCCAGCAGCGAGGCCTGGTGGCGGATGCGGGCATCGGCCTGCTGCCGGTCGATCTCGGACGACGCGCGCGCGGCGAAGATCTGCAGCGTGGATGTGATGAAGTCCGTTTCTGCAATGGGCTGGCGGAACAGCACAAACACGATGCCCACCACTTCGCCATCGGCGTTGCACAGCTGCTGCCCTGCGTAACCCTGCGCGCCCACATAGCGCAGCATCGGGGCATCGGGGTGCAGTTGCTGCACCTTGTCGGTCACCACGTGCGCGCGCTGCGACAGCAGCATGAGGCTGGGTGTGCCCTCCAGGCTGTATTCGTCGTTGGGCAACATCTGGCCATCGAGCACCGCAGCCAGCGTGGCCACCCGGGGCGGTCGCCCCTGCACGTCGGGCAACAGCCGCACCACGCAGCCGCCTTGGGCCCCCAGGGCGTCGGCCATGTTGCGCACCAGTTGCACAAAAAACTCTGTGCCTGTGCTGGCCGACACGGCCGCCGCCACCTTGAGCACCGAGGCCTGCAGCCGCTGCTGCGCCTTGTGCGCGCGCAGGCTGGTGATGCCAAAGGCCAGGTCGTTGGAGAGCTCCTGCAGCAGGGCCGCTTCTTCGGGGCTGATCTGCAAGATGTCGGGCGCGTAAAGGTACAGCAGGCCAAAGGTGCGGTCGCGGTTGCGATCACGGTCCTGCAAAGGCAGACAGATCACGCCATGAAAGCCGTGGTCCAGCATGCGCTCGGTCCAGTCGGCAAAGTCACCCTCGGTGCGGATGTCCTGCACGATCACGGGTTTGCCCGAGCGCACGGCCGTGCCCGCCGGTCCCCGGCCGTAGGGGTCGTCGGCCGACCAGGAAAGCTGCAGGTTTTCGAGATAGTTCTGGTTGTACCCCGCATGGGCAACTGGCTCGATGGACTTGCGTTCGTCGTCCAGTGCAAACCCCACCCAGCCCATGCGGTAGCCGCCGATGTCCACGGCAATCTGGCAGATGGCCTGCAGCAGCGTGGTTTCTGACGTGGCGCGCACCAGGGTCTCGTTGCATGCGCTCAGCAGGCGCTGGGCACGGCCCATGCGGGCCAGCTCGCGTTCGGTGCGCAGGCGCTCGGTCACATCGGTGGCCAGCACCTGCCGCGCCGGGCGGCCATTGAAGCTGATGCTGCCAGCCGTGATCTCCACATCCATGAACGTGCCGTCCTTCTTGACGTGGCGGCTGATCACTGGTTTGTTGCGCTGGTCGATCGCAATCGCCTGAAGGGCTTCCCGGATGGTGGCGTGCCGTTCGGCCGGCCACAGGTCCGTCATTTCCATCGCCAGCAACTCGGCCTCGGTGTAGCCGTAGTGCGTTTCCATCGACTGGTTCACAGCCTGCAGGCGCAGCGTTTCCTTGTCGTACACCCACATGGGATGGGGATGTTCGTTGAACAGCATGCGGTACTGCTGCTCCGACGCCCGGAGCTGCCCGGCCACATGCCGCAGCTGCACCATGGCCCCCAGGGATTCGGTGAGGATCTCCAGGTGCGCCACATCGCGCCGCGAGAACGCGTTGGGCTTGTCCGACGTCACCTTGAGTGAGCCCACCACCCCCTGCGCCGTGCGCAGCGGCACCGCCATGACCGAGCGCACGCCATGGCGGTGGGGCAGCGAGGCCATGTCCCAGCCCTCGGCATCGGTGTCGTTGCACACCACCGTGCGCCCTTCGCGCAGTGCGGGCCACAGCAGGCTCTGGTCCACGGCCAGCAGATGCCCCACAGGCCGCACGTGGTCGCCTGCCGAGGCCTGCGCCACCAGCTGGTGGCCCTGCAACAGCTCCACCAACGCACCGCGGGCCAGGGTCTGGCGTAGCACCGTGTCGGCCACCAGCTGCAGCACTTCGGGCAGGGGCAGGTCCAGCGACGAGATGCGCTGCTGCACGTGCAGCAGCTCGGCATGGTTCTGGGCATCGCGCTGTGCGTCGAGTTCGGTCAGCTTTTGTGCGCTGATGTCGGTCATGCCGCCCACCATGCGCATGGCCTTGCCGGCCGAGTCGCGAATCAGGAAACCCCGGTCCAGCACCCAGGCATACGTTCCATCCTGCCGCAGAAAGCGGTATTCGGCCGACCAGTGGTTGTCCGTGCCGTCAATGGCTGCGTGGATGCCGTGGAGGATTTCCTGGCTGTCCTCAGGGTGCAGCCGCAGTGTCCAGGAGGTGCTGTCGGGCGGCAGCTGGTCGAGCGGCACGCCAAACAGGTTCTGCATGCCTTCGTTCCACCACATGGCATCGGTGTTCAGGTTCCAGTCCCACACGGCATCGGCCGTGGCACGCGACACCAGGTGAAAACGCTCTTCACTTTCGCGGCGTGCCTGCCGGGCCTGGTGCTGGACCGAGATGTCCTGGAAGGCCCCCTGGATGCGGATGATCTGGCCACCGGCATCGCGCGCAGCCTGGCCGGCCGTGCGCACCCAGAATCGCCCGCCACCGGGCATGGCCACCTCGGCCTCCATGTCGAACGGTGTGCCATGGAGCATGCACTCGTCAAACGCCTTTTGCATCGGCACCCGGTATGGCGGCGTGTACAGCTGCAGCACCTGGGCCAGGCTCCCCACGCGGTGGGGGAGCCCATAGGCGGCAGCGATCTCTTGCGACCAGGTCAGCTGCAGGCTGGGCAGTTCCACTGTCCATCCCCCGATGCGCGCAATCTGCCCCGCCACACGCAGTGCGTCGCTCTGGGCCAGCATCTCGGCGTGCATCTGGTCGCGCTCCTGCACCAGCTGGGCCAGCAGGCGCTTCTGGCGGTGCAGCTCCAGCTGCACCATGGCCTGCCCTGCGAGGATCTTCAGGCCGTCGAGCTGCTCGGCCCCCAGTGTGCGGGGCACGGTGTCCAGCACGGCCAGCGTCCCCAGCGCAAAACCTTCCGGCGTGACGAGCGGCACGCAGGCATAGAACCGGACGCGGGGTTCGCCCACCACCAGCGGATTGCCCGCAAATGCTGGATGCTTGCTGGCGTCAGGCACCACCACGGCATCGCGGCTGCCGTCCAGTGCGTGGTCGCAAAAGGCGATGGCGCGGTCGGTCTGCGCGAACGGCACCCCCACCGCCGCCTTGAACCATTGGCGCTCGCTGTCGACAAAATTGACCACGGCCATCGGGCAGTCGCAGATGCGCGCGGCCAGCGTGGCCAGTTGGTCAAACGCATCTTCCGAGGGCGTATCCAGAATGGCGTAGGACTGCAATGCGTGGAGCCGCGCGGCCTCTTGGGGTGCGTGCGCAGGCGGCATGGTCACGCGGGGGCAAGGCCCATGGGTACGCATCCGACCTCTGGGCGTTTTGCCGCCTGGGGAGGGTTGTAGGGGGGCCGGAGCTGCGTCAACAACAAGGGAGTGGGGCGGTAAAGCGGCACATGCCGGACGGCCCAGCCGCTGCAGGAATCCGCAAACGCCGAGGCCACCACTGGTAAAACATCAATGCTACACCGCACAGGCCCGCGTTGACGCACCGCACCATGCGGGTTTGTCCCAAATGAAAAAACGACAACTTGACTGCGAGGGATGCGCAATCAGTCGCCAAGGCAACCTTCGCGCAACACCAGGCTTGCTAGCCTTCGCGGCATGCAGATCTCCGAACTTGCCCGCCAGGCCTCGGTGTCCGTCCACGCCTTGCGCCACTACGAACGGCTGGGGCTGATTCGTCCGCACCGTCGGGCCAATGGATACCGGGACTATCCCGTCAGCATCAAGCGCGAGGTGGTTTTCATTGCCATGTCGCGCCAGCTGGGCTTTGCCCTGCCGCAGATTGCCCGGCGGCTCGATGACTACCGCGCCGGCACGCTGGGCATTGACGACATGGTGCAGGCTCTGCGGGAACGCGCGGCCGCGCTGGAGCAGCAGATCAGCCAGTTGCAAGCCCAAAAGCAGGTGGTGCTGGAACACCAAGCCTGGCTCGAAGCGCAACAGCGCAAGCGGCAGATGCCACCCCCGGCGGTGCAGGCCGCCAAGAGCCCCCCTGCACCCGGCAACTCCGGCAACTGGCCGCGTGTGCGGCCCAAAACACCCACCAAGTCCTCATCCCAGCCCGCACCTCACAGGAAAACGCCATGACTTCGTCCCCACCGTCCACCTCCCACGTCGCTCAGTTGCAGACATTGGTTCTGGCCATGCCCATGGCCCGCACGCTGGGGCTGCGCTTCGTCCATGCCGAAGCGGGCCGGGTTGAAATGGAGATGCCAATCGGCGAAGCACTCTGCTTTCGCCCCGGCCAACTGCAGGCTGCGGCCGTGTTTGCCCTGGGGGACTTTGCCGCGGTGGCCGCGGCGGGCAGCGTGCTGCCGCCAGGCTGGACCAATGCCACGGTGGATGCGACCATCAAACTTGTGGCGCCCGCAAAAGGCACCTGCCTTCGGGCGCGCGGGCGTGTGGTCGATGCAGCGCGGCTGCTTACCGTGTGCGCGTCCGACGTGTTCGCGGTGGATGCAGGGGGCACCGAGACCCTGTGCGCCACCCTCCTGGCCACGGCCCGCAACATCGATCTCGCCGCTGCGAGGTAGGTCGTCAGCCGTACTGTTCTACAGGCGGCGCCCGCATGGTGCTCACGCCCGTGCGCGCCGCGCCCGCACGGCGGCCGCCAGCCCCTCCAGCACCGGAATGGTCTGCGCCATGCTGATGCAGGCGTCGGTCACCGACACGCCGTGTTGCAGCGGCTGGCCGGGAACGATGTCCTGACGACCTTCCTGCAGGTGGCTTTCAATCATCAGCCCGGTGATGCGTGCATCGCCCGCAGCAATCTGCTGGGCCACGTCGTCGGCCACGGAGATCTGGCGCTGGTGTTGCTTGCTGCTGTTGGCGTGGCTCACGTCGATCATCACCTGCTCGCGCAGGCCCGCCGCCTGGAGCATGGCGCAGGCCGCATCCACATCGGTTGCGCTGTAGTTGGGCTGCTTGCCGCCGCGCAGGATCACGTGGCAGTCCTGGTTGCCGCGTGTCTCGAAGATGGCGGCCTGCCCCATCTTGGTCATGCCCATGAAGGCGTGCGATGCCTGCGCCGCCTGGATGGCGTCGCTGGCCACCTTCACACCGCCATCGGTGCCGTTCTTGAAGCCCACGGGGCACGAAAGGCCGCTGGCCAGCTGGCGGTGGCTCTGGCTCTCGGTGGTACGCGCACCAATGGCGCCCCAGCTCACGAGGTCGCTGATGAACTGCGGGCTCAACAAATCCAGGAACTCCGTGCCCACCGGCAGGCCCACGGCCAGCACGTCCAGCAGCAGCTGCCGCGCCAGCTCCAGCCCTTCGTTGATGGCAAAGCTGCCATCGAGGTGCGGGTCGTTGATGTAGCCCTTCCAGCCCACGGTGGTGCGCGGCTTCTCGAAATACACGCGCATCACGATGAGCAGGTCGGCCTGCAGTGCATCGGCCTGTGCCTTCAACTGGTGGGCGTATTCCATGGCCTGGCTGTGGTCGTGGATGGAGCATGGCCCCACCACCACGATGAGCCGATCATCCTGCCCTTGCAGCACCCGCGAAATGGCGGCGCGGCTGGTTTCCACCAGCGTCTGTGCCGCATCGGGCGTGGGCAGCCACTCTTGCAGCAGAGCCGGCGTGATGAGCGGGCGCACGGCCTTGATGCGCGTGTCATCAATGCGCGTGGTGTCGTGGGTGGAAATGGGGGCGGCGGAGCGGTGTGCGTGGGTCATGGTGGCCCCGATTGTCGCGTGGGCGGGGTTGGCTCTTCGCAACAGCCAATCCCGCGCGCATCCTCAACGACTGGCGCGGCCTCAGCGAGGGACGCAGAGCAAGGGCCGCCCCGCAGCGAGTGCCTCGTCCCCCTCAGGGGGAAGGCGCCGAAGGCGACTCAGGGGGAGCCACTACGGTCTGCGGAACGCCGCATTCTGCCGCGACCAGTGGCGCGACTGCAGCTGGTCGAGCCGCACCGTGCCGCCGGTGGAGGGCGCGTGTACAAAACGCCCTTCCCCCACATAGATGCCCGCATGATTGGGCTGGCGGCCGGTGCCGAACACCACCAGGTCCCCGGCGCGCAGCTCGCCGCCGTCGATGGGGTAGCCCCAGTTGTTGAGCTGGGCCACCGTGCGGGGCGGTGGCGTGCCCACCTGGTTGCGGTACACATAGCCGATCAGCCCGCTGCAGTCGAAGCCTGAGTCGGGCGTGTTGCCGCCGTAGCGGTAGGGCGTGCCCACCAGCCCCAGCGCGTGGATCGCAATGTCGTGTGCCTGGTCCGCCGTCAGCGGCGGGGTCGTGCGGCTGGGCGCGGACGAAGACGGGAATGAAGGCGATGGGGGCCGTGAGGTGCCGCAGCCGGTCAGGGCGAGCAGGGCGGCGGTGCAGGCTGCCAAAGCCAGACTGTGAAAAACGCGCATGGACGCAAGGGTAATGGAGTTGTGGCGCGTCCGAGGAGGTTCCCCGTGTCACCGAGCGGTTTTTGCGGTGTTTGCGGCTTCAGTGCTGGGCGGGGGCGTTCGGTGGTGTGCGGTTTTCACCATCGCCTTCGCGCACCATCGGCACGAAGGCAATACCCCGGGTCTGCACCGAAGGCCCGGTGGCAATGAACCCCATGCGTTCGTAGAAGCCCTGTGCGAAGGGCGTGGCGTTGACCGTAATGCGTGCGCCGTGGCGTGTTTGCGACAACGCATGCAGCCACAATTGCCGCGCCCAGCCCCGCCTCTGGAAAGGCTCAGCGACGAACAGATGAAAAAGATGGCTGCCATCGCGCACCACGATCACGCCCGCCAGATCGTTTCTGCCTACCACCGCAACCCAGGTGGTGAACGCAGCCGTAGCCAGACGCGCGGCAACCGCCTCGGGTTGCAGGGACTGCAGGAAATCCTCTGCCCCCCGGCCCTCCGGGTCCAGGGTGAAGAAGTGCGCTACGGACAGGATGAGCGCACTGATTCCTGGCGCATCCCCTGAGGTTGCTGGTCGAATGTGCATGGCCAGGCGTATCAGGGGATGTTGTGGTGCGCGGTCAGGCGATGGTGGTCGTGGCCTGCTGCTGCGTCGGGCGCCGCGCCACCAGCCGGTTGGCTACGCTCACGATGGCCAGCACCGACGCCGTCACGATGTTGTGGCTGGCACCTGCGCCGAAGGTGGAGCCTGCCACGCCTTCCATCGCGGCCTCCACAATGGCCAGCGCCTGGGCGTTGGCGCCCGTGCCGGTGGCGCGCTCTTCGTAGTGGTCCACGCGCAGCGGCAGGCCCAGCGCATCCACCGTGGCGGCAATCGGCCCGTTGCCCTGGCCGCGCAAATGCTGACGCGTGCCGTCGACGGTCACGTCCAGCTCGATGCCCTGCCCGTCTTCATCGAGCCGGTGGCTGTGGCAGATGATGGCTGCCTGGGCCGGGGCGCGCAGGTAGGTGGCCTGGAACAGGTCCCACAGCGCCTCGCCGCTCATCTCGCCTTCGCTCGCGTCCGTCTGGCGCTGCACCACGGCGCTGAATTCGACCTGCATGCGGCGCGGCATCACCACGCCGTGTTCGCGCTCGAGCAAGAAGGCGATGCCGCCCTTGCCCGACTGGCTGTTCACGCGGATCACGCTGTCGTACGTACGGCCCAGGTCGGCGGGGTCGATGGGCAAGTACGGTACTTCCCACAGCGCGCTCGGGTCCTGCGCGGCAAAGCCTTTCTTGATCGCATCCTGGTGCGAGCCCGAGAACGCGGTGAACACCAGGTCGCCCGCGTAGGGGTGGCGCGGGTGCACCGGCAGCGAGGTGCATTCCTCGGCGATGCGCGCGACCGAGGTGATGTCCGAAAAATCGAGGTTCGGGTGCACGCCCTGCGTGTACATGTTGAGCGCCAGCGTCACGATGTCCACGTTGCCGCAGCGCTCGCCGTTGCCAAAAAGGCAGCCTTCCACGCGGTCGGCGCCGGCCATCATCGCCAGCTCTGCCGCCGCCACTCCGGTGCCCCGGTCGTTGTGCGGGTGGACCGAGAGCGTGATGTGCTCACGGGGGGCGAGGCGCCGGTCCATCCACTCGATCTGGTCGGCGAACACGTTGGGCGTGGCGTTCTCCACCGTGGTGGGCAGGTTGATGATGATGGGGCGGCCGGGGCCGGCGTTCCAGGCCGCGATGGCGGTCTGGCAGGCCTTGAGCGACACGTCGAGCTCGGTGGCGCTGAAGGTCTCGGGCGAGTACTGCAGCGTCCACTGCGTGGCAGGCTGCGCGTCGGTGAGCTGCTTCAGGTAGCCCACGTGGTGCGCGATGAGCTGCATCACCTGCGTCACGTTCATCCCGAACACGATGCGCCGCCAGGCAGGCGCGGTGGCGTTGTACAGGTGCACGATGGCGCGGGGCGCGCCCTGCACGGCCTCCACCGTGCGCGCGATCAGGTCCTCGCGCGACTGGGTCATGACCATGATGGTCACGTCGTCGGGGATCAGGTCCTCGTCGATGAGGCGGCGCACGAAGTCGAAGTCGGTCTGCGACGCGGCCGGAAAGCCGACTTCGATCTCCTTGAAGCCGATGCGCACCAGCTCATGGAAGAGCTTCATCTTGCGCTCGCCGTTCATCGGCTCGAACAGCGCCTGGTTGCCGTCGCGCAAATCGGTGGAGAGCCACACGGGCGCGCGGGTGATGCTGCGGGTGGGCCACTGGCGGTCGGTCAATGCGACCGGGGCGATGGGCTGGTACTTGGTGGCGGGCTTGGTAATCATGAGAGGCTCCACGAACGGTGTGTGCGGTGCGCTGGAAGAAATGCGCGGTGCACGGGTCAGACGAAATGAAAAAACAAAACGTGTGACATCCCCTGCAGCCCTTTGCGTGTGCAAAGGCTGGTTCGCGGGCCGGGGTCAGGGGGAGATCAGGTGTTGCGCTGAGCGAGTCAGGCAACGGTGGCGAACGCAGGCAGACCCCGGCCAAGCACTAGTAGGCTTAGCGATAGGGTGGGTAGGAGCATGCTGCGTTGCATAGGGGCTCGAAGATAGCACAGGCTTGCTGCGGCGCGCAAGGTTTTGATAAAAAATCGCCGCTAGCGCTTGATGGATAGGCGCTAATAGCTATCAAAATGGTAGTGAATGCTGCTGGTAGGATGGCGCCTTTCGCTTTGCCCCCTTCGCCTTCGCTTCGTCAGGAGACCCTCCCATGCCCTACATGCTGATCATCATGGAACCCCACGGCCAGCGGGCCGAGCGCGGGCTGGCGGGCGGGCAAGAGGCCTATGCCCGCATGCTGCGGTTTGGCGAGGGCCTGCAGGCCCGGGGCCTGCTGCGCGCCACCGAATCCCTGGCATCCACCGAACAGGCCGTGCGTTTGCAAGTGCGCGAGGGGCAGACCCGACTGGTGGATGGCCCGTTCGCCGAGACGAAAGAAATGGTGGGCGGCTTCTACCTGCTCGACTGCGCCACGCGTGACGAGGCGGTGGCCATTGCCCGGGAATGCCCGGCCGCCGAATGGGCCACCATCGAGGTGCGCGAGGTGGCACCGTGTTACCACGGGGCAACGTGAAGTGCTGCGCTGACGCTTTTCACGCCCCCCGGCGCGCCGTGCGTTCCTGCAGCAGGGCCTGAAACTGCTCCACCGGCATGGGCCGCGCAAGCAGGTAGCCTTGCAGCACGTCACAGCCCTGGTGCACCAGGTAGTCGGCCTGTTCCGGCGTTTCCACCCCTTCGGCCGTGATCTGCAGCCCCAGGCCGTGGGCCAGCGCCACGATGGCGGTGACGATGGTGCGGCTGTGTTCCTGGCCGGGCAGGTCCTTGACAAAGCTGCGGTCGATCTTGAGGCGGCGCATCGGCAATTGACGCAGATAGCCCAGGGACGAGTAGCCCGTGCCAAAGTCATCAATGGCCAGGTGAATGCCCAGCTGGCTCAGGCGGTGCAGGGTGTGCGCGCCAGCCTCCATGTTGTCCATCAGCACGGTTTCGGTGAGTTCGATTTCGAGCAGGTGGGCGGGCAGGCCCTCTTCGCGCAGGATGTCCATCACGCGCTCCAGGAACTGCGGGTCGCCCAGTTGCCGGGCCGAGATGTTGACGGACACCCGCAGCGGCCCGCCGGCCTGCCACCGGGCGGCATCGCGGCAGGCCGTGCGCATCACCCAGTAGCCCAGCGGCACGATGAGGCCGCAGTCCTCGGCCACCATCACCGCCTCCAGCGGCGAGACGTTGCCCAGCTCTGCATGCGACCAGCGCAGCAGTGCCTCGGCGCCCACCAGGGCGCGGTCGGTGGCGGCAAAAAGCGGCTGGTAGTGCAGCGCGAGGCCCTCGCCCCGCTGCAGCGCAGCGCGCAGCGCGTGCTCGATGGCCTGGCGCCGGACCACCGCCTGGTTCATCGATGCGTCAAACCGCACACAGCGGTTTTTGCCCATCTCTTTGGCGCGGTACATGGCGGTATCGGCATTGCTGACCAGGCCGTCCATGTCGGCCGCGTCGCCCGGGAAGGTGGCGATGCCTGCACTGCAGGTCACGGTCACCTGCTGGCCGACTTCGGTGAACGAATGGAGGAAGGTGCCGACGATCCGCTGGCCATAGGTATTGAGCGCCGCGTCGTCCATATCCAGCGGCAGGATCACGGCGAACTCGTCGCCCCCCAGGCGCGAGATCGCGTCGGTGCTGCGCACCACGGACTGCAGGCGCCGTGCCACCTGGCGCAGCAAACCGTCTCCGGCCGCATGCCCGAAGGTGTCATTGAGGGTCTTGAAATTGTCCAGATCGATGTACACCAGGGCCACGCGGGTGCCCAGGCCCCGGGCCGCTTCGATCTCTGCGCCCAGGCGTTCGTTGAAGGCATGCCGGTTTCCGGTGCCTGTGACCGCATCGGTATGGGCGAGCGCATGCAGGCGGTTTTCGGCGTTGCGCACGGCCGCCCGGCTGCGCAGCACCATGGCGGCCGCCAGGGCCATCACACACCCGGCAATCAGCAACGCGCTGACAAAACGGATGGCCAGGCGCGAGTACACCGCGCTCATCGACTTGCGAAAGTACAGTGTTCCCGACGCCACGCCCGCCGTTTCGACTGGCCGGGCAATCTCCAGAACGCGCAGCCCCGCACGCTCGGCCATCCCCCCCATGCCTGCGGCCGCCAGCGTGGCGGGGAAGTTCTCTTCCGGGCTGCGTGTGTACCGCGCCAGCGGCAGGCCCCGCACGTCATACACGCTGGCACCCAGCACCATGGGCGATGATTTCAACGCCCCCAGCATCTCGGTGGCGGTGTGCGCATCACGGAACATGACAGCGGCCGCGATGTTGTCTGCCACGATGGCGGCCTCCACGCGGCTGTCCTGCAGCATGGACTGGCGCGTGCTCCAGTAGTCCAGCCCGGTGAGGGCCAGCACCACGGTCAAAAGCGCCAAGCCTGCCGCCAGAATGCCTGTCACCACCAGCCTGGACGACAGCAGCACGGGCGGCAGCGGTGGTGCCGGTATCGGGGCCTGAGATTCGGGGGCCTGGGTTTTCATCGGTTCACCTTGGCCAGCCGCAGCAGTCTGGAGCTGATCGTGAGGCCGGCCTTGGCGGCGGCGTCGGGACTGATGCCAAACACGATACGCCCTTCCTGCTGGGCCAGGGCGATGACGATCTCCGGGTTGACGAAGGTGAGTTCATCCGCAATCGTCAAGACCCCGTGGGACGGGGGCAGTGTCCGCAGCATTCGCAATGCCTGCTCCACGTCTGCGTTCTGGAGGATGAGCATCCGGCAGTGGCGGATGCCCGCCAACTCCAGGAGTTTGACCCGCACGGTGCGGCCTTTGGCGGTTTGTTTGCCTTCCAGCGCGGTCAGCGGGCGTTTCAGTGGACTGAAGGGAGACACGCAGATGGACAGCTCGTTGCCCGTGGCCATATCGTTGTCGGGCCATTCGACGAACTGGATGAAGTTGAAGATGTAGGCTGCCTTGAGGTCGAGTTCCTCCACGGGATCGGTGGCGTGCGCGAGGCCACCCACCCCGCCCAGCAGACACAGGCCGATCCACAGCATCTTGCGCAGTCGGATGGCGTTGTGCATGGCTCAGAACGCGTAGGTGAGCTTGAGCCGGTAGGTCCGTCCATCCTGCCGGATCGACGCTTCGCGGATCTCGTACGAGGCGGGGTCCGCAGCGCGGTGGTTGAACAGGTTGTACACGCCCATCGATACGTCCACATCCGCAAAGCGCTTGGTGTAGACGATATTGGTGACGATGGAGCCCGGCAGGCGCGAACCCGTGAGGGTTCTGCGCGCGCCTACGGCAATGGCCTCCACCGCATACTGACCCGGTTTGCCCGGGCCTTGCGCGCCCAGCGCCAGGGTGTCCGACCACTGTGCCTTGAGCAGGTGCCGGGGAGAATTGGTCAGTGGCTCCGGGGTGCTGGTGTCACGCGCCTTTTGCCAGCCATAGGCCACGCGCAGGCGGGAGCCGCCTTGCCAGCGCTGCTCCACCTCGGCTTCCAGGCCCTGAACCCGCACGCGGCCGGTGTTGCTGAACGTGAGCCTGTCCGGCACGCTGGCATCGCCCAGCGAGATCAGATCGGTCACCTGCGATCGGAACGCCGTCAGCAGCATGCGGGTGGCGCCGGTGGGGGCGTGTTCGAGGGCCAGCTCCGTGGTGCGCACCTTTTCTGACCGCAGGTTGGTGGTGCTCATGATGCCGCCGGGCAGGTCCACGCGGTAGTCGCGTTCGTAGGCATTGGGCGGCCGGTAGGCCGTGCCATGCAGCAGCTTGAGGGCGGTGGAGGGGCTCCACCAATACACCAGACCCAGCCGTGGATGGAAGCTGCCCGCGCTGCCGGACTGCTTGCCCCAGCGCAGCCCAGTGTGCAACGTGAGCGTGGGGGCCAGTGCAAATTCATCCTGCACGTAGATGCCCAGTGCATCGCCTGTGCGGCTGGCGTCGAGGTACTGCGCGGGCGGATCCAGGTCGATGTTGAGTTGCTGGACGCGCGTGTCGCGCCGGTAGTCAATGCCCCACGCGAGCTTGTGGCGGGCAATTGCCGTGCTGACCCATTGCCCGTCGGTGCCCCACCATTGCCCGGTGCCGATGTCGCGGTTGAGCGTGAGGGGCGGATAGTCGTACGCGTAGTCGCCCACGAAGCGGTAGCGCCCCGCATGCACGCGGCCGGTGAATGCCAGCGAGGGCGACAGCTGGCTCGTCATTTCGGCCGCCAGGCGGGTGGTGGTGTCGATGTAACGTGAGCGCGGGTCGTTGAATGCCTGGGAGAACGAGGCTGTGGGCGTGCCCTTGGTGCGTTCGCCATGGGCCAGGGTGAGCGTCAGCCCTTCCCGCTGCATCCTCGCAAACAGCTGGGTGCTGCGGTCAAAATCCAGGCGCTGTGCGATGCCGTGGTTGCTTTCGGGCGCATCGAACGCCGAAAAATACTGGTCGGCGCCCCGGCTGCTCGAGCGTGTCACCGCGACGAGCCAGTCGCCGCCTTGGGTGTCCACCGTTCCCAGCGAGAAGCGGGCCTTGGCGCTCCCTTGGCTGCCCGCCTCCACACTGAGCTGCGGCCCGGCCAGCTGGCGGCCGTTGCGCGTGATGACGTTGACCACGCCAAAGAACGCATTGGCCCCATATACCGCCGAGCCAGGTCCGGGCACGAATTCCACGCGGTCCACCAGGTCCAGATCGAGCGGAAAATCCGTGCCGATGGTGGCCTGATCGTAGAGGTTGTCGTTGAAGCGCACCCCGTTGACCAGCAGCAGCACCCGGGTGTTGTAGTCGCCCGGCGTGGCAAATCCGCGTGTGCCGAGGTAGTGGTAGGAGCGGTCGTACGAGACATACAGCCCCCGCATGCTGCCCAGCACCTCGGCCAGCGTGCGGTAGCCAAAAAGCCGGATGTCGTCTGCGGTCACCACGCTCACCACGGCGGGTGCTTCCAGGGCGGTTTGCGCATACCGGCTGGCCGTCCGGACCTCCATTTGCATGAGCTGCTCGAGCGGAAGCTGGGCGATGTCCTCCTGCGCAGCTGAATGGCATGTCCAGCCGCACAGCAGCGCCAGCGCCACCCGCTGTGCCCGCTGCGTCGTTCGTGGGTCCGATCCTCTTTTCATGGGCTGTGCACCCGCTGTGGTGGGGGCCCGCGCATGCGGGCCCTGGCGTTCTGGAGGTTCGTGAATCGGTGGGGCGAAATGTTTACAAAGTGTATCAATCGCCGGGCTTCCACAGGCCCTCTAGGGATCAGTGATGACCCTAGGGAAGATGTAAAAGATGGGCGCTGCCTGCCCGGTGCCGTGCCCCTTTCAGTGGCCTGCGCCTACTCTGCGGGTGCAGAGCCCTCACGGGCCGCAAATGCCTGCCCCACGCGGCGGTACAGGCGGCGCCAGCCGAACACGTACACCACCACCAGGGCCGCGGTGATGGCGAGCCAAGGGCTCCAGGGGCTGGAAGCCACAAAACGCCACGCCCAGTACAGCTCCGAAAAGCCCATCAGTGCAAAGGTGCCCAGCCCGATCCACGGGCCCTCGGCCCGCCAGGCCGCGACCGAGACGAACGCATGGCCCACCAAGGCTGCGAGGCCCAGCAGCAGGTGGGCCACCAGTGCCAGCACCGGCCGTTGCTCGAACCACCCCGCCATCCCCCGGAGGGTGGGGGGCGTGTCTGACTTGGCGGTCAGTGCGGCCTGCATCACAAACGCTGCCAGAAATCCCTTGTGCTGGAGCCTGCGTGCCGTGGTGTCCTGGCCTTGCAGGGCCGAGCCCACCACGCGCCGCGACAACCAGTCGCCCAGGTCGCCACCCGCGCGTGGCCGGTCTTCTTCCTGCGCATCCGGGGGGAGCTGGGCCATCGCTTCGCGCGCCTGTGCACGCAGGGATTCGGGCACGTGTTCCAGTGCGCTGGGGCTGCGGCGCAGCGCGTGCGCACAGACAGCGACGGTGCGCAAGGTCTCGGGCACCTGCTCCAGGTGCCAGCCACCGTCCTGCACGTGGGCGATGCAGGCGTCCTCGCTGAGCATCCCGGCCGGTATTTGCGCAAAGCTTTTCACACCCTGCCGCAGTGCGGTGGCGTAGCGTGCGGGTGTCATGAGCCGCTTGGGCACAAAGCGCACGGTGTCTTCATCGGCGGCCAGCGCGGCGTCCACCATGGCGTGGGTGATGCGTTCACGCGGCACATCGGCCAGCGTGCGCGGGTGCGACTGCAGCTGTGCAATCAGCGTGGCGTCGTCGGCTGCATGGGCCTGGGTTTGTGCCAGGCTTTGCAGCCAGCGGGTGTCCTCGGCATCGTCCCATTGCGCGGTGTACGGGGACTGCAGCGACAACACCGTGGAGGCTTCGAGTGCGGCCTCCTCGGTACGGCCCAGCGCTCGGTAAACGCTGGCCAGGATGTAGCGCGGATGCTCTTCGTGGCGCACGCGGTCGAGGCTGAGGCGCGCGTCGGCGATGGCGCCTTCAAGGTCACCCGCCCACAGCCGCACCCAGGCGCGTTGCACATGCCAGTGGCTGCCCTCGCGGGGCTCGCCGTCCCGGTGGGCCTGGGCCAGGTCGTCCTCGACGAGTCGGGTGGTGACTTCCTCGCGCAGCGCAGCGGGCACGGAGGGAAACATGTCCCAGCGGTCGTGCAGTGCGGCCACGCACACATCCACGCTGCGCAGCGCCAGTGGAATCTTGTCCAGCGATAGGCCGTTGGCGCGCGCCGAGGCCAGGCACAGCGCGGGGGTGAGCATCTCGGCCGGGATGTGCTCGATCAGGCAACCATAGTCGTGCCGCACCGCGCGCTCGGCCAGCGCGGGTGTGATCTTGTGCGGGTCGATGTAGCTGATGTTGTAGATGTCTGCTTGCAGTGCCGCCTGCTCCACCGCATCGGTGCGCAGCCAGTGCGCAAGGTCCTTGAGCGGCGCCTGCGCCCGCACGGCCTTGAGCGCCAGCTCTGGCGTGAGCAGGCAGCCCCATACGTCGCACAGGCTGTTGTGGTCCCAGGTGGTGGGAATGCGGCTGTTGCGCTCGTCGCGCCAGTCCCATTCGGGTTGGCCGGCATACAGGCTGCGTGCCAGGGCCAGGGCTCCGGCGGTCATGCATTCGGGCGGGATGTCGGCAGCCTCTCGCAGGCCCCGGCGCACCAGTGCTTCGAGCCGCGCGGGGGTCTGCCAGGCCGGAGGCACATATTCCAGCGCTGCCACGTTCGCGGCCAGGGCGGTGTCCACCATGGCAGCGTCCAGCCACTGCGCAGGTACATGGGCGATGGCGTAGCGGTCGCTGCGCACAGCCTGCAGCCACCCGTCAAGGGTCTGGGGTGGGTGCGTGGCCGATGCGTCATCGGGCGGTTGGCTGTGCAATGCCGGGCCATCGCTGTCGGGACCTTCAGGCTCGTCGTCGTCGCTGGGCGGTGCCGTGGCGGGGGCCGCCGTGCGGGTGCGCTGCGCCAGTTGCAGTGCGTCGATGCTGGGCGCGGCCATGAGCCACAGCTCCCACCACACATCGCCGTCGCCCGAATCCGAATGCTTGTACAGCGTCAGCCACTGCTCGCGCGCCTCGTGCAGGGCTCCGCCGTCGCCTGGCAGGGGCTTGGCCAGCGCCACAGGCCAGGCCTGGGTGTAGTCGCCCCGTCGGTGCCAAGGTGCGGCGTGCTCCGGGTTGGGGTCGGCAGCGCCAAAGCGCACGGTCAGCTGCTGCACCATGGCCAAGCGGGCTTCGTCCGCCGCGCGGTTGAGGTCGGTGCACAAAAACTCGTAGGGCCCGTTGTGCGACTCGCTCAGGTAAGCGCGCATGACCCGCCGCACGACCACGGTGCGGTCGGCCTGCATCTGGTCGGGGTCTTTCTCCTCGTCGTCGTCATCCTCCTCGCCGTCGGCGGGTTCGTCGGGCGCGAGTTCGTCGCCTGCGGCCAAGCGGTGCAGCCGGGCTTCGGCATCGGCCAGCAGGTCCATGGCCAGCGGCACGATGCCGTCGAGTGATTCCAGGTTTTCCAGGTGCTCGGTGAGCGGCGCGTTGAAGAACGGGCCCGGGGGCCAGCAGTTCTCGCGCACGCCGCTGCGCCACAGGGGCGTGCCCTCGGCGTCTAGCAAGGCCACCTGCTGTCCGTCGTAGTGCGCACGCCAGGCGACGGTGCCCTCGCCGTCGATAAAAGCCAGCTGCCCGTCGCGGGTCAGAAAGGGCACCAGCGGCGTGTCCGGCGGGTGTCCCACCAGCCAGCCCTCGCCATCGGTCAGCGGCTCCAGCAAGTGGTCGGGGGCGGGCACGAAGCGCCCGTCCGGGTGCAGCAGGCCCCAGTGCGCCGGGGCGGCTGCCGTGGCATCGGCCGCACCCTTGCGCACGGCGGCGGCGGTGCGCACCACGGCGTAGCCGCTTTCCGCGGAGAAGTCCGTTCCGTAGCTCAGGGGCGGCGTCGCAAGGGGCTTGCCGTCTGCCATGAGAAAGCCCGTGCCGTCATAGCTGTTGGCGGCCACGCCGCAGGCCATGCGCCGCGAGAGGTGGCGCCCGCCCTTCACAACCGCCTTGCCGCGCGCGTTGAGGTAGCCATGGCCGTTGTCCCAGGCGTTGGGTTCGTCGAAGAAGGCCAGGCCCTCGGCGTTGAAGGCGTCGATGCGCGGGTAGCGGGGCTCCAGCACCCAGCGGCCCTGTGCGTCGATGAGGCCGTAAGTGTCGCCGTCCAGCGAGGCGGCTGTGGCGCTGGATTCGCCAAAGGGTCGCGCATCGCGAAAGCGTGGCTCGATCACCCAGCGCCCCGTGCGGTCCACGAAGCCCTGGGTGCGCTGGTTGCCCGCCTTCTTCCACAGCGTGGCGCGCGCCAGGCCGTTGGCGCCAAACGGGCTCAGCTCGTGGAACACCTCGTCACCGGTGGTGTGCCCCGCGCGGTCAATGATGCGCCAGGCATCCTGGCCAATCTGCACCGCACACAAACCGTTGCGAAACGGCTGGGCGTTGTCGAACGCGGGGGGGATGACCACCGTTCCCGCCAAGTCCACGAAGCCCCAGCGTCCGCCGTCGCAAAAACGCGCCAGCCCATCCTCGGAAAAACTGCGCGCGTTCTGCAGCGTGGGCGGCACACGCCACCGGCCTTCGCCATCGACGTAGCCCCACAGCCCGCTGGCAGCCCGGGCGGCGCCGATCCAGCCACCACGCCCGTCAGCCCAGAAGCGCAGCACCTCGGCCAGTCCTTCGGGGGGCACCACGGCCCGGCCCGGATGGACGATGACCAGCGCCAGGGTCTGGTGGCAGGGCGTGAGCGGGATGCTGGCCAGCCAGGGGGGTGTCGGTTCGGTGTCGTTGTGGCTGGTCATTGTGTGGTCGGGGTCCCTCGCGGGGCATCCTACCGAGGCATATCGCGATGGCCGGTAACCATTTGCACGGCTTGGCGGATACGCCACAGCGGTCTTCACCGAAGGCCTTGACGACCCTCTCCAGCCTGCCAGACATCTTTTTTCTAGGTAAAAACCCTCATTCGGTCCCCAAGATGTCGATCTGCCGCAGGTTCGTTCGTCGTGTTGGTGAAGGCCACGGATTTCGCCATGGCCCGCCACTGGTAACCCGAGGAGAACCACCATGCGATTCATGATCATCGTCAAAGCCACCACGGAATCTGAACAAGGCTGCATGCCCACTGCGGCCCTCATGACCGAGATGGCCCGCTACCACGAAGCACTGGCCCATGCCGGCGTGTTGCTGGACGGCAGCGGCCTCAAGCCCAGCGCACAGGGCTGGCGCGTGCGCTACAGCGGCAGCAGTCGCACCGTGACCGACGGGCCGTTCACCGAAACCAAGGAACTCATTGCGGGCTACACGCTGATCCAGGTGCGCAGCCGCGATGAGGCACTGGAATGGACGCGCCGTTTTCCCAACCCACGCGGCGAAGGGCTGGATACCGAGATCGAAGTGCGCCAGCTGTTCGAGATGGAGGACTTTGCGGGCATCGACGGCGTGGAGCAGTTCCGCGACCTGGAAGCCCTGCGCGGCTGATGTCGCACCCCGTTTTATTCAGAACCTCTTCAAGGACCACACCATGATCAAGACCATCGCCCTCGTGCTGCTCGCCGCCATTGCGCTGCTGCTGGCCTACGCCGCCACCCGCCCTGACACCTTCCGCGTGGAGCGCAGCCGCGTGATCCCCGCGTCGCCAGAACGTGTGTACGGGCTTATCCACGACCTGCGCCAGTTCAACACCTGGAACCCGTATGAACGCAAGGACCCTGCCGCCAAGGGCCAGTACAGCTCCACCACCACAGGCCCCGGCGCACGTTATGCGTGGCAGGGCGACAAGGTAGGCACCGGCAGCATGGAGATCGTCGACGCCACGGCTCCTGCGCGGGTTGCGATGAAGCTCGACTTTGTGGCCCCGTTCGAAGCCCACAACCAGGTCGAGTTCACGCTGAAGCCCGAAGGGGCGGGCGGCACACGCGTCACCTGGGCCATGCAGGGCCCTGTGCCCTACCTCGCCAAGATCGCCCACCTGTTCTTCAACATGGACCGCATGGTGGGGCAGGACTTCGAGGACGGCCTGACCAACCTGCAGGCCGTGGCGCAAAAACCGGCGGCCTGAACGGCGCACCTTTGCCAAACCTCTTGTTTCCCTTTACCTTCTCACCCCTTCAGGAGCCTCTCATGCACAAGCAAATCTTCGTGAACCTGCCCATCGAAAACATGGCCCGCGCGCAGGCGTTCTTCCGCGCGCTGGGCTATGAGTTCAACCCCGATTTCACCAACGAACAAGGCGCCTGCCTGGTCGTGGGCGAGAACCTGTACGTGATGCTGCTGGTCAAGGACTTCTACCAGACCTTCACCAGCAAGACGATCGCCGACGCACGCACCACGTCCGAGGTGCTGGTGTGCTTCTCATGCGACAGCCGCGAAGAAGTCGACGCCCTCGTTGCCAAGGCCGTGGCGGCGGGCGGCACCTCGCCGCGCCCGGTGCAGGACCTGGGCTTCATGTACTCGCGCAGTTTTGACGACCTCGATGGCCACAGCTGGGAGTTCGTGCACATGGTGGATGCCAGCAAGGCGCTGGGCTGAGCGTTCATCGAGGCCACCAATGCAAAACCCCTGCAGTCCCGATGCCGATGCCAGCGCCGATGCCCTGCACCGCACCATCGATTCGGTGTGGCGCATCGAGGCGGCGCGCATCATCGCCAGCGTGGCGCACATGACGCGGGACGTGGGTCGGGCCGAAGAGCTGGCGCAGGACGCACTGGTGGCCGCGCTGGAGCACTGGCCCACTACCGGCCTGCCTGCCAACCCGGCGGCATGGCTCATGACCACGGCCAAGCGCCGTGCCATCGACCACCTGCGCCAGCACGCCCTGCACACGCGCGAGAACGAGGCGCTGGGCCACGACCTGGACGCGCTCGAAGCGCAGTACGCGCCCGACGTGGTGGACACCCTCATGCACGCACAGCAGGACGACATTGGCGACGACCTGCTGCGGCTGATCTTCACCGCCTGCCACCCCGTGCTGCCCACCGAGGCGCGCGTGGCGCTCACGCTGCGGCTGCTGGGCGGCCTCACCACGGTCGAGATCGCGCGGGCATTCCTCGTGCCCGAGCCCACCATCGCGCAGCGCATCGTGCGCGCCAAGCGCAGCCTGTCGGCCGCCCAAGTCCCGTTTGAGGTGCCCGGCGCGGCCGAGCGCACGCCGCGCCTGGCCTCGGTGCTCGAAGTCATCTACCTCATCTTCAACGAAGGCTATGCAGCCACGGCGGGCGACGACTGGATGCGGCCCGCGCTGTGCGGCGAGGCGCAGCGCCTGGTGCGTGTGCTGGCCAGCCTGGTGCCCGACGAGCCCGAAGTGCAGGGGCTGGTGGCGCTGCTGGAAATCCAGGCGTCGCGCCTGCCTGCGCGCACCAACGCACAAGGCCAGCCTGTGCTGCTGATGGACCAGGACCGCGCGCGCTGGGACCCGCTGCTGGTGCGCCGGGGCTTGGCGGCGCTGGACAAGGCGGAACAGCTGGCGCGCGCTGGCCACGCCTGGGGGCCGTATGCCCTGCAGGGCGCCATTGCCGCCTGCCATGCGCGCGCGCGCCGCGCGCAAGACACCGACTGGCACCACATCGTGGCACTGTATGACGCGCTGCTGCAGGTGGCGCCGTCCCCGGTGGTGGCGCTCAACCGTGCCGTGGCGGTGGGCATGGCCCTGGGGCCAGAAGCTGCGCTGGCCTTGGTGGATGAACTGGCCGCAGAACCCAGCCTGCGCCATTACCACTGGCTGCCCAGCGTGCGTGGCGATCTGCTGGCCAAGCTCGGGCGCCAGGCCGAGGCCCGGGGGGAGTTCGGAAGGGCCGCCGGCCTGACGCGCAATGCCCAGGAAAAGGCCCTGCTGCTGGCCCGAGCGGCTGCAGTTTCGCCAGAATGAAACCCCGTCCTCACTGACACGCCGTTTCGACCATGCCACACCCCACCCTTGCGTTCCCGCTGGAAGGAGGCTGCGCCTGCCGCCATGTGCGCTACCGCATGGAGACCGCGCCGCTGTTTGTGCACTGCTGCCACTGCCGCTGGTGCCAGCGTGAAAGCGGGGCCTCCTTTGCGCTGAACGCCATGATCGAAGCCGACCGGGTGACGCCGATGGTGGGTGCGGTGGAGCTCATCGACACCCCTTCAGAAAGCGGTTTTGGCCAGAAGGTCGCGCGCTGCCCCCATTGCCAGGTGGCGGTGTGGAGCCACTACGCGGGTGCGGGGCCACTGGTGGCCTTTGTGCGCGTGGGCACGCTCGATGCGCCCGACCATCTGCCCCCCGATGTGCACATCTTCACGGCCTCCAAACAGCCGTGGGTGGTGCTGCCGCCCGGCACGCCGGCCGTGGCGGAGTACTACGACCGTGAAGCCCTGTGGCCAGCGGCCAGCCTGGCGCGCCGGCAGACCTTGCTGCCGCGCATTGCGGCGTACCGCACGGCGATGGGGCTTGACCCCGCCTGAGCGGGCCGTACCGGGTTCCCGGTGAAGGTTGGCCTAGCGTCGCTTGCGCTTTTTGACCAGTTGCCCGGATGGGGTGGCCACTTTGGGCGCCAGCCCCAGCGCAGCACGCGCCAGCGCATCGGCCGCTCCATTGTGGTGGCGCGGCACCCATTGCAGGTCCACCTGCGCAAACTGCCCCAGTGTTCTGCGTGCCTCGTCAAACAGCGGCGCCAGCCGCTCGATGGGTGCCACGGCCTGGGCGCGCCGCTGTCCTGGGGCGCCCAGTTGTTCTACCAGCACGCTGCTGTCGCTGATTACCTGCACTGTGGTCGAAGCCGCAACCACCTGTTGCTCCAACCACTGCAGCGCCCGCAGCAGCGCGCGCAGTTCGGCCTCGTTGTTGCAGCCGGAGAACGAGGTGGCTTCGGAAATGCGGTGCTGCGGGGTCCCATCAGGCCCCACCAGCAACGCCCCCAGTCCCATACGCCCCGGGTTGGGCACGGCACTGCCGTCGCAATGGACCACCCAGTGGGCGGGTTCAGCGGCCACGGCTTATTTGTAGAACGCTTCTACTTTGCCCTTGAGCTTGATCATCAGCGGCTGGCCCTTGCGGTCCACCGTCTTGCCCGCAGGCACCTTGACCCAGCCTTCGCTGACGCAGTATTCCTCGACATCGCTGCGGTCCTTGCCGTTGAAGCGGATGCCGATGTCGTGCTTGAACACCTCGGCCACATGGTGCGGGCTACGGGGGTCCACCGACAGATGGTCGGGCAGGGGTGGTGGCGTGGTGGAGGTGGTGGCGTCGGTCATGCAGAAGGCTCTGTGTGAAAAGGCAAGAGGAAAGGAAACAAAAAACGGAAAGCGCGGATTCTCCGGGATTTGGGGCCGCAGCGGCTCGCAATGCCCTTGAACAGGTGCCTACCTCCCCATCGGGGCCACGCCGATCAGCCAGGCATGTGCCCAGAACGCAAAGCCAGCCCAGGCCAAGGCCCCCACCACCACAGCCACGCCCGTGCCCGCCGCAGTGCCGGGTGCGTAGATGGTGTTCTGCGCCCGGTCGCGCTGACGTGCGGCGCGAAAGCTCAGCACGGCCCACAGCAGAAAACTGCCAAACAACAGCACATCGGCCAGGTTGCCGTTGGACAGCAGATGCGCCAGCGCCCACACCTTCACGCCCAGCACCATGGGGTGGTGCAGCCGGGCCTTGAAGGCATTGCGCGGCACATAGGTGGCGGCCAGCAGGACGAAGGCCATCAGCGTCAGCAACGCTGCGGCGTGCCGCATGCCCAGGGGTGGCACCCACAGCACCACGGGCTGCTGCCGCGCCAGGCCATAGCCCCAGACGATGAGCGCCAGGCCCACGGCTGATGCCAGCGAATACAGCCCTTTCCACGGCCCCTCGCCCAGGCGCGCCAGCGTTTGCGTGCGCCAGCCGTCGGCCACGATGCGCACCGAGTGCACGCCCAGAAACAACACCAGCCCAAGCACCAGAAACCACATGGCAAAGCCTTTCATCGAGGATCGAATATTTCGGATTGCGTTGGCATCTGCCCGGCAAGGTGGTCGCAGTGCCTGTGCATCAGTATGCAGGGATTTTTCGGAAAAATAGTAGCAAAAAATGCCGGTGGCGCTTGTCCATCAAGCGCCGATAGCTATTATTTTGATAGTGATTGGCCCTGCGTGACAACGGCAGGCCTTCTCACACCACCGCATGCTGCGCCAGCAGCGCCCCCACCTTGGGCTTGGCGCATCGCTGCAGCGTTTGCAGCAGCGCGTAGCTGGGCTCCGCCACCCGCCAGCGCGTGCGCAGGTCGTGCTGCATGCGTGCCAGCAGCGCCGCCGCCATCTCTGCATCGGCCAGCGCCCGGTGGGCCTGCCCCGTGCGTGGCAGGCCGTGGTAGTCCACCAGCGTGCCGAGTTTGTGGCTGGGCGCCTGCGGGTACAGGCGCCGTGACAGCAGCACGGTGCACGCAAATGGCTGCGGCGCGGGCAGCCCCGCCAGGGCCAGTTCGGCCTGCCAGAACTTGCTGTCAAACGACGCGTTGTGCGCCACCATGGGCGCACCGCCCACAAAACGCGCTGCGTCCTGCATCACCCCTGCCGCATCGGGCGCCGCGTTCACCATGGCGTTCGTGATGCCGGTGAGCTGGGTGATGAAGGACGGGATCCATACCCCGGTTTTCAGGAGGCTTTGAAACCGGTCCACCACCTGCCCTTCTTCCAGCAGCACGATCGCCACCTCGGTCGCGCGTGCGCCCTGGCCAGGCGAGATGCCGGTGGTTTCAAAGTCGATGACGGCGATGGGGGGCATGGGTGGGGCGCGTGGCTTTGGGGGACATATTGTCCGCGGTGTGGGTCGGGCCGCCTCTCGTCGGCACCAGGGCTCCAAGATACCGGACAGGCTCGGGGCCCTTGCCGCGAGGGCCTTATGATCTTCGCTCTTCAAATCGTCCGGTTCAGCTTGAGAGGTTGTCGGTAAGGCGCCGACATGATTGACCTCTCTACCTGGTTGCAGGGCTTTGTACTTGGCTTGGGCGTGTTCATTTGCCCAGGCCCGAAGGATGTCCTGATCCTTCGCGAAGCACTGCGTGGACGCTCTCCGGCCCAGCTGATTGCTGTGGGCTGCGGCAGCGATGCGGTGCTGATTGCCCTGGGGCTTCTCGGGCTGTCTGCTGCGCTCCAGGCGGAACCTGCATTGCGGTTGGCCGCGCAGGTGCTTGGCATTGCGCTTTTGGTCCTGCACGGCGGGTTGGCAGTGCGCAACGCCATGCGTGCCTGTCCTGCCGCGTCATTGAATGACGTCGCCGCAGCGGCCTCCGGATCGCACGGATTGCACCAGCTTCTGTTCGTGTCGTTGCTCAATCCAGCGGCTTGGCTGGACACGGTACTGATCATCGGAGCAGTGGGCGCAGCGCTGCCGGCAGAGACCCACTGGAGCTATGCCACGGGCGCGGTGAGTGCCTCGCTGGTGTGGTTTTCGGTATGGGTTTTGGGCGCACGCAAAGCGCAGCGATTCATGGAGGCCTCCAGCGCATGCCGAGCGTTGGATGCCAGCATTGCCCTGGCGATGTGGGGGATGGCCCTCTGGATGTCCTGGGATCTGTGGTGAAACACCTGGGGATGGCCCGCATGATTCCCTGCGGTCTGTGATCGCGCGGCGTTGGGCATCTCGGCGGGAACGCGTGCCCTACACTGCCCATCCCTTTTTCTCGACGGATCGAGCGGAGCAACGCATGAAGAAGAACGGCACCGATTCAGCCTGGCTCAAGGCGGCACTGGACTATGTGCCGCAATGGCTGGGCCTGCAGCTGGAGCGCTTCCGCCAGCCCGGGTGTTCCGTGGCCATCGCACGCGGCGGCGAGACCCTGGCAGAGCTGGCGCTGGGCGTGGCCGATATGCGAACTGGCAAACCCCTCACGCCCCGGCACCGCCTGCGCATCGCGTCGCACTCCAAGAGCTTCACGGCCACTGGGGTCATGCTGCTGCGCGAGCAAGGAAAGATCGGCCTGGACGACCCCATTGGCCGCTATGTCGATGGCCTGCACAAGGACCTGGCCCGGGCGCGCATTGGCGAGCTGCTGTCGCACGCCGCAGGCGTCACGCGCGACGGCCCCGATGCGGGCCAGTTCCTGGACCGGCGGGCCTTTCTCTCCCGTGCAGAACTGCTGGCGGACCTGCGCGACAAGCCACCGCTGGAGGCGGGGGTGCAGCTCAAATATTCCAACCACGGCTATGGCCTGCTCGGGCTGATGATGGAGCAGGTCACGGGCACGGAGTACGCGAGCTGGATGGTGCGCCATGTGATTGATGCTGCAGGCCTGCAGGAAACGGTGCCCGACATGCCGCGCCTTGCGCGGGGTGCCCCGATGGCTGTGGGCCACAGCAGTGAGTTTCCGTTCGGCCAGCGCCTGATCGTGCCTGGCGACAACGTGTGCGACGCCATGGCCCCGGCGGCCGGGTTTGTGTCCACCGCGTCGGATGTGGCCCGCTTCTTTTCGCAGCTGGCGCCAGACAGCAAGCACAGCATCCTTTCGCCCGCCAGCCGCCGCGAGATGGCGCAGCGCCGCTGGCGCGACCCCTGCAGCGTGTTCGAGTCCCACTACGGGCTGGGCACCATGCTCAGCGCGCCGGGCCCCCGGGAGTCGGTGGGCCACACCGGCAGCCTGCAGGGCTTTCTTTCGCGCACTGCGCGGTATCCCTCCCTGGATTTGACGGTGACCGTGCTGACCAACGCGCTGGATGGCCTGTCGTCGGAGTGGGTGGAAGGCATTGCCAGCATCCTGTTTGCGTTCCAGCAGCACGGCGCGCCTGCCAAGAAAGAGGCCGCCTGGGCGGGGCGCTGGTGGAGCCTGTGGGGCGCCAGCGATCTGGTGCCCATGGGCAATGTGGTCTGCCAGGTGGTGCCAGCGATGTTCGTGCCGTTCCACGCAGGAATGACCGAACTGGCCGTCACGGGGCGCGACGCCGCGATCATCCAGAAGGCCTCGGCCTACGCCAGCCCGGGCCAGGCGGTGCGCCGCGTGCGCGATGCCCACGGCGTGCCGACCGAACTGTGGGTGGGTGGCTCCAAGCTCCTGCCCAAGGACGCGATGCTGGCAGAGGCCACCCAGCGCTATCGCAAGAGCAAGACGCGCCCGGGGCGCAGTGCCTCGCCACAATGAGCGATGCGCCCCCGCGCATGCGCAATGGGCGCGCAGTGCCGGCGAATACAGCAGCCATGAAAACTCCACAGCTCGCCGTGCGTTTGGGTCGGAGCCTCCTGCGCATCACCGGGGCCCTCGCCGCCGTGTTCGGCCTGCTCCTGGCCGCCATCCTGGTGCACACCACCATGCCTGGCAGCTCATACCGTGGCGCGCTTCCGGCTGCCAGCGCGGACCAGCAGACGCTGGCGCAGGAGTTGCGCCGGCATGTCAACACCATTGCAGCGCAGGAGCACAACGTCCGGCATCCGGCAGCCCTCGAAGCCGCTGCAAACTATCTGGAGTCGGAACTGGCGTCTTACGGCTACCAGGTCCGGCGCCAGGAGTTCCAGGCGTTGGGCGTGAAGGTGCGCAATCTGGAGGTGACCGTCCCTAGCCAAAGCACGCCTGGCCAGCGCGTGATTGTGGTGGGCGCCCACTACGACTCGGCGCACGAGACGCCAGGCGCCAACGACAATGCCACGGGCGCCGCAGCGGTGCTGGCGCTGGCCAAAAGCCTCAAGCCCCTGGGTGCCACGGCGCAGTCGGATGTGATGTTGGTGCTCTACACCAACGAGGAGCCGCCCTATTTCAAAACCTCGCTGATGGGCAGCCATGTGCATGCCAAGGCGCTGAAGACCCGGGGCGTGCCCGTGACGGCGATGCTTTCGTTGGAGACCATGGGCTATTTTTCGGACGTTGCCGGGTCCCAAAAGTACCCTTGGCCCCTGAACCAGTTCTACCCCACGCAGGGCGACTTCATTGCCTTTGTGGCCACCCCTGGCGACCTGGGGCTGGTCCGCAAAGTGGTCCGGTCCTTTCGGTCCCACGTTGTGTTTCCGTCCGAGGGCATTGCGGCGCCCAGGCGCATCCCGGGGGTGGATTATTCAGACCACGCTGCCTACCTCGACGAAGGCTATCCCGCGTTGATGGTGACCGACACCGCCCCCTATCGCTATCCGCACTATCACACCCGCCAGGACACCCCGGACAAGGTGGATTTCGACCGGCTGGCCCGCGTGGTTCAGGGGCTGGAAGGTGTTGTGCGCGATCTCGCGCAGCAGCCCTGACGCGCTAAAGACTGAGCGAGTCGCGGGGTGGGCCGAGGCCATCGCATATCGTGGCGAAACCCTCTTGTGCGAAGAGTCTTTTTCCGGCGCCCTGTAATGGCCTGTAATCGTCAGCCAGCCTTCTCCTGCCTACATTGACTCTCCCGGCCCGGCACATCGTCGAGCTTCATCTTTGAGGAGATCCACATGGCTACCACCGTCACCATCGCCCAAGACGCCACCCGCGAAATCGACCTCGGCAATTCCACCGGCATGAGCATTGCCGCTCCGGGTGCCAAGGCCAGCGTGCATGTCGACTATCAGAAGCCGGCGGGCTCCGGAAACTACAGCAGCGCGATCAAAGGGTCGGCCGGCTATGGCAATCCGTTCACCGTCTCCGCAGGTGGGACCAAGGCCGTTCCCAAGACGGATCTTGAATCCGAGCATGTCAGGGTCGGCGCCAGCGATGCCGGCATCACCGTCACCTACTGAAAAAGTCTTTCGCGAGACCGCCGGTCTTCCTGCCAGCGATGAAGCGGCAGGACTTGGTGGACGGAGGGTCTGGTCCCTGCGAAAGGGTTGGTGGCGTAGCGGCGTCCCCGTTCATTCCGGGGGGGTGTTCAGGCCACGCGGCCTTCTCGGAGAGCCTACGCCGTGAAGGTGTAGTCCACCGGCATGCGGCGCTCGTACACCGTCTGGCTGGAGGCATTTTTCATCAACAGCCTGAGGCTGTTGACGGTGCAGGGGTCGATGATGGTGAAGTGCTTGTGCACGACCCCCGTTTCGACCTGCCGACCCGTGGTGCCTTCGTAGGTCATGTTGGCCTGCGTTTCAGGGATGACCCAGATGTCCAGGCCTTCCACTGCGTTGATGTCGTACTCGACGTCGACATCGATGCGGGTGCCTGCCTTGACCGTGGCGGGGGATGGAATGGACAGCCGGATGCCGGTGATCTCAGACCCTGTGCCGTCATTCTTCTGCGCCTCGTCCAACACGGCCTCTTCGTAAGTGAAGTCCACGGCAATGGCCTGGTTGAACACCTCCACGAAGTCCTGGTTCTTGACCACGATGAACAGCTCGCGCACGTTTCCTGCCTGCGTGAGGTGCACGGAGCGGCTGACGCGCCCGGTGCCGGGGCTCAGGCAGTCGCGCGAGCCCTCGTAGATGGAGTCGTAGGTGGTGTCCAGGATCTTTACCCAGGCGTACAGCGGCTCCCGGGGGGCGCTGTAGTGGTAGTCCATGGTCACGGTGATGGGGGCGTTGGCCTGCAGCACGCTGCCCGGCGGCGGCGAAATGGTGATTGCGGTGATCCGCAGGTTGGTCTGCGTATTGTCCTGGCGCTTGGCACGCCGCACGGCGTAGAAGATCAACCCGATGGCCACCAGGCCCGCGACGGTGATGTAAACGTTCTCCAAGTGAATTCCCTCCCGCATTGCAGCTGCTGTTTTTGCTGCGCCTGGGTGTTGGTCTGTGTGGGGCGGCGCAGCTCCCGGGCGAATTATGGTGGGGCGTGGATGTGCCGGGCTCGGGTCGTCCCGACGCGGTGGTGTCAGCCCCTGGGATGCTCCAGAAAAAACCGCAGCATCTCCTGCGTGGCGCCCACACCGCGGGGGTCGGTGTGGCTGCCGCCCGCGTGCCCACCGGCCCAGGCGTGCCCTGCGCCATGCAGTACCCAGTGTTCTGCCACGACCGGGCTGGGCAGTGCGTTGGCTGCGGAGGGGCCGCCCGCCAGCGCATACACCTTGCGTGTGTAGCCCTGCCCGCTGGTGGACCGGCCCTTGTGCACCGTCTCCACCGTGGTTTGCCCGCCGCCCGGGGCCGTGGCGAGGGCCGAGAGCGTAGCCTCGATCAGCTGTTCCCCGTTGTGTGCATGCACGGTAGGGTCTGCATCGCCATGGAACACGATGAGGGGTGGCGGTACAAGCGCAGGGGCGCTGGCAATACCCGCAGCGGAATGGTCGAAAGCCCCTGGTTTGGCACCATTTTTCATCGCCGACAGCGCGCCCATCACGTTGTGCGCCGCACCTGCCTGCAGGCCGGAGTGCACGCCCACGGCCGCAAACACGTCGGGGTATTCGCGGCCCAGCAGTGCGGCCATGGCGCCGCCGGCCGACAGGCCTGCCACGTAGACGCGTTGCGCATCGACGGGGTGGCGCGCCATCACGTCGCGCACCATGGCCACCAGCAAGGCGGGCTCGCCGCCGTCCCGGTGCTGGTCGCCGGGGCGAAACCAGTTCCAGCAGCCGTTGGGGTTGGCGCTGTGGGGCTGCTCGGGGTACAGCACCAGTGCGTTGGTGGGGGCGGCCGCGTCATTCATGCCCGTGCCGGTGGCAAAGTCCACGGGGTTCTGCGTGCAGCCGTGCAGCATCAGCACCAGGGGCATGGGGGTGTCGGCCGTGGCGCCCGAGGGGACGTACAGGTGGTAGTGGTGCGGGTGGTGCCGCAGGCCGGGGTGAGCAAACGCAACGCGGGTGAAGCTTCCGGGCGGCTCCGCCTGCGGGTGGTGGTTGGCCGCGGGGCGGGATGTGGTGGGTGCCTGGGCATCGGCCTGGGGTGGTGGGGCGCTGCGGTCGATGACCACGGCGTCTTCCACATCCTCTGTGGCGGTGGTTCTGCGCCAGGGTGAGACATCTCCGGCTGCGGGTGAAGGCGCTTGCAAGGGTGTGGCGCCTGCGCTGGCAGGTGCCGGGGCGTTGCCGTGGCGTGCCACAGCCCCGCCCAGGGTTTGCTGGATGGCGCGGGTTGCATCGGCCAGGTGGCCGCTGCGCACCAGCTGGGTGGCTTCGCCCATCAGGCGCTTGAGGTTGAGGTTCCAGTCCATGGGGACTCCTTGTGTGGGTGGGCGCGCCAGCGGCGCGCTGCGGTCCGGGTCGGTGGTGTTCAATGCATGCGCCCTGCCAGGGCGGCTTTGACCGCTGCACTGGCATGGAACGCGCCCAATACCGTCACCGAGGCAATCGTGGCCTGCGCCAGTGCGGGCGGCACGTCGTCGTCGATGCTGGCCAGGCCCAGCACGCGGATCTCCAGCGCCTGGCCTGCCGCCTGCACGGCCTCCAGCTCCGCCCGGCCAAAGCGTTGTAGCCCGAGCACAAGCATCTTGCGGGCCACCACCTGGCGCACGGCATCGTTCTGGGCGGTCAGCTGGTTGCGGATGGCGGTGCGGATGAAATCGGTCCGGTTGGCGTAGAAACCCTCCGACACCAGCAGATCGATGTGCCCCAGGTCCACGAAACCCAGGTTGATGGTGACTTTCTCGGACTCAGGCACCTTGCTGCGCGGGGGGGCGATGGGAACGATGTTGTTCATCAGTGAAACTCTATTTAACATCCATGTGGATGGTGTATGGATGGCAATTGGATGCCGCAGTGCAAGGTTTCAAGTGCCGTGGCCAAAAGAAAAGGAGCCCTGGGGCTCCACGGTTTTGGCGGGATTTGCTATGAAATATGTAGCTTTCAGCGCTTTACACCAAAGCGCTGGAGCCTATTTTTCTTCAAATTCTGCGGGCAACGTTGTTGTTGGCAGCGGTGGAGGGGCGGCTGCCCCACCTTGGGGATGCCGCCGCTCCGGGCGCACCACCCACCGCTCAATACAAGGTCACTTCCTTGTGCTCGCCCAGGCTGCGCGGTGGCTCGCCGGTGATGGCAGCCTTGGCCATCTTGAAGAGCTGCACCATCTTGCTTTGGTCCACATCCCAGTACTCAGCGTGGCGAATGCGCACCGCCAGCAATGCCAGGTTGGGGTCAGACACCCCGCCCGGGAACCATGCCTTGGCCATGGGGGACCACAGGGCTTCCTTTTGCGCGTGGTCGTCCACCACGCGGGCCTGGCCCGACAGCGACAAATAGCTGTCGTCGTCCGGGTTGGCGTACGACACATTGACCTCGCCATCGGTCAGCAGGCGTTCATACAGTTCGCCAGACTTTGTGATGAAGAAATACAACTCGTTGTTTTCGTCGAACTGCCGGTTTTGCGTGGTGAGCGGGTGCGCGTGCAGCATGCCTGTGGAGGTGCGGTGCGTGAGCATGCCAAACCGGATGTCCTTGATGAGTTTCCACAAGGTTTCGTGGGCGGGGGTATGGTGTTGCATGGGGTCTCCGGGCGGCGAATGGCGGGTGGATGAAACAGTTCAGGTCAGTCCACTCACTTTAGGCAGCCCTCCGCGCTCCTCCTGTCAGCCCCACGCTCGCGGGGGCGTGGGCATTTGTCTCACATGGCCGGGGCCACAGCTGCCAATTGCGCCGGGTCGTAGAAGAACTGCTCCTGTGCAATCAGTTCGCCCTGCCAGCGCTGGTAGGCCAGTTCTTCCAAGCGCGTGTGGAGGCCATCCCGGCGGGTGATGTCAAAGACCCAGCGGATGACCACGGTCGTGCCTTCCACCAGCACCGGCCGGACGGCGGTGGCTTGAACCCGGGCCACGCCCGCCAGGGCCCTGGCTTCGTGGGCCAGCAACGCGGCCTTGCCAATGCGTGGCGGGTGCTGGTTCTCCGGCATCGACGCATCGTCCGTGTAGAACTGCTCGATCGGCCCCAGCCCCGCGCCGGACTGCACCAGCGCAATGAATCGGTCAATGGTTTGCTGGGAGGGCATGTCACGCCTTCTTCAAAAACTCCGACTTCAGCAACATGCTCCCCAGGTCGGTCTTGCATTCCACGTTGTGGCCGTCGGCGCCGTCGACCAGACGGATGCTTTTGATCTTGGTGCCTTTCTTGAGCGTGGACGACGAACCCTTGACCTTGAGGTCCTTCACCAGGATCACGGCGTCGCCGTCGGCCAGGGGGTTGCCATTCGCATCACGCACGATGCCGTCGCCTGCATCGGCGTCGGCCTCCAAAGCGTCCGCCGCTTGCGGCCATTCAAACGCGCAGTCGGGGCACATGTAGTTGCTGCCGTCGGGGTAGGTGTTCTCCTGGCCACATTGGGGGCAGGCAGGCACGGTGTTTGGCATGGGTTTCTTTCTGGTTGTGATGGGCGAAAAGGCTGGCGACTTTACAGCGGCTACAGCGGCGCGCGTTGCTCCAGCGCAAACGGCGGCAGGCCCTTGAGCAGCCGCTGGCCGTAGCTGGTGCGCGTCAGCCGCTTGTCGTAGCAATACACGTGCGCCTGGTCCTCTTCGGTGCGGATCGCACGGCCCACCCATTGCGCCAGGCGGATGGCAGTGGCGGGCACCACCAGTTCGCTGAACGGGTCGCGCCCCACGGCGCGCAGCCATTCGGCGCGGGCCTCGCCCACCGGGTCGTCGGGCGGGGCAAAGGGCAGCTTGGTGATGAAGACCGACTCGCACAGGCGCCCGGGCAGGTCCAGCCCCTCGCCAAACGACTGCATGCCAAAGATGACCGAGGGCTCGCCGTTCTCCACGCGCTCGCGGTGGCGCTTGAGCAGCTGCGTGCGCGGCAGCGCGTTCTGCACCAGCACCACGCTGCGCATGGCGGTGGGCAGCGCGTCCACGGCCTGGCGCATCTGTTCGCGTGAGGTAAACAGCACCAGCGCGCCGTATTCCACGCGCGCGATGTCGTGCAGCAGCGCATCGACCATCTCGGCCGTGAACTGCGCGGCGTTCTTGGGGTCGGCGCGTGTCTCGGCGGCAATCAGCGTGCCCTGCGCGGCGTAGTTGAAGGGGCTGGCCACCTCCAGCGTGGTGGCGGACTCGTCGCCATGCAGGCCGGCCTCGCGCAAAAAGAAATCGAAATTGCCGCAGCTGGTCAGTGTGGCCGATGTCAGCACTGCGCCGCGCACCGCGCTCCACAGGTGGTTGCGCAGCGTGGTGCCCGGCAATATGGGGCTGGCGTGCGCCTTGACCACGATGAAGTCGCCATCCACCTCCAGCGTGAACCACTTGGCGGCGGGCACGAAGCTGCGGTCGGCGCCTTGGGGCGCATCCTGCAGCAGCAGTTGCGCGGTGGCGTGCAGCTCTTCCAGGCGCGGCGCCAGCATGCCGATCTGCGCATACAGCGTGGACAGGCGCTTGGCCTCCTCAGGCTTGTCGCGCATCTCGGCGCGCAGGGCCTTGCTGATGGCGCGCAGCGCTTCCAGGAAACCATCGGCACTCGCGGCCAGCAGGCCCAGCGGCGCAACCAATTGCTCGGGCAATTCACCGCGTGGCACACGCACACGCGCCGGGCCCCAGGCGCTGGGCTGGCTTTTGAGCTGGGCGCCATACACATCCATCACGATGCGCGCCAGGTCCTGCAGCGTCTGCCGCAGCTGTGCCGAATGTTTGGGGATGTCGGCAATCTCTTCGACCTCCAGCAGTGCCCCAATGCGCAGGCCCCGGCTCGACAGCCGCTCGATCCACGTGATGCGCGAGAGATCCATGCTGCAGGCAAACTGGTCGAGCGCCGTGGCGGGCAGGTGGTGGGCTTCGTCCAGCACCAGCAGGCAGTTGTCCAGCTCCGGCAACACGCGCGCGCCCAGCGACGACAGCAGCAGATCGTGGTTGGCCACAATCACCTGCGCACCCACAAGCTCCTTGCGCTTGTCGTAGTAGGTGCACTGGCTGAAGGCCGGGCAGTGCTTGCCGGTGCACGAGGCGCCCTCGGCCGCCACGGGGCTCCATACCTCGGGCTCGGGGGGCGTGTCCAGGCTGTCGCGGTCACCATCCCAGCCGCCCTTCGACAGGGTCTGCGCCATCGTTGAATAAAACTGGATGCGCGCCTCGGTCTCGTGCCGGGGGCGCTTGGCGCGGGCGGCGGCTTCCTCCTCGGCAAACAGGTCGTCGTCGCCCTCTTCTTCCGCCTCTCCCGTGCCCGCCAGCCGGTCGAGCTTGAGCTTGCACACATAGCGCCCGCGCCCCTTGGCCAGCGCAAATTTGAAGGGCTGCGGCAGCAGCGCCGCCAGCGCGGGCAGGTCCTTGTTGACCAGCTGCTCCTGCAATGCCACGGTGGCGGTAGAGATCAGCACCCGCGTGCCGCGCGACAGCGCCAGCGCAATGGCAGGCGCGCAATACGCCAGCGACTTGCCCACGCCCGTGCCCGCCTGGATGACGGCGATGGAGCGCGTGGGCGCCGCCTCGCCACTTTCTTCATCCACCTTGCCCAGCGTGGCGCTGCTGAACGTGCGCGCCACCTGCTCGGCCATCAGCCGCTGACCGGCGCGGCTGCGAAAACCCTCGGTGGCCGATACCACCGCATCGAAAGATTCAAGGGCCTGCGCGGCCCACACCTGTTGAGACATACAGTAGTGTCGCATGCCAATGAAGGGATGGGGCCTGGCGATGCCTTGTGGCGGATAGACAGACTGGACCCCCACGGTAGCCATGAAAGAAAATCCCCGTATAGCTACAGGAGAGCAATGATGCGGGGGGGATATGCGGGGGGATGTGTGCAGAACTGCGGTTCGCCGCTGCGCGGCACGCCTGGGGTACGGGCAAGCCTTGTCCCAGGCTGGGCGGAAAGTGCGCCAGGCATCTTGCTGCGGGCGCTGGGGTTCGTGGTGCTGCTGTGCATGGGCACATCTGGCGCGTGGGCACAAAAAGCCCCGCCTTCGGCTGCCCAGGCTGACAGCCCTGCGCGCCAGCGATTGCTGGCGCAGGAGCTGGTACCGCAGCAGCCTGCCCGGTATGCCTGGGGGCGCGCGGCGGAGGCCCTGGGACAAGAGGCTGATGCGCTCTATTTGCGGCTGGCTTTGCTCGACGAATGGTTGCTCGCCCTGGAAGGGCAGCCGGCGCAGGCCGGCCGCACCATCGAAGCTGCCATCACCCATGGGCGGGGGGTCGATGCTGACGACCTGCAGCGCCGCGCGCGCAGGGTGTGGCCCTCCATCCTGAAAGCCCACCTGCGGCCGCAATGGGACATGGACGGCCCCGGTGCCCCGCTACCGTCCGAACTCGACGCCCTGGGCGCAGACATTGCGCAAGAAGGCCCCGGCCTCTGGGTGCATCGGGCCAAGGATGGGCGAGTCCGGGGCCTTTACCTTTGGCTGGGCGTGCGCAATGGACTGAGCGAGCCCGTGCCCTTGCCCGAGTTTGCGCTGCGCCTGGGCCGCCCCGGCCAGCCGGCGGCTGCACCGCTGATGCAATGCTATTTGCCCCGGTACAGCGCGCGGCAGTTCGTCCCGCCGCAGAGCACCCAGCATTACCTGTGCCGCACGGCGGAGGGCGGCTTCGGGCTGCCGCCCTCCGGCGTGGGGTGGCTGGCGCAGATGGGGGAATGGTTCCGTCAAGGGGCCACCTTGCAGACCGAACTGCCCCAGCACGACCAGGCCCTGTCGCGCACGGTCCGTATCCTGGTTCAGGTGGACAACCCGGCGGTGGACGACTTCCTGCGCGGCGCCCGTGAATCCACCGAGATGCAACAACTGCAACAACAGCGTGCCCAGGCGGCAGCGGCCGCCGCCACAGCGGGCAAGAAGGCGGCTGATGCAGCCAAGGCTTCCCGCCGCGCTGACGCGCCTTTGCCGCGCTGGCTCCGGCTGCTCGCGTTCTGTGGTGGCGCTGCGGGCGTCGTGTTGCTTTATGGCCTGCTCGCGCACCACGTCAGCGTTGCGGTGGCGTCCGGGGTGCTGTGGTTGGGCCTGGCCATTCCGAGCGCGATCTACCTGCGTTCGATCTGGACAATGGGCGGGACCGACGGCTGGGGCAAGCTCGTGGCCATCGTCTTGTCAGGTGCCGCCATCGCGGCGCCTTTTGTGGGCACGCTCGCCGCGTACACGGCCTACAAGCTGGTGGTGAGCGCGCAGGCGCGCCGCAAGGCGATCCTCTTCTTGATCGGCGTGATCGTGGTCATCGTGCTCAATGCGCTGGAGCGGTGGTTGTTCTGGTGACAGCAGGCTCCGCACGCCCGCAGCGGCGCGGGGACTGGGCCTACAGCGCGGGGCGGCCAGCGGCGTTAGGGTGGAGGGACTCTACGTTGCATACCAAGGCCCAGCATGAAAACGACCCCCACCGCCCCCCGCACGGAAGAGGAGATCACCCCCTCCGCTCCCGTTCCCGCCCGCACCGAGCGGCGCGTGAATACCACCCAGCCCCAGCCGCAGCCAGGCAGCGGACCTGAAGACCTGAGCGAGCCCGAACCTCTCCTGCCCCATGAACGCGACGAATCGGTGGACATGACCCACGGCAAGCCCGACGTCCAGTTGGAGCAGGCCTACCGCGACGTGAAGCGGGGCTTGCTCGACACAGACCGGGGGCCTCCGGCCGACAAGGCCTACCAGAAGCAGAAATAGCAAATGCTCTGAATTTAATAGCTATTAACGCTTTATGGATAAGCGTCAGGAGCCAATTTCATCTGTTTTTTGGCGTACCCGCCGCCACGAACCAGCGTGGCAAATGGTCGTGCGCCGACACCAGCGATTCGAGCACGCCATGGCTGCGCCCGGCCACATCGGCGGCGGGTTGCTTGAGGTCCGGCACGATCACCACCGCCACGCCCGCAGCCTGTGCGGCGCGTGCGCCGTTTTCGCTGTCTTCAAAGGCCAGGCACTGCGCGGGGTCCACGCCCAGGCGCCCGGCCGCCAGCCGGTACAGGGCGGGGTCGGGTTTTCCACGCGGCACCTCGTTGCCGCCGGCCCACGCCTGAAAGTGGTGCAGCACGCCCACCCGGCCCAACCGGTGCTCGATTTCGTCGCGGCGCGACGATGACGCCACTGCGCACGGCACACCTGCGTGCCGCAGCGCCTGCAGCAGCGATGCGGCGCCAGGTTTGAGGGGAAACAGCGGCTCTGGCCCGCCATCGGACAGCCGCACCGCCACATCGGCCAGCACCTGCTCGAACACGTGCGGACCACCCAGTAGGGCAGTGAGCATGGCGTCGGAATCGGTGGACGCGCGCCCCACCACCTGCAGGTAGTCGGCCTCGGCCAGCGCAATGCCCCGCGCCCGCGCGGCGCCGATCCAGGCACGCAGGGTCACACGCTCGGAATCGACCAGCAGTCCGTCCATGTCGAAGATGGCGGCGGTGAATCCGGGACGGCGGGGGAGCTGGGGCATGTCAATGCTCTGCTATTGATAGCAATTAACGCTTGTTGGATAAGCGCTGGTGGCACTTTTTATCCAAACCATCGACCCACCAGCCGTTCGTCAACCCCGCTCGCGCAGCGCCCGCTCGATGCGGTTGCGCTGCACCGTGGTCTTGGGCACCTTGAAGGGGAACCAGCTGCGCACGTCTTCTTCGAGCCCGATGCCATGCATGTAGTTGTAGATGGCCTTCTTGAGCGCGCCGCCCAGCGCGTCGTGGTCCACGCCCGTGGGGTCGATGAAGGCCACGTCGTTCTTGGCAAAGTCACCCGGGGGCAGCGGCGCCAGGGTCACGCCGTATTCCTCGGGGTTCTTGCCGACCGGTGAGTGCACGGTGCAGGCAAAACGGTGGAAGAAGCCGCTCTGGATGCAGCCGTTGGCAAACAGCTGGCGCACGTATTCGAGCGCGTCCACCGTGTCCTGCACCGTCTGTGTCGGAAAGCCGTACATCAGGTACGCATGCACCAGGATGCCCGCGTCGGTGAACGCCCGCGTCACGCGCGCCACCTGGTCCACCGACACGCCTTTTTTCATGAGAGTGAGCAGCCGGTCGGAGGCCACTTCGAGCCCACCCGAAATCGCAATGCAGCCACTGTCGGCCATCAGCTCGGCCAAGTCGGGGGTGAAGGTTTTCTCGAACCGCACATTGCCCCACCAGCTGATGCCCGCGTTGCGTGCAATCAGCTCGGTGGCCAGCGCTTTCAGTGCCTTGGGCGGCGCGGCTTCGTCGACAAAGTGAAAGCCCGTCTGCCCCGTCTCGCGCACGATGGCCTCGATGCGGTCGGCCAGCACCTCGGCGCTCGCGCCCTCATAGCGGCTGATGTAGTCCAGGCTCACGTCGCAGAAGCTGCACTTCTTCCAGTAGCAGCCGTGCGCCACGGTGAGCTTATTCCAGCGCCCGTCGCTCCACAGGCGGTGCATGGGGTTGAGCATGTCCAGCAGCGACAGGTAGCGGTCCAGCGGCAGGCCGTCCCAGGTGGGTGTGCCCACCTCGGCAAAGGCGATGTCGGCCTCCATCATGTTGATGTACTGCACGGCGCCATTGCCACCTTCTCCGTCGTTGCGCACAAAGGTACGCACTAAGCGCTGGCGGCCGCGCTCGCCGCGCACATGTTCCAGCAGCGCCAGCAGCGGGCGCTCGCCGGCGTCCAGCGTCACGTAGTCGAAGTGGTCGAACACGCGCGGGTCGGCCAGCTCGCGCAGCTCGGTGTTCACAAAACCGCCGCCCAGCACCGTCACCACCTGCGGGTGACGCGCCTTGATGGCCTGTGCAATGCGAAACGCCGCATACACCGAGCCCGGGAAAGGCACCGAGAGCAACACCACATCGGGCGTGTGGCGCTCCAGGGCCTCGTGCGTGAGCTGCTGCAGCATGTCGTCCACCAGCGTAGGCGGCGCGGCCAGCGCATCGGCCAGCGGGTCAAACGTGGGCTGGCTGCCCGCCAGCGATTCGGCGTAGCGCACAAACTCAAAACGCTCGTCCACCGCATCGCGCAGCACATCGGCCAGGTCGTTCAGGTACAGCGTGGCCAGGTGCTTGGCCTTGTCGTGCAGGCCCAGGGCACCGAACGCCCAGCCCAGCGGGTCGCCGCCCTCGTCGTCCACATACACGTCCAGCGTGGCAAAGCGCGGCCCCTCGGGCAGGTAGTGCCGCCCGGCGATGCGGTGCGCCAGCGTGCTGTCCCGGCCCTGCAGGAAGGCGATGGCCGGGCCAATGGTGGCGAGGTACCGGTCCTTCTGCGCGGCAAAGCTCTGCACGGCGGGGCTTTGTTTTTTGGTGGGCAGTGCGTCCACCTTGGCAGCCACGGCCTTCAAGCCCTGGGGCGAGAGCAGTTGCAGCACCAGCGCCAGCGCCAGGTCTTCCTGGAACGCGGTGACGCCGCGCGAGCGCAGAAAGCCCGTGAGGTAGGCGGTGGACGGATAGGGCGTGTTCAGCTGCGTCATCGGGGGGATGACAGAGAGCACGCGGCACGGAGAAGAGGCCATGGGACGCGGGGGTTGGTAAGCCCCGATTATCCGGGCCTGCGGTTTCTCCCGTGCGGGTGTGGCTACTGCAGCAGGCGGGGGCCTGCCTTTTGGGTGTGGCTCAGCGGTGGGCTGCCAGTCCGCTGCGCGCCTGGGCCACGGTGTCTTCGGCCCGCCGGCGCGCGAGCTTGACCTGGTACATGGTCTGGTCCGCCACGCGCAGTGCCTCTTCGGTGCCGTGTGGCTGGTCTGGGGCAATGGTGACGACGCCCACGCTGGCGCCGCCGTAGTCCAGTGAGGCGCCCGGCAGGTCAAAGCGGCCCTGGGTGACCTGCGTGATGCGCTGGCTCAGTGCGTCCTGTGCAGAGTGCGCTGCGTCGCCACCGTGCGCGCTCAGGCTGATCACCACAAACTCGTCGCCACCCAGGCGTGCGGCCAGGTCCTCGGCGCGCAGCAGGCCTTGCAGCCGCTGCGCGATGGCGATGAGGAATTGGTCGCCCACCTCATGGCCATGGGTATCGTTGATGGCCTTGAAGCCATCCAGGTCGATGAACGCGATCTGGACCCCCATATGCCGGCGCCGGCCTTGCGCGAGCATCCGCTCCAGCGATTCCACGAGGGCCCGCCGGTTGGGCATTCCTGTGAGCTGATCGGTGGCCGCCATGGCCGCGAGCTGTTCGTTGGCCGACAGCAGCTTCTGGATGAGTTGCTCGCGCTCCACCTGCTGGCCGATCAGGTAGGCGAACAGCGTGAGGATGCGCTCGGCCTCGGGCGTGCGTGGGCGCGTGTGGGTGCTGGCCGCACACAGCGTGCCGTACAGCGCGCCGTTGCCCATGCGGACGGGCTTGCTCACGTAGGTGCGGATGTTGAGGTCGCGCGCCGCCTGCGAATCGCCCCAGCAGGCCGGCACGTCGTCGGTGAAGGTGCGGCCTTCTTCCAGCGCACGTTTGCACAGCGTGTCGTTCCAGGGCACGACAAGGCCTTCGGGAATCTGCATGGCGCTGGAGTTGCGTGCATACAGCACATGCTGCACACCCTGGACCTCGTCGATGGAGGTGAGGTAGGTGGACTCCAGCCCCGTCACCGCCTCCAGCATTTCCAGAAGCGGCCGCGTCAGTTCCTCCACCGACTGGGCGGTGGAGACGGATTCGGACAGTTGCTGAAGAAGTTCGCTCATACACCAGAAATTATGGGCCGCGGCGCACAGGGGGCCGCGGCGGTAACCCGGGGAGGATCAGGCGGCTGGTGCCGGTGTGGGCGTGGCCTGGTAGTTGTTCTTCACGCGCACATAGTGCTCGGCCGAATACTTGAGGTAGGCCATCTCGGCCTCGGTGAGCGCACGCTGGCGCACGGCCGGGCGGCCGATGTAGAGGTAGCCGCTCTCCAGCACCTTGCCGGGCGAGACCAGACTGCCCGCGCCCAGCATCACGCGGTCTTCGATGACGGCGTCGTCCATCACGATGGAGCCCATGCCGATGAGGCACTCGTTGCCGATGCGGCAGCCGTGCAGGATGACCGAATGGCCGATGGTGACGTAGTCGCCGATGACGAGCGGCGAGCCCTCGGGCTTGGCTGCATTGCGGTGCGACACATGGCCCATGGTCAGGTCCTGCACATTGCTGCAGGCGCCGACCACGATGCGGTTCACGTCGCCGCGCAGCACGGCGTTGCACCACACCGAGCTGTCGCGGCCCAGGGTGACGTCGCCGATGACTTGGGCGGAATCATGGATGAAAACGCCGGTGTCCAGAACCGGGGCGGTGTCGAGGTAGGGGGCAAGAGGCATCGGTGTCTGAAGCTGTGTGGGGAAACGGCCAAGCGTAGTGCAAACCGCAATGCGGATGCGCGGATGTGTTGAGGCGACGTTGCGGTCGGCCGGAAGGAAGTCAGCGCGCCACCGCGTAGAACCCTAAAAACATGTCCACCGCATCGGCCAGCACCTGCTGCTGCTGGGCCGCGTCCAGCGGGGGGCGGCCCATGGCCAGCTGGGGCCAGAAGGCAAAGGCCTTGACCATGCCGTGCAGCTGGTGCGCTGCGTATTGCGGGTCCACGTTGGCACGCAGGGCCCCGTCCTGCTGGGCCGCACGGATCCACCGGGGCAGGCCCTCTTCCTTTTCGGACAGGCGGGTCACCATCGCCTCGGCGCGTTCGGGCGTGTGCATGATTTCTGCCATGGCCACGCGCGAGAGGTCGATGAAGCTCGCGTCGTTGAGCAGCTGCATCTTGTGCTCCAGCACCTGCAGCAGCTGGTCCCGCAGCGGTCGGCCCGCGTCGTAGGCCACCTCGGCCAGCGACTGGCTGCGGTCCCACAGGTGCCCCAGGATGGCCTCGAAGAGCTCGTCCTTGCTGGGGAAATGGTTGTACACGGTGCGCTTGGAAACCTCGGCCGCCGCGGCCACGCGGTCCATGCTGGTGCCGTTGAAACCGTGCTCGCGAAACTCGGCAATGGCGGCTTGCACGATGGCCTCGCGCTTGCGGTCGGTCAGGCGAGACGGGGTGGGAACAAGGGTCATGGGGTCATTTTACACCGGCGAGTTTACTTTTTTAAAAAGTGAACTACACTGTGCAGTGCACTTTTAAGAAAGAGCCCATGCCCCGCCGCATGTCCCGATTCCTCCTCATCCTCACTGCCCTTGTTGCCATGGCCTACAGCATCCTCTCCTGCGCCTCGTTGCCCGCCACGTCGTATGCCGACTCGCCCCAGCAGGTGGACGGCAAGTTCCGCAACACCGCCCCGCGCGAACAGCCGGGTTTGTTCAAGACCGCCGCCATCATGTGGCGCTTTGCCACAGGCAAGCCGGCCGACACCGTGCCCCGCCAAGCCCTGCCGGTGCAGGCGCTGTCGCAGGCCGACCTGTTGGCCGCGCCCGACCGTAGCCTGTGGCGCCTGGGCCACTCCACCATGCTGCTCAAGATCGAAGGCAAGTTCTGGCTGACCGACCCGGTGTTCTCCGAGCGCGCATCGCCGTTCCAGTTTCTGGGCCCCAAGCGGTTCCATGCGCCGCCCATCGCCCTGGACGACCTGCCGCCCATCACGGGCGTGATCCTGTCGCACGACCACTACGACCACCTGGACTACGACGCCATCCAGCAACTGGCACCCAAGGTGGCCCACTTTGTGGCCCCACTGGGCGTGGGTGACCGGCTCATCGCCTGGGGGGTGCCCGCCGCCAAGGTGCAGCAATTCGACTGGTGGCAAGGCACCACCATCGAGGGCCTGCGCCTGGTGGCCACTCCCGCCCAGCACTTTTCGGGGCGCAGCCTGTCGGACGGCAACCGCACGCTCTGGGCGTCGTGGGTGCTGATGAGCGGGCAAGGTTCCGATCAGGTGCGCATCTTCTTCAGCGGCGACACGGGCTACTTCGATGGCTTCAAGGCCATCGGCGAGCGCTTTGGCCCGTTCGACCTCACGATGATCGAGACCGGTGCCTACGACGCGCAATGGCCCGATGTGCACATGCAGCCCCACGAAAGCCTGCAGGCCCACCTGGACGTGAAGGGCCGCCACCTCATGCCCATCCACAACGGCACGTTTGACCTGGCCATGCACCCCTGGACGGAGCCGTTTGAACGCATCACCGCGCTGGCGGCCAACGCTGCCGTGCCGCTGGTGGCGCCCGTCATGGGCGAGCGCCTGGACATCCGCACACCGGCCCTGTCGAAACACTGGTGGCGTGATGCAGCGCAGCCGCAGACTGCCCGCACGAAGATGACGGACGCGCAATCCGCGCCGTTGCCACGCCTCTGAACCCACGCGGCCTCGCGCATCCTCACGCGGCTCCGCGCAGCAGTGCCCCCACCACCCGCGCTGCCGTCAGGATCTCGGGCGTGTCATACCCTGCGTACCCCAGCAGCCAGCCCCTGCGCGGGGACTGCATGGCATAGCGCGACAGCGGCGCCAGCATCACACCCGCTGCCAGCGCCTTGCGGCTGATCGCCTCATCATCGGTGCCGGGCGCGCCTTCGTGCAGCAGGTGCATGCCCCGGTCGCTGGGCCACAGCTGCACCGCGCCATCGCTGGCGTCGGCCAGGGCGCTGATCAGCACCTGTTGGCGGGCGAGATACAGCTCCCGCATGTGCCGCAAGTGGCGCAGCAGGTGCCCCTCGGCAATGAAGCGCGCCAGCACCGCTTGCGCATCACCGGGTGCATGCCGGTCGGTGATGGCACGGGCCATGGCAAAGGCCTCCACCAGCGCGGGTGGCACCACCACAAAGCCCAGGCGCAGCCCGGGGTGCAGGGTCTTGGAGAACGTGCCCACGTACAGCACCCGCTCGGACCCCGGCAGGCTGCACAGCGCGGGCACGCGCTGCGTGTTGCTGCCGTATTGAAACTCGCCGTCGTAGTCGTCTTCCACCACCCAGGCGTCGTGCGCGCGGGCCCATTGCAGCAGCGCCTGCCGCCGCACCAGGCCCATGCCGACCCCCGTGGGGAACTGGTGGGTGGGCGTGACCACCGCCATGCGCGCAGCGGGCCAGCGGGTGGCGGCCTCGTCGATGCGCATGCCGTCGGCATCCATGCCCACCGGCCGCGCCAGCGCGCCATGCCCCAGCAGGCTGGCGCGGATGCCGGGGTAGCCCGGGTCTTCCACCAGCACCTCGTCGCCCACATCCAGCAGCAGCCGTGCAATGAGGTCGATGCCCTGCTGCGAGCCCGAGCACACCACCACCTGCGCCGCATCGCAGCGGATGCCGCGCGAGGCCCACAGCCATTGCGCCACGGCCTGGCGCAGGTCCGGGTCCCCGGCCGGGTCCAGGTACTGGGCGCGGTCCACGCGCTGGCGGGCGCTGGCCTGGCGGGTGAGCCGGTCCCACAGCACAAACGGAAAGGTGGCGACCTCGGGCGCGCCAATGCGGAACGCCTTGGCGGCCGCCAGCGGGGGGCGCCAGCGCGCCGCCGTGTCGGCAATCAGCTGCCCCCGGCGCGACAGGCCCCGGGGCGGCGCCACCAGGCCTTGCGGGGCGGCCGAGGTGGCCGCCACGGCCTGCGACACATAGGTGCCGTCGCCCACCCGCGCTTCCACATACCCTTCGGCCTGCAGCCGCTGCACGGCCCACAGCACGGTGTTGCGCGATACGCCCAGGCTGCTTGCGTGCTCGCGCGACGGCGGCAGCCGCGTGCCCGCGCGCAGGCTGCCCTGCTCGATGGCGCGGCGCAATTGCTCATACACCTGCTGGCGCAGGGTGGTGGCGGTAGATCGATGGGCTCGATTGGCTCCAGGGCTAGGCACGAATTGGCCCTTTCAATGTTGTGATGCCGCCATAAACTGAAGAACCATTGTAGAAACCCGGGCCGCCACCGTGCGATCCGCCTTTGTTGAGAGAACCCCATGGCCCCACACATCGCCACCGTCACCTGGCAGCGCGGCAACGACGACTTTCTGGACAAGCGCTACCGCCGCGCCCACACCTGGCACTTCGATGGTGGCGCCACGGTGGCCGCATCGTCGTCGCCCCATGTGGTGCCGCTGCCGTATTCCGACGCCGCGGCCGTGGACCCTGAAGAAGCCTATGTGGCGGCCCTCTCCAGCTGCCACATGCTGTGGTTCATGGATTTGGCCAGCCGTGCGGGCTTTCGGCTCAACAGCTACACCGATGCGGCCGTGGGCACCATGGCCAAAAACGAGCAGGGCCAACTCGTCGTTACCCAGGTGCAGTTGAGCCCCGTCACGCGCTTTGACGCGGCCCACGCGCCCAGCGCCGCACAACTCGACGACCTGCACCACCGCGCCCACGCGTCGTGTTTCCTGGCCAACTCGGTCAAGACGCGGATCGACTGCGCGCCCGTGCTGGAAGTGGAAGGGGCCTGACATGACGATTGCCAACCGCCAGTTCCAGGTGACGGCCCCGGCCATCCTGCAGGCCCTGGTGCGGGCCCAGCCCCTGGCCACCCTGGTCGTATCGCACGAAGGCGTGCTGCATGTGAACCATGTGCCGCTGTACCTGGACCCCACGCGTGGCCCGCACGGCACGCTGGTGGGCCACGTGGGGCGTGCCAACGGTGTCCTGCCACTGCTGCCGCAGGCCGCCGTGGCGGTGTTCCACGGCCCGCAGGCCTACGTCTCGCCCTCCTGGTACCCGTCCAAGGCCATCGACGGCAAACAGGTGCCCACCTGGAACTACGCCACCGTGCACGCCCACGGCACGCTCCATGCAGTGGACGACCCGGTGCAATTGCGCGCCATCCTGCACACCCTGAGCGAGCGGCACGAGGCCCACCGCCCGGGCCCTTGGCGCATTGACGATGCCCCGCCCGACTACATCGACAAACTGCTGCACGCCATCGTGGGCATCGAACTGCCGGTGGACCGCTGGGAAGGCATCTGGAAAGTCAGCCAGAACCGTACCGACACCGACCGCGCGGGCGTGGTGCAGGGCCTGATGGCCGAGGGCACATCCGCAGCAGAGGACATGGCCGCGCTGGTGTTGGGGGGCTTGATGCCATGAGCAACGGGGTTTGTCAAAATTGATAGCTGCTAGCGCTTGATGGATAAGCGCTAGCGCCTTTCTTGACACAAAATCGCGTGTCCCACGGGGTTCTCAGCCCTCCAGCAGTTCCACCCGCAGTGTCACCACCGGGCCTGCCACCGCAGGGTGTGCGGCCAGCGCATGCACCGCCAGGTCCACGTTGGCCTGCGCCACGGCGTCCGTCAGCACCAGCACCTGGGTGTGGCTGCCCGATGGCAGTGATTTCTCGGCGGCCAAGGCCACCTGCAGCACCGGCACCTGCTGCGCGGCCAGCCAGGCGCCCACGGCCTCGATCTGCTGCGCGCTGTGCACCGGCACGCGCAGATAGTGGCGTGTGTGCACGGCCGCGCGGGGCAACACGGCCAGGCCTTCGTTGACCGCGTCTGCGTGAAACCCCAGGTGCGGCACCCGCTGCGCGGCACGCGTGCCATCGAGCCGCGCCACATCCACCAGGTCGGCAATCACGGCCGATGCAGTTTGCTCGGACCCCGCGCCCGCGCCGTAGTACATCGTCACGCCCGCTGCATCGCCCTTGACCATGATGCCGTTCATGGACCCGTTCACATGCGCCATCAGGTGCGTGGCGGGCACCAGCGCTGGCTGCACGCGCAGCTCGACGCCGTCCGCGCCACTGCCTGTGCGGCGCTTGGCCACGCCCAGCAGCTTGATGCGAAAGCCCAGCTGCTCCGCACACGCCACGTCCAGCCCCTGCAGCGCGGTGATGCCTTCCACCTGCGCATCGGCAAAACGCACCGGCATGCCAAACGCATTGGCCGCCAGCAGCGTGATCTTGTGCGCGGCGTCGATGCCTTCGATGTCGAAGGTCGGGTCGGCCTCGGCGTAGCCCAGCGCCTGGGCCTGGGCGAGCGCTTCGGCAAAGCCCACGCCTTCGTCGCGCATCTTGCTCAGGATGAAATTGGTGGTGCCGTTGATGATGCCGGCCACCCATTCGATGCGGTTGGCCGTGAGGCCCTCGCGCAGCGCCTTGACGATGGGGATGCTCACCGCCACCGCGCCTTCGTACGCCACGACCACGCCGTGCTGGCGCGCGGCGGCGAAGATCTCGTTGCCATGCACCGCCAGCAGCGCCTTGTTGGCCGTGACCACATGCTTGCCCGCGCGGATGGCGGCCAGCACCCATTCACGCGCGGGGCCGGTGCCGCCGGCGGCCTCCACCAGCACGTCCACATCGGGGTGCGTGGCGACCTGCATGGGGTCGTTGGTCAGGGCCACGTCCTTGCCCACCACGCTCATGGCACGGGCCAGGCTGCGGGCGCAGACCACCACCATCTTGATGCCCCGCCCCGCGCGGCCTGCGATGAGTGCCTGGTTGCGCGCCAGCACGCGGAAGGTGCCTGCGCCCACGGTGCCAATGCCGATCATGCCCACGCGCAGAGGGCGCATCGCCACGGTGGCGGCGTGCAACGGTTGAGGCTCTAGGGATGGGACGGGATCGCGGTACATGGACTTCTCCGGCTAACGAACAAACAAAAAAACCCAGCTGCCAGAGCTGGGTTTCGTGCATTCGTCTTGAGGGAGAAGAGAGCGATCACCAGGTGGCTGCCGAAACGGCCACCTGCGCGTGCTCAGGTGGCCGCGGGGGTAATGGTGGTAATCATTCGTGCAACCACAGCCCGCGTGAACGCGCGCTGCATCATGCCCATGCCTTGGAAGGCAGTGGCGCGTGCGGCGAGGGCGGGGGTGGTGTACGGCATGAAGAGGCACAGTGTACCTGACGGTGCGGGGCGCGCGTCAAGCCCGGGCCGTGTGGTGTGTTGCGCGCAGACGCCGTGCGGCTTGTCGGCAAGTGGTCTGCACGTACATCGAATCGCACGTGATGGCGCTATCAATTGAGTAGCTATTGGCGCTTGATGGGAAAGCGGTAGCAGCCTATTTTTCTTGAAATGCCTGCACACCCAGCTGCGCCATCAGCTCCATCGCCCCTGCCGGGGCCCGCTCTTTTGCGCCGTTGATGAAGTACACGAACACGTCGCGCGGCCGCCCGCCGCCCGTCCACGCGCGCACGCCATCCGCCCACTGCGCAATCGCCTCGGGCGTGTAGCCGGTCGGCACATCGGCCTGGCTGCGCATCAGCCGCAGGTAGGCGAAGTCGGCCTCGGCATCGGCGATGGCCGGGAATTTTTCGGAATCGGTGTGCACCGGCACGCAGCCATACCGGCGGGCCAGCGCGATGAAGGCCGGGGTGGCAAAGCTCTCGTGCCGCACGTCGAGCACGTGGCGCAGGCTGCGGCCATCGACCTGCTGGGGCAGCAGCGCGAGGAAGGCCTCGAAGTCCCCCGGCTCGAACGCCTTGGTGGGCATGAACTGCCAGACGATGGGCCCGAGCTTGTCTTTCAGTTCGGAGATGCCGCTCTCCACAAACCGCGTGATCGAATCGCCCGCCTCCGCCAGCACGCGGCGGTTGGTTGCAAAGCGGTTGGCCTTGAGCGAGAACATGAAGCCCTCGGGCGTCTCGCCATGCCACTTGGCGAACGTCGGTGGCTTGAAAGTGCTGTAGTAGGTGCCGTTGACCTCGATGGCGGTGAGCTGGCGGCTGGCGTACTGCAGCTCTTTGCTGTGCGCCAGGCCCGCGGGGTAGAAGTTGTCGCGCCAGGGCTCGAAGGTCCAGCCGCCGATGCCGATGCGGATCTGCGGGCCGCCGCTGCTGCTGTTGCTGCTGTCGCCACTGCCTGCGTGGGTGGTAGTGCTGCTGGTGCTGTCCACGGCGTTCCCCCTGGTGAGTCCACGGAACAGGCACTGTAGCAGCGGCCTGGGTCTTGGCGTGAGCGTGGGGCGGGTGCGCGCGGTGGGGCGGCGCACCTGCACACGCGCTTCGAACTTTTAGGAACCTGCCGCGCGCTACGGCTGCTGCCCAGGCAGCTCGACCCGCGCTTCCAGCCCCGGCCCCTCGGCGCGCGGCCCGAGCACCAGGCGGCCGCCCAGCGCCTTGGCGAGCTCGTTCGCAATCGCCAGGCCCAGCCCCGTACCGCCGGTGCCGCGGTTGCGCGAGTCTTCCAGCCGCACGTAGGGCTGCAGCACGGCGGCCAGGTCGGCCTGCGCAATGCCGGGGCCCCGGTCCAGCACGCGCAGCAGCCACGGGCCTTGCGCCTGTGCCTCCAGGCTCAGCTCGGCCGCGCCTGCAAACTTGATCGCGTTGTCCACCAGGTTGCACACCAGCCGGCGCAGCGCCTGTGGGCGCGTATCGCAGGTGCCCGGGTCTGCGTGCAGCAGCGCCACGGGCAGGCCCGCATCGGCGTAGTCGAACGCAATGCTCTGCAGCAGCGCGCGCAGGTCCACGCGCTGCAGCGGCTCTTGCACGGCCTGGGACGAGCGCGCGTAGGCAATGCCCTCTTCCACCAGCGACTGCATCTCGGCCAGGTCCGCGTGCAGCTTGCCCTGCAGCGCGGTGTCGTCCAGCAGGTCGGCGCGCAGGCGCAGGCGGGTGATGGGCGTCTGCAGGTCGTGCGAGACGGCGGCCAGGATGCGCATGCGCTCCTCCAGGTGCGCCTGGATGCGCTGCTGCATGCGGTTGAAGGCCTTGGCAGCGCGCTGCACCTCGCGCGGGCCGTCCTCGGCCAGGGGCACGGCGGCGCGGTCGGCGCCCAGCGCATCGGCCGCGTCGGCCAGTGTGCGCAAGGGCCGCGTGGCCGCGCGCACGGCCCAGGCGCACAGGCCCACCAGCAGCGCCAGCTGCAGCGCCAGCGCAGCCAGCACCCAGGGCGAGACCTGCAGCCGGGGCTCGTCCATGTCCACGGCCAGCGGCGTGCCGTCGCTCAACTGCAGCTGCAGGCGCAGCTCGGTGCCGGGCACGTGGGGGTCGATGACCCGCACCGTCTGGCCCGGTGGCAGCGTGGCGCCCACCGCGCCCGCAACCAGGCGGGCCATGTCAGACCGGTCCTCGGGTGCGTCCAGCGGCGCGGTCAGCGCAAACCGGTAGTTGCGGCGCGCCAGCCGGTCCACCCACTGCGCGCGCTCTGCGGGCGGCAGGCGGTCCAGCATGGCCAGGGAGCTGGCCACGTCGCTCGCCAGGTACGACACCATGGCGCGGCGCATGGTCATGCTGCGCTCGGTGATGGCCAGCACGAACGTCAGCGCATGCGCCAGCGCCAGGCCCAGCGACAACACCAGCAGGATGCGCCCGAACAGCGAGCGGGGCCACCAGCGCAGCGTCATGCGGCGGACCCTCCCCGCGCTGGCGTGGGCGTTTGCACCGCAGCGGGCAACACGTCGGCACAGAACACATAGCCCTCGTTGCGCACTGTCTTGATGTAGCGCGAGCCGCGGGCGCCGTCCCCCAGCCGCTGGCGCACGCGGCTGACCAAGAGGTCGATGGAGCGGTCGAACACATCGGCATCGCGCCCCTGCGTGAGCTGCAGCAGCTGGTCGCGCGTGAGGATGCGCTGCGGGTGGTCCAGCAGCACGCGCAGCAGGCGGTATTCGGCGCCCGACAGCGCCACCACCGCGCCGGTGGCATCGAGCAAGTGGCGCGCCGTGGTGTCCAGCCGCCAGTCGCCGAACGCAAGGTGGCGCGCGGGCTCGGCCGCCGCCAGGTTGGGCGGCAGCATGCGCGTGCGCCGCAGCACCGCGTGGATGCGCGCCAGCAGCTCGCGCGCGGCGAAGGGTTTGGTCAGGTAGTCGTCCGCGCCCAGCTCCAGTCCCAGGATGCGATCCGCCTCGTCGCTGCGCGCGGTCAGCATGATGATGGGCAGCGGCGGCGCGCCGGGGCTGCGCAGCTCGCGGCACAGCGTGATGCCGTCGGTGCCGGGCAGCATCAGGTCCAGCACCAAGAGGTCGATGCGCTGCGTGGCCAGCACCTCGCGCATCTGCCGGCCGTCGGCCGCCACGCTCACCTGCAGGCCCTGGCGCTGCAGGTACTCGGCCGCCAGCTCGCGGATGCCCGCGTCGTCATCGACGATCAGGATGTGGTCTTCGGTGGGCGTGCTCATGGGTGGTGATTCTCCGGGGTTTGCCCTGGGTGTGGCAGCGGCGCGGCGGGCCGTATGTATCTGAACTTGTCGGGCGGCGCGGCGGATACGCACGCATACCAAAAGGCCTTGCCAGGAAATATCACCGATACGTCCGCTCGCTTCAATGCAGTCTTCCTGAACTTCACGAGGACCTTGCCATGAAGATGAATCCCTGGATAGCCACGACCGGGCTGCTGGCGCTGTGCCTGGCCCAATCCGCAGGCGCCCAGCAATCCCTGGCCGCAACGCCTGCCAAGGCCCCGCTGGGCCGCTGGATCACCGAAAGTGGCAACCTGGAGGTGGACATTGCGCCCTGCGCCGGCGAGACCCTGTGTGGCAAGGTGGTGCGTGTGCTGGCCAACCGCTCCATGAGCGCCCCGGGCGCTGACATGGCAGCGGCCGACGCGCGGCCTGCGCTGGGCATGACCCTGCTGTCGGGCCTGCGCCCCAGCGGCGACGGCAGCACCGAATACCAGGGCGAGATCTACAACCGCGAGAACGCCAAGACCTACCGCGCCACCCTCACCCCCGCCGAGCCGGATCAGCTGCTGGTGCGCGCCTACGTGGGCATTCCGCTGTTCGGCAAGACGCAGGTGTGGCGCCGCCCTGCCATCGACCAGGGGGCGCCGCAATGACCAATACCTCGCCCTGGCTGGCCGTGGCCGCCGGCATGCTCACCGTGGGCGCGCCCTGCGTGCTGCCCATGCTGCCGGTGGTGCTGGGCGCGTCGGTAGCGGGTGGCACGGCACGGCGCACGCGCCCGCTGTTCATCGCACTGGGCTTTGCGCTTTCGTTTGCGGCCGTGGCGCTGCTGTTCAGCAGCTTCACGCAGGTGCTGGGGTTGTCGCCCGAGGGCTTGCGCCGGTTCGCTGCCGTGATGTTGCTGGTGTTTGGCGTGCTCACGGTGTGGCCCAAGCCGTTCCAGTGGCTGAGCCAACACGCGGGTGGCGTGCTCAGCCGCGTGGCCAGCCTGGGGCGGGGTTCATCGGGCGGCAACTGGGGCGGGCTGCTGCTGGGGCTAAGCCTGGGCGCGGTGTGGACGCCCTGCGCCGGGCCGGTGCTCGCCTCCATCCTCACGCTCATCGCCACCGAGCCGCCCGGGGCCCGCACGGCCGTGCTGCTGCTCGCGTATTCCACCGGCGCCGCGCTGCCCATGCTGGCCATTGCCTACGGGGGCCAGGCCGCGGCCAGCCATGTGCGCCGCATCTCGCGCCACGCGCACCGCGTGCAGCAGGCCTTTGGCGTGGTGGTCATTGCCGTGGCGCTGGCCATGCTGCTGGAGGTGGATGGGCAGGTCACCGCGTGGCTGTCGCAGTTCTATCCATCGGGTTCAGGCGGGCTGTAAGCGGCCCGCAGCAAGGAATTTTCACCATGACATCGCACCCTTCTTCACCCTTCTCGTTTCAGCGCCGCACATTCTTGGCGTCTGCAGCCTCTGTGGCTGCCGCCGTGGCAGCGCCCACCCTCACCCACGCTGCAGGGCCCGCCATCCAGGCGGCCACGCTGCCCGACTTTGGCCCCGCGCCCGAGTTCACCGGCATCGAGCGCTGGCTCAACTCCGAACCGCTGACCCTGGCACAGCTGCGCGGCCGCGTGGTGCTGGTGGATTTTTGGACCTATGCCTGCATCAACTGCATCCGCACCCTGCCCCATGTGAACCGATGGGCCGAGCTGTACACGCCCCAGGGACTCACGGTGGTGGGCGTGCACACGCCGGAGTTTCCGTTCGAGCGCACCACCAGCAATGTCGAGGTGGCCATGCGCCGCCACGGCGTGAAGCACCCCGTGGCGCAGGACAACCGCTACGGCACCTGGAAGGCCTACAGCAACCAGTACTGGCCTGCCGCGTACCTCATCGATGCGCAGGGCCGCATTCGCTACAAGCATTTCGGGGAGGGCGAATACGAGCGCACCGAAGCCGTGATCCGCGCGTTGCTGGCGGCGCGGGGATAGACCCGCTGAATCAATCGTTTCCCCTTTTTTCCATCGTTTCCCGCCCTCTCCCTACTCACCCTTGCAGGACTTTTGCACCATGCCGTACCCCCGCCTTCAATTTGCCCTGGTCACGCTCGCCGCGGCCGCTGCCGCCCTCTGCATGGCCGCCGCCAGCCATGCCCAGGCACCGCAACTGCCACCACCCGACGCCACCCACCCCGCCACGCTGCAGCTGATGCAGGGCTTTCCGCCACCGCCCGACAAGGTCGTGCGCCTGGCCAACATCCTCAAATACCCCAATGTGCGCTGGGCCGCGCACCACCTGCGCGAGCTGGGCCCTACGGCCGCCGTGTGGCGCGGCGCAGGCGCGCCCAGCGCGTTGACGGCCGCAGCCCGCACACTGGACGACGCGCTGCCCGTGCCCGATGGCAAGGGCGGCACCACCACGCTGGCCGACTGGCAGAAGGCCACCTACACCGACGGCCTGCTGGTGCTGCACCGGGGCCGTGTCGTGTACGAGCGCCACCACATCGGCATGCAGCCGCACCAGCCGCATGTGTTGTGGTCCATGAGCAAATCGCTCACCGGCCTGCTGGCCACCGAACTCATCCAGGAAGGCGTGATCGACCCGAAAGCGCTGATCCCCCGCTACCTGCCCGAGCTGGCCACCAGCGCCTGGGCCGATGCCACCGTGCAGCAGACGCTGGACATGACTACCGCCGTGCAGTACGCCGAGAACTTTGCCGACCCCGCGTCCGGCGTCTTCCAGTACCTGGCCGCCGCAGGCCTGCAGCCCGCGCCGCCCGGCAGCAACGCCGCCAAAAGCATGGCCGAGTTCCTGCCCACGCTGAAGAAAGACGGCGAGCACGGCACCGCGTTCGCGTACAAGTCGGTGGACACGGAAGTGCTGGGCTGGCTGTTGCAGCGCGTGACGGGCAAGAGCTACGCCACGCTGCTGTCCGAGCGCATCTGGTCGCGGCTGGGAGCGCAGGAGGATGCGTATGTGTTTGCCGACGCCAACGGCGGCCAGTCCACCAGCGTGGGCGTGAACGCCACGCTGCGCGACTTGGGCCGCCTCGGCGAAATGCTGCGTGCCAACGGCCGGTTAAACGGGCAGCAGATCATCTCGCCCGCCACCATCGCCGAGCTGCGCAAGGGGGCGGATCCAACCCAGTTCAGCAAGGCTCCCGGTACCGCCATGCGCGCGGGCTATTCGTACCACAACCAGTGGTGGGTGCCACACGATGCCGACGGCACCTACGAGGCCAAGGGCCTGATGGGTCAGCACATCCACATCAACCCGGCGGCAGAGCTGGTGGTGGTGAAGCTGTCCACACACCCGGTGCCCAACACGGCCTTCACGCATGCGGTGGACCGGCAGGCGTTTTCCGCGTTGGCCGCAGCGGTGCGGGCGCGCTGAGCGGCGAAGAAAGATGGCATCGAGGTGTGCCCGGTGCCAGTGCATGCCCCGTTAGTTACTTCACCAGCGTGGCGGTCAGCGTGATCTCTGGCACCGAGGCCAGTGCCTTCGACAGCGGGCAATTGGCCTTGGCATCTGCCGCCAGTTTCTGGAACGCGGCATCGTCCATGCCAGGCACCTTGGCCGTGAGCGTGAGGGCGATGCGGTCAATCACAAAACCGTCACCGTCCTTGCTGAGCCGCACGCTGGCCGTGGTGTCGATGGTCTCGGTGGCGATGCCAGCCTTCTCAGCGGCAAAGGAAAATGCCATGGTGAAACAGGCGGCGTGTGCAGCGCCCACGATCTCTTCGGGATTGGTGCCCTTGCGGTCATCGCCAAAGCGGCTGGCAAAGCCGTAGGGGTACTTGTCCAGCGCGCCGGTCTCGGTGCTGATCTGGCCCTGGCCGGCCTTGCCGGCACCTTCCCAGTGAACGCTGGCTTTCTTTTCAGGCATGGTGTGCTCCTTGTGGTGGTGAATGGGGTGAACCTCCGATGTCACCACGCCCCGCCGCTCGGGCATGTGGGACACCATCGCGTTGCGATGTCCATCCTGTCAATTTTTGCGGCAGCGCAAGGGCATGCGCAGTAGCGTTACACGTCTTCAACGATGGGCCGGGTCCGCACCATGCGGATCGCACCAAACGGACACCGCACCGCGCACAAGGCGCACCCCGTGCAGGCCGCCACATCGTGCAGCTGAGACCGCTTGGGCCCCCAGGCTTCTGGGCCTTGCACCTGCAGCGACAACACATGCGGTGCACACACTGCCACACACCAGCCGCAGCCTGTGCAGCGGTTGGTGTCGATGGCGGGCAACGCTTTGCGGGGGGCGTTCATGGGCAGGGTTGAAGGGCGCAGCAGCGGAGTGGAACTAGGAGCCAGGCGACTACGAGAGCATTGCAGCTTAGCGCGCGCAGCACCGTTGGTCGAGCGCTGCCGTGGTGAGCGGGCTGCAATCAGCACCCAAGGCGGGTGCGCTGGCGATACAGTGCGTCCATGTCCCCAAGCAGCAGCAACACCACTTCCACCACCACCCGGCACCTTCTCATCCGTGGCCACGTGCAGGGTGTGAGCTACCGCTGGTCCATGGTGCAGGCGGCCCAGCAGCGCGGCCTGCGAGGCTGGGTGCGCAACCGCCGCGACGGCAGCGTGGAGGCCCTGGCCACCGGCCCCGCCGAAGCTGTGCAATCCCTCATCGACTGGGCCCACCAGGGGCCGCCGCATGCGCGGGTGGATGGGGTGGAGGTGGGCAGTTTGGCAGAGCCTGCGGAGCTTTTGGCAGGCTTTGTTCAGCGGGAGACGGTCTAGTCTTGAAGTGGAGGCGCTGGTCGGGGCGCCTCTGCCGCGCTCAGCCCCTGCGCTGCAAATCCCGAGCCCCATAGGCGCAGTACCCAGGCTTGGGGCTCTTCTTCTGTGGGTGCAGCCGGCAAGTCTCGGGCCGCTTGTCGTACACCGTGCACAGCCGCGTTTTCGGGTCGAGAAAATTGCAGTCCCCACTGGCCCGCCGCGCCATCGTGAAGATCGCGTTCTTGTGGTTGAAGTGGTCGATCAGCCGCGCTTTCTGCAGCCGCTTGGCAATGTGCCGGGGCTCTTCATGCTCGGCCTCGAACGGGTCCACCAGCTCCAGCCGCACCAGGTCCGAAAGCTGCGCCTCCAGAGGCATCGTGCAGCAGTTGGCCGCGCAGTTGTCGCACAGGCCTGCGCGGTAGCGGGTCCAGGTGTCGAGGCGGTCGACGTCAACGATGGAGATAGGGGATTTCATGGGAGTTGGATGGTAGCAATCTCCAACCCGTCGCCGTGCGCAGTAGTCTCGTCTGCTAAAAGGGCAGTGTGTCGGGCACCCATTTGTCACCGATGACGCCCAGTGGCTCGCCCGAGTCTACTGGCGGCAGCCCCTGGTGGTCCGGTCCACCAAAGTTCAGGTTTTCCTACGTCATGCCCAAGCGACTCGTACTATTTCTGGCGCTCATTGCCACTTGCTTCAGCGCGGGGGCTACGGAACTGAGCCAGCTCGCCCGCAAAGACCTGCTCGACGCGGTGCGGCCGAAGGCGGCAACCCTGGCCGGCCAGCCCGTGCGGATCAAAGTAGACCGACTCAATGTGGACCGCAACTGGGCGGTGTTGGTGGGCAGCATCGTGGCTGCCTCAGGCAAGGGCATGGACTGGAGCCTGTCCGATGGTTGCCACCCTGATCTGGACAAGATGCTCTGGGTGGTCTTGCACAAATCCGGCGCCGTCTGGCGGGTGAAGCACATGGACATTTGCGCGTCGGAGCCACCGTATTGGTACATGGAACAGTACGGCGGCCTTGTCTGGCCGTGCGGCGTGTATGCGGGGCTGGAGGATGGGAGTGAAGGGGGTACGCTGGAGAGCCGGTGCAGGAAGCAGCAGACGCTCAGAAGGCGCTGATGAGGGGGCAGCCCCGTTTTTTCTGAGGTGCCGAACCAGGGAGATCGTCGCTGGCAGCAGCTAGCGTTGAAAACGCTTGTCAGCAGCCGCGCATATTGGCTAGCCAACGTGCCGGTGCCATGCCCACCTGCCCCTTGAAGCGCCGCGTCATGTGGCTCTGGTCGGCGAAGCCGCAGGCCGCCGCCACGTCGGCCACCGCATGGCCCTGCCGCAGTGCCGCCTGGGCCTGGCGAATGCGCACCATGTTCAGGTAGGCATGTGGCGCCATGCCGTAGGTGGCTGTGAATGCACGGGTCAGGTGAGCGCGCGACAGGCCGGCCTGTGTGGCCAGGGCCTGCACCGTCACGTCATCGGCAAAGTGCGCGTCCAGGTACTCGCGCACCAGGGCCATGCGCCGTCGGCCTGCGTCCAGGCAGTCGCTTGTCCAGTGCGCTCTGGTCTCGCCATGGCGGCCCAGCAGCGCCACCAGGGCTGCGCTGGTGAGCTCCTCTCCGTGTAACGACTCCTGCCTTTCGGCCACCGCAGCCACCGCCCGCTGCAGCAATAGGGCACCTTGCGGATCGTGCACCACGGGCGCTTTGAAGTACCGCGCCGCATGGCTGGTACCGCCCGCACCAAAAGCTGCCTGGTCCGACACCAGGGCGTGCACCAGCGCGGCGTCCACATACAGGATCGAATAGCCAAACCCCGCATCCGTGCCCCGGCTGCCATCGTGCGGCTCATCAGGGTTGAACAGGATCACATCGCCTGCCAGGCTGGCGTGGCGCGCGCCACGGCATGCAAAGGTCTGCACCCCCGAGCGCGTGATGCCTATGGAATAGGTCTCGTGGCTGTGCCGCTCGAACCGGTGCTGCGTGAAATGCGCATTGAGCAGCGTGACGCCCCCCGAGGCCAGCGGCCGCATCTCTGCCCAGTCGCGCTGGGTGCCGCCGCCACTGCCTGGCGGCGCGGGCGATGAAGAAGAGGAGGAAGGTGCGGCGGAATTGTCGTTCCCGGCGTGCATGCAACAAATGTACAAGACCGCCCCGTGCCGGGCGGCGACACTGCAGACAACCCGCCCACCGGCGTGGCCATGCAAGCCAACCCAGACCCAACCCGCCATGCCCGATACCGCCAACGCCCCTCCTACAACCGCAGTCCACCCTGTGGACTTGGCCCACAAACTCACCCAGTTCACGGACCACTGGGCCCCGCGCACCGTGGCCGAATTCAACGGCCACGACATCATGGTCGCCAAGATTCAGGGTGAGTACCAGTGGCACAGGCACCCCGATACGGATGATTTTTTTCTGGTGCTGAAAGGCACCGTAGAGATTGATTTGCCCGGTGGTGCCATGGTCACCTTGCACGCTGGCCAGCTATTCGTGGTGCCCAAAGGTGTGGAGCACCGTCCGCGCGCGAGTGCAGAGGCGCATATTCTGCTGATCGAATCGACGGGCACGCCGAACAGCGGAGACGCAGCCACAGCCGCGCCGCGCAGGGTACTGTGAAAAGGCTGTAGAGCCGATCGCTTCGACAATGCGGATGTCGAAGTCCGTGCTAGTGTTTTTCTCCAGCTGCTACTTCACTTTCGGCCGCAGTGGCAGCATATACCGGCCCTCGCGCGCCTGCAGGAGGTTCAGCACATCGGTGAACAGATACCTTGCGTTCGATGACCAACCTTGTTCACGACCAGCGCTGCTACAAAGCTGTTGGTCGAATGGAATGGATTCCGGTCGCGCTGTTGTGCAAATTTTTGAAGGCGGGGTGCCAGTTACTGGCGTGGTGCAGTGTCTTAAGACACGCTGAGTCGCCTATCTCCGCGTTAGCGGCAGTTCTCCGCCACCCCACGCTGCGCCGCCGCCATCTCCGCTTGCCGCTTGCTGTCATCCAGGTACTGCCGTTCGCCCTTGTTGTCGTACTGGAACACTGGGCGCTGGGCCTTGAGAGCACCCAGGTTGCTGCGTGCAGAGTTGCATTGCACGGATCGACTGTAGGCATCGGCCTGCTGACGTGCCTGCTGGGCATCGGCGGTTTGTGTTTCGGTGCCTGTCGTGCCCGTGTAGGGTGACCGTTGGCGCAGTGGCTGCTGCGCGCCGGGCGCGCGCGGCGGCGGGGCGTCGCTGGATGGCGGCGTGACCTTGATGTTTACGCTGCCCCCGGTGCCGCCGCTCATGTGGCAGGGCTGGTCCTGGAAGGCGGTTTTGCCGTCAGGCTGTGTGCATTTGTACGTTTGGGCCCAGGCCGACGATGCGGGGGCTGCCAGCGCCGTAAGCGTTGCTGCCGCAACAGCGGTGGTGGTGGTCACATTCCATTTCAGCAGCGACATGGCGGCTCAGCTCCGAAGGTGTATGCATAAACTGGTGCGGCGGGCGCCAGTCTGCAACGGGCGGGTGGTTGGGGTGCGAGCCGCCAACCCACCTCGATTCGACTCAATTCAAATTACACGTCAATATTGCCCGCCCGCAGGGCATTCGTTTCAATGAAGTCCCGGCGCGGCTCCACCTCATCGCCCATCAGCATGGTGAACACACGGTCAGCCTCGATGGCATCGTCGATCTGCACGCGCAGCAGGCGGCGCACGTTGGGGTCCATCGTGGTTTCCCACAGCTGCTCGGGATTCATCTCGCCCAGGCCCTTGTAGCGCTGGCGGCTGGTGGTGCGTTCGGCTTCGGTGATGAGCCACTTCATGGCCTGGCGGAAGTCGCCCACTTTTTCTTCCTTCTGCTTCTCTCCCTCGCCACGCAGGGCCTTGGCGCCTTCGGCCAGCAGGTCACGGAAGGTTTCAGCGGCTTCGGCCAGGGCGGCGTAGTCGGCGCCGTGCACGAAGTCTTGCGTGATGACGCTGCTCTTGATGTTGCCGTGGTGGCGGCGGCTGATGCGCAGCAGGGGCTTGTCGGTGCGCACGTCGAATTCGCCGGCCACTTCGGCGGGGGCGCCGGTGGTGTTCAGTTCGCGAAGCTTGGCCTGCAGGGCTACGGCGCTGGCCTCGGCGTCGGCCACGGTGTCGAGCTTGAGGCTCACGCCGTCGGCAATCGCACGCAGCGCTTCGGCGTCCATGAAGTTGCCCAGGCGGGCGATCACGCTTTCAGCGATCTGGTGCTTGCGCGCCAGTTCGGCCAGGGTGTCGCCGGTCAGCGTTTGCGGATTGGCGCCGCCGGTGGTCACGCTGGCATGGTTCAGCGCGATGCGCAGCAAGAAGCCATCGAGCGCGGGGGCGTCCTTCAGGTACAGCTCTTCCTTGCCGGCCTTGACCTTGTACAGCGGCGGCTGGGCAATGTAGATGTGGCCGCGCTCCACCAGCTCGGGCATCTGGCGGTAGAAGAAGGTCAGCAGCAGGGTGCGGATGTGGGCGCCGTCGACGTCGGCGTCGGTCATGATGATGATGCGGTGGTAGCGCAGTTTGGCCACGTCGAAGTCATCGCCACCCGTCGTGCCACCGGCCTTGCCGATGCCGGTGCCCAGGGCCGTGATCAGCGTGAGGATTTCGTTGCTGGTCAGCAGCTTTTCGTAGCGGGCCTTTTCCACGTTCAGGATCTTGCCGCGCAGGGGCAGGATGGCCTGGAATTTGCGGTCGCGGCCCTGCTTGGCAGAACCACCGGCGGAGTCGCCCTCGACGATGTAGATTTCGCACAGCGCCGGGTCTTTTTCCTGGCAGTCGGCCAGCTTGCCGGGCAGGCCCATGCCGTCGAGCACGCCCTTGCGGCGCGTCATTTCACGGGCCTTGCGGGCGGCTTCGCGGGCGCGGGCGGCTTCCACGATCTTGCCGCAGATGATCTTGGCGTCGGCCGGGCGCTCCTGCAGGTAGTCGGTGAGCAGCTTGCCCACGATGTCTTCCACGGGGGCGCGCACTTCGCTCGATACCAGCTTGTCCTTGGTCTGGCTGCTGAACTTGGGCTCGGGCACCTTCACGCTCAGCACGCAGCACAGGCCTTCGCGCATGTCGTCACCGGTCACTTCGACCTTGGCCTTCTTGGCGAACTCGTTTTCTTCGATGTACTTGTTGATGACGCGGGTCATCGCGGCGCGCAGGCCGGTCAGGTGGGTGCCACCGTCACGCTGGGGAATGTTGTTGGTAAAGCAGAGAACCTGTTCGCTGTACGCGCTGTTCCACTGCATGGCCACTTCCACGCCAATGTGCGTGCCGGGGATGCCGCCATACGTCTCGGCCGGGCGTTCACCGGCTGCGTAGAACGAGGTGGGGTGCAGGACGGTCTTGCCCTTGTTGATGAACTCGACAAAGCCGCGCACGCCGCCAGCGCCCGAGAAGTCGTCTTCCTTGCCGCTGCGCTCGTCCTTCAGGCGAATGCGCACGCCGTTGTTCAAGAACGAGAGTTCGCGCAGGCGCTTGGCCAGGATCTCGTAGTGGAACTCGTTGTTCTCCTTGAAGATTTCGGTGTCGGGCAAGAAGTGCACTTCGGTGCCGCGCTTGTCGGTGTCGTCCAGCACCTGCATGGGCGACACTTCCACGCCGTCCACCGTCTGCACGATGCGGTTCTGCACGAAGCCCTTGCTGAACTCCAGCGCGTGCACCTTGCCTTCGCGGCGCACGGTCAGGCGCAGCATCTTGCTGAGTGCGTTCACGCAGCTCACGCCCACGCCGTGCAGGCCGCCCGACACCTTGTAGCTGTTCTGATTGAACTTGCCGCCCGCGTGCAGTTCGGTCAGCGCGATCTCGGCCGCCGAGCGCTTGGGCTCATGCTTGTCGTCCATCTTCACGCCGGTCGGAATGCCCCGGCCGTTGTCCGTCACGCTGATGGAGTTGTCGCTGTGGATGGTGACGACGATGTCGTCGCAGTGGCCGGCCAGGGCTTCGTCGATGGAGTTGTCCACCACTTCGAACACCAGGTGGTGCAGGCCGGTGCCGTCGCTGGTATCGCCGATGTACATGCCGGGGCGCTTGCGCACGGCCTCCAGGCCTTCGAGGATGGTGATGGCGCCTTCGCCGTAGCTTTCGCTGGCCCCTGCCTGGTTGGTGTCGATCTTGGCGAGGGTGGGCTCAACATGGCCGGAGACGCCGGTGTCTTCGGGCTCGGAGGGGATGTTGTCAACGGTCATGGTGGGCCTTGGGATCCGTGGAAACCGGGGTTTCCAATGTGTCAATATGGGTCAAATTGGGCTCTAGCGCTTATCTGATAAGCGCCAGTAGCTATCAATACAGTAGTAGCCGTGTTCAGGCAGTGCCATGGGACGGCGAGGCGTCTCAAATGCGCATGGGCATGACGACGTACTTGAAGCTTTCGTTCTCGGGGATGGTCAGCAGCGCGGAGCTGTTGCCGTCCGAGAGCTCCACCTTCACCATGTCCTGGCCCATGTTGGCCAGGGCGTCGATGAGGTAGGTCACGTTGAAGCCGATCTCGATGGTGTCGCCACCGTAGTCGATGTCGAGCTCGTCCACGGCCTCTTCCTGCTCGGCGTTGTTGGATGCCACACGCAGGGTGCCGGGTTCCAGGTTCAGGCGCACGCCCTTGAACTTGTCGCTGGTCATGATGGCCGTGCGCTGCAGGCTGGCCAGCAGTGGCGCGCGGCCCAGGGTGATGCTGTTCTTGTGGTTCTTGGGGATCACGCGGTTGTAGTCGGGGAACTTGCCCTCGACCAGCTTGGTGACGAACTCCATGCCGCCAAAGGTGAACTTGGCCTGGTTGTTCGCGAATTGCATCTCGATGTGGGGCTGGTTCTCGCCACCCGCGTCACTCAGCAGGCGCTGCAACTCGATCACGGTCTTGCGTGGCAGGATGACTTCCTGCTTGGGCACTTCCACGTCGAGCGTGGCGCTGGCAAACGCCAGGCGGTGGCCGTCGGTGGCCACGAGGCTCAGCGTCTTGCCTTCGGCCACAAACAGGATGCCGTTGAGGTAGTAGCGGATGTCCTGCACCGCCATCGCAAACGACACCTGGCCCAGCAGGTCCTTGAGGGTCTTTTGTGGCACGGCGAACACGGGGCCAAAGGCGGCGGATTCCTGCACCAGCGGGAAGTCCTCGGCCGGCAGGCTTTGCAGCGTGAAGCGGCTCTTGCCGCCCTTGAGGATGAGCTTGGATTGGGCCGATTCGAGGCTGACCGTCTGGTCGCCGGGCATGGTGCGCAGAATGTCGATGAGCTTGCGGGCACCCACGGTAGTGGTGAAGTCGCCCGTGTCGCCACCCAGCTCTGCGGTGGTGCGGATCTGGATTTCGAGGTCGCTGGTCGTCAGCTGCAGGGCATTGCCTGTCTTGCGGATCAGCACGTTGGCCAGGATGGGCAGCGTGTGGCGGCGCTCCACGATGCCAGCCACGGACTGCAGAACCGCGAGAACCTTGTCTTGTGTTGCCTTCAGGACGATCATGTCATCAACCTCTTGTGGTTTTTTGGAACGGTGCGTGGACAGCGGCACAGATCATGCCTCCCCCTGCTGCACAACCCGTCATTTTGCCCCTTAACGGAGCCTTTTCTCTGGGGGGCCTCGATCACGCCTTTTTAGCCTTTCAGCGTCTGCTCCAGCACGTGCAATTGCTGGTTCAGTTCGGTCAACTGCTGACGCTCGCCCGAAATCTTGCGCACAGCGTGCAAAACCGTGGTGTGGTCGCGCCCGCCAAACAATTCTCCGATCTCCGGAAGACTCTTTTGCGTCAGCTCCTTGGCCAGGTACATCGCAATCTGGCGGGGCCGGGCAATGCTGGCCGGGCGCTTCTTGCTGTACATGTCGGCGACCTTGATCTTGTAATAGTCGGCCACCGTCTTCTGGATGTTTTCCACACTGATCTGCCGGTTCTGGATCGATAGCAGGTCGCGCAGCGCCTCGCGGGCCAGCTGGATGGAGATCTCCTTCTGGTTGAAGCGCGAGTACGCCAGGATCTTGCGCAGTGCGCCTTCAAGCTCGCGCACGTTGGAGCGCACATTCTTGGCGACGAAGAAGGCGACTTCCTCGGGCATCTCGGTGCCTTCGACGCGGGCCTTGTTGATCAGAATGGCCACGCGCATTTCGAGCTCGGGCGGCTCGATGGCGACCGTGAGGCCCGAGTCGAAGCGCGACACCAGCCGCTCGTGGATGTTGGCCAGACCCTTGGGGTAGGTGTCCGAGGTCATCACGATGTGCGATTTCTTGGCCAGCAGGGCCTCGAACGCGTTGAAGAATTCTTCCTGCGTGCGGTCCTTGTTGGCGAAGAACTGCACGTCATCGATCAGCAGCAGATCGAGCGAGTGGTAGCGCTCCTTGAATTCATCGAACGTGCGCCGCTGGTACGCCTTAACCACATCCGACACGAACTGCTCGGCATGGATGTAGAGAACTTTGGCGTCGGGCTTGTCCTGCAGCAGGCGGTTACCCACAGCGTGCACCAGGTGGGTCTTGCCCAGGCCCACGCCCCCGTAGATGAACAGCGGGTTGTACAGGTGGCCCGGCATGCCGGCCACGTGCATGGCCGCCGAGCGCGCCATGCGATTGGCGGTGCCTTCCACCAGGGTCTCGAACGTGAGGGCGGCGTTAAGCCGGTTGCGGAACGCGCCAGCGGACGCATCGTCGCTGCTGGGGGACTGCGATTCGGACGGCGCAGAGGTGTTGGTGGGCTCCGGTGCTGCAGGGCGTACGTAAGTACGGGCAACGGATTCACGCTGAGCGAGCGCTAACTCCAGGGTAACGGGTTGGCCATACAGGCCCTCCAGAAGCGAGGCAATGCGGCCCGCATACTGCGCCCGGATCCAGTCCAGCTTGAAGCGGTTGCCTACGAGCAGGGTGACCTTGGAGAAATCTTCTGCCACCTGGGCGATCAGGGGCTTGATCCAGGTGTTGAACTGCTGTTCGGGCAGGTCTTGTGCCAGTTGCTCTACGCAGGCTTGCCACAGGCCCTGGCCGGCATCTGCGCCGGGTGAATGTTGGGGGCTGTGGGAGGGTTCCTCGGTCATTTCAGGGGAATTCTTGTTGTGGATAGGAGGAACGGGGCTGGGCGGCGGATTGTAGCTTGTCAAGGAGTTATCCACAATTTGCGCGGTGTGCTCCGTCGCGTGTTTTCCAGGGTTGGATCATGGGGCCATCGGTGTGCGAGCCGGGCGGTTTCCGGGCTGCGCCATGGGGGGCTTCCGCCGTGCCAGAAGGCCGTCACGGAGCCGTTCACAAAGGCCCGCCAGCCGAAAGGCATTGCCAGCAGCAGTCAAGCCTGCGATAATTTTGGGTTTCCCTGAATGTGTTCAGGGTGATTTGACCCGGCGCGCCGTTATTTCTGCCCCGTGGGTCTGCCGCCAAGGCGCTGTTTTATATGGTGTGGCTGTGCAGATTGCAGGGGGTTCAAGAGCAGCAGTCCGGAACTGAACCTCAAGGAATAGCACCATGAAACGTACTTACCAGCCCTCCAAGACGCGCCGCGCGCGCACCCACGGTTTCCTCGTCCGCATGAAGACCCGCGGCGGCCGTGCCGTTATCAACGCACGCCGCGCCAAGGGCCGCAAGCGCCTGGCCGTCTAAGGCCGTTACGGTCTACAGCCTGCTCCCCGGTTTGAACCGTCAGGGTCGAAACGGGGTGCTTGCATGCAACGGCTGAAAACCCGTCCGCAGTTCCAGGCAGCCATGGCAGGGGGCACTGTCTCCCGCACAGCGCATTTTGCGTTGCACCGTCTGGTTCTGGACACTGACGGCAGCACGCCTGCTGGACAAGCCAATGCACCTACAGGGCCCGGTTCCTTGCCGTCAACGCAAGGGCCGCAGGCCCTGTTTGCCGTGCAGGGCGTCTGGCTGGGTGCCATGGTGCCCAAGCGCTGGGCGCGCCGCGCCGTGACGCGCAATACCATCAAGCGGCAGATCTACACGGTGGGCGCCACGTTTGAAGCGCGGCTTCCCCAGGCGGCCCATGTGGTGCGCCTGCGCACGGCGTTTGACCGCAAGCAGTTCGTGAGCGCCACGTCCGACCAGCTCAAGCAGGCGGTGCGTGCAGAGCTTCAGCAGCTGTTTGGTTATGCCGCCCGGCGTTCGGGTGGTGCGGTCTCTGCCCCCGTTTCACCGGTGGCGGCAGAGGCGGTTGCACCATGATGCAGCGCTTGTTGATCGGTGTGGTCAAGGGCTATCGGCTGTTTCTCAGCCCCTGGCTGGGTTCGGCCTGCCGGTTCGAGCCCACCTGTTCGGTCTATTCGCTGCAGGCGCTGGAACAGCATGGCGCTGCGGCAGGCAGCTATCTCACGGTGCGCAGGCTGGTACGCTGCCACCCCTGGTGTGACGGGGGCCATGACCCGGTCCCGCAACAATTGCCGCGCAGCATGCGGCTTTTCTCGCGGTTTTCCCATTCCACCAACCAACCATCCTCACCAAAGAAGTCTTCATGAACGACATTCGCCGCACCATCCTGTGGGTGATTTTTGGCTTTTCCATGGTTCTGCTGTGGGACAAGTGGCAGCTGCACAACGGCAACAAGGCCACCTTTTTCCCCTCCACGCCTGCCGTGACGGCGCCCGCCGCTGCCGGTGCTGCGTCCAGCGCGACCGGGGCCGCCAGCGTGCCTGCCACGAGTGCGCCCGTGGCCGCTGCGGCGTCGGGTGCCTCGGCCGTGCCCGGCCAGCCCGCTGCGGCGGCAGCGCCCGCCACCCGCGAGCGCGTGGAGGTCAAGACCGACCTGTACCGCCTGGTGTTTGACAGCGAGGGCGGCTCGCTCACGCATGCCGAACTGCTCAAGCACGCCGACATGACCGACAAGGCCCGCAATTTCCTGCTGCTGGACGAGAGCGCGCAGCGCGTCTACGTGGCGCAGACGGGGCTGATCGGCGGGACCTTCCCCACCCACAAGACCGCGATGACCGTGGTGCCCGGCCCCCGCGAGCTCAAGGACGGCGAAGACGAAATCAGCATCCGCTTTGAATCGCCCGTGCAAGGTGGTGTGAAGCTGCTCAAGACCTGGACCATCAAGCGCGGCGCTTACGACATTGCCGTCAAGCACGAGGTTGTCAACGCCGGCAGCGCCGCCGTGTCGCCCCAGCTGTACCTGCAACTGGTGCGTGATGGCAACAAGCCGCCGGGTGAGTCGTCGTTCTATTCCACCTTCACGGGCCCGGCGGTCTACACCGACGCCAAGAAGTACCAGAAGATCGAGTTCAAGGACATCGAAAACGGCAAGGTCGATATCCCCAAGGATGCGCCCAATGGCTATGTGGCCATGGTGCAGCATTACTTTGCCACGGCCTGGTTGCTGGCCGACGGCGTGCAGCGTGAGCCTTTCACCCGCAAGGTCGACGCCAATCTGTACTCGGTGGGCATGCTCACCTCCCTGGGCGCGATCGAGCCAGGTGCGACTAAGACCCTGGACGCGCGCCTGTTCGCCGGCCCACAGGTCGAGACGATGATGGAGAAGTTGTACCCCGGCCTGGAACTGGTCAAGGACTACGGCTGGCTCACCATCCTGTCCAAGCCGCTGTACTGGCTGCTGGACCAGCTGCACAAGCTGCTGAACAACTGGGGCTGGTCCATCGTGGCGCTGGTGTTGCTGCTCAAGATCGCGTTCTACTGGCTCAACGCCAAGGCCTACGCGAGCATGGCCAAGATGAAGGCCATCAACCCCAAGATCATGGAGATGCGCGAGCGCCTGAAGGACAAGCCGCAGCAGATGCAGCAGGAGATGATGCGCATCTACCGCGAGGAAAAGGTCAACCCCATGGGTGGCTGCTTCCCCATCATGATCCAGATCCCCGTGTTCATCGCCCTGTACTGGGTGCTGCTGTCCAGCGTGGAAATGCGCAACGCGCCCTGGATCGGCTGGATCCACGACCTGTCGGCGCCCGACCCGTTCTTCATTTTGCCGCTGCTGATGACGCTGTCGTCGCTGCTGCAAACAGCCCTGAACCCCGCGCCACCCGACCCGATGCAGGCCAAGATGATGTGGTTCATGCCGTTGATCTTCAGCGTGATGTTCTTCTTTTTCCCGGCCGGCCTGGTGCTGTACTGGCTGACCAACAACATCTTGTCGATTGCGCAGCAGTGGCTCATCAACACCCGCATGGGCGTACCGCCGCAGTTCAACCTGCCTAGCTTCAAGTGACCCTGAGTCGCTGAGACAGCACGAACCCCGAAGGCCGCGCAAGCGGCCTTTTTCATTCCACCTGCACCCCACCCTTGTAAAGTCGCCCCCATGCTTGCCCGCCACCAAGACCCCATCGTCGCCATCGCCACCGCTCCAGGCCGGGGTGCCGTCGGCATCGTGCGGGTGTCCGGCCGCGCCATCGGTGGGCTGGTGCAGGCGCTGTGCGGCCGGGCGCTCAAGCCCCGCGAGGCCACCTACCTGCCGTTTCGGGATGCGCAGGGTCAGGCCATCGACCAGGGGCTGGCGCTGTACTTCCCCGGCCCGCACAGCTACACCGGCGAAGACGTGCTGGAGTTGCAGGCCCATGGCGGCCCCGTGGTGCTTCAACTGCTGCTGGCGCGCTGCCTGGAGGCGGGGGCGACCGCCGACCCCGCCACTGGCCAGCCTTGCCTGCCCGGCCTGCGCCTGGCGCAGCCGGGTGAGTTCACTGAACGTGCCTTCCTGAACGACAAGATCGACCTGGCCCAAGCCGAGGCCATCGCCGATCTGATCGACGCCAGCACCGAGGCGGCGGCCCGCAGCGCCAGCCGGTCGTTGACCGGCGCTTTCTCTGCGGAAATCCACAGCCTGCGTGACGCGCTGATCCACCTGCGCATGCTGGTGGAGGCCACGCTCGACTTCCCTGAAGAAGAAATTGACTTCCTGCGCAAGGCCGATGCGCACGGGCAGCTATCAAAATTGCAGCAAACGCTGGCATCCGTAATGCAGCGCGCGCGCCAGGGCGCGCTGCTGCGCGAGGGCATCAAGGTGGTCATCGCGGGCCAACCCAACGCGGGCAAGAGCTCGCTGCTCAACGCGTTGGCGGGCGCCGAGCTGGCCATCGTCACGCCCATTGCCGGCACCACGCGCGACAAGGTGCAGCAGACCATCCAGATCGAGGGCGTGCCCCTGCACATCATCGACACCGCCGGCCTGCGCGACAGCGACGACGAGGTGGAGCGCATCGGCATTGCACGCGCCTGGGACGAGATTGCGGGGGCCGACGCGGTGCTTTTCCTGCATGACCTGGAGCGCGTGGATGCTCCTGAATACATAGCTGGTGACGCAGGTATAGCAAGCGCCATGGCCGAAAAAATGCCAAAAAGTATTCCAGTGATCGATGTCTGGAACAAGCTCGACCGCGCCCCGGCGGGAGCACCGGCCCCGGCGGCCGTGGAAACCCGGCCAGGTGTGCGCCTTTCTGCCCGCACGGGCGAGGGGCTGGATGGCCTGCGGCGCCTGCTGCTGCAGGTGGCGGGCTGGCAGTCCGCGCCGGAAGGCCTCTACATCGCCCGGGCCCGGCATGTCGAGGCGTTGCAGGCCGTGGGGGCCCACCTGCAAGAGGCGGCCGACCAGTTGCAGGCGCAGGGGCCGGCGCTGGATCTGCTGGCCGAAGAGCTGCGCCTGGCACAGAACGCCCTCAGTGCGATTACTGGCGAGTTCAGTTCGGACGACCTGCTGGGCGTCATTTTCTCCAGCTTTTGTATCGGCAAATAGGCCCGCAAAAAAGCATGCGGGGGGCGGCCACACCGCCGCTGTCCTCGGTGGATGGACGTGCGGGGCTCCGGCCAGGAAGCAGAGGCCGCCGCCTGTCGCTTATGTTGTAAACGGACGTAAACAGCGCTTGTGCGCAATCTGTAACAAGGGTACTTTCGGCGAACCATGAATGCTTCCACGCCTGTCACGCCTGTTGTTTCCAAGATAGACCTGTCGGGTCTGATCGATGCCATTGCCCAGGCCAGCGCCGACGACAGCATGATCAATCCGCTGACCCCTGCGCAGTGGGATGTCCTGTCGTCTTACCTGTTGCCCGTGGTGATGCCTGCTGGGCAGGTGCTGTTCACCCAGGGCGCCACGGACCGTACCCTGTATCTGGTGGAAAGCGGCAACCTGAGCGTGCACTACCAGGACGAAAAGGAGCGCCTGCGCCTGGCCATCGTGGGGGCGGGCTCCGTGGTGGGCGAAGGCGCGTTTTTCTCGCACCGCGCCCGCAGCGCCACCGTGCAGGCCAGTGCGCCGTGCAAGCTGTGGAGCCTGCCGGCGATCCGCTTTACCGAACTTTCCATCCGCCAGCCCGCCATTGCGCTGGGCCTGGTGATGGCCGCTGGCGCTGTATTGGCCAAGCGGCTGGGCAATCGCCGCCGCCGCGTTGCGGCCACCTGACAGACCACCGATGCAGTTGCGGCCTGCGGGCTTGTGCGGGGCAAAAATGTGTGTACAGCAAGTTACACTCAATTTGGATTTTTCTGGCGCCGTCCCGTAGAAAGCAAGCCATGTCTCTGTTCAGTTGGTTTAGCCGCAAACCTGCTTCCCCCAAGCCCCGGCCCATGGCCGAACCGTCGGGCCTGTTGAATGCCGATGCCACGGTACCTCTCTCACCGGGCCGCCAAGGCAAACCTCTGGTGGAGCCCCTGCCGCCAGAACATGCCGCCAACCGCAAGAACGAGCGCATGGAGCGCCGCGAGCTGCTCTACACCGTGGTCCGCGACGCGATGGTGCGGGCTGGTGTGCTGTCGGCCAGCTACAAGTTCAAGGTGCTGTCGCTGGACCAGCGCGGCCGCCAGTTCCTGGTGATGATGGATCTGGCGCGCGAATACGGCGGTGAGACCGTGCGCCTGAGTGAAATCGAGGCGTTGATCGCCCAGACGGCCAAAACCCGCTACGACATCCTGGTGACCGCCGTGTACTGGCGCATCAATGACCATGTGGCGGTGGGCATTCCTCAGAAGGGCGTTGCGCCCCAGGGGGCTTCCCTGCAGGCAGCGCCACCCTTGGCCCGGCGTCCGCTCCCGGTGGCCGCGGCACCGGCGCCGGTGGCTGCACCGGCCCGCCCGGTGGCGCCCGTGCCGGCAGCCGCCGCCACGGCCCCTGCACCCCTGCGCCCTCCCCTGGCCGCTCCGGCGGTTGCGCCTGCGGCGGTGCCCGCAGCACCAGCCGCGGCACCGCGCCCGGCGCCACGGTACGAACCGATCGAGGCGGACGAAGTGGCTGCGTTCAAGCGCGCCCTGGCTTCGGCGGCAGGCACCACCGCTGCAGCGCCTCTGGCTGCGGCCAAGCCCGGTGTGCCCGTGCGTTCAGGGCCCTTGTTGCCACCTTCTCAGCCCACGGGCTTTGAGGACACCGAAATGCCCGGGGCCGATGGCCCGGCGCCGGACCTGAGCAGCACCCAGTACGGCGAATTGAACTGATCGGCTCGACGGCCACAGAGGCCAAGCCTTCCCTGCAGCGGGCTTTTTTCTTCTGCGAGCGTCAAATGCGGCGGATGCGCGGCCTCAATGCCCTGCAAAATCCACCAGGGTGTACAGCGGCAGGCCCGATTCACGCAGGCGCTGCGAGCCGCCCAGTTCCGGCAAATCCACGATGGCGGCGCCCTCGGTGACCGTGGCGCCCAGCTTTTCGAGCAGCTTCTTGCCGGCCATCATGGTTCCACCCGTGGCAATCAGATCGTCGATCAGCAGTACCCGGTCGCCTGCCTTGACGGCATCGGTGTGCAGTTCCACGGTGGCGCTGCCGTACTCGAGTTCATAGGTTTCCTCGACCGTGGTGAAGGGGAGCTTGCCCTTCTTGCGGATGGGCACGAACCCTACATTCAGCTCATAGGCCACCACGGCGCCCAGGATGAAGCCGCGCGCGTCCAGCCCGGCGACCACATCGGGGCGCAATGCCTTGTCCATATAGCGGTGCACAAAGGCGTCGATCAGCACCCGGAACACCTTGGGGTCCTGCAGCAGCGGGGTGATGTCCCGGAACTGCACGCCGGGCGCGGGCCAGTCGGGCACGGTGCGGATGTGCTGGCGGAGGTATTCGTTGACGCTGAGTGGCTGCATGGGGTCCAGGGGATAGAGAAGGGCTGCACGGGCAAATGCGCGGAGGCCAAAGGCCGTTGCGGGGCAAAGTGTATCCAGCCGGGGCGGGGTGCTTCGAAGGCGTGCCCGGAGCGCTGCGAGCCCCCATAATGTTTCTGTGCTGTTACACCCCTGGTAGCAGCACGCTGGACCACTCCACCACGCCGATCGGCCATGCCCATCTCCATTCTGCTGATCGAAAGCGATCCCCACCACGCGCAGGCGGTGGTGGATGCGCTTGCAGACCCGTGGTCGGGTTGGCGGGTGGATGTGGCGGACTCGCTGGCACAGGCCCGGGACTACCTGGGGCGCCGCAGGCCAGACATCGTGCTGGCTGCGCAGCGCACGGTCGATGGCTCGGCCTTCGACCTGCTGCGGCTGCTCGATGGCGTCCCGGCCATGATCATCGTGCGCCGGGGCGCAGAGACCCATGCGGCCCAGGCCATGCGCCACGGCTTTGATGACTATGCCGTGCAGGACCCCGCACTGGACTACCTGCTGACCCTGCCCGCGCAGATTGATTCGGTGCTGGAGCGCAGTTCCAGCGCCCGTGCCCGGCTGGTGGCAGAGGCCATGCTGACGCGGCAGCACCGGTTGCTGCAGGCGATATCGCTCGCGCAGGCCATGTTCATCGCCAGCTCCGGGCCCCGCGCCGCGTTCGAAGCCTTGCTCAAGGAGCTGATGTCGCTCACGCAGAGCGCCTTTGGCTTGGTCGGGCAGGTGCAACGCGCCGCCGACGGGCATCCCTTCCTGCGGGTGCATGCGATGACGGACATCAGCTGGGACGAGGCCTCCCATGCCCTCTATGCCCAGCACGCGGAAGAAGGCATGGTGTTCGACAACCTGCACTCCCTGGTGGGCGCCGCGCTGGTGTCGGGCGAGCCGGTGCTCACCAACGATGCGAACCACGACCCGCGCAGCGCGGGCACGCCCCCGGGCCATCCCGCGCTGCGCACCTACCTGGGGCTGCCCATCCATGCGGCGGGCGAGCTGGTGGCCATGGTGGGCCTGGCCAACCGGCCCGAGGGGTATTCAGCGGCGGATGTGCAGTTCCTCCAACCCTTGCTGAACACCGTGGGCCAGCTGGAAATGGCCCGTCGCGCCGAGCTGGCCCGCAGGGCGGTCGAGGCAGAGCTGGAGCGGACCAGCGCCTTGCTGGCGGAGAAGACGCGCGCCCTCGAAGGCACGCTGGCCAGCGTGTCGCAAGGCATCACCAACGTGGACGCCGAAGGGCGGATCCGGGTCTACAACCGGCGCTATCTGGAACTGCTGGATCTGCCCGAATCCCTGCTGGCCACCCAGCCCAAGGTCGAGGATGTGGTGCGTTTTCAGACCGAGCGGGGCGATTTCGGCACCGGGTTTGAGCTCATTGAGCCCATGGCGCGCAACTATGTGGCGTCGGAATATTCTGCCCACGGCGGCAAGCTCACCATGCCGGACGCTTATGTGCGGCGTACCCACAACGGCCGCTACATCGAAGTGCGCACCCGTGCCCTGGAGCCAGGGGGGCGCGTGCGCACCTTCACGGATGTCACCGACTACCTGAGCACCCTGGAGGCCTTGCGCCTGAGCGAATCGCGGTGGCGCAGCCTCACCCACCTGTCCTCCGACTGGTACTGGGAGCAGGACGCGCAGTTTCGCTTTGTGCGCCTGGACGGCAACCCCTACAAGGAAGCCGGTGTGCCCGACGAAATGCACTACGGGCGCACGCGCTGGGAGCTGCCCAACAGCTTCGTGAGCGAGGGCCAGTGGCGCGCGCACCGCAGTCAGCTGGAGGCACACGAGGTGTTCCACGATTTCGAAATGCAGCGCCTGACCGAGGATGGAAAACCCGTATGGGTCTCCATCAGCGGGGAGCCCATCTTTGATGGGGCCGGCCAGTTCACGGGCTACCGGGGCGTGGCGCGCGACATCACCGAACGCAAGCTGGCCGAGGCCGAGATCCAGCGCCTGGCCTTCTATGACGAACTCACCGGCCTGCCCAACCGGCGGCTGCTCATGGACCGCCTGGACCGCACGGCCAACGCGTGCGCGCGGGAGGGTTGCCACGGGGCCTTGCTGTTCCTGGACCTCGACAACTTCAAGGGCATCAACGACACCATGGGCCACGAGTGGGGCGACCGGCTCCTCGTGCAGGTGGGTGGGCGCATCGCCGCTTGCGTGCGTGCCACCGACACGGTGGCACGTTTGGGCGGAGACGAGTTCGTGGTGGTGCTGCAGGGCCTCCATGCCGAAGTGGACGCTGCGGCCGCAGAAGCCGAGGCCGTGGCGCAGAAGGTGCTGGCGGCGCTGAACGAGCCCTATCTGGTGCAAAACAGCGAAGTGCACAGCACGCCCAGCATTGGCATTGCCCTTTTTCGCGGTGTGCAGCTGCCCGTGCAGGAGCTGCTCAAGCGCGCCGATCTGGCCATGTACCAGGCCAAGGCGCAGGGCCGCAACACGCTGTGCTTCTTTGACCCCGCCATGCAGGCGGCGGCGTCTGCAAGGTCGGCGCTGGAAGGCGACATGCGGCAGGGCATCCTGCGCAACGAGTTCCTGCTGCACTACCAGCCGGTGGTGGACGAGGCCGGCAAGGTGCTGGGGGCCGAGGCACTGGTGCGGTGGAACCACCCGCTGCGCGGCATGGTGTCGCCCGGGGACTTCATCCCCCTGGCAGAGCAGACCGGCCTGATCCTGGCGCTGGGCCGCCAGGTGCTGACCATGGCCTGCCGCCAGCTGGCGCTCTGGGCCGCAGCGCCGCAGACCGCAGGCTGGAGCGTGGCCGTGAACGTGAGCGCGCAGGAGTTCCGGCAACCCGACTTTGCCGAGGAAGTGATCAGCGTGCTGCGCGATTGCGGGGCGGACCCGGCACACCTCAAGCTCGAACTCACCGAAAGCCTGCTGCTGCATGACGTGGAGGACAGCATCCTCAAGATGCAGGCGCTGCGCACGCTGGGCGTGGGCTTCTCGCTGGACGACTTTGGCACGGGCTATTCATCGCTGAGCTACCTCAAGCGCCTGCCGCTGGACCAGCTCAAGATCGACCAGAGCTTTGTGCGCGACGTGCTCACCGACCCCAACGATGCCACCATCGCCTGCACCATCATCACCCTGGCCCACAGCCTGGGCCTGGACGTGGTGGCCGAAGGGGTGGAAACCGAAGGGCAGCGCGCGTTTCTGCTGCGCAACGGTTGCCAGCAGTTCCAGGGCTACCTGTTCGGGCGGCCCGGGCCCGCCGAGTTTTTGTAGATTGCTATTAAATATATAGCTATTGGAGCTTGATAGATAAGCGCTAGAGCCATATTTAATTCAAATTTTGGCGTCAGCCTCAGCAACTGGCACGCATCAGGCGAGAGATGCCAAGCAAGGGCCGCCCCGCAGCGAGGGCATCGTCCCCCTTCCCGGAGCGCGTAGCGCGTAGAGAGAAGGGGGAAGGCACGCAGTGCCTCAGGGGGATGTACCCTGCTACCCGCGCAGCAACTTGTCTTCCGCCAACGCCAGCGCCGCTGGGTGGCCCGAGAGCACCAGCGTATCGCCTTCGGCCAGCTGCGCGTCGTCCACGGCGTCGCTCATGTGGCCGTTGCCGCGCCGCAGGTTCACCACGCGCACGCCCATGGCGGGCAGTGCCAGCTGGCCCAGGCTGCGGCCCAGGGCCGTAGCACCGGGCGGCAGGTTGAGGGTGGACAGGCGCTCCTGGTCGCGCTCGTTGGCCGTGTCGTCGTCGGCGCCGTGGAAGTAGCCGCGCAGCAGGTTATAGCGGGCATCGCGCTGGTCCTGCACCAGGCGCAGCACGCGGCGCATGGGCACGCCCACCAGCGCCAGCGCGTGGCTGGCCAGCATCAGCGAGCCCTCGATGGCCTCGGGCACCACCTCGGTGGCGCCGGCGGCCTGCAGCTTGTCCAGGTTGGCGTCGTCCTGCGTGCGCACCACCACCGGCACGTGGGGTGCATGGGACCGCGTGTTGGCCAGCACCTTGAGGGCCGCAGGCACGTCGATGTAGGTCACGGCCACGGCACTGGCCCGCACCAAACCGGCCGCCATCAGCGCCTGCAGGCGGGTGGCGTCGCCGTACACCACCGAGTCTCCGGCGGCGGCGGCCTGGCGCACTCGGTCGGGGTCCAGGTCGAGCGCCATGTAGGGGATGCCCTCATGCTCGAGCATGCGCGCCAGGTTCTGCCCGCAGCGGCCATAGCCGCAGATGATCACGTGTTTGTTGGTGTTGATGGACTTGCGCGCAATGGACGTCATCTGCAGCGACTGCTGCAACCAGTCGCTGGCCACCAGCTTCATCACGATGCGGTTGCTGTACATGATGAGGAAGGGCGTGGCCAGCATCGACAGCACCATGGCCGCCAGGATGGGGTTCATCAGCGCGGGCTGCACCAGCCCGTTGGCCTGCGTGAGCGACAACAGCACAAAACCGAATTCGCCCGCCTGGGCGAGGTACAGCCCGGTGCGCAGGGCCACGCCGGTGGTGGCCCCCATGCTGCGGGCCAGCACCAGGATGATCACCAGCTTGAGGAGCAAGGGCACCGTGAGCAGCGCCAGCACCAGCGCCCAGCGGTCCACCAGGATGTGCCAGTCCAGCATCATGCCGATGGTGATGAAGAACAGCCCCAACAGCACGTCGTGGAACGGGCGGATGTCCGTGCCCACCTGGTGGCGGTATTCGGTCTCCGACACCAGCACGCCGGCAATGAAGGCTCCAAGGGCCAGGCTCAGCCCGGCCAGCTCCGTCAGCCAGGCCAGGCCCAGCGTGATCAGCAGCAGGTTGAGCATGAACAACTCTTCGCTCTTGCGCCGCGCCACCAGCGTGAGCCACCAGCGCATGAACCGCTGACCACCAGTGAGCAGAATGCCCACCAGCACGGTCGCCTTGATCAGCGCCCAGCCCAGTGACGTCAGCAACTCGTCGGGGGACGAGCCCAGGGCCGGAATCAGCACCAGCAGCGGCACCACAGCCAGGTCCTGGAACAGCAGGATGCCCATCACACGGCGGCCATGTTCACTCTCCAGCTCGGCCCGTTCGGCCATCAGCTTGACCACAATGGCCGTGCTGCTCATGGCCATCACGCCCGAGAGCGCCAGCGCGGTCTGCCAGCCCATGTCCCACACACCGCCCGCCCAGCGGGCCAGCAGCAGTGCGGTGCCAGTCACCACCACCATCGTCAGCACCACCTGCATCAGCCCGAGGCCGAACACCTGGCGCCGCATGGCGCGCAGCTTGGGCAGGCTGAACTCCAGGCCAATGGCGAACATCAGGAACACCACGCCAAACTCGCCCAGGTGCCGCACGCCTTCCGAGTTTTGTGCCAGCGCCAGCGCATGGGGGCCGATGAGCACTCCAGCGGCCAGGTAGCCCAGCATGGGTGGCAGCTTCAGGCTGCGGCAGACCACGACACCCAGCACTGCGGCCAACAGGTAAAGCAAGGTGAGGGCGAGGGAGGACATGGTTCGATGCTATCCGAGGCTCGCAGGCGGCCCAGGTGTTTTCTGCTCGAAGCATGCTCCGTGCCAGAGCGATGGCAAAAAAATCTTCGCCCCGTGCGGGCATGCCCCGGTCGATAGAATCCTCGGGATGACCCCTGCCCCCGCCACGCTGCCCCCTTTTGATGCCGAGCAGGCCCTGCGCCTGGCCCGTGAGACCTTTGACATCGAGGCGGCGGCGTTGACCGGGCTGGCGGCCCGCGTCGATGGCATCTTTGCCCAGGCGGTGCAGATGGTGCTGCAGGCCCGGGGCCGTGTGGTGGTGATGGGCATGGGCAAAAGCGGCCATGTGGGCCGCAAGATTGCCGCCACGCTGGCTTCCACCGGCACGCCTGCGTTTTTTGTGCACCCGGCGGAGGCCAGCCACGGCGATCTGGGCATGGTCACTGGCGACGACCTGGTGCTGGGCATTTCCAACAGCGGCGAAAGTGGCGAGCTCACCGCCATCCTGCCCGTGCTCAAGCGCCTGGGCGCCCCGCTGATCGCGATGACCGGCGGGCTGCAGTCCACGCTCGCCCGCCATGCCGATCTGGTGCTCGACTGCAGCGTGGAGCGCGAGGCCTGTCCCCTGAACCTGGCCCCCACTGCCAGCACCACGGCCCAGCTGGCCATGGGCGACGCCCTGGCCGTGGCCCTGCTCGACGCCCGGGGCTTTCGCCCCGAAGATTTCGCCCGCTCGCACCCCGGCGGTGCGCTGGGGCGCAAGCTGCTCACCCATGTGAGCGACGTCATGCGTACCGGCAGCGAGGTTCCGCGCGTGGCGCCCGACGCCTCTTTCAGCGACCTCATGCGCGAGATGAGCGCCAAGGGACTGGGCGCCTCGGCCATCGTGGATGCAGCCGGCCAGGTGCTGGGCATCTTCACCGACGGCGACCTGCGCCGCCGCATCGAGGCCGGGGCCGACCTGCGCACGGCCACGGCGGCCGAGGTGATGCACCCCAAACCGCGCCGCATTGCCCCGGATGCCCTCGCGGTGGATGCCGCGGAAATGATGGAAGCCCACGGCATCACCAGCGTGCTGGTGGCCGATGCGGCAGGTGTGCTGATGGGGGTCGTGCACATCGGCGACCTGATGCGAGCGAAAGTCATATGACCCCCGTGGAGAGGACCCCCCTGAGTCGCTTCGCGCCTTCCGCCCTTGAAGGGGGGACGCACCCCCTGGCCCGGCGAAGCCGGTTCCACGGGTGCGCTGGCTTTTGCCGTGCTTGTTCAAACGCTGCGTGATGACTTCTGACGTGACCTTTCCTGTGCTGCAATTTCCCCCCGAGCTGCTGCTGCGCGCCCAAGGCGTGCGCATTGCCTTCTTCGATGTCGATGGCGTGCTGACCGATGGCGGCCTGTATTTCAGCGAATCGGGTGAAACGCTCAAGCGCTTCAACACCCTGGACGGGCATGGGCTCAAGCTGCTGCAAAAGGCGGGCATCACCCCTGCGGTCATCACGGGCCGTGACTCCGCGCCGCTGCGCGTGCGCCTGAAGGCGCTGGGCGTGGAACACGCCGTGTTCGGCACCGAAGACAAACGCCCCGCTGCCGAGCAGATGCTGGCCACGCTGGGGCTGGACTGGTCCCAGGCTGTCGCGATGGGCGACGACTGGCCCGACCTGCCGGTGATGCGCCGCAGTGCTTTTGCGTGTGCCCCGGCCAACGCGCAGGCCGAAGTGCGCCATGCCGCCCATTTTGTGACGCGGGCCCATGGGGGCGATGGCGCTGCGCGCGAGCTGTGCGATCTGCTGCTGGTGGCCACCGGGCGTTACGCCGCGCTGCTGGCGGAGTACACCGCATGAGCCTGAATTTCCTGCGCTCTTTGCCCCTCTGCCAGGTTGCCGTGCCCGGCCCGGAGGCAACGCCGTGACGCGCAACATGGTTCGCCAGGGCTGGGAACAGTTCTCGCTGTATCTGCCCGTCGTGCTCATGGGGCTGCTGGCGCTGGGCACCTGGTGGCTGGTGCGCAACGCGCCCATGCCGCTGCTACCTACTGCCGAGCGCCAGCAGGGGCACCAGCCCGACTATTTCATGAAGTCGTTTTCGGTAAAAAGCTTTGACGCCACGGGGCGCCTGCAAAGTGAAGTGCAAGGCGAAGAGGCGCGGCACTACCCCGACACCGATACGCTGGAGATCGACAACGCGCGCATGCGCTCGGTAACACCGCTCGGCCGCCTCACCGTGGCCACGGCAGACCGGGCCCTGACCAATGCCGATGGCTCGGAAGTGCAGCTGTTTGGCAACGCCATCGTCACGCGAGAGCCCCTGCCTGCCAAGCCAGGATCGCCCGCCCAGCCCCGGCTGGAGTTCCGCAGCGAATTTCTGCACGCTTACACCAACACCGAACGCGTGCGGTCTGACAAGCCCGTCACACTCACCCGCGGCAACGACCGTTTTACCGCCGATGGCATGGACTACGACAACCTCGACCAGGTGCTGCAGCTGCGCGGACGTGTGCGTGGCGTGCTCCAGCCCGGCGTGGCCAAGCCCTAGTACCTTGCCCCATTCGGAACCCGCATGACCACTCCCCTTGTTTTCATCACCGGCGCATCCAGCGGCATTGGCCAGGCCCTGGCCTTGCGCTTTCACCGCTCGGGCTACCGCCTGGCCCTCGTGGCACGGCGAACTTCTGATGTGAAAACATGGGTTAGCGCTCAAGGAATAAGCGCTGATAGCTATGAAATTTATAGTGCTGACGTGGCCATGACCGACAGCATCGTCGCTGCGGGCCGCGATTGCATCGCGCGCCAGGGGGTGCCCGATGTGGTCATTGCCAATGCGGGCATCAGCGTGGGCATGGACACGGCGGTGCGTGATGACATCGACGTGATGGCGCGCACCTTTGCCACCAACAACATCGGCGTGGCGGCCACCTTCCATCCGTTTGCCGACGCGATGGCGCAGCGGGGCAGCGGCACGCTGGTGGGCATCGGCAGCGTGGCAGGCATCCGGGGCCTGCCCGGGCATGGTGCGTATTGCGCCAGCAAGGCGGCCGTTATCAGCTACTGCGAGAGCCTGCGCGGGGAGATGCGCCCGCACGGAGTGCGTGTGGTCACCATTTCTCCGGGCTACATCGATACTCCGCTCACCCGCCAGAACCGCTACAGCATGCCGTTTCTGATGCAGGCCGATGATTTTGCGGACCGTGCCTATCGGGCTATCACGGCCGGCGTTAGCTACCGGGTCATCCCCTGGCAAATGGGGGTGGTTGCCAAGTTGCTGCGCATGGTGCCGAACGTGCTGTTCGACAAGCTGCTGGCCGGGCGCCCGCGCAAGCGGCGCCAGAGCGAGCAGTAGCCGCCAGCCAGGCCTCGGCCCCCTCTTTGGGGTCTTTTGTGCAGGCTCTTCGTAGCTGCGTGGGACGAAGGTACCGCCGCCAACCGCCGGAATCCCTTGCTTGTTGGTAGCGCATGAAAAAAGCCCCCGAGGGGGCTTTTAGAGAAATTTCAAAGACAGTTTTCAGTAGCTGTTGCCGCCGCCACCGTAGCCACCGCCACCACCACCGTTGCGGCCACCGCCGCCGCCGCCATTGCGGGAACCGGAACCGTAGGGGCTGCGGAATCCGCCTTCACTGCGGCCGCCGCCACCGTAACCGCCACCTCCGCCTTCACGGCCACCACCATAGCCTCCACCGCCGCCGCCTTCACGGCCACCGCCGTAACCGCCGCCACCACTGCGGCCTCCACCGCCGCCGCCGTAACCGCCACCACCACCGCCAAATCCACCACTGCGGGGCGGACGGGGTTCCATGGGGCGTGCTTCATTCACAACGATGCTGCGGCCACCCAGTGGCTGGCCATTCATACCGTTGATGGCGGCCTGGGCTTCAGCATCGTTACCCATTTCCACGAAGCCAAAGCCCTTGGAGCGGCCCGTGTCGCGCTCCATCATGACCTTGGCGCTGGTCACCGCGCCGAATTGGCCAAAGGCCTGTTCCAGATCGCTGTCGCGCACCGAGTACGGCAGGTTGCCGACGTACAGTTTGTTGCCCATCGAGGGACTCCTCAAAAACACATGGATAAAGCGATGGAGTCCCGAAAACGCAGCCAGCTAATCTCAATGACGCTCTCAGCGCGAAACTGACGGATCACCGCAAACTTGGAAAACGGGCAAAGCCCGCGAACCCATTATGCGCCACACTTTTGGTGAAAAAGCAAGCGGCAATGCCGACTGTGGTGGCGATACCGCGCAGGCATGAAAAAAGGAGCCCTGGGGCTCCTTTGTTTTGCCTTTGGCAGACGAAAAGGTCTGCCAGCAAGGTCTTTTTAGTAGCTGCTACGGCCACCGCCGTAACCACCACCACCGCCACCGCCGCTACGGCCACCGCCGTAACCGCCGCCGCCGCCACCACCGCCGTAACCGCCGCCACCACCGTTGCCGCCGCCGAAGCCGCCGCTACGGGGAGCGCGTGGCTCCATAGGACGGGCTTCGTTGACCACGAGGTCACGGCCGCCGAAGTTGGTGCCATGCACGCCTTGGATGGCGGCTTGGGCTTCAGCATCGCTGCCCATTTCGACAAAGCCGAAACCCTTGGAGCGGCCGGTGTCACGTTCCATCATGACCTTGGCGCTGCCGACCGAGCCGTACTGGCTGAAGGTCTGTTGCAGATCTTCGTCGCGGAAAGAATAAGGCAGGTTGCCCACGTAAAGTTTGTTGCCCATGAAGGACTCCTGAAAAAACACAAAAACGCGATGGAGTCCGACGCAATCAACAAACCTGTGACGACTTCAAAGACGCGAAACTGACCATTCACCGCTAAGCCAACTGCTTTCCTGCAAGCAGAAAAGCGAACCCATTATTAATCACTTTATGAGGTGTGTGGGGTTTATTTCTGGGGAAAGCCACTCATCGGGCACAAATTTGTAGAGATTCCGGGCTGCGCGCAAGGGGTATTCAGGGGAAACCCGCACAGTTTGTGGTGCCATGCCGCCGTACTCAGGCGCCAGCCACCGACGGCCCAGCCCGAGGCCCCTGTCCGCCAGCAGGGTAAAATACGCGGGTCTTTGGGGAGTAGCCCGCCCGGCCGCGCAACGCGCCGGGGGCATGCGTCAACACACTTGGGTTCTTCGAAACCTATGGCGTATGCGGTTTTTTTGAACTGGGCGAGACCATTGACTGCAAACCGATCCACATGGCCGGAGTCGGGGTGCAGTCAATGCGTTTTTCACCCATCCGGCCGGATAGGACCCCCTCCCCCATGGAAGCCTTCTTCATTTCTACCGCCATCGTCGCGCTTGCCGAGATGGGCGACAAGACGCAGCTGCTCGCGCTGGTGCTGGCGGCACGCTTTCGCAAACCCTGGCCTATCGTGCTGGGCATTCTGGTCGCCACGCTGGTCAACCATGGCCTGGCTGGCGCCGTGGGTGCCTGGGTGACCACCTTCCTGGGCCCCCAGGTACTGCGCTGGATCCTGGGTGCATCGTTCATTGCCATGGCGGTCTGGATGCTGATCCCCGACAAGCTCGATGAGGGTGAAGCCGACGGATCGCCCCGTTGGGGTGTGTTTGGCACCACCGTGGTCGCATTCTTCCTGGCCGAGATGGGCGACAAGACCCAGATCGCCACCGTCATGCTGGCTGCCAAATACAACGCCTACCTGTGGGTGGTGGCGGGCACAACGCTGGGCATGATGCTGGCCAATGCGCCGGTGGTCTGGCTGGGCGAGCGCATCACCCGCAAGGTGCCCATCCGCGCGGTGCACCTGGTGTCTGCCGCCATCTTTCTGGTGCTGGGGCTGCTGGCGATTTTTTCGTCTGCAGGTTGATCTGGTCGGTGCGACGGGCTGTGCGTTGGGGCTCTGCTTTGGTATATTTGCCAAACGCGCCGATTTGCCACAGCTTGCGGGCGCTTTATAAATCCTGCTAAAGACCCGTCCGACACATCTGCCCGGCCTCGTTTTTAGCGACGCCGGGTATTTTTTGCGCTGGGTCCGGTCTCCAGGCAAAAGCGGCTTCCTTGTGGAGCAGCGGCGCGCGCAAGCGGTGGAACGTGAGGGCCCACCAGTTCCAACTATGTCGTTCATCGCCACACCCCAGACCATGCACTTCCCGGAGGTGCTGCCGCTGCAAAGCGGCGCGACCATCCGCGCCTTCGACCTGGCCTACGAGACCTACGGTACGCTGAACGCCGACCGCTCCAACGCCGTGCTCGTGTGCCACGCCCTCAACGCCTCGCACCACGTGGCGGGCGTTTACGCGGGGCAGGACAAGAGCGAGGGTTGGTGGGACAACATGATCGGCCCGGGCAAGCCGGTGGACACCGACCGCTTCTTCGTGATCGGCGTGAACAACCTGGGCTCGTGCTTCGGCTCCACCGGCCCCATGCACATGCACCCTGACACGGGCGAGGTCTACGGCGCGGACTTCCCGGTGGTCACGGTGGAAGACTGGGTCAACGCCCAGGCCCGCCTGCTCGACCGCCTGGGCATCCAGCAGCTGGCTGCCGTGTTGGGCGGCAGCCTCGGCGGCATGCAGGCCCTGAGCTGGACGCTGCAGTACCCAGACCGCGTGCTGCACGCCGTGGTGGTGGCCAGCGCGCCCAACCTCACGGCCGAGAACATCGCCTTCAACGAAGTGGCCCGCCGCGCCATCGTGACCGACCCGGACTTCCACGGCGGCCATTTCTATCGCCATGGTGCGATCCCCAAGCGCGGCCTGCGCATCGCCCGCATGATCGGCCACATCACGTACCTCAGCGACGACGTGATGAACGAGAAGTTCGGGCGTCAACTGCGGGAGGGCCTGGAACTCAAATACAGCACCCAGGACATCGAGTTCCAGATCGAGAGCTACCTGCGCTACCAGGGCGACAAGTTCAGCGACTACTTCGATGCCAACACCTACCTGCTGATCACCCGGGCGCTCGACTACTTCGACCCCGCGCGCACCCATGCCGGCAACCTCACACGCGCACTCGCCCGGGCGCAGGCCAAATTCATGCTGGTGAGTTTCACCACCGACTGGCGCTTTTCACCCAAGCGCAGCCGCGAGATCGTCAAGGCCCTGCTCGACAACCGCCGCAGCGTGAGCTACGCCGAGATCGATGCACCCCATGGGCACGATGCCTTTTTGCTCGATGACGCCCGCTACATGGGCGTAATTCGCTCTTATTTCGATAGCATTTCCAAGGAGCTGCAGCCATGACCGAAAAAGCGGCAATGCAAGCCCTGGCGCGCCTGGTGCCCCCCGGCTCGCGCGTGCTCGACCTCGGTTGTGGCAACGGCGCCATGCTCGACTACCTGCAGCGCGAACGCGGCTGCAGCGGCTACGGCGTGGAGATTGACGACGCCAACGTGCTGGCCTGCGTGCAGCGCGGCGTCGATGTGATCCAGCTCAACCTCGACGAGGGCCTGGCCATGTTCGGCGACAACTCGTTCGACGTGGTGCTGCAGCTCGACACACTGCAGCATCTGCGCAATGCCGAAACCATGCTGCGCGAGACGGCCCGCGTGGGTCGCACCGGCGTGGTGGCCTTCCCCAACTTCGCACACTGGCCCAACCGCCTGTCCATTCTGCGCGGTCGCATGCCCGTCACGCGCCGCCTGCCCTACCAGTGGTACGACACGCCCAACATCCGTGTGGGCACCTACAAGGATTTTGAGGTGCTTGCCACCAAGAACAGCCTGCGCATCCTGGATGCGTTCGGTTTGCAGGATGGGCAGGAAGTGCGCTGGCTGCCCAATGCGCGGGCGGGCACGGCGGTCTTCCACTTCGAACGCGCATAGCGCTCGCTGGCGCGCGCCGCCGCGGCGACACGACGCTGTCAAGCGCATCGGCTAAGGTGCGGGCTCTGTTTGTAGGAGACCCGCATGAAACGCATTGCACTGCGCGCCGTGACCGCTGCCGCGCTGCTCACCACCTGGGCGCTGGGCGCCGCCGCCCAGCAGACCTGGCCGCCCACCCCCACCGTGATCGCTCACCGGGGCGCCTCGGCCCTGCGGCCTGAGCACACGCTGGCGGCGTACCAGAAGGCCGTCGACGACGGCGCCGACATCATCGAGCCCGATCTGGTGATCACCAAGGACGGCGTGCTGGTGGCCCGGCACGAGAACGCTATCGCCATCCTCAACGCCGACGGCTCGGTGAAGGAGGCCACCACCGACGTGGTGGACCGCCCCGAGTTTGCGACCCGCAAGGCCACCAAGACCATCGACGGCCAGGCCCTCACCGGCTGGTTCACCGAAGACTTCACCCTGGCCGAGCTGAAAACCCTGCGCGCCCGCGAGCGCATCCCGGCGCAGCGCCCGGCCAACGTGGCCTACAACGGCCAGTTCGAGGTGCCCACCTTGCAGGAGGTGATCGACCTGGCCAAGACGGCCAGCGCCAAAACGGGCCGCGTGATCGGCATCTACCCAGAGACCAAGCACCCCACCTACTTCGAGTCCATTGGACAGCCGCTGGAGGCACCGCTGCTGGCCGTGCTGGAGAAAAACGGCTGGAACCACAAGGACGCCCCTGTGTTCGTGCAGTCGTTCGAGGTCAGCAACCTGCAGGCCATCCGCAAGCAGAGCAGCGTGCGCCTGGTGCAACTGGTGGCGCCCTCGGGCCGGCCGTATGACTTTGTGGCGCAAGGCGCGGCCAATGCGCGCAGCTATGCCGACCTGATCACTCCCGAAGGCCTCAAGCAGGTGGCCGCCTACGCCAACGCCATCGGCCCCTTCAAGACGCTGGTGGTGCCGGTCAAAGAAGGTGTTCCCGGCGAACCCACGCCGCTGGTCGCACAGGCCCATGCCGCCGGGCTGGCGGTGCACATCTGGACGCTGCGGCCTGAAAACGCCTTTCTGCCCGCTGGCCTGAAGAAGGCGCCCAACACCGATGGCACCGCGCGCGGCGACAGCGTGGGCGAGATCACGGCGTATCTGCGCGCAGGCATCGACGGTTTCTTCACCGACGACCCCGCCGTGGGCCGCGCTGCCGTCCAGGCCTTCACGGCGAAGGGGATGACGGCGACGAAGTGACGGGCGCCGGGCGCGGCTTGCCCGGTGTAGCGCGCGTGCCCTGGCGCTGCCCCAGTTGCCGCGCCTTTTCCACCCACAACGCCAGCCGCTCGGCGCTGGCGCTGCGCACGGGGCCAAAGCTGTGCACCTGCACGGGCCGGATGCCACAGAACTCCAGGATGGCCTTCTTCATCTGGTGGTGCCCCGGCATGCGCGTGACCCAGCGGAAGTACCAGGGCGGCGAGTCCATGGTCACCAGCAGCTCGGCCGAGCGGCCTGCCAGCAGCCTGTCCCACAACGATGAGCCCTTGCGGTACTTGAAGGCGTAACCCGGCAGCAGCACGCGGTCGATAAAACCCTTGAGCAGCGCCGGCATGGCGCCCCACCAGATGGGGTAGACCCACACCAGGTGGTGGGCCCAGGTGATGTCGGCCTGCGCCGCCAGCAAGTCGGGTTCCAGCGGCTGGACGGCGCTGTAGCCCTGAAACAGCGGGTTGAATGCGAGCTGCCCCACATCCAGAAACCGCACCTGCGCCCCGGCGTGCCGGGCGCCCTCGGCATAGGCGCGTGCCATGCCTGCGCACAGGCTGTTGGCGGAGGGGTGGCCCAGGATGACCAGAATATTGTGTGGTTCTGCCACAGACGCTCCATCACGGTGTTGTTGATGGCGCCATGGTCACCTTGCCCCACGGGACAGAGTCAAGCGGTCAGGTCAGCGATCAGGTCAAGGGGAGGCGAATCTTGCGGCGCCCGCCGTGGTGGCTGCGCTGAATGGCGCGGATTTGTGTTCTGGCGGCATCACTGGCAATGCGGGCGGTGCTGCGCACGCCTGGGGCGTGACGGGCACGGCCAGCGTGTCGCAGGTGTGCAGTTCGGCCTCCAACACGGCCAACTGTGTGTCCAACGCGGCCAGGCGCGCCAGCTCCTGCGCCACGGCGGCCCGCCGCCCGGCGACGAGCTGGGCCATGCGTTCCCAGCCCGCAGCCGTGTCGATGTGGGGCAGGCCATCGAGTTCAGACAGCCGAAAGCCCAGCGCCTGGGCCTGGCGGATCAGCAACACGCGCGCCACGTCGGCCTCGCCATAGTGGCGGTAGCTGCCCGCGCGCGCCACCGAGCCCAGCAGGCCACGGGACTCGTACAGCCGGATGGCCTTGGGCGTGGTGCCGGTGCGGTGGGCGAGTTCTCCGATGCGCATGGGAGGTCCTGGTGTGGAGTGAAAACTATCAAAATAATAGCTGTTAGCGCTTATGGGTAAAGCGCTAGCGGCCAATTTGACTCATATTTTGGTTGGGTGAAGTGTCGGAGGTCCCGCAGATCCCGATGCCACACGATAAGCTGCGGCGCTCTGATTCCCTCTTCCATCTCCCGCCCGCACCCGCCATGCCCCAGTTTGCCGCCAACCTGAGCCTGATGTACACCGAGCTGCCGTTTCTGGACCGCTTTGCCGCTGCGGCGCGCGACCGGTTCACGGCGGTGGAGTTCTTGTTTCCCTACGCCTTCGAGCCCGCCGAGGTCGCTGCGCGGCTCACGGACAACGGCCTGCAGCTGGTGCTGTTCAACGCCCCGCCCGGCGGTACCGACCGCATCCAGATGGCGGCGGCCTGGGACCAGAACGCGCGCGGCACCGCAGCGCTGCCCGGGCGTGAGGCCGAGTTCCGCGCGGGCGTGCAAGAAGCCCTGCGCTATGCCGAGGTGCTGGGCTGCCCGCGCATCCACGTGCTCTCGGGCATCGTGCCGCCCGGTGTGGAGCGCGAATCGCTCAAGGACCTGTGTGTCAGCAACCTGCGCTGGGCGGCGGCCGAGGCTGCGCGCGCGGGGCGCGACATCCTTATCGAGCCCCTCAACCTGCGCGACGTGCCGCGCTACTTTCTGAACCGGCAGGACCACGCCCACGAGCTGCTCGACGCCGCGCAGGCCGACAACCTCAAGGTGCAGATGGACCTGTACCACTGCCAGATCGTGGAAGGTGACGTGGCCACCAAGCTGCGCCAGTACCTGCCCACGGGCCGGGTGGCGCATATCCAGATTGCCGGCGTGCCTGGGCGCCACGAACCGGACCAGGGCGAGTTGAACTACCCCTTCCTCTTCGACACCATCGACGCGCTGGGCTACGGCGGCTGGGTCGGCTGCGAATACCGGCCGGCGGCGGGCACTTCGCAAGGCCTGGGCTGGATGAACAGGAAGACCCCCTGAGTCGCTTCGCGCCTTCCCCCTCGAGGGCGCGCCTTCGCTGCGGGGCGGTCCTTGCTCGGCTTCCTCGGCGCGGGCAGCGCCAGTTTCGCAGGCTACGGCCCACGGGGCGGCCGCGATGGGGTACGCAGCTTTGCGTAAGGGAATGCGTGAATAAATGTAACAAGTCTCCGGACTTAGAGTGAAGAAGCGTGTTCTCAGGCGTTTGAGAACCCTTTCTGAGACCGGCTCAGCTGGCTTTGGGCTTTCAATCTAGAGGAGACACACTGCATGGCCGCTTCCCTTGCCAACAACCGTTCCGTCGCGCGCCAGGTCACGCTGACCGCCATCGCGCTGGTGGCCCTGGTGCTGGTGCTGGTGGGGTTGGCCATTGCCGTGCTGACCGAGCGCAGCACGCGGGCGCAGGTGGTGGCCAGCGTGGGCGACACCGCGCAAAGCGTGGCCCAGTCGCTGGACGCGGCCGACAACACCAACCGCGAACTGGTCCAACTCACCATGCGCGGTTTTCAACGCTACTTCGAGGCCACGATGCAGCTCGACGAAGCCACGGGCGAGCTGCGCAGCTATGGCGCGCTGGTCAACGAGGACTACGGCTCGGTCGACAAGTTCGCCAGCGAGACGGGTGGCATTGCCACGGTGTTCGCCAAAAAAGGCGACAACTTCATGCGGGTGACCACCTCGGTCAAGAACGACAAGGGTGAGCGCCAGCAGGGCACGCCGCTGGGCAAAGACGACCCGGCCTATGCCACCGTCACCAAGGGCGAGCCTTATACAGGCGTCACCGTGGTGGGCGGCAAGCCCTACATGGGCCACTACCTGCCGGCCAAGGATGCGTCGGGCAAGGTGATTGCGCTGCTGTTCATCGGCAACGACATCAGCGTGTTCCACACCATGCTGCAAAAGCAGGTGGCGCAGACGAAGTTCTTCGAGCACGGCGGCACCTATGTGATCAACCCCGGCACCTCACTCGACCAGGCTGTGTTTGTGTACCACCCCACGGCGCGGGGCAAGCGTGTGCTGGAGGCCTACCCGCAGGCCCGTCCGTTTTTTGAGGCGCTGGCCGCGTCGCAGGACGGCTTTGTGCGCGAAGCCGCCCCGGTGCTGGGCGCGGGCGCCACCGACCCCTGGGCCCTGGTGCGCAAGACCGGTGGCGGCTGGTGGGTGGTGGCCGAGGTGCCCGACGGCGAGGCCATGGCCAGCCAGCGCCGCGTGACGCTGGCCGTGTGGGGCCTGATGGCCGTGGCTGTGGTGCTGCTGGCGGTCGGCCTTTTCCTCATGCTGCGCCGGGGCGTGAGCCGCCCGCTGCAGGACCTGACCCAGGCCATCACGCTGGTGGCGCAGGGCGATCTGACAGAGGCCTTCCGCACCACGCGGCGCGACGAGATCGGCGCGCTGGTGCAAGAGGTCGAAGGCATGCGCCAGCGCTATACGCAGATGCTGCAGCAGGTGCGCACGGCGGTCGACAGCATCACCACCGCCAGCGCCGAGATTGCCAGCGGCAACCAGGACCTGTCGGCCCGCACCGAAGCCACGGCCAGCAGCCTGGCGCAGACGGCGCAGAGCATGGAGCAGCTCACCTCCACCGTGCGCCAGTCGGCCGATGCGGCGCGCCAGGCCAACCAGCTGGCCAGCACCGCCGCCGAAGTGGCCGCGCGTGGCGGCAAGGTGGTGGGTCAGGTGGTGACCACCATGGGCGACATCAACCAGAGTTCGCGCAAGATTGCCGACATCGTGGGCGTGATCGACTCGATTGCGTTCCAGACCAACATCCTGGCCCTGAACGCGGCGGTGGAGGCGGCCCGCGCCGGTGAGCAGGGCCGGGGCTTTGCCGTCGTGGCCAGCGAGGTGCGCAGCCTGGCCGGGCGCTCTGCCTCCGCCGCGCGCGAGATCAAGGCGCTCATCGGCGCCTCTGTGGAGCGCGTGGAATCCGGCGCGCGCCTGGTGCAGAACGCGGGCACCACCATGGATGAGATCGTGGGCTCGGTCCAGCGCGTGGGCGACATCATTGGCGAGATCACGGCGGCGTCGAGCGAGCAGTCGGACGGCATCGGCCAGGTCAACACCGCCGTCAACCAGCTCGACCAGATGACGCAGCAGAACGCGGCGCTGGTGGAGGAATCCGCCGCAGCGGCTCAAAGCCTGCGCGAACAGGCCATGCGCCTGGCCGGGGCGGTGCAGGTGTTCAAGCTCTCGCCCGGCGATGGCAGCGGTGGGTACCCTGCGGTGGCCGCGCTGGCAGCGCCTTCGGCGGGCCCGGCCCTGCAGGCCCCGGGCAGCGGCGCGTGGGCGCCAGCGCAGTTGCAATGACGGGAAAGGGGGCGCGCGCGCAGCGCGCTCCAGGGCGCGGTGGTCATCCTCTGGTTTGTTCTGCGGGGCCCTTGGTTTATGCTGGCCTGAACTTCCTTTGTCCCGACCACGCCACCTAGCCTGCCATGGCCGCCCACGTTCCCACCATGCTGGTCATGATCATTGTGAGCTCGCTCATGATGGCCGCCTCCATGGCGGTGGTGGGGTGGGGCCGACGGCGCGATGGCCTGGGGCGGTGGGCCGCCGCCCTGCTGGTCAATGCCATTGGGCACCTGCTGATCATGCTGCGGGGCCAGGTGCCCGATGTGCTGTCCATCGTGCTGGGCAACCTGCTGCTGTCGTGCGTGTTCGTGGGGATGATCGCGGCGATCTACCAGTTCCAGGGGCGTGCCCCACGGTGGCTGCTGCTGTTCACGCCGCCTGCGCTGGTCACGGCTTTTGTGGTGGTCTTCATAGACAACTTTCCGGCGCGCGCGAGTTTTGTGGGCCTGGTCATCGGACTGCAGGCCGTGTGGGCCCTGGCGGCGGCCCTGGAGCGCCGCCATGCCACCGTGGGGCGCGCGCAGTGGCTGCTGGTGGCCGGGCTGGGGCTGGAGGCGCTGGTGCTGGGGGGTCGCGCGCTGCTGGCCCTCGGCGCCAGCCAGACGGCGACCAGCATCCTGCAGAGCAGCCTGCTGCAGACGCTCACCTTCATGGGCACGTTTTCGGTGGTGCTCATCAGCTCCATGGGCTTCGTGTTCATGTCGCGCGACCGTGCCGACGAGAACAACCGCATCATGGCGGCGCTAGACCCGCTCACCGGTGTGGCCAACCGCCGCTCGCTGATCGCGGCGCTGGACCGCGACGTCTCTCGCGCCGTGCGCTCGCGCGAGTCCATTGCGCTCATGATGGTGGACATCGACCACTTCAAGCGGGTCAATGACCGCTATGGTCACCCCGCAGGAGACCAGGTGCTGTGCAGCGTGGTCAACGTGCTGAGCGAGCGCGTGCGGGCACAGGACCTTGTGGGCCGCTACGGGGGCGAGGAATTCATGGTGGTGCTGCCCGACACCACACTGCTGGGGGCCGAGCAGCTGGCGCGGGAACTGTGCAAGGCGGTGGAGGAATCACGCTGCCGCATCCGCGCAGCCGGCGGGGCCGCGCCAGACGCCGGCACCGACGCTGCCCTGGGGATTGCCGTCACGGTGAGCATCGGCGTCTTCGGCGGCCGGCTGGAGCCCGGCGACAGCTGGGACATGCTCATCGCCGCTGCCGACCGTGCGCTCTACCAGGCCAAGAACAATGGCCGCAACCGCGTGGAGGTGGCCACCGGACTGCGGCGCCCCGCCTCCCTGGCGGCGGCACAGGCCAATCCCGACACGCATCCTGTTTCCCGGTATTGACCCCCAAGAGGGACGCGGGACGGGCACGCTGGGCACGCCCCTGAAGAAGGGCGGAACCCCATGCTGCAGCGCGGCGGGAGCGCTGTCAGGGTGTTTGGAGATCTGCGATGGCGCGCGTACAGGCGTTGTGTTGGAATGCTGGTTTCGGTCCACAAGATCACCCGTATTCAGGAGAGCCGCCCATGAACGCCCGAGTCCCCGCCCACGCCCTTCAACCCGCCCTGGCCCTTGAAAGGGTCAGCCAGGCGTGGGACAACGACATCGTTCGTCAGCTCACCGACTACATCGCCATCCCTGCCAAGTCGCCCATGTTCTCGCCCGACTGGGCCGAGCAGGGCCTGCTCGACACGGTGGTGCGCAATGCTGCCGCGTGGGTCGAATCACAAAAGGTCGCAGGCCTCACGCTCGAGATCGTGCGCCTCCCCGGCCGCACCCCCGTGCTGTTTTTTGAAATCGAATCCACGCAGCCCGGCGCCACCGACACGGTTCTGATGTATGGCCACCTCGACAAACAACCCGAGTTCAGCGGCTGGCGCAACGACCTGGGCCCGTGGACCCCCAAGTACGAAGACGGCAAGCTCTACGGCCGCGGCGGCGCCGACGACGGCTACGCGGTGTACGCCAGCATCGCCGCGGTGCAGGAATTGAAGCGCCAGAACGTGCCGCACCCGCGCATCGTCGGCCTGATCGAGACCTGCGAGGAAAGCGGCTCGCGCGACCTGCTGCCCTACATCGATGCCTTGAAGCCCCGCATGGGCAACGTGGCACTGGTGGTGTGCCTCGATTCGGGTGCGGGCAACTACGATCAGCTGTGGCTCACCACCAGCCTGCGCGGCATGGCCACCGGCACGCTCAAGGTCGAGATCCTGACCGAAGGCATCCACTCCGGCGATGCCTCGGGCCTCGTGCCCTCGTCGTTCCGCATCATGCGGCAGGTGCTTGATCGCCTGGAAGACAGCGCCACCGGCCGCCTGCTGCCCCAGAGTTTCCATTGTGAAGTGCCTGCCGACCGCGTGGCCCAGGCCCGCGCCACGGCGGCCATTCTGGGCGAAGAGGTGTACAAGCGTTTCCCCTGGGCGCATTACGACTGCGGCGGTTCCACCACCTTTGCGCTGCCCACCACCACCGACCCGCTGCAGGCCTTGCTCAAGCGCACCTGGGAGCCCACGCTCAGCGTGACCGGGGCCGAAGGCTTCCCGGCACTGCAGGACGCGGGCAATGTGCTGCGCCCTTACACCGCCTTCAAGCTCAGCCTGCGCCTGCCACCCCTGGTCGATGCTGGCCAGGCCGTGCAGGAGCTCAAGGCACTGCTCGAAGACAACGCGCCCTACCAGGCCAAGGTCACCTTCCAGGGCACCAGTGGCGCCACGGGCTGGAACGCCCCCGCCACCACGCCCTGGTTCGAGCAGGCGCTCAACGAAGCCTCGCAGGCGCACTTCGGCGCGCCCTGTGGCTACATCGGCCAGGGCGGCACCATCCCGCTCATGAACATGCTCAGCGAAGGTTTTCCTGCCGCGCAGATGATGGTCTGCGGCGTGCTGGGCCCCAAGAGCAACGCACACGGTCCCAACGAGTTTTTGCATGTGCCCTATGCCAAGCGCCTCACGGCCTCGGTGGCGCAGGTGATTGCCTCGATGGCGCAGCAGGTGGTGGCACCGGCGGCTGTTGCGGGCTAAAGCTGTTTCTTCCTAACCCTTGCCCGGCCCTTCGCGGCCCCCTCTGGCAGCCCCGGGGCCTGTGCCCCGGGCTGCACGGGGTGTGCTGTTCCTGACGGATCTCTCCTTCTGCCATGACCTCTGAAGAAACCCTTCCCTCCACACTCACCACCTTCACCGCCAGCGATGGAGAGAACCTGGCCGTGCAGGACTGGCCCCTGCCGGAAGGCGAGCCCCAGCGCGGCACCGTGCTGCTGGTGCATGGCCTGGGCGAACATGTGGGCCGCTACGACGCGGTGGCGCGGCGGCTGAACGCCTGGGGGTTCGCAGCGCGCGGCTACGACCAATACGGCCACGGCGAATCGAGCGGGCCGCGCGGCGGGCTCACCTCGGACCTGCGCCTGCTGGACGATCTGGCCGACATGGTCGATGCCACGCGCGCCCGTTTGCCCGCCGGCCAGCCGCTGGTGTTGCTGGGCCACAGCATGGGCGGGCTGGTGGCATCGCGTTTTGTTGCGATGAACCTGCGGCCTGTGGACGCGCTGGTGCTGTCATCCCCCGCACTCGATGCGGGCCTGGGCGCCGTGCAAAAACTGCTGCTGGCCACGCTGCCGCGCATCGCGCCCAACCTGCGCGTGGGCAACGGGCTGGATGCACAGTACCTCTCGCACGACCCCGCTGTGGTGGCCGCCTACCTGGCCGATCCGCTGTGCCACGACCGCATCAGCGCACGCCTGGCGCGTTTCATCGCCAACGGCGGCCCCGCCACCCTGGCCCGCGCCGCGCACTGGAGCGTGCCCACGCTGTTGATGTGGGCGGGCGGCGACAAGCTGGTCAACCCGGCGGGCAGCCGCGCCTTTGCAGCGGCCGCACCCAAGGCGCTGGTGCACGCGCATTGTTTCGAGCCCCTGTTCCACGAGCTGTTCAACGAAAGCCCGGAGCTGGCCGATCCGGTGTTCGACCTGCTGCAGCAATGGCTCGTGCAGCGATGCCCGGTGGCCTCCTAAGAACGTGTTCACGATCT
>NZ_LMJH01000009.1:316254-382967 GCF_001428965.1 Acidovorax sp. Root275 | reverse complement strand
AGCTCGGCTATTGGCAAGCGCCGCAACGCCGCAGACCGCCCGCCAAGACCGCTGCCCGAAGGGGTGGAGCGAAATCGGGCGATTGGCCGCCCCGGCTGCTTGCATGGGCATGGGTCCATGCGGCGCATCCGAAGCATCCACTCATCCCGATTGCGCTCCAATGCGACCCCTGCGAGATCGTGAACACGTTCCAAGCGCTGCCACCCAGAATTTCAAATAAAAATGGTCGCCAGCGCTTATCCATCAAGCGCTGGTAGATATCATTTTTGTAGCAAACCGCCCAGCATTCCGAACAGGTCGTTCGATGTGCCAAACCCGCCCTGCGGGGCCTCGCCGCGTGGGCTGAGCTGGTCGATCAGGCCCGGCAGCACCTGGGCCAGCTGGCCTGCGGCGGCTCCGGGGCCTACGCCCAGTTGCGACGCGATCTGCGACAGCGGGCCGCTGCCCAGCACATCGGACAGCTGCTCGCCCGAGATCGCCTGGTTGGGCCCCGCGCTGAGCCAGGACGCAATCACATTGCCCAGCCCCGCCTGCTGAAACTTGGCCATCAGGCCCGGCAGGCCACCCACCGGGCCGTCGTTGCTGATCAGGGACATCACGGCCTGCACCAGCTGCGGGTTTTGCGCGGCCATGCTGATCAGCCCCCCCAAGCCACCTCCGGCCCCACCGGACGCAGCGGCGCCGCTGCCGCCTTGCGATGCATTGTTGATGACGGCACTCAGAACGGAATCGAGCAAACCCATGGTGTTCTCCTGCAGAAGGAATAAAAGACAACCGCAGAGCGGCCGGACCGTGACCACGGTCTGCTAACTGCCGATGGTACGCAGGCAGGGGCCGGCGGCTGTGTCAACAATCGTGAATTCTTCTACCGCAGGCCCCTTGGCGATAGGCAAGTGGATGCCGAATGCCACGAGACGCCTGGTTCAGGTGCGTGGCAGGGCGACTGCGTTAGGGCGCGCGGGGTGGGCGCTTGTCCAGCAGCGGCGCGCTCACGCCTTGCACCCCCACCAGCCCCAGCACCGTGACCAGCGAGGTCTGCGCGCCCTTCCAGGCGTCCGTCAGGTCGATCCATTCGGACAGCGCGTGGAACCCGCCCGTCTTGCCACCGCCCCCGATCACGATGGCGGGGATGCCCAGCGACATGGGCACGTTGGCATCGGTGCTCGCGCCGCCCAGCACAGTCTTGCGGCCAAACGCCGTGTTGGCGCGCACGGCCGCTTCGACAATGACCGAATCCGCCGCCGTACGGCCACCGGGCCGGTCGCCGATAAGTTTGGTCGATGCGCTCAGGGTGTTCACACCCCAGCGCGCGTTTTCTTCGGTCACCGCGCTGTCCACGGCGGCCAGTACCTGCTTTTCCGTGGCCAGCATCGGGGCTGTTTCGTCGGAGCGGATGTCCACCGCCATGCGCGCATCGGGCGCGATGGTGTTGACGGATGTGCCGCCGCCCACCGTGCCCACGGTGAAGGTGGTCTTGGGGCTCTTGGGGGTGCGGATCTCGGCGATCTTGGCAATGGCGCGGCCCATGCCGTGGATGGCGCTGGGCACCTCGCCAAACGCGGCGTAGCTGTGGCCGCCCGGGCCCTTGAACGTGACCTCATGGCGGTGGCTGCCCGTGCCCAGCACCAGCACCGTGCCGTCCGGCGCGGGCTCCAGTGCCACCAAACCGTCGATGTCGAGGTGTTCCTTGAACAGGTGCTTCATGCCGCGCAGGTTGCCCAGCTCTTCCTCGCCCACATTGCCCACAAACACCAGGTCGCCCACGGTGGCGATCTTCTGGTCGTTCAGCACCTTGAGCCACGACAACAGCACGGCCAGGCCGCGCGTGTTGTCCGAGATGCCGGGCGCGTGCAGCTTGCCGTCGCGCTCCTTCACCTTCACGTCGGTGCCGGCCGGGAACACCGTGTCCAGGTGGGCCGAAATCACGAGCTTGGGGCCGTTGCCCGTGCCCTTGCGCACGCCCACCACGTTGCCTTCGGCGTCGATGGCGGCGCTGGCCAAGCCCAGGGTCTTCAGGCGTGCGAGGAACGCCTCGGCGCGTTTTTGCTCCTTGAACGGCGGGGCCTCGATCTCGGTGAGCATGCGCAGGTCTTCGGTGGCGCGGTCGTGGTCGGCCTTCACGGCGTCGAGCAGCTGCAGGATCTGGGGCGCAGCCATGAGCTGGCCGTAGGCCTTGTCCACGGCGGGACGCAGCGCGGTGGGCGTGGGCGCCACGGCGCCGAACTGTGCATAGGCTGCAGAGGGCAGCAAGGCGGCGCAGGCGAGGGCCATGGCACCAGCAAGGGCTGTGGCACGGAAGGTATGGAGAAGGAGAGTCATGGTGATCCAGCGAAACACGAACACAAACGGAAGGAGTGACCGGCCTGTCCAGCCATCGTGGATGGAGCCGTGGGCCGGTACGCAGGGCCATGCAATTGTTGGACCGAACCCCGCCCGCGGGCTCTGCTTTAATCTGTCCAGCCGACAGTTTTTCTTACATGCGCCGACACATCCCCAGCACCCGCGCCCTGCTCGTTTTTGATGCCGTGGCGCGCCACCACGGTGTGAGCAAGGCCGCCGAAGAACTCTGCCTCACGCACAGCGCCGTGAGCCAGCAGCTGCGCCTGCTGGAGGGCCAGCTGGGCCTGCAACTGGTGCAGCGCGGCGCACGCGGCTCCACGCTCACCGACGTGGGCCGCCGCTACCACGCGCAGGTCGTGGGCGACCTGCTGCGGCTGCAGAACCACACGCTCGAAGCCATGGCCCAGCGGCCCGATGGCGCGCGCCTGCTGGTGGGCTGCGTGCCCGTGTTTGCCGAGCGCTGGCTGTTGCCCCGGTTGCCCACCTTCCTCGCGCAGCAGAAGGGATGCAGCCTGCATTTGCAGGTGTACCCCACGCAGATCTACATGGCGGAGGTTCCGTTCGATGTGGCCGTGCAGTACGACGACGCGGCCTGGCCCGGGGTGGTGCCCGCGTCCCTGATGCCCGAGGTCTGCGTGGCCGTGTGTGCACCGCAATCGCGCCACCGCCGCGCGACAGAGCGCGGCGACTTCCGGGCCGTGCCGCTGCTGCAGCTCAGCTCGCGCCTGGGGGCGTGGGACGACTGGCTGGCCCGTGCGGGCATCACACGCATTCCGGGCCACACGTTGGGTGGCCACCGTTTCGACCTGTTCTCGATGCTGGTGGAGGCGGTGCGCGCCGACTTGGGGCTAGGCCTGGTGCCCCGGTACTTTGTCGAGCGCGAACTGCAGTCGGGCGAGCTGGTGCTGGCCCATCCGCACCACGACAGCGGCGTGCGCGGCTACAGCCTCTTCGTGGCGCCGGGGCGTCTGGAAGACCCTGCGGTGGCGGCCTTTGCACAGTGGCTGCGCACGACTGTGGCGGCGGAAGGCACCACGGCTGCCGTGTCCTCAGGCGCTGGTTGAAACGCGCTTGCGCTGCACGCCCAGCCAGGCCAGTGCCAGCCCCGTCACCACAATCGGCACCAACGAGCCGGCGTTCAGCAGCGTCCAGCCCTGCGTGGTGACCAGCACGCCCGACGAGAACGCACTCAGCGCCAGCGTGGCGTACACGCAGAAGTTGATGGCCGCCTGGGCGCGGTCCTTCTCCTCGGGGCGGTAGGCCGTCATGGCCAGCGTGGTGGAGCCAGTGAACAGGAAGTTCCAGCCCACACCCAGGAAGAACAGCGCAATGCCGAAGTGGTGCAGCTCCACCCCCATCAGCGCCACGGCCACGCAGGCGAAGTTGAGCAACACCCCCGTGCCCATGATGGGCAACACGCCAAAACGCTTGATGAGGTGGCCGGTGACAAAGCCGGGCGCGAACATGCCGATCACATGCCACTCCAGCACCAGTGCCGAGGCGTCGAAGTCAAAGCCACACACCTGCATGGCCAGCGGCGTGGCCGCCATCAGCAGGTTCATCACGCCATAGCCCAGCGCGGCGCCCACAATGGCCACGATGAAGGCAGGCTGGCGCATCAGTACAGAAAGGGGGCGCCCTTGCTCGCGTTGGCCCGCAGCGTTGAGCACCACAGGTTGCGCCTCGAACCGGATGGCTGTCATGCACAGCATGGACAGAAGCGCCACACCGATGAGCGCGATATAGGCGCCCGCAAACGGCACCGGGAACAGCGTGCGCGTGGCGCTGGCCAGGTTGGGACCTGCCACGGCGCCCAGCAGGCCGCCCGCAAGCACCAGCGAGACGGCCTTTTCGCGGTAGTCCGGCTTGGCCAGTTCGGCGGCGGCAAAGCGGTACAGGCCGCCGTTGGCGCTGTAGTAGCCTGCCACCAGGGTGGCCGTGCACAGCAGCCAGAAGCTGGCGCTGAACGCCGCCCAGGCACACAGTGCGGCCGATGCCACGGCCACGGCCAGCCCGATCTGGAACGACACCTTGCGGCCCCAGCGCATCTGCGTCCTGGCCACCAGGGGCGTGGACAGCGCGCCGCCCACCACATAGCCCATCACCGGCAGCGTGGCCATCCAGCCAAAGGGCGCCAGCTGCAGGCCCACCAGCCCGTTGATGGCGATGAAGACGACGTTGTTGGTCAGGAAAAGACCTTGGCACAGGGCCAGCAACCACAGGTTCTTGTTCACGGCAGGGCAGCGCTTGGAGCGGGCAGAAGGGCGTTAAGGGACGGCAGCATAGATGCAAGTCAAGGCTGGACGGCAGTGGGATGCGCCGGGAAGGTGGGGCACATCAAAACCCGACTGCTTTGCTCCAGCATTGTGCACCGCCGTTGATGAAGATCAGCGGATGCGTTGGGCGGTCCCCGTATGGTGGCGCCCAGTGCTGTGGCTCCCCACCGGGGCCAGCGTTTGAATGCTTGTGATGGAACCCCTGAAATCGATGGAGGCTGCGCTGCCTGAGGCCCCGGAGCCCGCCTCGCCCGCCCTGGAACTGGTCTGCCCCGCGGGCAGCCTGCCCGCCCTGAAAGCGGCCGTGGACCACGGCGCCAACTGCGTCTACCTGGGCCTGCGCGACGCCACCAACGCGCGCAATTTTGCGGGCCTCAACTTTGACGAAGCGGCCATCGCCCAGGGCATTGGCTATGCCCACGCGCGCGGCTGCAAGGTCTTCATGGCGCTCAACACCTACCCGCAGGCCGCCAACCCGGGGCCGTGGCGCAGCGCACTGGACAAGGCGGTCGACCTGGGCGTGGACGCGGTCATCCTGGCCGACCCGGGCCTCATGCAATACGCGGTGCAGCGCCACCCCCGGCTGCGGCTGCACCTGTCGGTGCAGGGCTCGGCCACCAACTACGAGGCCATCAATTTCTACCGCGAGCAGTTCGGCATCGTGCGCGCCGTGCTGCCGCGCGTGCTGTCGATGGAGCAGGTGCGCCAGGTCATCGACCGCACGCCAGTCGAGATCGAGGTGTTCGGTTTTGGCAGTCTGTGCGTAATGGTCGAGGGGCGCTGCGCGCTGTCGTCGTATGTGACCGGCGAATCGCCCAACACGCACGGCGTGTGTTCACCCCCGAAGGCCGTGCGCTGGGTGGAGACGCCGCAAGGCCGCGAGTCGCGCCTGAACGGCGTGCTCATCGACCGCTATGCACCCGGCGAAAACGCGGGCTACCCCACGCTGTGCAAGGGCCGCTTCGACGTGGGGGATGACGAGAACTACTACGCCGTCGAAGAGCCCACCAGCCTCAACACGCTGGAGCTGCTGCCCCAGCTGCTCAAGATGGGCGTGCGCGCGATCAAGATCGAAGGCCGCCAGCGCAGCCCCGCGTATGTGGCGCAGGTCACCCAGGTCTGGCGCGAGGCCATGGACCAGTGCCTGGCCCACCCCCACCGCTACGCGCCCAAGACGCGCTGGATGGCCAGCCTGGACCAGGTGGCAGAAGGCCAGCAGCACACCCTGGGGGCCTACCACCGCCCCTGGAAATGACGAACAACCCCCTGAGGCGCTGCGCGCCTTCCCCCTTCTCTCGCCTCGCTTGCGCGATGCGGGAAGGGGGACACCGTCAGCGCACGCCAGCGAAGCGCCGCATACGCGGCTTGGCGGCCCTTGCGCGGCGGTCGCTGGCCTGGGCCGCGCCAGATTCGAACTCAGTGAGCCGCTTTGGCGCCTGGTTACCACGATGAAAACCTTTGAGATCGCCCCATGAAACTCTCTCTCGGCCCGCTGCTGTACTACTGGCCCCGCGACACTGTGTTCGCGTTCTACGAGGCCATGGCCGCCACGCCCGTGGATGTGGTGTACCTGGGCGAAACGGTGTGCTCACGCCGCCATGAGCTGCGCCTGGCCGACTGGCTGGCGCTGGCGCGCATGCTGCGGGACACGGGTAAGGAGGCGGTCTTGTCCAGCCAGGTGCTCATCGAGTCCAGCGCCGACGTGGGCGTGATGCACAAGATCACAGGCAACGGAGAATTTCTGGTCGAGGCCAATGACATGGGGGCGGTGAGCTGCCTCGCGCGTGCACCCGCCGGGCCGCAGGCCTTTGTGGCCGGACCACACCTGAACCTGTACAACGCGCACTCGCTGCAATGGATGGCGCAGCTGGGTGCCACCCGCTGGGTGATGCCGCTTGAAATGTCGCAGGACGCGCTCGCTGCCGTGCTGGCGCAGCGGCCCGCAGACATCGAGACCGAGGTGTTTGCCTACGGGCGCATGCCACTGGCCTATTCGGCACGCTGCTTCACCGCGCGCAACCGCAACCTGCCCAAGGACGACTGCCAGTTCAGCTGCCTCGACCATGCCGACGGACTGCCGCTGCGCACGCGCGAGAGCGAGGGTTTTCTGGTGCTTAACGGCACGCAGACCCAGTCGGCCCGTGTTTACAACCTGGCCAACGAACTGGCCGCGATGCGCGCCCAGGGTGTGGACGTGGTGCGGTTGAGCCCGCAGGCGCACCACATGCCGCAGGTGATCGCCGCGTTTGACGAAGCCCGCCGCGCCGTGGCTGCGAAAGAGACTGCTGAAAAGACCCCCGACTTTGTGGAGCGCATGCAGCCCTTCATGCCCGATCTGCCCTGCAACGGCTACTGGTTCGGGCGCCCAGGCCTGGAGCAGGGGCTGCAAGGGGCAGCGCGTGGTGCTGCCGCGCGGCCTGCGATGCATCCATAGCGCGAAGCGAATCACCGCATGTACCCCGGCGAACGTTTCAACAGCATCAGCCACCTGGTGGGCGCACTGCTGGCCACGGCGGGCGCGACTGTGCTCATCACGCTGGCGGCGCGCCTGGGTGACCCGTGGAAGGTGGTCGCGTTCAGCATCTATGGCGCCATGCTGGTGGCGCTGTACGCGGCGTCCACCGCGTACCACAGCGTGCGCCGGCGCGCCATCAAGGCCGTGCTGCAAAAGCTGGACCACTGCAGTATCTACCTGCTGATCGCCGGCAGCTACACGCCGTTTGCGCTGGTGTCGCTGCGCGGGCCCTGGGGCTGGTCGTTGCTGGGCGTGGTGTGGGGCCTGGCCCTGCTGGGCATCGCGCAGGAGATCTGGTGGGCACGGGGCGCGCGCGTGTTGTCGCTGGTCATCTACGTGCTCATGGGCTGGCTGGCGCTGGTGGCTGTGGTGCCGCTGTGGCACGCGCTCACGCCCGGGGGTTTTGGCGGGCTGCTGGCGGGTGGGGCCTGCTACACACTGGGCATCATCTTCTATGCGCTGGACCACCGCGTGCGCCATGGCCACGGGCTGTGGCACCTGTTTGTGCTGGGCGGCAGTGTCTGCCATTTTTTCACCGTGTTTTTCTACGTGGCCTGAGGGCCCGTCTTCTACCTATGGCTGCTTTCCCTTCTTCGCCCACGCCTGCCGCGAACCCACGGCTGGTGCCGCCTCCCGTGGGGGCTTTGCTGTCGCGCCTGCCTGCCTACCCCGGCTCGATGCTGCTGGTGACGGCGCTCAACCTGGCGCTCGCGCGGCACCTGCCCGGTGATGTGGGCCGCTTGTTGCTCCACAAGAAGATGCGGGTGCAGGTGCGCGATGCGCGCGTGGCCTTCGACTTTGCCTGGACGGGCCAGCGTTTTGCACCCCACGCCCCGCTGGTGGCCCCGGCGGTGGCCGACGTCACGCTGAGCGCCACGGCGCACGACTTCCTGCTGCTGGCCCAGCGCCAGCAGGACCCGGACACGCTGTTCTTCAGTCGCCGCCTGTCGATGGAGGGCGACACTGAGCTGGGCCTGGTGGTGAAGAACGCACTCGACGCGATTGAGCTGCCGGTGCTGGACCCGCGCCAGTGGGCGCAGAAGTTGGCGCCGCGCCAGGTGCTGGGCCACCTGCGCCGCCGCCTGGACCCGACACCACGCAACGGAGGGTGAGCATGACCACCGACACCCATCCCCAGAACCACCCCTTGGTCTATTCCTGCTCTGGCTGCTCCAGCGCAGCGCAGCTGGCCAACCACGTGGCGCTGCAGCTCGACCGGCACGGCGTGGCCGAGATGTCGTGCATTGCGGGCGTGGGGGGCGATGTGCCGCACCTGATGAAGATCGTGCGCTCGGGTCGGCCCATCATCGCGCTCGACGGCTGCCCTCTGGTCTGCGTGAAAAGCACGCTGGCGCGCCACGGCATTGCGGCTGACCGGCACTACCAGCTGCAACAGTACGGCGTGAAGAAGCGCGCGCACGAAGACTTTGACCCCGTGCAGGCCGCGCTGGTGCTGGAGCAGGTGGAGGCCGACCAGCAGGCCCAGCCCCTGCGGCGCCCCACTGTGGTGGAGGCCTCCCATGGCTGAGCCCAGCACCTTGCGCCGCATCATCGTGGGCATCTCCGGCGCCAGCGGCGCCGTGTATGGCGCGCGCCTGCTGCAGGTGCTGCAGGGCCAGAGCGGCATCGAGACGCACCTGGTCGTCTCCGACGCCGGCTGGCGCAACCTGCAGCACGAGCTGGACATGGACCGCCCTGCGGTGGAAGCGCTGGCGCACCGCGTGCACGACGTGGCCAACGTGGGCGCGGCGATTGCGAGTGGCTCGTTCCAGTGCCATGCCATGGTGGTCGCGCCGTGTTCCATGCGCACACTCGCCGCCATTGCGCACGGGCTGGCCGACAACCTGCTCACGCGCGCGGCCGATGTGGCGCTCAAGGAGCGCCGCCGCCTGGTGCTGATGGTGCGCGAGTCGCCCCTGCACCTCACGCACCTGCGCAACATGGTGGCCGTGACCGAGATGGGCGGCATCGTCTGCCCGCCGCTGCCCGCCTTCTACCTGCGCCCGCAGACCGTGGGCGAGGTGGTGGATTACAGCGTGGCCCGCGTGCTCGACCTCATCGATGTGCCGCACGACCTGGCGCCGCGCTGGGTGGGCTTGGAATTGAATGCTCTCTAATTAATAGCTGTTAGCGCTTGATGGATAAGCGCTAGCGACCTATTTTGTTCAAATATTAGTACTGATATGGCCTACCGCGACCTGCGCGACTTCATGGCCCAGCTCGAAGCCACGGGCGACCTGCGCCGCGTTGCGGAGCCGGTTTCGCCCCACCTGGAGATGACCGCGCTGAGCGACCGTGTACTGGGCGCCGGAGGGCCAGCGCTGCTGTTCGAGCAGCCCACGGGCCACACCATGCCAGTGCTCACCAACCTGTTTGGCACCACAGACCGCGTGGCGCGCGCCATGGGCGTGGCCGACCTGCGCGGTGTGCGGGCTCTGGGCGAGTTGCTCGCCACGCTGAAGGAGCCCGAGGCCCCCAAAGGCTTCAAGGACATGCTGGGCATGGGCCAGCTGCTCAAGACCCTGTGGAACATGGCGCCCCACACCGTAGGCCGCAACGCCCCCTGCCAGCAGGAGGTGTGGGAAGGGCCCGATGTCGACCTGGCCCGCCTGCCCGTGCAGCACTGCTGGCCCGGCGACGTGGCACCGCTCATCACCTGGGGCCTGACCATCACGCGCGGGCCGCGCAAGGCCCGGCAGAACCTGGGCATCTACCGCCAGCAGGTGCTCTCGCGCAACCAGCTCATCGTGCGCTGGCTGGCCCACCGGGGCGGGGCGCTGGACTTTGCCGACCACTGCGCCGCCCACCCCGGCCAGCCCTACCCCGTGGCCGTGGCGCTGGGGGCCGACCCGGCCACGCTGCTGGGCGCCGTGACGCCCGTGCCCGATGCGTTGAGCGAATACCAGTTCGCCGGCCTGCTGCGCGGCGCGCGCACGGAGGTGACGCCCGCGCTGGGCGTGCCCCTCTCGGTGCCCGCCACCGCCGAAATCGTGCTCGAAGGCCATATCCAGCCCGACGCTCAGCATCCGAGCGGCTGGCAGCATGCGCTGGAAGGGCCGTATGGCGACCACACCGGCTACTACAACGAATGCGCCGAGTTCCCCGTGCTCACCGTGGACCGCATCACCCTGCGCAAGGACGCGATCTACCACAGCACCTACACCGGCAAGCCGCCCGACGAGCCTGCCATGCTGGGCCTGGCGATGAACGAGCTGTTCATCCCGCTCTTGCAAAAGCAGTTCCCCGAGATCGTGGATTTCTACCTGCCGCCCGAAGGCTGCAGCTATCGGCTGGCGGTGGTCAGCATCCGCAAGGCCTACGCAGGTCACGCGCGGCGCGTGATGATGGGCGTGTGGAGCCACCTGCGCCAGTTCATGTATACGAAATTTATCGTGGTGGTGGACGACGACGTGGACGTGCGCGATTGGAAAGACGTGATCTGGGCCATTACCACCCGCATGGACCCGGCGCGCGACACCCTGCTGGTGGAGCACACGCCCATCGACTACCTGGACTTCGCCTCGCCCGTGAGCGGGCTGGGCAGCAAGATGGGGATGGATGCGACGAATAAGTGGCCGGGCGAGACGCCGCGGGAGTGGGGCCGCCCCATGGCCATGGACGCCGCCGCGCAGGCGCGCATGGACACGCTTTTCACAGCGCTGGGCCTTTGACACCTCCATGCACCAAGGCGGTGCTGCGCACCCCAGTCACGTAGAAGACAAGCACGCCCCGTGTTGTTTGCGACGATGTGCCAGCCCCGATAAAGAGGGCTCTGCACCGGCACCTGCGGATGCCGCGATGCAGCAAGGTGCACATCCCAAGGAGACAACGGCAATGCAGCAGCCCGGCAGCATGATGGACCGGCCATTACTGGTCTCGGCCATCCTCGAACACGGCGAGAACCAGTACGGCGACCAGCAGATCGTCTCGCGCGACACCAATGGCAGCCTGCACCGCTACCGCTTTGCCGACATGGCCCGGCGCGCCCGGCAGCTGGCCAACGCACTGCAGGCGCTGGGCCTGCGCCCTGGCGGCGTGGTGGGGTCGCTGGCCTGGAACAACCACCGCCACCTGGAGGCGTACTACGCCGTGTCCGGCAGCGGCATGGTCATGCACACCTGCAACCCACGCCTGCACCCCGAGCAGCTGGCCTACATCGTCAACCACGCCGACGACGAGGTGGTGCTGTTTGACACCACCTTTGCACCGCTGGTGCGCGCCATTGCGGCGTCGTGCCCCCGCGTGCGGCACTGGGTGGCGCTGTGTGATGCCGAAATGCTGGGCAGCATCGACCTGCAAGGGGTGTCCAGGGTCGAGGCCTACGAGACACTGGTGGCCGGCCAGCATGACCGCTTTGAGTGGCCCGAATGTGATGAAAAGACCGGCGCAGCGCTGTGCTACACGTCGGGCACCACCGGCAACCCCAAGGGCGTGCTGTATTCGCACCGGGCGCTGGTGCTCAGTGCCTTGTCGGCCTGCATGCCGGGCGTGCTGAGCATCAGCGCGCGGGAGACCATCCTGCCCGTGGTGCCCATGTTCCACATCAACGCCTGGTGCCTGCCCTATGCGGCCCTGATCGGCGGCGCCAAGCTGGTGTTGCCCGGCCCGCGCCTGGACGCCGCCAGCCTGTACGAGCTGATGGAGTCCGAGCGCGTTACCGTCAGCGCGGGCGTGCCCACGATCTGGATGGGCCTGATCCAGCATGTGGAGCAGCACCAACTGCGGTTCACCACCATGCGCCGCACGGGCGTGGGCGGCTCGGCCATGCCCAAGGCGCTGATCGCCAAGTTCAACGACGTGTACGACGTGGAGGTGCGCCACGGCTGGGGCATGACCGAGACCACGGCCATTGCCACCATGAGCGTGCTGGGCGCGGCCGATGCCGAGCTGCCGCCCGAGGACCGCCATGCACTGGTCGCCAAGCAGGGCAAGTCGGTGTTCGGCATCGAACTCAAGCTGGTGGATGAACAGGGGGCGAACCTGCCGCGCGACGGCGTGGCGCAGGGCGAGCTGATGGTGCGCGGCCAGTGGATCGTGGACCGCTACCACAAGGCCGAACGTTCGGCGCTGGCCGATGGCTGGTTCCCCACCGGCGACATCGCCACCATCAACCCGCAGGGCGTGGTGCAGATCCGCGACCGCACCAAGGACGTGATCAAGTCGGGTGGCGAGTGGATCAGCTCCATCGACCTGGAGAACGCCGCCGTGGCCCACCCGGCGGTGGCCATGGCGGCCGTCATTGGCGTCAAGCACCCCAAGTGGGACGAACGCCCGCTGCTCTTCATCGTGCGCAAGCCCGGCCAGTCGCTCGACAAGACGCAGATCCTGGACTTCCTCGCAGAGCGCGTGGCCAAGTGGTGGCTGCCCGACGACGTGCTGTTTGTGGACAGCCTGCCGCTGGGCGGCACCGGCAAGGTCCAGAAAAACGAGCTGCGGCAGCGCCATGGCGCGGTGTTCGGCGGCGAGTGACGCAACCACGCGTTGACGGCTTTCCTTTCTTTCCCACTCACCCACCCCACGGAGACAGACATGAATTTGGTTCCCAGGAAATGGCTTCAGGTCGGCGCATGCGCCACAGCGCTGGTGATGGCCGCGCACGCCGGGGCGGCCGAGACGGTAAAGATCGGCTTCATCGATCTGCTGTCCGGCCCGTTCGCGCTCACCGGCCAAAGCTCGCTCAACCAGCTGCGCGAGGTGGTGGCGCAGGTCAATGCCAAGGCCGGGCCCAACGAGCCCAAGTTCGAGGTGATGGACTTCGACAACAAGGGCACGCCGCAAGAGAGCCTGAACGCGCTCAAGGCCGCTACCGACCGAGGTGTGCGCTACATCACCCAGGGAGGCGGATCAGGGGTGGCCCTGGCGCTGGTGGACGGGCTCAACAAGCTCGCCGAGCGCGACCCAGAGCGCGCGACGGTGTACCTGAACTACGCCGCCATGGACCCGCAGCTCACCAACGAGCGCTGTAGCTTTTGGCACTTCCGTTTCTATCCATCGAGCGAGATGAAAATGGAGGCGCTGACCACCTACCTGCAAGGCCGCAAGGACGTGAAGCGCGTGTACCTGCTCAACCAGGACTACACCCACGGCCGCCAGGTCTCCAAGGCCGCCAAGGAATACCTGGCGCGCAAGCGGCCTGACATCGAGGTTGTGGGCGATGACTTCATCCCCATCGCCCAGACGCGTGACTTCGCCTCGTACGTGGCCAAGATTGCCGCCACCAAGGCCGACACCGTCATCACCTCCAACTGGGGCAGCGACCTCACACTGCTGTTCAAGTCCTCGCGCGACTATGGCCTGAACATCAACTACTTCACGCTCAATGCCAACAACCCCGGCACGCCCGCGCAGATCGGGCCCTGGGGCGAAGGCAAGGTCGGGGTCATCTGGAACTGGGTGCATAACGCCCCCACCCCCGAGCTCGAAAAGATCTACGTGGACTACAAGAAGAAGACCGGTGAAGACTTTGTGTTTGCCGCCCACTGGAACAGCGTGCACATGCTGCGCGAAGCCATGCGCAAGGCCCAGTCCACCGACGCCAAGAAGGTGGCCCTGGCCCTGGAAGGCATGACCTACAAGAGCCCCATGGGCGAGGTGCGCATGCGCAAAACCGACCACCAGCTTGAAGCCCCGCTGTACCTTGGCATCTGGGCCAAGCAGGGCAGCAAGGGCGTGAAGTACGACGCCGAGAAAACCGGCTATGGCTTCCGCTCCGAAGTGGCCTGGGACAACTACATCAGCGCCCAGCCCACGTCCTGCCAGATGAAGCGGCCTTCCTGATCGCCCTGGCGTCCTGCTATCTCCGTGCCTGCACGCTACGCACTTTGCGTAGGTGCTGCAGGCGAAAACGCGTTTCGCAAGGCCAGGTTGCGGAGCCTTGCCGTCAGTGCGGTATCGGTCTGCAGTGACAAACGGCCGTCCATCGGCACAAGCCACTTTTGACTGCTGGCGCAAGCCGGTGACTCTTTGAGTGGCGTGGCTGGCATCGGCCCCGCTCCTTCTCGCTCGTGAGCGTGGCTTGCACACGGCACGCGCTCAGGGGCTCTGTGCGTGATCGCATCAACGCGCCAGCCCGGGCATGAAGCCCGCAGCCCCCGCTGACGGGCGCCCCGCACCTCCAAGACTCCTCCTGCGCCGCAAGCCCTGAATCGGCGTGTGCCGCCTGCGGCGCTTTCCTGCCCCTGGCTCCGCGCGGGTGGCGCAAGCCTCGCAGAGGCGAGCCCTTCCTCCGTGGGGCGCGCGGCAAGCCAGTGCCTCCTTCTTTCGCTTTCAGTGCCTCTCTTCAGATGATTTGGTTGTAAAGAAAACGATTTTTATTCGTTTGGTTTTGGCGGGCCACCGCATAGATTGGTGGCTATCCCCACCCAAAACCGCTTTCCCCCACGTTCCAGGAGACCCTGTCCATGTCCGCCGAAGCCCTTGAGATCACCTTGCCCGAAGCCCTGGAGGCTGCCCGCGCAGATGCCGCTGCCCAGGGGCTGAGCTACGCCGGTGGCGTGCGCCCGCCCGTGGCGTGGGAACTGGTGCGGTCAGGTCAGGCGGTGCTCGTGGACGTGCGTTCGGCCGAAGAGCGCAAGTTTGTGGGCCATGTGCCTGGCAGCCAGCATGTGGCCTGGGCGACGGGCACGGCGCTCACGCGCAACCCGCGTTTTGTGCGCGAGCTGGAGGCCCGACTGGCCAAGGACGGTGGCAAGGACGCCGTGGCGCTGCTGCTGTGCCGCAGCGGCAAGCGCTCGGTGCTGGCCGCTGAGGCGGCAGCGGCGGCAGGGTTTCACCATGTGTTCAACGTGCTCGAAGGGTTCGAGGGTGAGATCGACGCCCACCAGCACCGGGGCGGTGGCGATGGCTGGCGCTTTCACCAGCTGCCCTGGGTGCAGGACTGAACAGCGCGCTGACCTCCCGAACTTTGCATTTTGGATGGACCGGCCCGACCGGTGTGGAATCCCATGGCCCTTTTTGACATTGAACAGATCGCGCAATCCTTGAGCGCGGCCCGGCGTGAGTGGCGCGATGCGCACAACCGCGTGCAGGATGCGGGCGAACGCGAGTTCCCCTCGCGCGACGCACTGGCGCAGGTGGTGCACCAGCTCAAGGGTGCGCTCTTTCCCATGCGGCTGGGCCCTTACGACCTGCGCCAGGAGAGCGAGGACTTCTACGTGGCCCACACGCTGGACAGCGCCTTGCACACGTTGCACGTGCAGATGGGCCTGGAGCTGCGCTACAGCGCCCGCCGACAAGGCCTGGACGGAGCGGATGTGGACGCGCAGGCGCGCCAGTCGGCCCAGGCGTTTGCGCAGTCGCTGCCCGCCATCCGCCGCCTGCTCGACAGCGATGTGCTGGCGGCCTACCAGGGCGACCCGGCGGCGCGCAGCGTGGACGAGGTGCTGCTGTGCTACCCCGGCATCCTGGCCATGATCCACCACCGCCTGGCACATCGGCTGTACCAGCTGGGCTTGCCGTTGCTGGCGCGCATCGTGGCCGAGCTGGCGCACAGCGAAACCGGCATTGACATCCACCCAGGCGCACAGATTGGCGCGGGTTTTTTCATCGACCATGGCACGGGCGTGGTGATTGGAGAGACCGCCGTCATCGGCCAGCGCGTGCGGGTCTACCAGGCTGTCACGCTGGGCGCCAAGCGTTTTCCCACCGATGCCGAAGGTCACCTGCAAAAGGGTCTGCCACGCCACCCGGTGGTGGAAGACGACGTGGTCATCTATGCGGGCGCCACCATTCTGGGCCGCGTCACGCTGGGCAGGGGCGCCGTCATCGGTGGCAACGTCTGGCTCACGCACGACGTGCCGGCTGGGGGCAATGTCACCCAGGCCAGCTCGCTGGAGTCGGGTCGTTTTGCCTCCGTGCTGGCGGGGGCTGCGCTATGAGCACGTTGGTCCAAGGTTTCGGCATTGCCGTGCGCCAGTCGCGCGAGGCCCGGGGCTGGTCGCAGGAGCGCCTGGCCGAACACTCTGACCTCAACCGCTCCTATGTGGGCGAGATCGAGCGCGGCAGCGTGATTGCCTCGCTGGCCACCGTCGAGAAGCTGGCCGGTGCGCTGGGCGTGGCGGCTTCGGGCCTGGTGGTGCGGGGCGAGACCGTTCAGCAGGCCAATCTGGTGCGCGGCATCCAATTGGCGGCTATAGCCTGTTGAGCCCACAGCCCCGCCACGGGACACTCCGCGCGTTCCATTCTTCATCACTGTTTTTTTACCCCAGGGAGTTTCACTATGTCGGCAACAGTGGGCGGCACGACCGCACTCGGCGATAGCGCCGCACGGCAACTAGCCAATGCAACCAAGACCGTCCCCCAACTGGAGACCATCAGCCCCCGCTGGCTGACCCACCTGCTGCAGTGGACGCCGGTGGAAGCGGGCATCTACCGCCTCAACAAGGTCAAGAACCCCGAAGCCATCAAGGTGGCCTGCACCGCCAAGGAGTCGGAGAACCAGCTCCCGCGCACCTTCGTGGACTACGAAGAGAACCCGCGCGAGTATTTCCTCAACGCCGTGAGCACCGTGCTCGACGTGCACACCCGCGTGTCGGACCTGTACAGCAGCCCGCACGACCAGATCAAGGAGCAGCTGCGCCTCACGATCGAGACGATCAAGGAAAACCAGGAAAGCGAGCTCATCAACAACCCCGACTACGGCCTGCTGGCGCAGGTGACGGACGAGCAGCGCATCTTCCCGCTCACCGGTGCCCCCACGCCGGACGACCTGGACGAACTGCTGACCAAGGTCTGGAAGGAGCCAGCGTTCTTCCTGGCGCACCCGCTGGCCATTGCAGCGTTCGGGCGCGAAGCCACCCGCCGTGGCACGCCACCGCCCACCGTGAGCCTGTTTGGCTCGCAGTTCATCACTTGGCGCGGCATTCCGCTGATCCCTTCGGACAAGGTGCCCGTGGCCGATGGCAAGAGCAAGATCCTGTTGCTGCGCGTGGGCGACAAGCGCCAAGGCGTGGTGGGCCTGTTCCAGCCGGGCCTGCCGGGCGAGCAGGGGCCGGGCCTGTCGGTGCGTTTCATGGGCATCAACAACCATGCGATTGCGTCGTACCTGATCTCGTTGTACTGCTCGCTGGCGGTATTGACCAGCGACGCGCTGGCGGTGCTGGATGACGTCGAGGTCAACAAGTACCACGACTACCCCGACACCTACAAGTAATCTGCGGTGAGCAACATTCCCTCCACCTCTGTGGGCGTGCCCGACGCGCCCGAGGCGCCGATCAGCCCGGCGCTGCTGGCACAGATGGCCACGGCGTTCTTCTCGGCCCGGCCGGGCGAGACGCCCCAGCTGCCCACCGGCAACCCTTCCGGCCCGGCAAGTCCGCTGGCCGGGCTGGGGTTGCCATCGACACCACCGGCCACGGTCCCGAGCTTTGCCCAGGCATCGCCCGGCCCGGCCGGTGTGCAGGTGCCCGTCAACATTGCGCCTGCGGGCTCGCCGCTGGCCAGCCCTGCGGGCTTGGGGCCCAGCGTGCCAGGTACGCCGTTTCCGCAAGGACAAGTGCCGGGTGCCAACCTGGTGCCGGCCTCGCCCACGCCTGTACTGTCGTTGGCGCACAGGGCGCCTGCCCTGCTGCCCCACGCCACCGCCGCCAATGGCGTGCCCGACACCGTGGTCACTGCCGTGCCGGGCTATGAGCCCCGCTTTGGCAGTGGTTTGCTGGGTGTGCCCGAGGCGGCGGGTGCCAGCGGCGCATCTGCTGGCAGCCACCCTGCGGCCAGCGCATTACCGTTCTACTTCCTGTCGCCCACCCATGGACAGCCATCGCCCGGTGGCCACAGCGGCACACCAGGCAATGCGCTGGGCCCCACCCGCGTCAGCGACGAACTGGCCCGCCAGCCGTTTGCCAACCTGCAAGGGGTGGACCTGCGCGGCACACCAGCGCCCTCGTCCGCACCTTTGGCGCAGACGTCTCCTGGCACTGCACCGCAGTTCTACTTTGCCGATGCGGTGGTGCTGCCCAGCGGCTATGTCACCCCGGCCAAGCCCGCGCCGCACGCCACGGTGCCCCTGGCGGGGCAGGGGCAGCATCCGCCGTTTGACGTGCATGCCATCCGCCGCGACTTTCCCGTGCTCTCCGAGCGCGTGAATGGCCGGCAGCTGGTGTGGTTCGACAACGCGGCCACCACGCACAAGCCCCGGGCGGTCATCGACCGCATCAGCTACTTTTACGAGCACGAAAACTCGAACATCCACCGCGCCGCCCATGAGCTGGCTGCACGTGCCACGGACGCCTACGAAGGCGCCCGCCAGCGCGTGAAGAACTTCATCAACGCGCCCGATGTGAACGAGGTGATTTTTGTGCGCGGCACCACCGAGGCCATCAACCTCGTGGCCAAGAGCTGGGGCGCGCAACACATTGGCGAGGGCGACGAGATCATCGTCAGCCACCTGGAGCACCACGCCAACATCGTGCCCTGGCAGCAGCTTGCGGCGGCCAAGGGCGCCAGGCTGCGCGTGATCCCGGTGGACGACTCGGGCCAGGTGCTGCTGGATGAATACCAGAAGCTCTTGAACGACCGCACCAAGATCGTGTCCGTCACGCAAGTGTCGAACGCGCTCGGTACGGTGGTGCCCGTGAAGGAGATCGTGGCCCTGGCGCACCGCGCAGGGGCCAAGGTGCTGGTCGATGGCGCGCAGTCCATCTCGCACATGCGGGTGGACGTGCAGGACATCGGTGCCGACTTCTTCGTGTTCTCCGGCCACAAGGTGTTCGGGCCCACCGGCATTGGCGTGGTCTGGGGCAAGCGCGAGGTGCTGGAAGACATGCCACCCTGGCAGGGCGGCGGCAACATGATTGCCGACGTGACCTTCGAGAAGACGGTGTTCCAGCCCATCCCCAACAAGTTTGAGGCCGGCACCGGCAACATCGCCGACGCCGTGGGCCTGGGGGCCGCCATCGACTACGTGAACCGCGTGGGCATCGAGAACATTGCGCAGTACGAGCATGACCTGCTGGTGTATGGCATGCAGCAGCTGGGCGCCATTCCGGGTGTGCGCCTGGTCGGCACGGCGGCGCACAAGGCCAGCGTGATGTCCTTCGTTCTCGCGGGCTACACCACGGAAGAGGTCGGCAAGGCGCTCAACCAGGAGGGCATTGCGGTGCGCACGGGCCACCACTGCGCGCAGCCTATCCTGCGCCGCTTTGGCGTGGAGACCACGGTGCGGCCGTCGCTGGCGTTCTACAACACGTTTGACGAAATCGACTGCCTCACGACCGTGGTGCGCAGGCTGGCGGCGCAACGGCGATAGCCAGCGCACACCGGCTGCACTGTCAGCCGGTTGGCGATCAAAAAAGGGGAAGTGGGTGTTGTGCCCACTTCCCCTTTTTTATGGGGCGGCAGTGTGTGGATCAGCCGCTATCAGGCCACCGCCAACTCAATGGCTGCTCCGTGGGTCTGATCCAGTCCCCATGCCGGGGCAGTCTGTGCTGCAGGCAAGCTGGCGCCCAGGACCACGGCAAACGGCCCGGGGCCACGCGTGGCAAGCTGCTGCGCTCCGGCGGCGTGCGGCGCAGCACTTTGGGTTGGCTGCGTCAGCACCAGCGTGGTGGTTCCCAGGGCTATGGTGGCCACCCGTGCGCCGGCTCCAGGCAACACCAACGGCGTGCCAATGTGTGCCGCCTGTGTCTCGCCCAGCAAGGCGCGGTAGTGGGCCAGGCTGGCATCAAGGTCTTCCACCGCAATCGACAGGCTGAGCACGCCGCGTGCGCCGTTGGGGTGCACGCGGGCGTCACCCTCGGGCACACGCAGCGCGCGAGGCGTGAGGTCTCCGCACAGAAACGGCAGATCGGCCGACGGCGGGCGGGCTGTTTGCCATTGCAGGCGCTCGCCATCGGGCCGCAGGCGGCCTCCGTCGTGCGGCCCGCTGTAGGCCAGGCCCCGGGCCTGTGCGTTGCTCACGGTGGCCGCAGTCCCAGGCGGCAGCAGCGCAAAGTCCACGATGCCGTCCCCATGCTGGTTCAGCAGTTCCCACCAGCGGTCGCCGGGCGAAGGGGAACGCCAGGCGATGAGTTCAAAGTAGGCGCCATCGGCCAACACGACCAGCGCGTTATAGGTGGGCCGGCCCGGGTGCTCGCCACCCTGCAGCACGTTAAAGCCAAGGGCGCGGTAGTCGGTGATGGTCTGCTCCAGATCCTTCACCGCGATCACGATGTGGTCGAGTGTCAATGCCATGGGGTTCCTTGTTGCTTTCGTCGAGTTCAGGCCGCCACGGCCTCTGTGGTGGCGCGTAGGGGTGCGGAGGCAACGGAGTTCACCAGCTTCACTTCGGCGTGGATGTGCTGCGGGTTGCGCAGCAGGTTGAGGATGGGGCAGGTCTGCTCGACCGCCTGAAAAAGCGCGTCGATGTCGGCCCGGCTGGCGGGTGAGTCGATGTGCACCGTGTAGGCAATGTGGTGCGGCCAGATGGGCGTGGCCTCGTGCCCAGGCTTGCCGCCGCGCGGGTCGATCACACCGCTGACCTCCACCTCCAGGCTCGTCAAAGGCACCTGGCGCAAGGCCGCCTGGATCAGGAAGATGTGTGTCACGCAGCTGCCCAGAACACCCAGCTGCAACTCGGGCGAACTCGGGCCCAGGTTGTAGCCCGCGAAGTCGGGCGGGCTGTCGCTGATGACCTGGTGGTCGCGGATGCGGATGCGGCGCACGCCGCTGCGGCCCTCGGCGCTCACGCGCGCCTGCAGGGCGGCCGGTTGTGCAGTGCCTGCGTCGATGGCGGCATTGCGCGCGAGCACGGCGGCACGCTTTTCAGCCAGGTAGTCGTTGAGGTGGCTATTCGAATGGGGCATGGATGTTCTTTCCAACGCCTTCCGCGCTCGGACATCGGGCGTGGGTAAAGCGGCGTCGCACATGCATTGTTCGGGGCCACACCCGCGCTGGAAACAAACAAAACTGCGCTCGCATATGCGGGTTTCAGATATGCCGGGCGGGGCTGTGTGCTGCGGCCTGCTTCGTCGTTTTCCGAATATGCATGCTACGTAATAGGTGCACGTTTGGATGGTGCGTCGATAGCATGCATACACATGAATCGGCCCACTGTGGGGCCGGTGTTTCATGGTCTGTCAATGCCGGTCCGGCGACGAGGTACGAACGTGTTTTCTCTGAAGAAATCAATGGGATGGAGGGTGTGGGGTGCGTCTGCGCTGGCGCTGGGCGTGCTGGTGGCGGGCTGCTCCAAGCAGGCCAGCGAGCCAGCCGCCTCCACCGGTGCCGCCACCGACCAACCCGTGCAGGGCGGCACGCTGGTGTATCTGGAGCAGCAGGCCCACACCAACCTGTACCCGCCTGCAGGGGGCTTCTATCCGAACGGCGGCATCCTCAACCAGATCACCGACAAGCTCACCTACCAAGACCCCAAGACCCTGGAGATCCAGCCCTGGATCGCCGAGTCGTGGGAGGTGAACCCTACCGCCACCGAGTACACCTTCAAGCTGAAGAAAGGCGTGACCTTCTCGGACGGCACCCCGCTCGATGCCGCCGCCGTGGCCAGGAACTACGACACCTACGGTCTGGGCAACAAGGAACTCAAGCTGCCCGTGTCCGAAGTCATCAACAACTACGAACGCAGTGAGGTGGTGGACCCGCTCACCGTCAAGTTCTACTTCAAGAAGCCATCGCCCGGCTTCCTGCAGGGCACGTCCGTCATCGGCTCGGGCCTGGTGTCGCTGGCTACCCTGGCACGGCCGTTTGAAGAGCTGGGCGATGCGACCAAGATCATCGGCTCCGGGCCCTTCGTGGTGACGGCCGAGACGCTGGGCAAGGAGCTCACGCTCACCGCCCGCAAGGACTACACATGGGGCCCCGCCAAGCACGCCCACCAGGGCCGTGCGCGCCTCGACGAGATCAAGCTCATCGTCACGCCCGAGGACAGCGTGCGCATCGGTGCGCTGCTGTCGGGCCAGGCGGGCTTCATCCGCCAGGTGCAGGCCTATGACGAAAAGCGCGTGCTCGACCAGAAGTTCGCCATCTACGCGCCCTCCACGCGCGGCGTGAACAACAGCGTGGTCTTTCGCCCCGACAACGCGCTGGTGGCCGATGTGAAGGTGCGCCAGGCGCTGCTGCATGCCACCAACACCAAGGAGATCGTGCAGACCCTGTTCTCGGCCAACTACCCGCAGGCCACATCGGTCATCGCGTCCACGGCCCTGGGCTATGTGAACCTGTCGGCCAAGCTGGGTTACGACGAGGCCAAGGCCAAACAATTGCTGGATGACGCCGGCTGGAAACTCAATGCCAACGGCCTGCGCGAGAAGGACGGCAAGGAGCTGGTGCTGGCCGCGTACGAGTCGCTGCCGCAGCCACAGAACAAGGAAACCCTGCAGCTCGTGGCCCAGCAGTGGGCCAAGGTGGGCGTCAAGCTCAATGTGCTGGCGGGCGACTCTGGCAGCCGCACCGTGGACAGCCTCGATCCCGAAAAGACCCCTGTCGCCCCCGGCATGGTGGGCCGCGCCGACCCCGACGTGATCAAGAGCAACTACTACCCCACCAACCGCAACGTGCTGCTGCAAAAGGGTGGGGTGAGCAGCAAGGTCAAGTCGTTCGAAGACACGAAGCTCAACGGTTTGCTCGAAGCCATTGCCGCCGAGACCGATCCGGCCAAGCGCCTGGCGCTCACGGCCGATGTGCAGAACTACCTGATCGAACAGGCCTATGTGATCCCGGTGTTCGAAGAGCCGCAGGCCTTTGCGGGTGCGCCTTCGGTGAAGGGTGTGGAGTTTGAGGCCGTGGGCCGCCCCAGCTTCTACGGCACGTGGATTGCGGCAAAGCACTGATCTTTGGAGGGCACCCGCCTGTCAGGCCTGATGCCCTCGGCCGTGGAAGGAAAGTTCGACATGTTCAAGTACCTTGCCAACCGCACGGGCCAGGCCCTGCTGGTGCTGTGGGCCGCCTTCACGGCATCGTTCGTGCTGCTGCAGCTGCTGCCGGGCGATGCGATCCTGATCAAGTTCCTGAACCCTGAGTTTGGCCTGGGCCCGCAGGAGATCGCGGACATCCGTGCGGCCTACGGCGCGGACACGTCGGTGTGGCAGCAGTATCTGCACACGCTGCTGGGCTTCCTCAGCGGCAACTTCGGGTACTCGGTGCAGGCGGGTGTGCCGGTGAGCCAGGGCTTGGCCACCAACCTGCCTCCCACGCTGCGCCTGGCGGGGCTGGGTTTTGCGGCGGCGCTGCTGCTGGCGGTGGTGCTGGCGTTTGCCTCGCAGCTCACGCGCTGGGGCTGGCTGCGCTCGGCGTTGCAGTCGCTGCCCTCGCTGTTCATCTCGGTGCCGGTGTTCTGGCTGGGGATCATGCTGATCCAGGTGGTGTCGTTCCGCCTGGGGTGGATTCCGGTGATCAACCCCGGCAAGTGGCAGGGCCTGGTGCTGCCCACGCTCACGCTCGCCATCCCCATCGCCGCGCCGCTGGCGCAGATCCTGACCCGCAACATCGACGAGGTGCTCACGCAGCCCTTCGTGGCCGTGGCGCGCGCCAAGGGTGCCACGCGCCAGTGGGTGCTGTGGAAACACGTGGCGCGCAACGCGGTGCTGCCCACGCTGACGATTGCGGGCGTGCTGTTTGGCGAGCTACTGGCGGGGGCCGTGGTGACCGAAGCGGTATTCGGCCTCAACGGCCTGGGCAGCCTCACGCAGCAGGCGGTGGGAAACCAGGACACCGCCGTGCTGCAGGCGGTGGTGGTGGTCTCGGCCACGGCCTTCGTGTTCATCAACCTGGTGGTGGACCTGCTCTACCCCGTGTTCGACCCCCGCCTGCGTTCGCGCCTGGGCACCTGAGGAGATACCGTATGACCACCACGTCTTCGACCGCCCACCTGGGCGCTTTCACGGGCGCCGCACAGCCTGCCCCGCATCGCTTCGAGCGCGCTGTGGCGGCGCCTGCTGCTGTAGTGGTGCCCACGGTGCCCATCCCTGCCGCCCCGCCGCCGCGCGCGCACAGCGGCACATGGGGCCGCCGCTTGGTGCAGCGCGCGCGCAGCGCACCCATCAGCCTGTGGCTGGCCTGGGGCGTTCTTGCGTTGGTGGCGCTGTGGGCCGTCGCGCCCGGTGTCTTCACCAGCTACAGCGCCACGGTGGGCGTGGCCGGCCAGCAACTACAGGCGCCGTCGGCTGCGCACTGGCTGGGCACGGATGCGCTGGGGCGCGACGGCTATGCGCGGCTGGTGTTCGGTGCGGTGCATTCGCTGTCGGGCGCGTTCCTGGCGGTGGCCGTGGGGCTGGTGCTGGGCACGCTGCTCGGCGTGCTGGCCGGCTCCATTGGCGGGTGGGTGGAGGACGTGATCATGCGCACCGTCGACGTGCTGCTGTCGGTGCCCTCGCTGCTGCTGTCGCTGTCCATCATCATCATCCTGGGCTTTGGCACGCTGAATGCCGCGGTGGCCGTGGGCGTGGCGTCGGTGGCCAGCTTTGCGCGGCTTACACGGTCCGAGGTGGTGCGCGTGCGCTGTTCCGACTATGTGGAGGCGGCCTTTGGCAGCGGCGGGCGCTTTGGTGCCGTGCTGTGGCGCCACGTGCTGCCCAACTCGCTCACCTCGGTGATCGCCATGGCGGCGCTGCAGTTCGGCTCGGCCATCCTGTCGATCTCGACGCTGGGGTTTTTGGGCTACGGCGCACCGCCGCCCACACCCGAGTGGGGCCTGCTCATCGCAGAAGGGCGCAACTACATCTCGACGGCGTGGTGGCTCACCACCGTGCCGGGGCTGGTGGTGGTGGCCGTGGTGCTGGCGGCCAACCGCATCAGCGTGGCGTTGACGAAGGGGCGCGCATGACCGCCATCGCCCAGGCCGTTGCGCCGCCGCCTGTGCTGGAGGTGGAGAACCTCTCCATCACCTACCGCGACAAGGACCACGAGCAGCGCGTCGTGCACGGCGTGTCGTTCGCGATCGCGCCTGGCGAGGTCGTGGCGCTGGTGGGCGAGTCCGGCTCGGGCAAGACCACCACCGCGCAGGCCCTGATCGGGCTGCTGGCCGACAACGGCCGGGTGCAGCAGGGCGCAATCCGCCTGAACGGCACGGACATTGCCGGCTGGTCCGTAGACCGCTTCGACTCCGTGCGCGGCCGCGTGGTGAGCCTGATCCCGCAGGACCCGACCAGCTCGCTCAACCCCGTGCGCACGGTGGGCGAGCAGGTGGGCGAGATTTTGAAGATCCACCGCTACGGCGATCGCCAGGCCATCGCGCGGCGCGTGGTTGACCTGCTGGCCAAGGTGGGCCTGTCTCAGCCCGAGCTGCGTGCGCGGCAGTACCCGCACGAGCTGTCGGGCGGCATGAAGCAGCGCGTGCTGATCGCCATTGCCATTGCGTTGCAGCCCGCGCTCATCATTGCCGACGAGCCCACCAGCGCGCTCGACGTGACGGTGCAGCGGCGCATCCTCGACCTCATCGACGAACTGCGCAGCGAGTTCGGCACCGCCGTGCTACTGGTCACGCACGACCTGGGCGTGGCGGCCGACCGCGCCAACCGGCTGGTGGTGCTGCAGGGCGGGCGCATCCAGGAGCAGGGCGACACGGCCAGCGTGCTGCGCAACCCGCACAGCGCCTACACGCGCAAGCTGCTGGCCGATGCGCCTTCGCTTTCGCAGGGGGCGTTTCGCCCGGCCCGTGCCGCCGCCGCCAACGATGCGCCCGAGCGGCCCGAGGACTTCGCCATCGTGGTGGATGGCCTGGTGCACGACTTCGACGTGGCCGGTCGCAAGGAGCCGTTCCGCGCGGTGGACGGCGTGTCGTTCCGCGTGCGGCGCGGCACCACGCACGCCATCGTGGGCGAGTCGGGCTCGGGCAAGACCACCACCATCCGCGACGTGGTGGGCTTTCGCCAGCCCACGGCGGGCCGCATCGTCATCGAGGGCACGGACCTCACCACCCTGCGCGGAGAGGCGCTGCGGCAGTTCCGCCGCACGGTGCAACTGGTCTACCAGAACCCGTTCAGCTCGCTGGACCCGCGCCAGACCATCTTCCAGATCATCGAGGAGCCCCTGCTCAATTTCGACCCGCTGCCCGCCGCCGAGCGCGCGCAGCGCGTGCACGACATCCTGGCCCGCGTGGGCCTGCCGCCCGCTGTGCTGGAGCGCCGCCCGCGCGCCCTGTCGGGCGGCCAGCGCCAGCGCGTGGCCATTGCGCGCGCCCTGGTGCTGCAGCCGCGCGTGCTGGTGCTTGACGAGGCCGTCTCGGCCCTGGACGTGACCGTGCAGGCGCAGATCCTGGCGCTGCTGGAGACCCTGCAGCGCGACCTGGGCCTGACCTACCTCTTCATCTCGCACGACCTCGCCGTGGTGCGCCAGATCGCAGACACCGTCTCGGTACTGCAGGCCGGCCGCCAGGTGGACGCGGGCCGCGTGGAAGACGTGTTCCTGCGCCCCGGCAGCGACTACACGCGTGAACTCATTGCAGCCATCCCCGGAAAGAAGAACCATCACCATGACCCTATCGACCCCTTCTCCCACCAAGCGCCTGGGCTTTTTCAGCAGGCTGCTTGACGAAGTGCCAGCCGGTGAACGCTACCGGCTGGTGACCGAGCAGATCGCCCATGCGGAGGCCTTCGGCTTCGACTCCGCGTGGGTGGCGCAGCACCACTTCCACGAACACGAAGGCGGCCTGCCCTCGCCCTTCGTCTTCCTGGCCCATGTGGCGGCGCGCACGCGGCGCATCCGCCTGGGCACCGGCATCGTGACCCTGCCCATGGAAAACGCAGTGCGCGTGGCCGAGGACGCCATCGTGCTCGACCTGCTTTCGGGCGGGCGCCTGGAGCTGGGCGTGGGCACGGGCGGCACGCCCGAGTCGTTCGCGGCCTTCGGCATCACCAGCGATGACCGCAGCGCCGTGTATGCGCGCCACCTGACCCTGGTGCGTGAGGCCTGGGCTGGCCGGCCCCTGCCCGGTGGCGACCGGCTGTACCCGACGGCCGAGCAGCTGCTGGGCCGCATCTGGCAGGCCACGTTCTCGGTGGCGGGCGGCGAGCGCGCGGGGCAGGCGGGCGACGGGCTGATGCTGTCGCGCACCCAGCCGCGCACGGCCGAGGCGCCGGGCGCAGCGCTGCACGACCTGCAGCACCCCATCATCGACGCCTACCTGGCCGCGCTGCCGGGCGGCGCCACGCCGCGCATCGTCGGCTCGCGCAGCCTGTTCGTGGCCGACGACCGCAAGGAGGCGCTACGCATGGCCGATGTGGGCCTGCGCCGCGCCGCCGCGCGTTTTGCCGCAGCCGCGCTGCAGCCGGGGCAGGCACCGCGCCCCGGGCCCGATGCACCGCTGGAGACATTGATCGCCGCGTACGACGTGCACGTGGGCACGCCCGACGATGTGATCGCCTCGCTGCAGGCCGACACGGCGCTGGCACGCGCCACCGACATCGTGTTCCAGGTGCATTCGGTGGACCCGCCGCACGCGCACATCCTGCGCTCTATCGAACTCACGGCCACGCGCGTGGCGCCGGCGCTGGGCTGGGTGCGCAAACAGCCCGGCAACGCCACTGCCGCATCCGTGGCCCTTCCTTCTTCCGCAACCCGTACCGAGGCCCTTGCATGAGCACCCCTGCCCCCATCCCCTCCCCCGGCGCAACGCTGCCCGACGTCATCGACCTGCTCGCAGGCATCGAGCCTGGCGACCACCTGGACACCATCCGCCGCCACCGGATCGAGGCGCGTACGCACGCGCAAGCGAGCTACCGTGCGTTGTTCGCGCCCACCGCGCCGGCGCCGGGCACCGTCACGCTGGCCGAGCGCCTGGCGGTCGCGGCTTTCGTCGCAGGCCTGCACCAGCAGCCGGACGCAGCGGCGTTCTATGCCGCCGCGCTGGTCGCGCAGGACGCGGGTGCGGGGCTGGCCCAGGCGATTGCAGCCGAGGTCAGCCGGGGCGCAGCGCAGGGCCCGTACGGCCACTACCCCGCCGGCCCGCTGAGCCGCGAAAACACCGACGGCCCCGCTTACGCCGTGGGCGAGTCGCAGCGCACCGTGCTGGGCGCGCGGCTGTCGGCGGGCTTGGCGCATGCGCACCTGCTCACCTTCCACCCGCGCGATGCCAGCCCCGAGGCCTTGCAGGCGCTGCTGGACGCAGGCTGGTCGGCCACCGACATCGTGATCCTGTCGCAGCTGGTGGCGTTCCTGTCGTTCCAGATCCGCGTGGTGGTGGGCCTGCGCCTGCTCGCAGCGCATCCGGCACCTGCCGCGTCGTCGTCCACCCCCCACACCGCAGAGGCCCAGCCATGAGCGATACCGCCGTCATCACCCACCCCGGCAACCATGAGCCCTCGGCCTTCACGCAGGCGCAGCTCGAATGGCTGCCCTGGCTGCCCCCGCTGGCCGAGGACGAGTTGACCGAGCGCCACTATGCCGGCCTGGTGGACGCGGCACGTGCCAAGTCGCCCTACTTTCGCCTGCTGGCGCGCGACCCGGACACGCTGGGCGCGCGCACCCGCACCGACAAGGACATCTTCTACAACCCCGACGCAGGGCTGCCCCGGGCGGAGCGCGAGCTGTCGGCCACGGCCACGTCGCGCGCCAACGGCTGCATCTACTGCGCGTCGGTGCACGCGCGTTTTGCCTCGCACTTCTCGCACCGCGAGGCCGATGTGCAGCGTCTGCTGGACGAGGGTGTCGGGGCGGATCTGGACCCGCGCTGGAACGCCATCGTCGGGGCGTCGGTGGCGCTCACCACCACACCCGCGGCGCTGGACGGCACGCACATCGACAACCTGCGCGCTGCAGGGCTCGACGACTTTGCGATCTCCGACGCACTGCACGGCGCGGCGTTCTTCAACTGGGCGAACCGTCTGATGCTGTCGCTGGGGGAGCCGCAGTTGCAGGTGGGCGGCTAGGCGGACTCATTGCGCAGGGCACTGTCTGCAATGAAGTCCTGGCGGTCGGATGCCAAGGTGCTTGCTGGGCCGGCCCAGCAAGCCCTCGGAACCTTGTCGTCCATTCTCGGAGGGCATAGAGGTTTGTCCTTGTCACCAGCTCCAATGGCATGGAGATTGCAATAGTCACAGCTGTTGCCCTGATTTGCGCCCTGCCGCCTTTCCCGATCCGCGGCGCGCACGGACTTCTCAGTTCGTGCAGAAGATCCCAAGGCCGTAGCAGCCAGTTCGCACGGTGCGGTCATTGGCTGGAGGCGTCTCTAGCCAATGACCAATGTTTGCTTTCCGAGGAGAGAAGCAATCCCTGGTCGTTAACGCTCGACCTTTACGTCAGGGACTGTGATGAAACGCCTGCTGCCGGGAAGGCTCTTTCAGGACTTGAGTCCGCTTCTCACCTTGTTTCGCAACGGCTCAATCATTCGGTCTGCAATTTCGGACAATGCATAAGAAATTGCAATGATTGGAAGTAGGGAAACTGTGAACAAGAGTAATCCTCGGTGCTGTCCATCCAGGAACACTTGGCCCACTACGAAGCCAACGACCCAATGTGTAAGAAATACCGGATACGCGAGATCGCCGAGCCGTTTATCCCATAGGCCGATTGGAGCATCGCTTGATGGTGGGCGAATATTGGTGCAGAGAAAAATGGCGAGCGAGCAGAGGTTGATATAGGAAAATAACTCAAAAAATCGACTGTTCAAGCCTCCCATGAAACCACAGAGTACCAGATTGCCTAGCCAGATAGTGCATGAAAATCTGCTCAAATAGATTATTTGCTGTCGGCGTAGGACAATTATAGAGTTCTGGAAAAAATAGATGATTGCCCCCACGGAAAATGGCAAAAGAGCAGCATAAAAGGGTGAATAGCGTTGTCCCCAGCCTGCCCCACTCAGAAAGCTTGCAAGATGGTACGTGAAAGCGACCAAAAATAATAAAATTGCCAGCGCTCTGCTTCTGGCCCCAATCGCCCAGAGTATAAAATAATTAATTAATTCGACCGCAACGGACCAAGTGGGAGGTACCAGGCGGAAAGATGAGTTATAGAATTCAAACGGGATGATCAGACTATTTCCGAGAATATCTATCCATCTTGTTTGAAGATTCCATGCGGGGTGAAATTCGCTTGCGTTATTCGAGAAAGCAATGATGAACGCAGTGACTATCGCCACAATATAGTAGATGGGGAAGAGGCGTAAAAATCTGTTGAGTGCGAAGGCTGAGAGGCGGAAATGGTATGTCTCATTTAAAATCAAAGTAATGAGATAACCCGATATCATGTAAAAGCCAAAGACGGCGAAGCCACCCCAATGCGAGAAAAATGGCATGCCACCGGTTAAATGGGCTATGACAACAAACAGAGCAAGCAAAAAACGCAGCGATCCAAGCATGGGGAATTTAGATGAAGTGACCTCGAGAGGTTTGGATCGGATCAGACCACGGGACAACCAGTGGGGACCTTGCCAAGTCGAGAAACTCTTGTGCAGCGCGAGAATGGAAGGATCAACATGCTCCACAAGCTTGACCACAGTTGCTGCGAGCATTCACAGTGCAGCGGGGCGCCCCACGGTCTCAATGCGCACGGCGCGGTGATTCTGGATAGATATCTCACCTACCCAGCTTTATGCGACCAATGTGCCTTGCCCGCAAACTGCGCACCGCGTTGATCGAGAAGAGGGCGCGGTTATAGCCATTTTTTGGCAAAAAGATTGAGCAGGGATTCCCCATCCGGAGTGAAGATGGGAAATGCCTTGGACAAATGCAATTTTTTTAGAAATGCGGGATGCTTCCTGTGGGCGTGCCGTTCACCACATTGCCACTTACCATATTGTCACCAAAAGATAAAAGACTACCACCCATATTGTTATAGCCAGTGTTGTTGGCAACTATCGTGGAGCCGCGCAAGTAGGTTACGCCACCGCGGGTGGTGATACCGTCTGTGTAGCCTCGAACGGATACATCGCTGATGGTGGCAATGGAGTTGGCGGCCCCAACGTGGATACCGGTGGTGCCAACGAGGGTGGTTCCGTTGGTCATTTGCACATTACGGATATCCATTCGGCCATTCACAACCGTAGTTAGCATGTTGATACCGTTGGTGAAGCCTGAAATCGAGCTGTCTTCTACAACGACATACCGGGCAGCCATGTATCTGACTGCGTTAAGAGCGCCTGATGTGCCCGTGAACGTAAGCCCCCGTAATATAACCACATCGGTGGTGGCAGCATTAATTACAACACCATTCGTGCCAGCTACCAAGATACCCGCAATATGGCCTCCGCCATTGATGGTGATGGATTTTGTGATGGTGACTCCCCCAAACCCGCCGTCATCCAACACGTCGATTTCGCCGCCCGCCGCCGTTTTGCTGATGGCCCCGGCAAATGTCTTGCAGGGTGCGGTTCGGCTGCAGGGGTTGGCGTCGTCGCCGACGCCTGATACCCAGGTTCGTGTTGCTTGCGCGTACACCGAGGAACTCAATCCCATCAAGAGCGCGACCGACAGCAATGCTCCCCATTTTGAGAAAGACTTTTTCATGTTGATCTCTTTCGTTTAGTCTGAACATGAACCAACCGCTGATAGATCGTGCTGATTGACTGGCACCACGTTCCTGCGCGGGGGTTGGCAAACCCGCGCAGAAACGAGTGTATTGATTTGTATCCCTCAGTACAACGAAATATCAGAGGGCTCGGCCTCACCAGCCAATGGCCCAGTGGGTGCCTCGCGTCCTTGCGGCGGCGGCCTGCGCAACTTTGTTCAGCTCATCCCAACAATGCTTTGGGCACCTTGTCCGACTTCTTTTCGACGGGGTTGGCCAGCAGCCAGTTGGCCGCGTACTGGCGCATGAACTCCTTGGCCTTTTCGGGGCGGGCTGTCAGCCACGCGTCGTAGGCGCCTTCGTTCAGGATGGCGGGCATGCTTTTCTCGCTGCCTGGCTGGCCGTAGCGGTGCAGCAGCGCGTGGTTGTTGGCGTTCACCGTGAGCAGGCAGTAGCTGACGATTACCTCGCCGTCGCTGCCTTGCCAGCGTGCCCACAGGCCCGCCACGCCCATGGGTTTGCCGTCCACGCGGGCGATGCGGGTGGGCACGGCCTTGCCGCTGCGCAGGTCGTCTTCATAGAACGCCGCCATGGGCACGATGCAGCGCTGGCCGCCCAGCCACGCGTCGCGGAACGCTGTGCCGGTGGAAGCGGTATCGGACTTGGCGTTGACGAGTTTGGGCGCACGGAGCTTGGCGTCCGACGCCGACTTGACCCAGTGCGGCACCAGGCCCCACTGCGCGGGTATGAGCACGCGCTCGGTGTTGGATTCGGGCGCTTCTGTGGGGGCATCTGCCAGGGCATGGGTTTCGACATCGATTGTCGCCTTGGCCACTGCCGGCTGGGAGATGGCCGCAGCCGTGGTTGCGTGCACGATGAAAAAGCCCGGCTTTCGGGGCCACAGGTGGCGTTCACCCAGGGCCTCGGGGGGTTCGACCGCAAACGCCTCGCGGTAGGTCTCAGCGTGGGGCAGGGTTTCGTAGTGGGTGCTCATGGGGCGATGGTAGCGCTTGGTGCCTGGGTTTTTGGGATGAAATATGGCTCTGGCGCCTGTTTTATAAGCGCTATCAGCTATAAAAATAGAAGCAACTACAGGTCCATGCATTGCCCGCCCAGTGCGGCCCTGACATGCATCAAGCCGGTTGTCACCTGCGTTGTGACGCGCCTTGGCGGTGTTTTCACAATGCCCCCATGGACTTCGCCCCCTCGCCCCTGGCCCGTGAAATGCACGAACGCCTCACCGCGTTCATCGACCGCTATCTGCTGCCGTACAACGCCGCCTGGCATGCGGCGGTGTTGGCGGGCGACTACCCGCCCCCGTTTCTGGAAGACCTCAAGGCCCTGGCCCGCGAGGAAGGCCTGTGGAACCTGTTCCTGCCCACGCTGCGGAGCGACGAGCCGGGCACGCGCCTGTCCAACCTCGACTACGCGCCGCTGGCCGAGGCCATGGGCCGCCTGCCCTGGGCGGCCGAGGTGTTCAACTGCCACGCGCCGGACACCGGCAACATCGAGCTGCTGCACCGCTTTGCCACACCCGCGCAGCGCACACAGTGGCTGCAACCGCTGCTACTGGGGCGCATGCGCTCGGCCTTCGCGATGAGCGAGCCCGATGTGGCGTCGTCCGACCCCACCAACCTGCAGACCACGGTGCGGCGCGAAGGCGATGATCTGGTGCTCAGCGGCCGCAAGTGGTTTATCACCGGCGCAGCACACCCGCACTGCAGGCTGCTCATCGTGCTGTGCCGCAATGCCGATGGTGATGTGGCGATCAGCAGCCACGCCCGCCACAGCATGGTGCTGGTGCCTGCCGACGCGCCGGGCGTGCAGATCGTGCGCAACATCAGCGTGTTGCACCACCATGCGCCCGAGGGGCATTGCGAGATCCTGCTGCAGGGCGTGCGCGTGCCGGCCGAGCACCTGCTGGGCGACTGGGGGGCAGGTTTTGCCATGGCGCAGGCGCGCCTGGGGCCGGGGCGGGTGCACCACTGCATGCGCACCATCGGCCAGTGCGAGCTGGCCTTGCGCCTGGCCGCTGAGCGTGCGCTGGAGCGCACGGCGTTTGGCAAGCCGCTGGCAGAGCAGGCCAATGTGCAGGAATGGCTGGCGGAATCGCGCATCGAGATCGACCAGGCACGGTTGCTGGTGCTGCACGCGGCCTGGTTGCTGGACCGGGGCAACGCCGTGGATGCCCGGCAGGTGCGTGCTCAGGTCGCTGCCATCAAAGTAGTGGCCGCGCGGCTGCAGCAGAGGGTGGTGGACCGGGCCATGCAGATCTTTGGCGCCATGGGCCTTTCGCCCGACACGCCGCTGGCGGCGTTCTGGACCTGGGGCCGCGCGCTGCGGCTGATGGACGGCCCGGACGAGGTGCACCTGCGCACCGTGGCGCGCCAGGAGCTGCGCCAGGCGCGCGAGCAGCTCGGTGACTTGGCGGCCTACTTCATCACCCCGGAGCAGATGTGCGCGCCGCCACGCCTGAGTGCTTGAGCGCCTGAACCGGCCTGGGTGCGAGAGGAGATCAGGCCGAGGCCCGGGCGGCGCGCGGGCCGGAGGGCGCCACCACCACGCGGTTGCGCCCCAGCGACTTGGCGGTGTACAGCGCCTGGTCGGCGCGCTCCAGCGTCAGCTCCACCGTATCGCCGGGCAGGTGCAGTGCCAGGCCGGCCGAGACGGTCATGCGCAGCACACCCGAGGCATGCGGAATCTCCATCGCCGCCACGGCCTGGCGCACGCGCTCCAGCAGTTCACGGGCATCGTCCACCTGGGTGTCGGACAGCAGCAGCACAAACTCCTCGCCGCCCCAGCGTGCCAGCACATCGGTGTCGCGCACGCTGGCCCGCACGACGCCTGCAAAGGCCTGCAGAGCGCGGTCCCCCGTGGCGTGGCCGTGGGTGTCGTTGACCCGCTTGAAGTGGTCGATGTCCAGTTCCGCCAGCAGCATGAGGCGGCCACTGCGCAGGCTGCGCCGGCGCTCCAGGTCCATCAGATCCTGCATGGCGCGGCGGTTGGGCAGGCCCGTGAGCTCGTCCCGGGTGGCCAGATCACGGTTGACCGCGAGTGCCTGGGCCAGTGCCTCACGCTGTTCCTGCAGCCGTGCTCGGATGCGCTGAATGCGCAGGTTGAGCGCGATGCTGCCGCCCAGCACGATGAGCACCATGAGCGCGTAGGCGGTATCCAGGTAGCCCAGCGGGCTGGCATTGAAGCGTGTGGTGGCCACCACGGCGCAGGCAAAGGCCAGCAGCGCATACACACCGATGCCGATCACCTCGGCCACGGTCAGCCCGAAAGTGCCGAAGAAAAGAATCATGGCCAGCACGCTGGGCACGATGCCTCGCGCTTCGCCGGCCAGCACATAGGCCACGGCGCCGCTGGTGATGGTCCAGACCATCTGGGGCACGGTGAGCGAGGGGTCGCTGAGCCGGGCGGTTTCGCCCGAGCGGATGAACGCGGTCATCACCACCAGCCCGCCGACCGAGATGGCTGCCCACCACTGCACGGCGACGGCGTTCACTGCGCTGCTCGCCGTCGCCACCATCAGCATGACGCCCGCGCTGCTGGCCATGAGCAACAGGGCGAGCAAGGCCATGCCCACAAGCGTGCGTCGCCGTCGGTCGGTGGAGAGGATCACATCCCGGATGCGTTGCCAGCGGGAAGGTGTGCGCAAGGTGAGGGCTCCTGCCAGGACGGTGGGGTCGAGTGGAACGGAGGGGGACGGCGGCGTGCGGTCGGGGGTACCCCGTGCGCCGTTTCATTCTAGGGGGGTGGCCGTCCTGCGTACAGCCCTGCCCAGGCTGGGTCTGGGGTTGACAAGGCCCATGCGCGGCCCCGCAGAGCGTAGGCGGCGATCTAAACGAGGGTGAGTGCCGCCAGGGCCGCGAGTGGCGCCGTCTCGGCGCGCAGCACGCGGGGCCCCAGCGTGATCGGGGTGAAGCCGTGTTGCAGCGCCAGGTCTTCCTCGGCACTGGAGAGGCCGCCCTCGGGGCCAGAGAGGAACACCACGGGTCCGGATGGGGCCGCCGCCGTGCGCAGCGGTGCCGTGCCCGTGCGCAGCGACAGCAGCAGGCGTTGTGAAGCCGCAGTCTGGGCGCGCACCCAGGCTGCCAGGTCCACGGCGCCGTGGACCACGGGCACGCGGTTGCGGCCGCATTGTTCGCAGGCGGCCACGGCCACGGCCTGCCAGTGGGCGATTTTTTTCTCGGCGCGCTCGCCTTTGAGCTTGAGGACGCTGCGCTCGGCCACCAGGGGTGTGATGCTGGCGACGCCCAGCTCGGTGGCTTTTTCGACAAGCCAGTCCATGCGTTCGTTGGCGGTGATGCCGGCCAGCAGGTGCACGGCGCGCGGGGCTTCGCGTTCGGTGGCATGGTGGGCACCCACCACCACGCGCACGTCGCTGCGGCCCATGCGCAGCACGGTGGCGTCGAACTCCCCGCCCGGATCGCCCTCGCCCTGGCCGCCATGGAACAGCGTGATGGCGTCGCCCGGCTGCAGGCGCAGCACCTGCACGTGGCGCGCAGCGCCGGGGGGCAAATCCAGCTCGGCGCCGGTGGCCAGAAGGGCCGGGCAATGGAAACGGGGCATTTGCTACTTAATTTATAGCTTTTTGCGCTTTATGGATAAGCGCTAGAGCCTGATTTGATTCGATTTTTACTGCGTGCGCCCAGTCGCGCCACTACATCCGGCCGTAGGCAAAGCCCGTGACCGGCTCGGTGCCTTCGATCTGGTCGAGCATCTTGAGCAGGGGCCCCAGCTGCCGGTAGCGGTTGGCCGTGGCGCGGATGTAGGCCATGAAGCGGGGCGCATCGGCCAGGTACTTGGGCTTGCCATCGCGCAAGGTCAGGCGCGCAAAGATGCCGGCGACCTTGAGGTGGCGCTGCAGGCCCATCCACTCGACGCTGCGGTAGAACTCGCCAAAGTCGTTGCCCCAGCCGCTGGCACTGGTGGCACCCAGCAGCCCTGCCTTGCGGGCCTTCTCCCAGTAACGCACGGTAATGTCGATGACAAATTCCTCTTCCCAGCTGATGAACGCGTCGCGCAGCAGGCTGGCAATGTCATAGGTGATGGGGCCATAGACGGCGTCCTGGAAGTCCAGGACCCCGAGCGGCGCGCCGTCTTCGATGGGCGCCATCAGATTGCGTGTCATGAAGTCGCGGTGGACGTACACGCTGGGCGCGGCCAGGTTGTGCGCCACGATGGCGTCGAAGGCGCTGCCCAGGGTGGCCTGCTGCTGGTCGTCCAGCGTGACGCCCCGGTGCTGGCCCAGGTACCAGTCGGGATACAGGGCCAGTTCGCGGCGCAGCAGCGCTTCGTCATAGGCCGGCAGCACGCCGGGCTGGGAGGCCTTTTGCCAGTCCAGCAGCACATCGGTGGCTTGCTGGTACCAGGCGTAGGCGGCCTGGGGCTTCTCGGGGTTTAGCAGCTCGATCAGCGTCTGGTGGCCCAGGTCGGACAACAGCATGAAACCGCCGGCTTCATTCCAGGCCAGGATCTGCGGCACGTTCAGACCTGCAGCGGCCATGAGGCCCTGCACCTGCACGAAGGGGCGGCAGTTTTCCTTGTCCGGCGGTGCGTCCATCACGATGCGGCTGTTGCCCGTGGCGCTGTCGATGCGCAGGTAGCGCCGAAAGCTTGCGTCGGCCGAGGCCGGACGCAGTGTGGCGGGCAACAACTGGTGGGACCCCACGAGCGGCGCAAGCCAGGCCTCGAAGGCCGCCTGGCGGGCCGCGTCGGGCCAGGCCACGGTGGAAGTTGCGGGGGTTGCCACGGCCGTGCCCGGGGGCGGGCAGGCGGGAGAAGGGGAAGATGGGTGGCTCATGGATAATCCGATTTTACAAACCCGCTCCCCCAGACTCTGAGGTGGGCGGGTTCCTCCTTTTTATCTGCCCCTGCCCACCGCCCCACGTGCCACGCTGCAAGCCCCCCACCGTGCAGACCTCCTCCCCCCGTTCCCGGTCCGTCAAGGCGAAGCCCGAGCGGTTGCGCGCCCCCGTGCCCCGGGCCCTGGCCTATGGCGTGGCGCTGGCCTGGTGCGGTCTGCCGCTCTCCGTGTGGGCGCAGGCGCCTGACGCCCCGCCTGCCAGCGCCTGGGATGCCCCCACTGCGCTGCGCAGCTCGCCGCTGCTGCAGGAAAAGATCCCGGATGCTGTGCGCCCCCAGCTGCCGGTGTTCGTGACCGGTGACCACATCAGCGGCCAGGCCGACCTGAACGCCGTCATCGAAGGCAATGCCGAATTGCGCCGCGGCGACACCGTGATCCGTGCCGACCGGCTGGACTACAACGTGCCCGAAGACCTCGCCAAGGCCAATGGCAAGGTGCGCATCAACCGCGCGGGCAACGTGTACGAAGGCACGGCGCTGGAGCTGCGGGTGGATGCCTTCGAGGGCTTCTTCAGCGACGCGCGCTACAAGTTTCTGGCTACCCAGGCCCATGGCGATGCCACGCGCGTGGATTTCATCGACCGCGACCGGGCCGTGGTGCACAACGCCACGTACACCACTTGCGAGCGCGGCAATGAAGAAAGCTGGCGGCCCGACTGGGTGCTGCGCGCCGCCACCATCCGCATTGACAACGAGGAAGAGGTCGGCACGGCCGAAGATGCGGTGCTGGAGTTCAAGGGCGTGTCCCTGCTGCCCATTCCGTACATCACCTTCCCGCTGTCGGACAAGCGCAAATCCGGCCTGCTGCCGCCCACCATCGGGCTGGACAGCCGCGACGGGGTGGCGTACATGCAGCCCTATTACTGGAACATTGCTCCCAACCGGGATGCCACGCTGCGTGCCGCCCTCATGACCAAGCGCGGCGCCAACCTGGGGGGCGAGTTCCGCTACCTGGAGCCCAGCTACGTTGGCCAGATCAGCGCCGATGTCATGCCCTCCGACCGCCTGCGCGACCGCATGCGCTGGAGCTTTTCAGGCCAGCACCAGGGCGCTTTTGATACGCCGATGGGCGGGCTGGGGCTCAACCTCAATGTCAACCGCGTCAGCGACGACAACTACTGGCGCGACTTTGGCCGGGCCTCGGACCTGCTGCGCCAGCGCCTGCTGCCCGGCGACGCCATGCTGTCGTGGGCGGGCACGGACATGTCGGCCCGCGTGCGCACCCTCAAGTGGCAGACGCTGCAGGATGTGACCTCGCCCATCGTGCCGCCTTACGACCGTCTGCCTCAGCTGCAATGGCGCTACGCACCGTCGCAGCTGGGCGGTGGGCTGGATGCCAGTGTGGAACTGGACACCACGCGGTTCCAGGCGGCCCGCGACCTGACAGGCCAGCCCAATGCCAACCGCAGCTATGCGATGGCGCAGATCAGCCGGCCGTTCCTGTCGCCCGGGGGCTTCATCACCCCGCGCCTGCAGCTGCATGCCACGCAGTACCAGTTTGACTCGGCGCTGTCCAACGGGCAGCGCTCGGCCAACCGCACCCTGCCCACCTTCAGCCTGGACAGCGGCCTGGTGTTCGAACGCGATGCCGCCTACTTTGGGCGCGCCTTTTTGCAGACGCTGGAGCCGCGCGCGTTCTACACCTACACGCCCTACCGCGACCAGAGCATGCTGCCGGTGTACGACACGGCGGCCAACGATTTCAACTTCGCCACGATCTATACCGAGAACGCCTTCGGAGGCAACGACCGGCTGGCCGACAACAACCTGCTCACCCTGGGCGTGACGACGCGGCTGCTGGACCCAAACACGGGCGCCGAGGCCGCGCGCTTCGGCATTGCCCAGCGGCTGCGGTTCTCGGACCAGAAGGTCACCCTGCCGGGCGGCACCCCCGTGAGCGAGCGCCTGTCGGACTTGCTGCTGGGTGCGGGCGTCACCTGGACGCCGCAGTGGGGCTTTGACTCCACCGTGCAGTACAACCCCAAGACGGGCCGCTCCATCCGCTCGACCATTGGCGCGCGCTACAGCCCCGGCAACTACCGCACCGTGAGCGCGGCCTACCGCCTGCAGCGCGGCACGAGTGAGCAGATCGATATCGGCTGGCAATGGCCCTTGAACGACCTGTGGGGCGACAAGGGCAAGGACCTGGGTGCGGGTCGGGGCCAGGGCGGCGGGCGCTGGTACAGCGTGGGCCGCCTGAACTACAGCCTGCAGGATCGCAAGCTGGTGGATACCGTGGTGGGCCTTGAATACGACAGCTGCTGCTGGATCGGCCGCGTGGTGCTGGAGCGCCTGCAAAGCAGCGTGACCACCTCCAACACCCGCCTGTTGTTCCAGATCGAGTTCGTCGGCTTCTCGCGCCTGAGCCTGGGCTCCAGTCCGCTGGACACCTTCAAGCAAAATGTGCCGCGTTACCAGAACCTGCGCGAGCAGGTCACGACGCCCAGCCGCTTCAGCAACTATGACTAACGCTTAACGCCATGAATCACCGTGTCATCGCACTGGCCATTGCCACCCTGGCTTCCCTGATGTCTCAGGGTGCCCTGGCCCAGGGCCTGCGCCCCTCCGGCACGCCGCCGGGCAAGGGGCTGACGGCGCGCCCGGCGGCCGCACCGTCGATCACGCTGCCTCCCGAGACGAGCGGCAGCAGCAGCTCTGCGCCCCGGCAAGCGGACTTCATCGTCGCCGTGGTCAATTCCGAGCCAGTGACCAACAACGAAGTGCGTTCGCGGCTTGCACGTGCCGAGGTCCAGCTGGCCCAGCAGGGGGGTGCCATGCCAGCCCGCGATCTGTTGGCCCGCGAGGTGCTCGAGCGGATCATTCTGGAGCGTGCGCAGCTGCAGCAGGCGCGCGAATCCGGCATCAAGGTGGATGACTTCGCCGTGTCGCAGGCCGAACAAGGCGTGGCCCGCCAGAACAACATGTCGGTCGATGACCTCTACCGCCGCCTGGCCCGGGACGGCATGGGCAAGGAGCGCTTCCGCGAGGAGCTGCGCAACCAGCTGCTGCTGCAGCGCCTGCGAGAGCGGGAGGTGGAAGCGCGTGTGAAAGTCTCGGACCTGGACATCGACCAGTACCTGCGCGAACAGCAAAAGGGCAACGATGTCGCCGCGATGGAGATCAACCTGGGCCACGTGCTGGTCCTGGTGCCTGAGAACGCGAGCCCCGTGCAGGTGGCCGAGCGCCAGGCACGCGCCCAGCGCGCGGCCGACAAGGTGCGCGCGGGGGAAGACTTTGCGGCCGTGGCCCGGGAGTTTTCCGACGCACCCGAGGGGCAGCGCGCCAACGGCCAGCTGGGCCTGCGCCCGGCCGACCGTTATCCCGAGCTGTTTGTGAACTCCACGCTGGGCCTGCCCGTGGGCGGCATCGTCGGGCCCGTCCGCTCGCCAGCAGGTTTCCACGTACTCAAGGTGATTGAGCGTGTCACGGCGGGCGTGCCCACCACGGTGGTGCAAAGCCACGCCCGCCACATCCTGCTGCGCACGGGGCCACAGCTTTCCGAGAGCGCAGCCGCCACGCGCCTGGCCGATTACCGCCGCCGCGTGCAGATGGGGCAGGCCGATTTTGCCGCGCTGGCCCGCGAGCATTCGCAGGATGGCAGCTCCAAGGAAGGTGGCGATCTGGGCTGGGCCACCCCGGGCCGTTATGTGCCCGAGTTCGAGCAGGCCCTGAACGCCCTCAAGCCCGGTGACATCAGCGAACCCGTGGTGTCGCGTTTTGGCGTGCACCTGATTCAGCTGCTGGAGCGCCGCGAGGCCAAGCTCACCCAGCGCGAGCAGCGCGACATGGCGCGCGATACCGTGCGCGAGAAGAAGCTGGACGAGGCCTACGCCACCTGGGCGCAGGAACTGCGCGGGCGCGCGTACGTGGAATACCGCGACCCGCCGCAATGACCGACCGATGAACAGACAGGTAAGCACGCGTTGAAACACATCCCCCGCAAGCGCTTCGGGCAGCATTTTCTGTCCGACAAGGGCATCATCGAAGACATCGTGCAGGCCATTGCGCCCCAGCCGGGCCAGCCCATGGTCGAGATCGGGCCGGGCCTTGCAGCGCTGACGCAGCCCCTGGTGGAGCGCCTGGGGCGCCTCACGGTCATCGAGCTGGACCGGGACCTGGCCTTGCGCCTGCGGCTGCACGGCCAGCTGGAGGTGATCGAGTCCGACGTGCTCAAGGTGGATTTCACTGCGCTGGCGCTCGCGATGCGCGAAAAAGCCGAACAGCCTGACCTGCGGCTGCGCGTGGTGGGCAACCTGCCCTACAACATCTCCACGCCCATCCTGTTCCATTTGCTGGACCATGTGCAGGTCATCGAAGACCAGCACTTCATGCTGCAAAAAGAAGTGATCGACCGCATGGTGGCCAAGCCTGCCACCAGTGACTACGGGCGCCTGTCAGTCATGCTGCAATGGCGCTACGCGATGGAAAACGTGTTGTTCGTACCGCCCGAGAGCTTTGACCCGCCCCCGCGCGTGGACAGCGCCGTGGTGCGCATGGTGCCGCGCGCGGAGCCAGCGCCTTTGTCTGTGCCCTTGCTGGAAGAACTCGTGCAGGTCGCCTTCAGCCAGCGCCGTAAGCTGCTGCGCCACACGCTGGGCCGCTGGTTGGAGTCACGCCAGTTTGCCGGCCACTTCGACACCCAGCGCCGTGCCGAGGAGGTGCCGGTGAGCGAGTTTGTGGCTCTGGCGCAGGAGTGCTCTTAAAATAATAGCTGCTAGCGCTTTATAGATAAGCGCTAGCGCCTGATTTGACTAAAAACGCGCAGCAACTGACGCGGCCCCGACCAGCAACCGCCGCGCGAGGCCACCGCGCCCCGCTGCGCTGGTGGTGTCCCCCTTCCCGGCGAAGCGAGAGAAGGGGGGAAACGGCGCAGCCGCTCAGGGGGATTTGCCGAATTCAGGCGGCGCTGAGCCAGTAGCCCGCGTTGAAGGGGCTGCTCATGCGCAGCGCCATGGGTGAGACATCGACCAGCTTGTCGGTCGGCATTTTTTCGCCGGAGTCCGTGCCGATCTCAATGCCCTCGACACCTGGGGTGCCGGTAGCCTCGTTCGCCCGTTCTGCTTGGCTGGTGGATGCAGAACGGGCTACAGAAAAGAATAGAAACACCGGAACGGTATCTTGCGGTCGCCCCAGTAGTCGGCGGCGTCGCGGAAGATATCGAGCAGCTGTTCACGCGCTTCCTTGTCGAACTTGCCCGTGGCGGGGATCTGCTCCAGCACCACGATAAAGCCGGGCTGTGGGCCCGATTTGTGCAAGGGGTCGGTCATGCAGTCGTACAACGCATCAAAATTCTTGCCGAAGTGCGACGGGAAGGTGAATTGCCCGGCAATCAGGTCCAGCACATCCTGCTTGGACTGCGCGTGGGCCAGGTTGGCGTACAAGAAATGGTGACCCATGGAAGTGGCTGCATCCTGCAAGTCCTGCACGCGGAAAGCGCGAATGGACTGCACGATGTTGGTGCGCACGCCACGCAGTGGCGTTTCCAGGTCCTTACGAAGTGGCGTCTGCATCTCCGCTACTCTTTCTTTTTAAAGTCCACAAACTTCTGGCATTTCGCAAGGCTGCGGGATGCAGCCTGCGGGTGGGGGATTCAAGGGGGCGCACTGACCGCCGCCAGCGTATCTCTGGCCTGCGTGCAGCGCAACGGGGGTCACTCAACGATCTCGCGAAAACTGGCGTAGTGATCGCTGGTGTAGTAGCAGGCGTCCGGAACCCGGGGCTTGCCGCCACACACGATGCGCCGGGCTCCCCGGTTACGCGATCCTGGTGTTCTGACGGTGTACTCACGGTAGTAACCCCGCTGGTGGGCGGGCAACAGCCGCTCGCGATTACCAAAAACCGTTCCGTCCTTGTCATACGGAAAGGGCCCTCCTTCACGGATCAGCGCATACGTCGCCCGCCCTTGGGGCGGCAACTCGGCCAATGCGATAGGGGATATGGAGCCGTCGGTGGACGGGGAGTTCCGGGCATGCCCCGCAACCGGGGACAACACGAACGCAACACCCAAAACACACAAAAACCCTGCTTTGCGCGCCCGGGTGGCTACAGCCTTCAGCATCAACGAACCTTTCAGAAACTACGGGTTAACCCGAAATTTCGAGCCGCTAGTGTCGCTCAACGGCCCCCAAAAAGCAAGCGTCTGCACAAAGATTGGGCAGACGCTGAAGGGAGAAGCAAGCGCTTTAAGTTAGCGCTTGCTATCAATTTTTGGCTTATCTTGACACGTTGGCATCGGCCACAGTCAAGGCTGTCATGTTCACGATGCGGCGCACGGTGGCGCTGGGCGTCAGGATGTGAACCGGCTTGGCAGCGCCCAGCAGCACCGGGCCGATGGCGATGCCGCCGCCTGCGGCGGTCTTGAGCAGGTTGTAGGCGATGTTGGCCGCGTCGATGTTGGGGAACACCAGCAGGTTGGCGTCACCCGTCAGCTCGCTGCTGGGCATGAGGGCTGCTCGGGCCTTGCCATCCAGCGCCACATCACCGTGCATTTCGCCGTCGACCTCCAGCCAGGGGGCCTGTTGGCGCAGCAGTTCCAGCGTTTGGCGCATCTTCACGGCGCTGGGGTGGTTGCTGGTGCCGAAATTGGAGTGCGACAGCAGCGCGGCCTTGGGCTTGATGCCGAAGCGCATCATTTCTTCGGCAGCGAGGGCGGTGATTTCGGCCAGTTCGGTCGGAGTGGGGTCGTAGTTGACGTGCGTGTCCACCAGGAACACCTGGCGCCCCGGCAACATCAGGCCGTTCATGCAGGCATACACCGGTACATCCTGCGCCGTGCTGTCGGCGCCGCCTGCGTGTTTGCCGATCACCTGGTCGATGTAGAGCAGGTGATTGGCGGTGGTGCCCCAGGTACCGCAGATCAGGCCGTCCACCTCGCCCTTGTGCAGCATCATGCAGCCGATGAGGGTCAGGCGCCGGCGCATCTCGATCTTGGCGACCTGCTGGGTGATGCCTTTGCGCTCGGTCATGCGGTGGTAGGTTTGCCAGAAGTCGCGGTAGCGGTGGTCAAAATCGGTGTTGACCACGTCGTAGTCCACGCCTTCCTTCAGGCGCAGGCCGAATTGCTCGATGCGCTGGGCGATGATGGCCGGGCGGCCAATCAGCGTGGGGCGGGCGACCTTCTCGTCCACCACGATCTGCGCGGCGCGCAGCACGCGTTCTTCTTCACCCTCGGCGTAGGCCACGCGCTTCTTGGCGGCGGTGCGCGCGGCGTCGAAGATGGGCTTCATCGTCGTGCCCGAGGCGTAGACAAAGGTCTGCAGCCGATCACGGTAGGCGTCCATATCGGCGATGGGGCGTTGCGCCACACCGCTGTCGGCAGCGGCCTGGGCCACGGCCGGCGCGATCTTCATCATCAGGCGCGGGTCGAACGGCTTGGGGATCAGGTATTCGGGGCCGAACGACAGCTTTTCGCCCACGTAGGCTGCGGCCACTACTTCGCTCTGCTCGGCCTGGGCCAATTCGGCGATGGCGTGAACAGCGGCAATCTCCATCTCATCGGTGATGGTGGTGGCGCCGCAGTCCAGTGCGCCGCGGAAGATGTAGGGGAAGCACAGGACGTTGTTGACCTGGTTCGGGTAGTCCGAGCGGCCCGTGGCCATGATGATGTCGCTGCGCACGCTGTGGGCCAGTTCGGGCAGGATCTCGGGGTTGGGGTTGGCCAGCGCGAAGATCACCGGGCGCTCGGCCATCGAGGCGACCATTTCGGGCTTGAGTACATTGCCTGCCGACAGGCCCAGGAACACATCCGCGCCCACCATCACCTCGGCCAGCTTGCGGGCATCGGTCTTCTGCATGAACTGGCGCTTGTCGTCGTCCATCAGCTCTTCGCGGCCTTCATAGACCACACCGGCCAGGTCGGTGACGAACACATTCTTGCGCTGCACGCCCACCTTGAGCAGCAGGTTCAGGCAAGCCAGCGCTGCTGCGCCTGCGCCGCTGGTCACGAGCTTCACGTCTTCGATCTTCTTGCCCGCCACCTTCAGCGCGTTCACGATCGCTGCGGCCACCGTGATGGCCGTGCCATGCTGGTCGTCGTGGAAAACCGGGATCTTCATGCGCTTGCGCAGCTCGCGCTCCACATAGAAGCAGTCGGGTGCCTTGATGTCTTCGAGGTTGATGGCGCCGAACGTCGGCTCCAGCGCGGCAATCACTTCCACCAGCTTTTGTGGGTCCTTCTCGTCGATCTCGATGTCGAACACGTCCACGCCGGCAAACTTCTTGAACAGTACGGCTTTGCCCTCCATCACGGGCTTGGAGGCGAGGGCGCCAATGTCACCCAGACCCAGCACGGCGGTGCCGTTGGTGATGACGGCGACCAGGTTGCCCCGCGAGGTGTAGCGGAAGGCATTGGCCGGGTCCTTCACGATTTCTTCGCAAGGTGCTGCCACGCCAGGCGAGTAGGCCAGCGCCAGGTCATGCTGGTTCACCATCTGCTTGGTGGCGGCAATCGCGATCTTGCCGGGCTTGGGAAACTCGTGGTACTCGAGGGCGGCACGGCGCAATTGGGCGCGCTTGTCGGAATCGTTGTTGTTGTTCTGGGCCGTGGTGTTCTCGGGCATTCAGTGTCTCCAACTCAGTCAGGATGGGTGCAAAAAAACATGCCGCAGGGGCTCCGCAGCGGTTGTCAGCTTTGTAAGGGTCTGCGATTGTAGGGCGGAGACGGTAAAAACCCTAGTAAGCGAATCTGCTTATATGGGTGGGTCAATTGTGATCCCCATGCAGCCAATGATCCCTGGCGATCCCTACATCGCCGATGGTCGGGTTCAGTTCTTGCTGGGGTGGAAGGCATGAATGCTCCTGCGTGCCCTGCCGACTTTGCAACACTGGTGCCGGTCCCCCTGACCCCCGCGGCGTTTCTCCCTTTTGGGGCGGTGCTGCAGGCGCCTGCGGGCCCGGGCCGCCCCATCAATGCGGGCAGCTCAGAACGATTTGATCTGGTAGACGACCTGCAATTGGGGGCAGAGGGTGGTCGGGCGCAACTGGCGCTTTTTCGCGCGCAGGCACGCCAATTTCCGCTGCAAGTGCACGAGATGGAATGCCATCGGTGGGGCAGCCAGACCTTTGTGCCCTGGGGCGTGGTGCGCTTTGTGCTGGTGGTGGCCCCGGCAGGCGAAATGCCCAGTGGCGGAGAGATCCGGGCATTTGTCACCGACGGCCGGCAGGGCGTTGTGCTGGCCCCGGGCACCTGGCACCACGCCTTGCTGGCAGTCGATGCGGGCGATTTTCTGGTGATCGAGCGCGCAGCCGCTGTGGTGGACTGCGAACTCCACCGGCTGGACCTGCCCTTGCGGCTGGAGCGGCGATAGCGCGCTGCGGGGGAGCCCGCTCACTCCTTCGTCGCAATGCGCTCGGCCAGCGCAGTCAATGAGCGGTCGCTGCCTGCTGGGCCCAGAAGCGACAGCCCCAAGGGCGCACCGTCGCGCCGCGCCAGCGGCATGGACAGTTGTGGAAACCCGGACAGCCCGGCGATACACAACATCTGGATGGCCCGGTTGCGGTAGTCCTCCAGGCTGCTTTCGGGGGCCGTGCGCAGCGGTGCGATGTCGGGCATCGTGGGCAGAAGCAGGACGCCATCCCGGCCCAGCAGCGCCGCAAGATGGGCGCGATAGCGATCCCGAAAGGCGCGTGCGCTGGCCACCTGCCCATCAGTCACGTCGCGGGACCAGGCAAAACGCTCGGCCACACCCGGCCCCAGGGGGGGCGCGTAGCGCTCGATCAGTGGCCGGTCGGTCATCCAGGCTTCTCGCCCCTGCACGTACCGAAAGTTCCAGTACATCGTGTCGAAGGACTCCAGCACCGCGTTGGCGGGCTGCGAGGGGCCAAGCAAGTCCGTCACCTGCTGCGTGGCACCCTGCAGAGCGCCCACCACCGTGGGGTCGAGCAGCGCCCACACATCCGTGGGGAGCAGCAGGCGCACCCGGGGTGGCAGCGGGGCCGCATCGTCGCCCAGCAATACGTCGGCGACCCGGGCAAAGGTCTGCACATCGCGCGCAAACCAGCCGCAGGTGTCCAGGCTCGGTGCCAGGTCCATCGCCCCTTCCAGGCTCACGCGCCCATGCGTGGGGCGCAGCCCGTACAGGCCGCAATGGTTGGCAGGCGCCCGTACCGACCCGCCGGTATCGGTGCCCAGCGCAAAGTCGCACAGCCCGGACGACACGGCCGCTGCGGAGCCTGACGATGAACCCCCCGTGATCCGGTCAGGCGCAGCCCCATTGAGGGGCGCGCCAAAGTGCGCGTTGTTCCCGTTCATCGAAAACGCCAGCTCATCGGTCACGGTCTTGCCCACAAACCGAGCCCCCGCGTCGAGCAGCTTCTGCACGGTGGGTGCGGTACGCGTCTTGGTGCCCGACAGTGCCAGCACCACGGGGTTGCCGCCTCCGGTGGGGTAGCCCGCCACATCAAACAGGTCCTTCGCTGCAAAACACAGCCCGCTCAGGGGGCCCGTGCTGGCGTTCACTACCGGTACGGGGGGATAGGGAACAAAGGCGTGGGCTGGGTCGTGCGCAGTCATGGAGTGGTGTCAACAACGGGAAGAAGCTCGGGGGCGATGGCTGCTGCGGCCTCAGTGCGCAGGCACAGCGCACGGTGGCCGGGCGCTATCTGGACGGCCGGAGGTTGTTGTGTGCGGCATGCTGGCGTTGCCAGCGTACAGCGCTCGGCAAAGGCGCAGCCGGGGGGCAGGTTTGACAGGTCTGGGGGGGCACCGGCAATGGTCTCCAGCGGCGTGCCGCGTGCCATGGCGCCATGCGCCCGGCTTTTGAGCAGCGCAATGGTGTACGGGTGCCGCGGGTGGCGAATGAGGTCCCGCGCGGTGCCCTCTTCCACAATGCGCCCTGCGTACATCACGGCAATGCGGTCGGCCACTTCGACGGCGGCGCCAATGTCGTGCGTGACAAAGATCACCGACAGGCCCAGGTCACGCTGCAGTTCGCGCAGCAGCAGCAGGATCTGGATCTGCACGGTCGCATCGAGCGCGGTGGTGGGTTCGTCGGCCAGCAGCAGTTGCGGGCGGCAGGCCAGCGCCAGGGCAATCATGGCGCGCTGGCGCATGCCGCCCGACATTTCGTGCGGATAGGCCTGCAGCCGCCGCTCCGGGCTGGGTATGCGCACGCGCTTGAATAAGGCCAGCGCACGTTCCTGGGCCTGTGCGGCGGTCACCTTCTCGTGGCGGCGGATCGACTCCACGATCTGTGCCCCCACCGTGTACACCGGGTCCAGCGCCAGCAAAGGCTCCTGAAAAATCATCGCCGCCACCTTGCCCCGGTAGTCCGCCAAGTCGCGGCCCGACAAGGTCAGCAGGTTCTGGCCGGCCACCCGTACCTTGCCTGCAATGCGGGTGCGCCGCTCGGGGTGCAGGCGCAGCAAGGTGCGCAGCGTCACGCTTTTGCCAGACCCGGATTCTCCAATCAGCGCAACCACCTCGCCACGCTGCACCTGCAGGCTCACACCGCTGACGGCTTGTACCGGCCTGCGGCCACCGGTAAAGGTGACGCTGAGGTCATGAAGCTCCACCATGGGTTCGGTGGCCCCCGACGAAGGAGGAAGGGTGTCCAGGGTCATGGTGTTGCTTTCAGGCCGCCTGGGCCATCGGCTGGGGCGCTTGGGGGTGGCCGCTGCCGGGTTCATGCACCAAGCAGGCTGCGACATGGTGCGGGCCGGTGGTGGTGCGCACGGGCACCCGCTGCGCGCACACCGCCGCAGCCATGCTGCAGCGCGGATGAAACCGGCAGCCCGACGGCGGGTTGATGGGGTTGGGCGGGTCGCCCGCCAGCGGCGCCTCCAACGTGCGGTGGTCGGGGTCCATGGACGGCATGGACGACAGCAGGGCGCCGGTGTAGGGGTGCGCGGGCTTTTTGAACAGGGCATCGGACGGCCCGATCTCTGCCACCTGGCCCAGGTACATCACCATCACCCGGTCGCTCATGTAGTGCACCACGTTCAGGTCGTGGCTGATGAACACATAGGTCAGGCCGAATTCCGCCTTGAGGTCGGTCAGCAGGTTCAGCACCTGCGCTTCCACCGATTTGTCGAGCGCAGACACCGCCTCGTCCAGGATCACCATGCGGGGTTGCAATGCCAGTGCACGCGCAATGTTGACCCGCTGGCGTTGCCCGCCCGACAGCTCGTGCGGATAGCGCTCGGCAAACCGCGCCGGGGCCAGGCCCACACGGTCCAGCAGACTGCGCGCACGGGCGATGGCCTCGCGCTGCGGCACGCCGTGCACCTGTGGTCCGAAGGCGATGGAATCTTCGATGGTCAGGCGCGGGTTCAGGGACGCATAGCTGTCCTGGAACACCATCTGCACCTGGCGCCGGAACTCCTTGAGGGGCAGATCGCGGCTGCCCACGGTGCGGCCGTCAAACACGATCTCCCCGGCCGTGGGTGCGATGAGCTGCATCAGCAAGCGCGCCGTCGTCGACTTGCCGCAGCCCGATTCCCCGACCACCCCCAGCGTTTCCCCCTTGAGGACTTCGAAGTTCACGCCATCCACCGCATGCACCACGCCCCCGCCGCGCCCCAGCGCATCCTTCTTGAGCGGGAAGTGCTTGACCAGCCCCCTGATGGTGAGCAGAGGCTGCGCGGGTCCGCCGACATCGGTGATCGTGTGCATGGTCAGAAGACTTTCGGCCTCTCAGCCCTTGTTGTCCATGGCCGAGCGCAGGCCGTCGGAGAGGATGTTGAACGAGATCGAAGTGGCGAAAATCATCAGTCCCGGCAGCGCCGCCACCCACGGCTGCACGTAGATGGCCGTGCGCAGCGTGTTGAGCATCAGCCCCCACTCGGGCTCGGGCGGCTTGACCCCCAGGCCGAGGAACGACAGGCCCGAAGCCAGGATCATCGACACCGCGATCAGGCTGGTGGCGTAGACAAAGATGGGCCCCAGCACATTGCCCAGCACGTGCACGCGCACGATGGTGAACGGGTTCGCGCCAGAAGCGCGCGCGGCCTCCACGTAGTCGCGGTTGCGCACCTGGGTGGTCACGCTTTCCGCCACCCGCGCAATCTGCGGAATGAACACGATGGTGAGCGAAATCAGCGAGTTGACGACGCCCGCGCCCAGCACGCCCGACAGCGCAATCGCCAGCAGCACCGACGGAAAGGCGTAGAACACGTCGATGGTGCGCATGATGGCCGTATTGGTGATGCCCCCGGCGTAGCCCGCCACGATGCCGATCACCGAGCCCAGCACAAAAGCGCACACCACCGGCGTGATGCCAATGAACAGCGACAGGCGCGCGCCCACGATGAGCCGCGACAGCATGTCGCGACCGAGCTCATCGCTGCCCAGTGGCAGCCCTTCGGTGCCGATGGGCTTGAGCCGCTTGAGCATGGACGCTGCATACGGGTCTGCCGGCGCAATCCACGGGCCCAGCACCGCCAGACCGATGAGCAGCAACACCACCAGCGCCGCCCCCATGGCCACCGGGTCGCGGGTGAACCGCACCAGCGCGGCTGTCCAGTAGCCGCGCGAGCGCAGCGCGGGCGCAGGGCTGTCTGCAATGGCAGACGCCGAAGAGGAGGGTGCAGTCGTGGAGGCCATGGTGGGTGGTCTTGTTCTGCCGCTTCAGGCGCGGGCGATGCGTGGGTCCAGCAGCGTCTGCAGCACGTCCACGAGCAGATTGAGGATCACAAAAAACAGGGCCAGCACCAGGATGGTTCCCTGCAGCAGCGGCAGGTCGCGCTGGAAGATCGCAGAGTTCAGCAGGAAGCCCGTGCCGGGCCAGGAAAACACCGTTTCGATCAGGATCGAGCCACCCAGCAGATAACCCAGCTGCAGGCCCATCACGGCCAGGGCCGTAGGGGCTGCGTTCTTCACCATGTGCCGGAACACTCCCCGGTGCGTAAGCCCCTTGGCGCGCAGGCCCAGGATGAACTCCTGGTCCAGGATGTCGGCCACCAGCGCGCGCACCGTGCGCGCGATGATGCCCATCGGGATCACCGACATGGTGACGGCAGGCAGCACCAGGAACTGCAGGTGTTCCCAGTCCCACGCCCAGTCGCTGGAGCCGCCTGGCCCCGCGCCGGTGGCGGGCAGCAGCGCCCACTGCGAGCTGAACACGATCACCATCACCATGCCCAGCCAGTAGTGCGGCACGCTCACGCCCAGCACCGACAGCATGGACGCCAGCCGGTCCACCCACGAGTTGCGAAAGTACCCCGCAACAAAGCCAAACAGGCTGCCCAGCACAAAGCCGATGAAGGTGGCCACCACGGCCAGCCGCAGCGTGTTGCCCACGGCCGTCATCACCTCACCCGCCACGGCCCGGTTGCTGGCGATCGACACCCCCAGGTCGCCGTGCAGTGCGCGCCACACCCACATCACAAACTGCTCAGGCAGCGACCGGTTGAAGCCATACAGCTCGCGCAGCTGCGCCTGCAGCTCTGCCGAGGCGTCGGGCGGCAGGATGGACACCAGTGGGTCGCCGGGTGCCAGGTGCACCAGCAGGAAACACACCAGTGCCACACCCAGCATGATGGGCAGGGCATAGAGGAAGCGGCGCAGCAGGTAGGCAAGCATGGAAAATGCGGTGTGCAGAGGTCGGCGGCGTGGACTCAGTCCATCGTCATCGTGGCGATGTCGATGAACCAGCTGCGCGGCTGCACCACGTTCTTGACCTTGGCCGACATGGCGCGTGGGCCCACGTCGTGGGCAATCCAGACAAACGGCGCGTCTTCCACGATGTGGGCATGCAGCTTGGCCAGGGCCGCGTCGCGGGCCTTTTCGTCAAAACTGGTGCGGGCATCGGCCACCAGCTTGTCCACCTCGGCATTGCCGTAGTAGCCCCAGTTGTTGGACACCGGCGGGAAAGCCTTGGTGCTCACAAAACGCACCATCGCAAAAAACGGGTCCATGGCGGCAAAGCTGATGTTCACCGCGTTGGCGCCGTTGGCCGATGCGTCCTTGGCACCCTTGCGCCAGTTGGTGAACAGGGTGTTCCACTCGATCACATCAAACTGCACGTCAAAGAAACAGGCTTTGAGCGATTGCTGCGCAAACTCGTTCATCGGCAGCGGCTGCATCTGGCCCGAGCCCGAGGCCGAGATCTGCACCTTGACCTTGATGGGCTTGGCCGCCGAGTAGCCCGCCTGCGCCATCAGCGCCTGCGCGGCCTTCACGTCGTACTTGATGTCGAACTTGGGGTTGCCCCACCACGGGTGGCCTGGGGGCACCGTGCCCTTGGGCTCGGCCATCATGCCGCCCAGCAGCTGCTTCATGCCGCCACGGTCAATGCACAGGTTGGCGGCCTGGCGCACGCGCTTGTCCAGCCAGGGCGAGCCCTCGGCAAACGACAGCTGCCACGGCCACACATGGGGCTGGGCGTTGGAATAGATCTTGAACCCGCGCTGCGTGATCTGCGGCATGGCATCGGGTGCGGGTGCCTCGATCCAGTCCACCTGGCCGCCCAGCAACGCGGCCGTGCGGGCATTGGCCTCGGGCATGGGCAGCATCACCACCTTGTCGATCTTGGGGGTGCGCTTGGCGTCCCAATACGCCTTGTTGGCGGCCAGCTCCAGGCGTTCGCGTGCCACAAAACGTGTGACCTTGAAGGGGCCCGAGCCTGCGGGATCGGCCGCAAAGGCGGTCCATGCCGCCTTGGACTTGTCGGCGGGCGTGGCCCCTGCCGCCGCGTCAAATTTCTTTTGCCAGTGCGCGGGCGACGCCATGAACAGGTTGGTCAGGTTGATGGGCAGGAACGCGTCGGGCTCGCTGGTGGTCAGCTCCACCGTCATGTCGTCGATCTTGCGGGCCGAGCGCAGCGTGGGCATGCGCGAGGCCGTCACGCCCACCTGGCTGGGGTCGAAATGCACGGCGTCCTTGTCCAGCACTTTGGCCACGTTCCACACCACCACATCGGCGTTGAGCGCGGCGCCGTCATGGAACTTCACGCCAGGGCGCAACTTGAACACCCACTTCGTCTTGTCCTTGTCATCCACCGTCCACGACGTGGCCAGCGCAGGGATCAGCACACTGGCTGCATCGGCCTTGGACAGGTCCCACTGCGTGAGCGAGTCATAGATCGGAATGCCCGTGAAGCGGTTGCCTTCAAAGCCCTGGTCGGGCTGGCCCAGCGTGCGGGGGATGTCTGCCGCCGTCATCGCGATGCGCAGCACCTTCTCTTGCGCCAGCGCGGCAGAGCCACCCATCAACGAGAAAGCCATCGCCAGGGCCAGCGCCAGTTGCGCGGGGCGCTGGCGTGGAGGGGTACGGGTGTGCGACGGCGGCAGGGCATGGCTCATGGGGATCACCTTCCAGAGAGGGGTTGAGGTCAACCTCTCAAAGCAAGTGACATGCCATCATTTCAGCGTTCACTAAACTTCCCCGTGCACCATGAGCGAGGTGCGGCGGCGGGGTTTCCCCACCGTGGTGCGCCCTGCGCGTGCGCCACCCACAAGACAGCCCAAAGAAAACGGCCCGCGAGGGGCCGTTGGAGCTTTGGGGGTGGCGCCTGTCGCGCCCCTGATGGATCAGCGGCTGCTCGGAAAACTGAACACCGCGCCCTCGCGCACACCGGCCGACGGCCAGCGCTGCGTGATGGTCTTGCGCTTGGTATAGAAGCGCACGGCGTCGGGTCCGTAGGCGTGCAGGTCGCCGAACAGGCTGCGCTTCCAGCCGCCGAACGAGTGGTAGGCCACGGGCACCGGCAGGGGAACGTTCACGCCCACCATGCCGACCTGGATGTGGTCGGTGAAGTAGCGGGCGGCCTCGCCGTCGCGCGTGAAGATGCAGGTGCCGTTGCCGTATTCGTGGTCGTTGATGAGCTGCATGGCTTCCTGCAGCGTCTTCACGCGCACCACGCCGAGCACGGGGCCGAAGATCTCTTCCTGGTAGATCTTCATGCCGGGCTTGACGTTGTCGAACAGGCAGGCGCCCAGGAAGTAGCCTTCCGCATGGCCTGCCACCTGCACGCCCCGGCCATCCACCACCAGCGTGGCGCCTTCGGCCACGCCCTGGTCCACATAGCCCTTCACCTTCTCGAAGTGCTGCTTCGTGACCAGCGGGCCCATGTCGTTGCTGTTGTCGGTGCCCGGGCCGACCTTCATCTTGGCAATCTCGGTCTTGAGGCCCGCAATGACGGCGTCACCCACCGCGTCGCCCACGGCCACCAGCAGCGGGATGGCCATGCAGCGCTCGCCGCACGAGCCGTAGGCCGCGCCCATCAGGGCGCTCACGGCGTTGCCCACGTCCGCGTCGGGCATCAGCACCGCGTGGTTCTTGGCGCCGCCCAGGGCCTGCACGCGCTTGCCGTGCTTGCAGCCTTCGGCGTAGATGTACTCGGCAATCGGGGTGGAGCCGACAAAGCTCACGGCCTTGACGCGCGGGTCCTGCAGCAGCGTGTCCACGGCCGTCTTGTCCCCGTTGACGACATTGAGCACACCCGGCGGCAGGCCGGCTTCCAGGGCCAGCTGGGCGATGAACAACGTGGAAGAAGGATCACGCTCGGAGGGCTTGAGCACAAAGGTGTTACCGCAAGCGACGGCCACGGGCCACATCCACAGCGGCACCATGGCCGGGAAGTTGAAGGGGGTGATGCCAGCGGTGACGCCCAGCGCCTGGAACTCGCTCCACGAGTCGATGTTCGGGCCCACATTGCGGCTGTGCTCGCCCTTGAGCAGCTCGGGCGCGTAGCTCGCGTATTCCACGTTCTCGATGCCGCGCTGCAGCTCGCCGTGCGCATCGGCCAGCACCTTGCCGTGTTCGGCCGTGATCAGGGCGGCGATCTTGTCGGCGTTGTCTTCGAGCAGGACTTTCAGCTTGCTCATCACCCGTGCGCGCTTGAGCGGTGGCGTGTTGCGCCAGGCCGGGAAGGCGGCCTCGGCCGAGGCAATGGCAGCCTCGACGGTGGCCTTGCTCGCCAGCGCCACGCTGGTGGTCGATTGGCCGGTGGCGGGGTTGAACACCGGCTGCGTGCGCTCGGTGTCCGCAACGATCTTGCCGTCGATGAGGTGGCCGACGGTGGTGGTGACGTTCTTGTCGTGGTTCATGGCGAAAATATGAATAAAAAGTGCCGCTAGCGCTTATACAGAAGGCGCTAGCAGCTATTGAATCAGGAGTGTTCCCGCAGGCGGATGAAACGGGCGCGCGCCAGGCCAGCGGCCGCCGCGCAAGGGCCGCCCCGCCGCGCTGGCGGCGTCCCCTTGGGGGAAGGCGTGTAGCGCCTCAGGGGGTGTGTCATCACGCCGTTTCAGCCAGGGCGTCGCCCAGCGCGTTGACCAACCGGTCAATCTCGGCGCGCTCGCTGATGAATGGTGGCGCCAGCTGGATGGTGTCGCCGCCGTAGCGCACGTAAAAACCCTTCTTCCAGCAGTTCATCGCGATCTCGTAGGGGCGCTTGGCGGGTTCGCCGGGCAGCGGCGCAATCGTCAGGCCTGCTGCCAGGCCGAAGTTGCGGATGTCCAGCACATGTTTGGCGCCCTTGAGGCTGTGCACCGCTTCTTCAAAATACGGCGCCAGCGCTTTCACGCGGCCGATCATGTCTTCGTTTTGCAGGATGTCGAGTGCCGCGATGCCCGCTGCGCAGGCCACCGGGTGGGCCGAGTAGGTGTAGCCGTGCGGGAACTCCAGCATGTACTCCGGTCCGCCTGCGGCCATGAAGGTGTCGTAGATTTCCTTGGTCGCCACCACACCGCCCAGCGGCTGCGCGCCGTTGGTGACCTGCTTGGCAAAGTTCAGGATGTCGGGCGTAACGCCAAAGGCCTCGGCACCGGTCCAGGCGCCGCTGCGGCCAAAGCCGCTGATCACTTCGTCAAAAATCAGCAGGATGTTGTTCTGTGTGCAGATCTCGCGCAGGCGCTGCAGGTAGCCCACGGGGGGGATCACCACGCCGGCCGAGCCCGAGAAGGGTTCGACGATCACGGCGGCGATATTGGAAGCATCGTGCAGCGCGATCACGTCCAGCAGCTTGTCGGCCAACTCTTTGCCCGTGGGCGGCATGCCCTTGTGGAACGAGCCCGCAGCTGGCTGGGTGTGGGGCAGGTGGTCGGCCTCGACGCCCTGGCCGAACAGCTTGCGGTTGGCCACGATGCCGCCCACCGAGATGCCGCCAAAATTCACGCCGTGGTAGCCCTTTTCGCGGCCAATTAGGCGCGTCTTGGTGCCCTGGCCCTTGGCGCGCCAGTAGGCGCGGGCCATCTTGAGGGACGTGTCGGCCGACTCGGAGCCCGAACCGGTGAAGAACACATAGTCGAGCCCGGCGGGCGTGAGTTCCTTGACGCGGTTGGCCAGCTCAAAACCCAGCGGGTGGCCAAACTGGAAGGCCGGTGCGTAGTCCAGCTTCATCGCCTGCTTGCCGATGGCTTCGGCTATCTCGCGGCGGCCGTGGCCCAGGCCCGCACACCACAGGCCCGAGAGCCCGTCAAAAATCTTGCGGCCGTCTGAGTCGGTGTAGTACGCGCCGCTGCCCTCCACGATCATGCGCGGGTTGGCCTTGAACTGGCGGTTGGCCGTGTAGGGCATCCAGTGCGCGTCCAGCCATTCGGCGTCCATGCGGGGGCCTTCGGCGCCAGCGGCGGGTTTTTCGATGTTGACGAAGCTCATGGGGGTTCTCCAGTGCAAAGGCGGCGACAAAAGGCGGGCGGCCCCAGCGGCCTGGGGCTTGACGTAGGGCATTGTTGCGCCGCCTGTTAATCTCTCAAATAATCCAATATCAATGTTTACTTGATGATTTATGCAAGTAAAAGCACCTGCCCCCCTCCCTGCAACCCCATCGCCCACCAAACACCGCGCCGTGCTGGGCCAGCTCAGCGACATGGACCTGCGCCTGCTGCAGGTGTTCAAGAGCGTGGTCGAGTGCGGCGGCATGTCGGCGGCCGAGCTGGAGCTGAACATCGGCACCAGCACCGTCAGCCGACACATGAAGGACCTGGAAACCCGCCTGGGCCTCACGCTGTGCCGGCGCGGGCGGGCGGGTTTTGCGCTCACGGCCGAAGGGCAACGGGTGTACGACGAAACTCTGCGCCTGCTGTCGGCCGTGGATGCCTTTCGCAGCAGCATTGACGACATCCACCGGCGCATGGGCGGGCGGCTGGAGGTGGCCGTGTTCGACAAGACGGCCAGCAACCCAGCCGCGCACATTGGCGACGCGATTGCGCTGTTTGCCAGCCAGGCGCCCGAAGTCAGCCTGCAGATGCATGTGGCGTCGATCCCGGCCATCGAGCGCGGGCTGATCGACGGCAGCTTCCATGTGGGCATCATCCCGGCGCACCGCACGTCGCAAAGCCTGGTCTATGCCGACCTGTTCGCCGAAACCATGCTGCTGTACTGCGGTGCACGCCACCCGCTGTACGGCACCGACCATGCCGCGCTCACCTGGGAATCCCTGCGCGCCTACCAGTTCGCGGGCCTGGGCTACCACTCGCCCAACATGGAACTGAGCCACAGCACGCGCCTGCCGCGCAAAGCCACGGGGTTTGACCAGGAGTCGATCGCCACGCTGGTCCTGTCCGGCCGCTACCTGGGTTTTTTGCCCGACCACTACGCCGAAGGCTTCGAGCGCCAGGGGCTCATGCAGGCGGTGTCGCCCGCGCAGTTCCACTACCGCTGCCAGTTCGTGAGCGTGTTGCGCAAGTCGCCCCACCCGCCGCGCGCGGCCCAGGCGTTTGCGCAATGCCTGATCCAGGCGCATGGTTGATGGACCTGGGTTGCCCCAGGCGCGGCGCAGGCAGACAATGCCAACTCTTTGGCGCTTTTTTAGCGGGGCACACGATGGCAAGCATTTCTTCAATTGGCAGTTCTGGCCTGCAGGCCGCGCAGTTGCGGCTGGATGCCTCGGCCAACAACGTGGCCAACATGAACACCCCCAATTACCGCCGCCAGGTGGTGGCGCAGGAAGAAGCGGCTGACAGCGCTGGCGTGCGCGCCACGGTGCAGCGCCAGCAAGAGGCTGAAGGGGTGGCGCTGGAAAAAGAGGCGGTGGAGCAGATGTCGGCCACTTACGCGTTCAAGGCCAACCTGCAGACCATCAAGACACAAGATGAAATGATGGGTTCGCTGCTGGATGTGAAGGCCTGAGTCGTTTCTCACGCGCTCCCCACAATGCCCCGCCAGCCGGGGCATTGTTGTTTTCAGCGCCAGCGCTGAAGCGGCCTCGGTTGGCCTCAGCTGGCAGAGGCCAGCCCCGCCAGCCGGTGAACGAGCCAGCGCTGAAAGGCCAACCCGGTGGCGGTGCGGCTGCGCAAGGGAATGCTGTACATGGCGGGCTCCTTGGGGTGGCGTTCAGGCGGATTGCAAGGCGGGGCTGGGCGATTGCGCCGGGGCACCATGGCTGGCGGTGCGCCGTGCCGCGCGGTCCCACGCCTTTTCGTGGAAAAAGAAGGCCACGGCCTGCACGGTCGGCTCCAGAAGGCTCAGCGTGAGCGACGCCCACAGGTTGCCCGTGACGGCATAGGCCACCAAGGCGGCCACACAGATATGGATCAGGTAGTAGCTGCCCGTTTTCATCAGCATGGTTTGGTTCTGGCGGGCGGCACGGCGGATGTGGGACATGGCGAGCTCCTTCTCTCTCTTTTTTCAACAGGGCCTGCGGTGGTGGCAGGAATGTTGAAATGGTAGTTATTCGCAATAGCGCTGACCAATTGATCATCGCTAAGCTGGAGATAGCCACTATCAAGCGGTGGCTCATCTGCATGGGGTGGCCCCTACTCCAAGCAGACTGGTTCTGCGCGTGAACTAGTTCACACCATGGGGTTAAAAAAAGCCGGTGCGCGCCATGCCCCCGTTGCTATGATGGCCGCTCTTTTCAACCCCCTCTTTTGCTTTGGGAGCACACATGGCCCTCATGGACTTCATCAAGAAACAGTTCATTGACATCATTCAATGGACCGAAGAGGGGGACGGCACCCTGGCCTGGCGCTTCCCCATGCGCGACATGGAAATCCAGAACGGTGGCACGCTGGTGGTGCGCGAGTCGCAGATGGCCATCTTCGTGAACGAAGGCCAGGTGGCCGACGTGTTCACGCCCGGCACCTACAAGCTCACCACGCAGACGTTGCCGGTGCTGACCTACCTCAAGAACTGGGACAAGCTCTTCGAGTCCCCCTTCAAGAGTGACGTCTACTTCTTCAGCACGCGCCAGCAGATCGACCAGAAGTGGGGCACGCCCCAGCCCATCACGATCCGCGACAAGGACTTTGGCGCCGTGCGCCTGCGCGCGTTCGGCAACTACGCGTTCCGCATCGCCGACCCCAAGCTGTTCCACACCGAGATCTCGGGCACGCGGGAGATGTATCCCGTGGCCGACCTCGAAGGCCAGCTGCGTGGCCTGGTGCTGCAGAACATCAGCAACGCCATTGCGGGCAGCGGCCTGCCGTTCCTCGACCTGGCGGCCAACCAGGTCATGTTTGCCGATGCGCTGACCAAGGAACTGGCGCCCATCTTTGCCAAGCTGGGTATCCTGATCGAATCTCTCACGGTGCAGAACGTCTCGCTGCCCGAAGAGCTGCAAAAGATCCTCGACCAGAAAATCGGCATGGGCATGGTCGGCAACGACATGGGCAAGTTCATGCAGTACCAGACGGCGCAGGCCATCCCCAAGTTCGCCGAAGCCAGCGGCGGCGGTGGCGGCATTGCGGGCGATGCGATGGGCTTGGGCGCAGGTGTGGCACTGGGCCAGGTGCTGGCGCAGAACCTGCAGCAGGGCCTGCAGACCCCGGTGGCCCCTGCGGCGGCCGCAGCGGCACAGGCAGCTGCCGCACCTCTGGGCGTCAAGCCCGAGGACGTGATGGCCACGCTGGAGAAGCTGGGCGACCTCAAATCCAAGGGCATCCTGACCCAGGAAGAGTTCGACGCCAAGAAGGCCGAGCTGCTCAAGAAGCTGGTCTGAATCCGGTTGCTATCATAAAAATAGCTGTTTGCGCTGGAGGGATAAGCGCTAGGGGCCAAAAAGGCCTCAAAGCCGTGTAGCGCGGCGCAGGCAGCAGCCCCACGATGGCCACCGACCCCACACAGCGTTATTACCGCGCGCCCTGCCCGGGCTGCGGTGCGCCGGTTGAATTCCGCAGCGCGCAGTCCACGCACGCCGTCTGCGGCTACTGCCAGAGCACCGTCGTGCGCAGCGGCGATGTGCTCACGCGCCTGGGCAAGATGGCCGAGCTGTTCGACGACCACAGCCCGCTGCAGCTCATGGCCAGTGGGCGCATCCAGCTCGATGGCAAGGACGTGCCCTTCACCCTGGTGGGCCGCCTGCAATACAAGGGCGATGCGGGTGTCTGGACCGAATGGGCCGCCTTCCTCAACGACGGCACCCTGGCCACCCTGGGCGAGGACAACGGCGCCTACGTCTTCACGCGCACGATCGACCCCGGCCGCGAGATGCCCGAGGCCGCGCGTTTTCGCATCGGCAGCACCACGGCCATCAATGGCAAGCCGTACAGCGTGGCCTACACGGGCCAGGCATCGCTGATCTCGGCCCAGGGCGAGCTGCCCAAGCTGCCGCCCCTGGGCGAGCCCTTCGGCATGGTCGAGCTGCGCAGCGCCGACGGTGAAGTGGTCAGCATCGACTACGGCCACACGCCGCCCAACGTCGAGCGCGGCAAGTCTGTGCTGCTGGAAGATCTGCAGCTCCAGGGCCTCAAGGACGAATCCGCCAAGGACGAAAAAGGCCGCCAGTTCAACTGCCCGCACTGCGGCGCGCCGGTGCAGGTGCAGCTGGCGGGCACCAAGAGCATCACCTGCGGCTCGTGCGCCAGCATCATCAGCCTCGATAGCGGCGTGGGCGGTGAGCTGCGCTCGGCCGAGCAGGACGAGCCGGTGCAGCCGCTCATCCCGCTGGGCAGCAAGGGCCAGCTGCAGGGCGTGCATTGGCAGGTGGTGGGCTTTCAGCACCGCATGGGTGTGGAGCCCGGCGACGACGAGCACTTCGGCTGGAGCGAATACCTGCTCTACAACCAGAAGCGCGGCTTTGCCTTCCTGGTGGATTCGGAAGAGGGCTGGAGCATGGTGCGCCCCACCACGGGCGCGCCGCAGATGGCGGCCACCGGGCGCTCGGCCACCTACATGGGCACCAAGTACGAGCTCAAGTACACCTACGAGGCCGAAACCACCTACGTGCTGGGCGAGTTTTACTGGCAGGTCACGCGCGGCCAGAAGACCACCAACCGCGACTTTGCCAGTGCCAAAGGCCTGCTCTCGATGGAGCAAAGCCCGAACGAGATCACCTGGTCGGCCGGGGACAAGCTCGCCAGCGATACGGTGGCCAAGGCCTTCAAGCTCGAAGACAAGGCGGACGCGCTGCAGCGCGACGACCCCGGCCCCTTCGCGGCCAAGTCGGGCCTGGGCTGCGGCACCATCATCCTGATTGCGATCATCATCATCATCCTGCTGATCATCCTGAGCAATTGTTCAGGATCGTCGGGCAGCGGCTACCGCAGTTCAGGCGGATCGTTCGGTGGATACTCGTCCGGCGGAAGCCACAAGTAAGCGACTGGACGGACCCCGCCGCCCGCTTTCAGACCGATCCACGCCCCCTGGCCCGACCGACAACCCACCCACAAACACCCGTTTCAAGGAGATCCCATCATGATCGGCATCGAATGGCTCAAGCCCGCAGCGTTCCTCGGGTCCATCCTCTACGCCATCATCGGCGTGGTCATTTTCTGGCTGTGTTTTGTCATCGTGGACAAGATCACCCCCTACGACCTGTGGCGCGAAATCGTCGAAAAGCAGAACCAGGCCCTGGGGCTGGTGGTGGCGGCGATGTGCCTGGGCATCAGCATCATCGTGGCGGCAGCCATTCACTGACGCACCTTGCCTGAAGCGGCGCGCGCCCCTGCGGCGCGCCGGTACCTGCCTTGCAATCCGACCTGACTTCTCCTGCCTCGCCGTCCGAGGCCCCGGGCGCCCACTCCGGCCCCCGCCCCATCGAAATCGCCCTGCTCATCAGCGTGTTCGTCGTGGCCGCCTGCGGGCTGCTGTACGAGCTGGCTGCGGGTGCGCTCGCGTCCTATGTGCTGGGCGATTCGGTGCTGCAGTTCAGCACCATCATCGGCACCTACCTGTTCGCCATGGGCGTGGGCTCGTGGCTGTCGCGGTACTTCGAGCGGCAGCTGCCAGCGCACTTTTTGCGCATCGAATTGCTGGTGGCGCTGATTGGCGGCGCCTTGCCTGCCACGCTGTTCCTGGCCAACGCGTACGCGCCGGGCGCGTTTCGCTTTCTGCTGTACGGCATGGTGCTGATGGTGGGCACGCTGGTGGGGCTGGAGATCCCCTTGGTGATGCGCATCCTCAAGCGCAATGTGGCCCTCAAGGACCTGGTCTCCCAGGTGCTCACGTTCGACTACCTGGGCGCGCTGGCGGTGTCGCTGGCGTTCCCGCTGCTGCTGGTGCCGCACCTGGGGCTCATCCGCACGGGGCTGCTGTTCGGGGTGATGAACGCGGCCGTGGCGCTGTGGGCGGTGTGGCTGTTTAGGCACGAGCTGCGGCGCCTGAAGGCGCACCTGGTGGCCTGCGTGATGGTGCTGGGCATCCTGCTGGCCGCTCTGGCGGGGGCTGAGCACATCACCAGCGTGGCCGAAGACAAGTTCTACCAGGACCGCATCGTCTTCAGCACCGCGTCGCCTTACCAGCGTATCGTGGTCACGCAGGGGCGCGTGGGGCACCGGCTGTACCTCAACGGCAACCTGCAGTTTGCGCAGGCCGACGAGTACCGCTACCACGAAGCCCTGGTGCACCCCGCCATGTCGGCACACGGTGCGCCCAAACGAGTGGCGGTGCTGGGCGGTGGCGACGGCATGGCCGTGCGCGAGATCCTCAAGTACCCCTCGGTCGAGTCCGTGACGCTGGTCGAACTGGACCCGGCCATGACAAAAATCTTCAGCGAGAACCCCACGCTCGCACGCCTGAACGGCAACGCCTTGCAGAACCCCAAGGTGAAGATCGTCAACACAGATGCCTTTGGCTGGCTGCAGGAGGGGGCGGACACTTTTGACGTCATCGTGGTGGACTTTCCCGACCCCACCAACTTCTCGATCGGCAAGCTCTACACCAACAGCTTTTATGCGCTGCTGGACAAACGCCTGGCGGCCAGTGGCTACGCGGTGGTGCAGACCACGTCCCCGCTGGTGGCGCGCAAAAGTTACTGGACGGTGGTGCAGACCATCGAGTCCGTGGGCTTGCACACTGCGCCTTACCACGCGCACGTGCCCAGCTTTGGCGAATGGGGCTTCATCATCGCGAGCCGCAGGCCCTGGCGCCTGCCCGAGGCCTTGCCCGACGGCCTGCGTTTTCTGGGCACCGACTCGCTGCCCCTGCTGTTCGATTTTCCGCGCGACATGGCGCGGGTGCCTGCCGAAGTGAATCGGCTGTCGAACCAGGCGCTGGTGCACACGTACGAGCGCGAGTGGGGAAAACATTGAGAAGCCCCCCTGAGCCGCTTCGCGTCTTCCCCCCGCTCTCGCAGCGCTGCGCGCAGCGGGCAGGGGGACGCCCCCAGCGCGGCGGGGCGGCCCTTGCGCGGGGGCCGCTGGTCTGGGCCGCGCCGGTCGCAAGCGGCGCAGGCGTTGCGTACACCCGGAGACACTGACGCCATGCAACGTCGCCATTTCCTAGCCACCGCCGCCGCCTCGACTGCCGCCGCGGTGCTCCTGCCGGGTTGCGACAAGGCCCCTCGCGTCTTGGAAGGCGGCTTCACCGGCATCGACATGGCGCGGGGCCACCAGCTGCGCGATCGGCTCAAGGCCGGCACCTGGCCCGCACCGGCCGTGGTGCGGCGCGCGCAGGTCATCATCGCGGGCGGCGGTGTGGCGGGGCTGGCGGCGGCGCGGTCGCTGCGGCTGGCCGGGGTGGAGGACTTCGCGCTGCTGGAGCTGGAAGACAGTGCGGGCGGCAACAGCCGGGGCGGGGCCGTGCAGGGCATTGCCTGCCCGCTTGGCGCGCACTACCTGCCGGTGCCCGGCGACGATGCGCGCGAAGTGCAGGATCTGCTGGAAGAGCTGGGCTTGCGCCAGCGCGTGGCGGGCCGTTGGCGCTATGACGAACGCCACCTGTGCCACAGCCCGCAGGAGCGGCTTTTCTTTGAGGGCGAGTGGCAGGAAGGCCTACTGCCCGCGCACGGGGTGCCGGACACCACGCTGGCCCAGTACCGCCGCTTTGCGCAGGCGGTGGACGACGCAGCCAAAGCCGCGCGTTTCACCATGCCCGTGCTGCGGTCGCTGGGCCCGGGCAAGCCGCTGGCCAAGCCCCACCAGGCGCTGGATGCACTGACGTTTGCCGCCTGGCTGGCGCAAGAGGGCTTTGACGACGAGCACCTGCTCTGGTACCTGAACTACTGCTGCCGCGACGACTACGGCGCGGGCGCGGCGCGGGTTTCGGCCTGGGCGGGCATCCACTACTTTGCCAGCCGCCACGGTTTTCACGCCCCCGGCGAGGCGGCGGACGAGGCCCGTGAAAGCGTGCTGACCTGGCCCGAAGGCAATGGCTGGATCACCCAGCGCCTGGCCGAGCCCCTGCGCGCCGGAGGCCAGCTGCGCACCGCCACCAGCGTGCTGCGCATTACCGAAACCCGCCACGGCGTGGAGGTGGATGCCTTCAACCACGCCACCGACAGCGTGGAGCGGTGGCAGGCGCCGCGCTGCATCGTGGCGCTGCCGGTGTTCGTGGCGGCGCGTGTGGTGCAAAGCCCGCCCGCCTTCCTGACCGGCGCGGCGCAGCGCCTGCAGTCGGCCCCCTGGCTGGTGGCCAATATCCACATCGACAGCCCCCTCACCGACCGCCCCGGCGCCGCGCCCGCGTGGGACAACGTGCTCTACGCCGACCCCACCGCCGGCGGCCTGGGGTATGTGAACGCCGGGCACCAGCGGCTGGACACCCGCGCCGCTCTGGCCGGGCCCACGGTGCTCACCTACTACCAGGCGCTGGGCGACGTGCCCGACGGCCGCCAGCAACTGGCCACCCAGCCCTGGCAACCGTGGGCCGAGGCTGTGCTGGCCACCCTGGCCGTGCCCCACCCCGACCTGCGCCAGCGCGCCACGCGCGTGGACATCACCCGCTACGGCCACGCCATGGCCATCCCTACGCCGGGAATGCTCGGGTTTTTAAGCCAAATTGGCCTCCAGCGCTTATCTGGTAAGCGCAAACAGCTATCAAATGGGGAGCAAGCGCCCTGGATTCCCACCCCCGCCACGGCGCGGCTGTCGTTTGCGCACAGCGACTGGTCCGGCTACTCGGTGCTGGAAGAGGCCTTCACGCGCGGGCATGGGGCCGGGCTGGTGGCGGCGGGGTGAGTGGGTGAGGGGGGCGGCGGGCAAAGCGCACCTCTACGTGCGCCGCACCTCCCACCACAGGCCCAGGCACAACGCCACGCCCACGGCATACAGCATCCACGTGAGCGAGATGGCGTAGGGGTAGAACATGAGCGCCACGCCCCACCAGCGCGTGCGCCGCTGCGGCGTTTTTTTGCCGTGCCAGTACGCGGCCATGCCGATAAGGCCGAACACGACGGCGCCCGCGATGTAGGCCGGGCTGGGCAGTTCCAGTCCGAGGGATTGCAATGCGGAAAGGGTGTCCATGCGGGTGGGTTCGGCGGTGGGGTGGCGGGGTGCGTGTGGGCAGCGGGACCGGTGTGATTCCCCGGCGCGGCAAAAGGTCCATGAAAACAAGCCGGTGGGGGACCGCCTGGGTATCGGCATCGAACGCGGTACCCCGGTGGCAGTGGACATCACGTCCTGTGGGCATGCCATGTCCATTCTGGTGTCGGGTAGGCAGTAATTTTCATGAAAAATTGGCCTGTAGCGCTTGACAGTAAAGCGCAAGTAGCTATCAAATGGTGAGCAAATGCTCTGGATACTGACACCTGCAACAAGCCCGTTTGTGCACCGCGATGGGGCCGGCGATTCGGTGTTGGCAGAGGCCTTCACGCGTGGCCATGGGGCCCGGCGGATGGCGGCGGGTTGAACGAACACGATGGCGGGCACCGAACTGCACATCCACGTGGCGCGGCAGCAGCTGGACGTGGTGGTAGACGGCGCCATCGAGCGCAGCTACCCGGTATCGACCGCCCTGAACGGCGTGGGTGAACGCAGCGGCAGCGGCTGCACCCCGCGCGGCGCACACCGCGTGCGGGCCAAGGTGGGCGCGGGCTGCGCGCCCGGCACGGTGTTTGTGGGGCGCCGCGCCACGGGCGAAATCTATTCACCCGCGCTGGCCGCCCAGCACCCGGGGCGCGACTGGATCCTGAGCCGCATCCTGTGGCTCACCGGCTGCACGCCCGGCGTCAACCGGGGCGGTGCGGTGGACACGCTGCGCCGTGAGAACCTGTTCAAGGTCTTTTCGGGGATCGCATTGGAGTGCAATCGGGATGAGTGGAAGCTTCGGATGCGCCGCATGGGCTCGTGCCCATGCAAGCAGACGA
>NZ_LMJH01000009.1:0-316238 GCF_001428965.1 Acidovorax sp. Root275 | reverse complement strand
CAATAGCACGGGCTATTGGCTGCGCCCCGCGCCTTGCATCCCATCCCGGCAAGGCACTTGTGCGACCCCGAAAAGACCTTGAACAGGTTCTTACATCTACCTCCACGGCTGCCCCGATGGTTCGCCCATGGGCATGCCCGCCTCGCACGGCTGCGTGCGCATGACCAATGCCGATGTGATCGACCTGTTTGACCGGGTCCCGGTGGGCACGTGGGTGCACATCGATGGAACACCGGCCACTTCGCCGCCAGCCGGTACAGCGCCATGACGGACAAGGCCCCTCCCCACAGCCCGGCGCCTGTACCGCCCGCGGTGGCCGCACCGCTTTCACTCGACCGCCGCTTCCTCGTTTTTCTGGGCCCCTTGGTGCTCACCAACATCCTGCAGGCGCTTACCGGCACGGTGAACCACATCTACGTGGGGCGGCTGCTGGGCGCGGGCTCGCTGGCGGCCGTGGCGTCGTTCATGCCGGTGTTCCTGCTGCTCAGCGCCTTCATCTTTGGCCTGGGCAATGGGGCATCCATCCTCGTTGGCCAAGCCTTTGGCGCGCGCAACCCTGCGCGGCTGCGCGCCGTGGCGGGGACCACGCTGTGCGCTGGCATGGTGCTGGGCCTCGTGCTGGGCACCGTGGGTATGGTGGTGGCGCGCCCCGTGATGGTGGCGCTGGGCACGCCCGCCGATGTGCTGCCCCAGGCGGTGGTGTATGCGCGGGCCATGATGGCGCTGTTTCCAGTGCTGTTCACCTCCATGCTCACGGCGGCGCTGCTGCGCGGCACGGGCGACACCGTGACACCGCTGCGCGCGCTGGTGGTGTCGCTGTCGGCCACGGTGGTGCTGGCGCCGCTGTTCATCCGGGGCGTGCCCGCCATCGGGTTGCCTGCGCTGGGCATTCTGGGCGGGGTGGCCGCGCTGTTGCTGGCCACGCTGGCGTCGCTGGGCTGGACGGCCTGGCATCTGCGGCGCCGCGCGCATGTGCTGGCCCCCACGCGGGCGCTGGCGGGGCAGATGCGGCTGGACGCGGCCTTGCTGCGCACCCTCCTTCGTCTGGGCGTGCCCACGGGGTTGTTTTTCATCACAGGTTCTCTGGCGGACCTGGGCCTGCTGAGCCTGGTCAACGCCCATGGCTCAGCGGCCACGGCGGCCTGGGGCGCGGCCAGCCAGGTCATGTCGTATGTGCTGTTCCCGGCGATGGCGGTGGCCATTGCGTCGTCGGTGTTCGCGGCGCAGGCCATTGGTGCGGGCCAGGGCCACCAGGTGGTGGCTGTCACGCGCACCGGCATGCGCATGAACCTGCTGCTCACGGGCGGCCTGGCGGTGCTGATGTTCGGCGCCGCGCCCTGGGTGGTGGGCCTGTTTGTGGCCGACGCCCGCGTGACCGACATCGCTGCACGTGTGCTGCATCTCACGGTGTGGGGCGCGGTGTTCTTTGGGTGGGCCAGCGTGTATTCCAGCGTGATGCGCGCCAGTGGCACCGTGCTGGTGCCCACGCTCATTTCGCTCGGTTGTCTGGCATGCCTGCTCGTGCCGCTGGGCTGGCTGCTGGGGCGCCAGTTTGGCCTGGTGGCCACCTGGGCGGCCTATCCGGCCACCTACCTGTGTGCCCTGGTGCTGCAGGGGCTGTACTTCCATGGCGTGTGGCGGCGCAAGGGCTTGCCGCATCGCCTGGTCTGATACCGAACTGAAATTTGATGAAAATGAGGCTGTGGCGCTGATTGAATAAGCGCCAGTAGCTATCAAATGAAGAGCATTCTGGGAAAAGGCGTGGCAGACGCCACCTTGCTGTTCGGGCCGTGCCCGGAATGCTCGTGCCGGGTGCGCGCCCTCCGCAGAAAAATGAGGCGTTTGCGGGGTCTGACCCCCATGGCTATTCCTGTTGCACCGGCGTAGACTGGCAACGGAATTGCCCGTCAGTTGGAGTGGTCCATGCCAGCCAACTATGTCCCCGTGCAGCACCCCTGGTCGCCTTCGGCGTACCTCTCCAACGAGCCCGCAGGCTCCCGGGAGACGGGGTTCGCTTTTGCCACCATTTTTGTGTCGGCGGCGCTGTTTGTGGTGGCAGTGGGGTTCGCCAGAATTCCACTGGGCCCGTTTCCTTCCTTCATCCCGATCTATGTCACCGCCCTGGTGATCTGCGATCTCGTCACCGCCGTGCTGCTGTTCGGCCAGTACCGGGTGTTGCGGTCGGTGGCGCTGCTGGTGCTGGCGGGGGGCTACCTGTTCACGGCGACTTCCACCACCGCCTATGCCCTGATTTTCCCGGGCCTCTTTGCGCCGTCGGGGCTGCTCGGTTCTGGCCCGCAGACCTCGTCGGCCTTGTACATGTTGTGGCACACGGGGTTTCCGCTGGCCGTGATGGCGTATGTATCCGCCAGGAAGGGGCCGCTGCGGCTGCCCGCACTGGTGCGGGTGGCGCGGGCCAAGCCCTGGCAAGGCATTGCGGGCGTGGTGGCGCTGGTGGTGTTGGTGGTGGTGCTGTTCACCGCCTTTGCCACGTCGGGGCATGCCTTTTTGCCCATGTTCATGGCGGGCGACCGCACCACGGTCGTGGGCAAGGTGTTCCTGGTGGGCATCTGGCTGCTGAGCCTGGCCGCGCTGGGGAGGCTGTGGCGCGGCAAGCCCCACACGGTGCTGGATGTATGGCTCCACGTCGTGATGAGCGTGTGGGTCTTCGACATCGCCTTGGCGGCCGTGCTCAATACCGGCCGCTACGACCTGGGCTGGTATGTGGGGCGCATCTATGGCTTGCTGGCGGCGGGTTTCCTGCTGATCGTGCTGCTCAGCGAAACGGCGCGCCAGCATGCGCGGCTGATGCAGGTCACCGCCGAGCTGCGGGTCGCCAACGACACCCTGTGGCAGATCTCGATGAAGGATGGGCTGACCCGGCTTGCCAACCGGCGTTCTTTTGACACGCACCTGGCAGAGCATCTGGCCGTTGCCGTGCGCCACCATCGGCACCTTGCGCTGGTCCTGGTGGATGTGGACCATTTCAAGGACTTCAACGACGCCTATGGACACCAGGCCGGAGACGAGTGCCTGAAATCGATTGCCCGCGCACTGGACACTTGCTGCCAGCGTCCGGCCGACCTGGCCGCGCGCTATGGGGGCGAAGAATTTGCGATGGTGTTGCCCGATACGGACCGCGAAGGCGCCGTGCACATTGCCCACGCCGCCCAGAAGGCGGTGGCCGCGCTGCAGATTGCACACCAGCACAGCTCCACAGGCGTGTGGGTCAGCATCAGCAGCGGCGTGGCCAGCATCCGGCCTGGCGACGGGCTGAGTGCCCAGGCGCTGATTGGCGAGGCAGACAAGGCCCTGTACCGTGCCAAGAACAGCGGGCGCAACCAGGTGGCCGTGGGGGAGGCTTCGCAGGCATAGCCGCCGTGCGCCCCGCCGTGCTTGTGGTGGGCCGCGTCATGGGCACGTCACGGTGCGTTCACCACCACGTCACATCGGCGCGGCATGGTTGCGGGTTTCCTCTTCGCCCCACAGTGACCATGTTCCGATCCTCTTCCCTCGCCGTTTGTGCCGCGCTGCTGTGCGTTGCCTCCTCCACCGCGTTTGCCCAGCAGGCGTATCCGGCCACGCTGGCAGGCCACGCCGTGCTGCCGGCCTTCACCGTGATCGCCGCGCCCAAGGACGCGCCTCAGGACCTGCAGGTCAGTGGCAAGTTCACCACGCCACGCCGCGTGGAGGCCGTGGGTTCGGTGCCGGGCCTGTCCGGCGGCCGCAACACAGGGGTTGCGCTGCCCTTTCAGGGCCAGCCGGTGCAGGGCCACTCGGGCATCAAGCGCATGGCCGATGGATCGTTCTGGATCCTCACCGACAACGGCGCGGGTGCCAAGGCCAACTCGCCCGATTTCATGCTGTATCTGAACCACTACACCGTGGATTTCAAGACAGGTCACTTCAACCGCAAGAACACGGTGTTCCTGCATGACCCCGACAAAAAGGTGCCGTTTCGCATCACCCACGAGGGCACCGACAAGCGCTACCTGACCGGCGCAGACTTCGATCCCGAGAGCTTCCAGTTCGCCGGTGGCGCACTGTGGATCGGCGAAGAGTTTGGCCCCTTCCTCATCAAGGCCGACCTGAACGGCAAGGTGCTGGCCGTGTTCGAGACGCAGGTGGATGGCAAGGTCGTGCGCTCGCCCGACGCGCCCGGCGTGCTGATGCCCGGCGCCCCTGACGCCAAACCCACGCCGTTCGAAGTCAAGCGCTCCAAGGGTTACGAAGGCATGGCCTCGTCCAAGGACGGCAGCAAGCTCTATGCATTGCTCGAAGGCGCCCTGTGGAGCGACGAAGCCAAGGGCTATGAGAACGTGGGCGGCAAGCAGTACCTGCGTGTGCTGGAGTTTGACGTGAAGTCCGAGCAATGGACGGGCCGCCACTGGAAGTACGTGCTGGAGGCCAACCACCACGCCATTGGCGACTTCAACATGATCGACGGCACCACGGGCCTCATCATCGAGCGCGACAACGGCGAAGGCACGGCCGACAAGGCCTGCCCCGCAGACCAGAAGCGCACCGACTGCTTCCACGATCTCGCCAAGTTCAAGCGCGTCTACAAGGTCGAGATGAGCGACGCGAACGTGGGCGGCGAGATCCGCAAGATCGGCTACATCGACCTCATGAACATCCAGGACCCGCAGCGCCTGGCCAGGAAGCCCCTGAACAATGGCGTGTTGACCTTCCCGTTCTTCACCATCGAGAACGTGGACGTGGTGGACGCCACGCACATCGTGGTGGGCAACGACAACAACCTGCCCTTCAGCAGCAGCCGCGAGCCCAACAAGGCCGACGACAACGAGCTGGTGCTGCTGGAAGTGGGCGAGCTGCTGCGCGCAAGGTAAGGGGCACCCCCCTGAGACGCTTCGCGTCTTCCCCCGCTCTCGCGCTGCGCGCGGGCAGGGGGACGCAGCCCTCGCTGCGGGGCGGCCCTTGCTCGGCTGCCCTGGCCTGGGTCGCGCCAGTTTTGAGCGCTGCAGACGGGTGCGATGCCCCGGAAAGACCGGTGTGTGGGGGCTCCAACCCTTGGGACACCTTTGAATGCTGCGGGTGGCAAAATTCCCGGTTCCCGTTCCAACGCTCCACAAGCCGCGCCACCATGTTCACAGGCATCGTCCAAGCCACGGCAGGCATTGCCGCCATCCACGACCGCGCAGGGCTGCGCACCTTCACGCTCGATTTCCCCGAGGGCTTCTGCCAGGACCTGGCCATTGGCGCCAGCGTGTCCACCGATGGCGTGTGCCTCACGGTCACAGACATCCTCTCGCCCACACAGGCCAACTTCGACGTGATGCTGCAGAGCCTGAACATCACCACGCTGGGCAGCTACGGCCAGGGTGACCGCGTGAACGTGGAGCGCGCGGCCAAGGACGGCGCCGAGATCGGCGGCCACCCGCTGTCGGGCCATGTGGACTTCACCGGCACGCTCATCGAGCGGCGCGAGTTCGACAACAACCTGGTGTGGCGCGTGGCTGTGCCCGAGGCGTTTCGCCGCTACATCTTCGCCAAGGGCTACATCGCCATCCACGGCGCCAGCCTCACGGTGGCCGAGGTGAACCGGCAGGAGGGCTGGTTCGAGATCTGGATGATTCCCGAAACGCGCCGCGCCACGGTGTTTGAAGCCAAGCAGGTGGGCGACCGCCTGAACATCGAGATCGAGCGCAGCACCCAGGTGGTGGTGGACACCGTGCGCGAAGCCGTGCAGGAGAGCCTGGGCCGGCTGCAGCCGGTGCTGGAAGCCCTGCTCAAGGAAAAGGGCCTGTCGCTCGAAGACTTCGTGCAGCCGCCGGTGCTGAAGTGAGGGCTTGAAATCGTCAACGCGTTCTGTTGGCGCTTGCGTTGGCCGAAAAAACGGGCGCGTTCAGGCCCCGGCCACGTAGTCCAGAAAACCGGTCACCCGGCGCATACGGCCATGTGCGTCGATCTCCGCCACATCGGTGCCGCGCGCCACGGGTTCTGCACCCTCGGCCGCCAGCGCCCACGAAAAACGCACCACATCATGGTGCCCCTCGGGTGTGCCCAGCAGCGTGAAGCGGTGGCCGGCAAACCGCTGCTGCGCACCGGCAATCAGTGCGGTCAGGCCGTCGTGGCCCTGGCCTTCCATCATGGGGTCCCGGTACTGCACGTCGCTGCTGAAGGTGCTGCGCACCAGGTGGTCGCGCTGTGCTCCGTCGGTAGCGTTCCAGGCCGCGATGTAGCGCGCGGCCAGATCGGGTGCGGCCGTGGCGGCGGTGGGGATGGTGGTGGGGTGCTCCAGGGTTTCGACGGTGTTCATGGCAAGGCTCCTTGTAGGGGTGGGACGGGCCGTGCGCGGAGTGCTCGCGGCCCTGGGGTCATTGTTCGAAGGAGCCTGAACGGCGTCGATAACCTCGCAGGTCATGCGCGTCCCTATCATCCAGGTCCCGGCATTTTCTGAACACCGTGCCCTGATGCTTTCCTCCACACCTCTCGTCCGCCCCCTGGCAGTGCAGGACCTGCCAGGCCTGCTCGCCGTGCAACTGGCCTGCTATGGCGCGGGCTTCGTGGAGAGCCGCGAGGTTTTTGCAGCCCGCTTGGCCAGTCCGGCCAATTGTTCGCTGGTGCTCGAGCGCGCGGGCGTGGTCTGCGCGTACCTGGCGGCCTACCGGTCGTTGCGGGGCAAGGTGACGCCCCTGCATGGCGGCTTCGAGGTCGTACCGCAGCCCGATACGCTCTACCTGCACGACATGGCCGTGCTGCCCGGGTGCGCGGGCCAGGGCCTGGCCCGCGCGCTGCTGCAGCCGATGTGGAAAGAGGCCAAGGCCCGGGGCCTGGGGCATACGGCGCTGGTGTCGGTGCAGGGCTCGCAGGCGTACTGGGAGCGGCAAGGCTATGCCGTGCAAGCACTGGCCGATGCCGCACAGCGCGAACGGCTGGCGAGCTATGGAGGCGGCGCGGTCTACATGGTGCGTGAACTCACCCCGTGATCAGCGCTTCCTTGCGCCATGATCCAGTCGCGGAAACGCCGCAGCGCGGGGTCGATCAAGGCTTCGGGACGGTACACCAGGTGGTAGGCCAGCGGCGTGGCCAGGGGCTTGCAGTGCACGCAGACCAGCTCGCGCGCGGCCAGTTCCTGTTGCACCAGCGCACGCCGCACCAGTGCAAAACCCCGGCCAGCCACGGCGGCCTCGATGGCGGCGTTGTGCGCGAAGACGATGCCGCCCTCGCAATCCAGGCCCGTGACGCCATGCGCCTCGCGCCACAGCCGCCAGTCGCCTCGGTGCTCGTCGTGCAGCAGCCGGGCGCTGGTGATGTCGGCCACGCGCGCCGTCTTGCGCGGCGCCAGCAGGCGCGGGCTGCACACGGGCACCAGGTCATCGGCCACCAGCACCTCGGACTGCAGGCCGGGATAGATGCCCTGCCCATGGCGCACGGCAAAGTGCACGCCCTCGGCCGCCAGGTCCACCGCGCGGTTGGTGCTGCCCACGTGCACGTCCATGTCCGGGTGCAGCTGCAAAAAACCGTGCAGGCGCGGCACCAGCCATTGCACCGCAAAGCCCGGCGTGCAGCTCACCAGCACCGCATGCCGGCGGTTCGTCGATGCAATGCGTGAGGTGGCATGCCCGATCACGGCCAGACCCTCGGCGCAGGCGGCCTGGTAGTCGCGCCCGGCAGCCGTGAGCGCCAGCCCACGCGGCTGGCGCTCGAACAGCGCGCAGCCCAGGAAGGCTTCGAGCTTGCGCACCTGCTGCGAGACGGCGCCGGGCGTGACGTGCAGCTCTTCGGCCGCACGCCGCACGCTCGCGTGGCGCGCCGTGGCCTCGAAGAAGCGGACAGCGATCAGGGGAGGCAGGCGCATGGTGGTGACTGGATAGTTTGGCTAAACAGGTGTAGAGAATAAATGGTTTGCCCTGGCTCTTCCCTGCGTCGAAGATCTACGGCATGGACCTCCCCAGCCTGCTCCGTTTTGTCGCCCTGGCCGCCCTGTGGGGCGGCAGCTTTCTGTTCATGCGCATCGCTGCCCCGGTGTGGGGCGCGGTGCCCACCGCCTTCGGCCGCGTGGTGCTCGGCGCCGCCGGGCTGCTGGCGTTGCTGGCCCTGGTGCGGCTGCGGCCTGCGTTCCAGGGCAAGCTCGGTGCCGCGTTGATGCTGGGCGTCTTCAATTCGGGCATACCTTTTCTGATGTTTGCACTGGCCGCACGCGTGCTGCCGGCGGGCTACAGCGCCATCCTCAACGCCACCACGCCGCTCATGGCCGTGGTGATCGGAGCGCTGGCCTTTGGCGAGCGCATTACCTTGGCCCGCGTGGGCGGGGTAGTGCTGGGCATGGGAGGGGTCGCGGTGCTCGCGCAGGCAGGGCCGGTCGTGCTCACCATGCCGGTGCTCGGCGGCATTGCTGCTTGCCTGGTAGCCACGGCCTGCTATGGCCTCTCCGGCTTCCTGACGCGGCGCTGGATCACCCAGCGTGGCGGACTGGACAGTCGCCTGGTGGCGTTGGGCAGCCAATGGGGTGCAGTGTTGGCGCTGGCTCCTTTCGCACTGTGGCAGACCGCGCAGCAGCCGGTGGCGACCTGGCTCTTGGCCGGCCCCGCCGTCTGGGGCGCCATGCTGGCGCTGGGCCTGCTGTGCACCTCATTCGCCTATGTGCTGTACTTCCGTCTTATCGCGGATGTGGGGCCGGTCAAGGCGCTCACCGTGACTTTCCTGATCCCGCTGTTCGGGGTGGGCTGGGGCTGGCTGGTGCTGGGCGAAGCGGCTACCCTGGCCCATGCGGCGGGCGGCGTGCTGATCGCGGTGGCGCTGTGGCTGGTGCTTCGGCCCGCGCCGGCAGCCGCAGCGCCCGCGTCCACCCCTGCAGCTGCCGTGCGGCGCTGAGCAAGGGTTAGCGAGGGTAGGCCGTGGCAGCCATGCGTCATGGCGGCTGGTCATAATGCGCGCCATGCCCCACCGCTGGAAACCCAACGTCACCGTGGCCGCCCTCATTGAGCGCGATGGCCGTTTTTTGCTGGTCGAGGAAGAGACCACGGATGGCCTCAAGCTCAACAACCCTGCCGGCCACCTGGACCCGGGCGAGTCGCCCATCCAGGCCTGCGCGCGCGAGGTGCTGGAGGAGACGGCCCACGATTTTGTGCCCACGGCGTTGATCGGCGTGTACCTCAACCGCTTCACCAAAACCCGCACGGGCGACGACATCACCTACATGCGGTTTGCGTTTGCCGGCACACTCGGCACCCACCACGATTGGCGCGCGCTCGACACTGGCATCGTGCGCACCCTGTGGCTCACGGCGGACGAGATCCGTGCATGCCCCGAGCGCCACCGCAGCCCGCTGCTGCTGCGCTGCCTGGAGGACTATCTGGCGGGCCAGCGGTTTCCGCTGACATTGGTGCACACGGACATCTCGGTCACCGAGCCAGCTGCGTAAGGGCCTTGCACCTGCCGTGCGGTGGAAGGCTCTGCCACCGCATCAATCCGCCGTGAGCTTGCGCTCCTTGATGATCGCGGCCCATTGCGTGGATTCCTTCTGCATGAAGGCCGTGAGTTCAGCGCGGGTCGTGGGTTGGGGTGTCAGGCCATGCTTGTTCAACGCCTCCTTCACACCTGGGTCGTTCAGCACCTTGACGATCTCCTGGTTCCAGCGCTCCAGCAGCGGCACCGGTGTTTTGCCTGGGGCCACAAAGGCATACCAGTTCAGCGCCTCAAACCCCGGAAAGCCCGATTCCGCCACGGTGGGAATGTTGGGCAGATAGGCCGGACGCGTGAGGCCTGTGGTGGCCAGGGGAATCAGCTTGCCCGTCTCGATATGTGGCAAGGCCGTGGGTGGGGCTGCAAAGTAGGACGTGATGCGCTCGCCCAGCAGGTCCTGCAAGGCTGGCGCGCCGCCCTTGTAAGGCACGTGGGTCATGTCGATGCCCGCGCGCTGGTTGAACAGCTCACCCGCCAGGTGCGATGCAGAGCCCGCGCCCGTGGACGCAAAGTCCACGCTGCCAGGTTTCTTCTTGGAGAGCTGCACGAACTCTGTCAGCGTCTTTGCGCCCGCAGCCTTGTGCACCACCAGCACGTTCGGAAAGTTCACGCCCCCTGAAATTGCCGCCAGGTCCTTGAACGGGTCGTAGCTCAGCTTCATGAGGTGCGGCGCGATGGTCAGCGGTCCCACCGAGCCGAACAGCAGCACCGTGCCATCGGGCGCCGCATTGGCCACGAACTGGTGCGCGATGTTGCCACCCGCGCCGCCCTTGTTGTCCACCACTACCGACTGGCCGATGTTCTCGCCCAGCTTCTTGGCGATCAGGCGCGCGGCGGCATCGGCCGCACCCCCGGCCGCAAAGCCCACGACCAAGGTAACGGGCTTCTTGGGCGGAAAATCCTGCGCGGCAGCGCCGGAGGCCAGTGGGAGGGCGGCCAGCGCCAGGGCGCAATGCAGCAGAGTGCGTTTTTTCATGGATGTCTCCTTCATCGTGGGTTGCTTGTGTGTGGGGTGGTGATGGCCTGGGCACTTAGTCGGCGCCCAGGCCAACCGGGTTGGGCTGGCGCTTTTCGACCGCATGGCGCAGCAGCGCAGCGGTGCGGAAGATGCCGTGCGCAAACTTGCCGTAGGGCAGCGTGGCGAACAGCGCCATCACGGCGCCCAGGTGCAGACACAGCAGCAGCGGCAATGCGGTTGTGCCGCGTGAGGCCCACAGCGCCAGGCCACTGGTGGCGGCGAGGAACAGCAGCGCGATGAAGGCGCGGTCCATGGGCTTTTGCGCGGCGTCGCCGTGCTCGGGGTGGCGGCGCAGGTTCAGCCGCCACAGGCCCGCAGTGCCGATGGCCAGGCTGATGCCGCCCACGCCGCCCAGCAGCTTGGGCAGGCTGGGCAGGTCGTAGGGCGCGGGCGCACCCAGCAGGTAGTGGTACAGCGTGGCCACGCTGGTGGCCGCAAAACACAGCAGGAAGCCGTAGAACGTGAGGTGGTGCATGCGCCTGCGCGACAGGGTGTAGGCGTCGTCCTCGTTGTGGCAGCCGTCGCCGTGGCCGCCGTCCAGGTATTTGAGGCGCAGCACGGCGTCGGTGGCCTCGGCAGCCGCTGGAGGCGACAGGCGCGCGCCGCTGGTGGCGGGTGTCACATCGCGCCAGAAGCGGCGCACGCCCAGCGCCAGCGCCAGCACGGCAAACAGGAACACCGGTGCGAACAGGCCCACCAGCAGGTTGTGCGGAAAGATGCCGTAGAAGTCGCCCACCGGCGCCTGCCACAGCGCAGCGAACCCTTGCCCGTTCAGCGCCACGGCCAGAAGCAGGAACAGCGTGAGTCCCGCCACCAGCGCCAGCGCCAGCGTGAGGCCGTTGCGCTGGTACAGCTGGCCCAGCGCCGGCGGCCAGGCGTAGTCGGCATAGGTCTGCCCGCGCACCTGGGCCATGGCCTGCGGAATGTTCACTGCAAATTCGTGCGGCGGCGCGTACTGGCAGGCATGCAGGCAGGCACCGCAGTTGTGGCACAGGTTGGCGATGAAGTGGATGTCGGCCTTGCCAAACTCCAGCCGCCGCGTCATGGCGGGGAAGACGGCGCAAAAACCTTCGCAGTAGCGGCAGGCGTTGCAGATCTGCAGCTGGCGAGCTACCTCGGTCTCGGGCGCCGACAGCACGATCTCGCCATGCGCCAGCGCCCGGGCGTCGCGCGTCAAGGCTTCAAGCGTGCGCATGATTTGCTCCTGATTTTGTAGCTAATTGCGCATGATGAATAAGCGCTGGAGCCTGTTTTGATGCCAAAGCGGCCCGCGCACCCGCGATGCGACCAAACGCGGTGCCAATCGACATGCCGACACCGGCCGTGTAGCCCTTGCCCAGCACATTGCCAGCCATCATTTCGCCGGCCACAAACAGGTTGGGGCTGGGCTGGTTGTTGAACCGCACGGCAGCGGTGTCGTCGGTGTGCAGGCCCAGGTAGGTGAAAGTGACGCCGGGCTTGAGTGCGTAGCCGTAGAACGGGCCTGTGTCGATGGGCCGGGCCCAGTGCGTCTTGGCGGGCACGACGCCTTCGGTGTGGCAGTCGTCCAGTGCGGTGTGGTCGAAGGTGCCCACGCGGCAAGCGGCGTTGTAGCCGTTGAGCGTGCGCATGAAGGTGTCCACGGGGAGGCCGAGCTTTTCCGCCAGCTCGGGCAATGTGTTCGCCTTCACGCCCGGGAACACGGGCGGCATGAAGCGGCCAATGGCCTTGCTGTCGATGACCGAATAGCCAATCTGCCCCGGCTGCTGCGCTACCAGGCGGCCCCAGATGGCATAGCGCTTGGGCCAGAAGTCCTCGCCCTCGTCGTAGAAGCGCTCGCCGTTGCGATTCACCACCACGCCCAGCGATACGCAGTCGATGCGTGTGCAGATGCCGCCGTCGTACAGCGGTGCGCGCGCGTCGATGGCCACCATGTGGGCCTGCGTGGGGTCGCCGATGCGGTCCGCGCCGTGGTCGTCGAGCAGGTGCTTGAGCAGCACGCCCCGGTTGTAGGCCGTGCCGCGGATGAGGAAGTTGTCCGACGGCCACTCGCCGCGCTCGTTCTGGCCCCAGGCTTCGCGCAGCCATTCGCGGTTGGACTCGAACCCGCCGGCCGCGAGCACGCAGCTCTTGGCCGTGATGCGCTCGCCGCCCGCCAGGTGCGCCGCGACGAAGCAGCCGTTGTCGATATCGAGGCGCTCCACGGGCGACTCGTAGCGCACCTGCACGCCCAGGGCCTCGGCGCTGCGGTAGTAGGCATTGACCAGCGCCTTGCCCCCGCCCATGAAGAATGCGTTGGTGCGCGCCACATGCAGCGTGCCCGCCAGTGCAGGCTGAAAGTGCACGCCGTGGCTGCGCATCCAGGGGCGGCAGGTGGCCGACGCGCGGATCACCAGGCGCGCCAGGTGCTCGTTGGTCAGGCCGCCGGTGACCTTGAGCAGGTCCTGCCAGAACTCCTCTTCGGGGTAGCTGCCCACCAGCACGTCCTGCGGCGCATCGTGCATGCAGCGCAGGTTGCGCGTGTGGGCCGAGTTGCCGCCGCGCCAGGCGCGCGGGGCCGATTCGAGCAGCAGCACGCTGGCGCCCGCTTCGCACGCCATCAGGGCGGCGCACAGGGCGGCGTTGCCGCCGCCGATGACGAGCACATCGACCGTGGTGGGTTCTGCGGAGTGGGGGGTATTTGGCACCGTGGTTTTCCATTCGTGGGGTGTGGCGCCACTGTAGAAATTTCGCCCCGGTGTGGGCAGGCCCGAAAGGGCAAGGGGCCATCACATTTGGTGATGGCTTGATAACCTGGTGGCCGTTGGGGTGACTACGCCAGCGTGGCGCCGACCCAGGTGCCCGATTGCACCAGCGCCCGCGTACAGTCCGCCAGCACCACGCGCGTGGCCAGGGCGGCGGGCGAGAGTTCGTCGTCTGACAGGCTGCACAGCGCTGCAGGGCGACTGGCCGGGGCGTCTGACAGCTCAGCCAGGCCAAAGCGTTCGTTGGCGTCGGGGTAGCGCCCCACAGCGGCCCAGGGTTGCAGGGTGCTGCCCAGGCCCGCGTTCACGGCGTCCATCAGCATGGCCAGCGAGTCGATCTCCATAGCCACATGGGGTGTCACCTGCGCTGCGGCAAACGCAGCATCGATGCGGCTGCGCAGCCCGTGGGGGCCTGTGGGCAGGACCAGCGGCTCGGCCTTCAGTTGTGCCAGGCGCAGCCGCTTGGGCAGCCTGGCGGGCAAGGTACTGGCGCCGCCGTGGGCGCTGCGGATGAGGAACAGCCGCTCGTCCAGCAGGGGCAGCACGCTCCAGCGGCGCGCGGGCTGGGTGTCGAACAGCACGGCCAGGTCCAGCTGGCGCGCGTTGAGCATGTTGGAGAGGTGGCCCGACAGGCTCTCGACCATGTGCAAGCGCACATCGGGGTAACGCTCGCGCATGGCCCGCATCAGCGGCACGCCCAGCACCGACGCCGTCGTGGGCGCCAGGCCCACGCTCACGGTGCCCGACAGGCGCGCCTGCTGCGCCACGCGCGCCGCCTGCTCGGCATGGCGCAGGGTGAGCTGCGCCTCGCGAAAAAAAGCCAGCCCGGCTTCGGTGGGCACGGTGCCCTTGCTGGTGCGTTGCAGCAGCCGCGTGCTGAGCTCGCCCTCCAGCCGGCTGATCTGCTGGCTCAATGCCGACTGCACCATGTTCAGATCCAGTGCGGCGCGGCCCATGGAGCCGAGTTCGACGATGCGGACGAAGTAGCGAAGCTGGCGCAGTTCCATGGGGCGATGGTCGCACAGTCCCACCAGTGCCCGTGCGGCCGCCCACAGCCCTGTCGCCACGCCAGGACGCCGTGCGTCAGAACGAGTGCACCACCCCGGCCGATACGCCCGTGGCGTTCGCTTTGTTGGCCGCGCCCTGGAAGCCATTGCGCCAGCGGGTGTTGTCCAGCTCGGCGTAGAGCTTGGTGCGGCGCGAGAGCTTGTATTCGGCAAAAGCCACCAGGCGGCCATAGCCGTCGTCGGTGGCACCCGTGCGGGTGCGGTCCACCTTGTAGTAGGCCGCTGTCAGGTCGAAAAGGGGTATCACGGACCAGGTGGCGCCTGCCGAGAGCACGCGCTGCACGGTGTGTTTGCCGGCCGCTGTTTCTGCCTCGCTGCGCGCGGCATTGGCGGCAAGGCGCACGGTGCCCCATTGGTAGGCAGCGCCCAGGGTGGTGCCATCCAGCGTGCGCTGGTTCGTGTCCTTCAAGTTTTGGTACGCGCCCGAGGCCACGAACCCGTCGGCGGCCCAGGCCAGGCCCACGCCGCGCGACGACAAGGCCGATTGCTGCGAGGCCACTTCGCCCAGGCCCCACATCGCACGGGCGGTGAAGCCACCGGAACGGCCGGTGTACTTGAGGGCATTGTCCAGCCGGTACGAGCCCGATGTGCTCCCAGCGCTGCCGAACTCGATGCCCAGGCCATGCTGGCTGAGCGCGGCCACGCCGATGCTGGGGTTGAAGCTGGCAAAGCGCATGCCCAACGGGTCCACGGGCGAGACGGCATCGGCCAGCGTGGTGGTCTGGCGCCCCAGGGCCAGTGTGCCCCAGCCCCCTTGCAGGCCCACCCAGGACGCGCGGTCAAAATATTTGCTGGCGTTGGCCGAGGTGCCGGTGTCGGCGTTCAGGCCACTCTCGAACTGGAACAGCGCCTTGGCACCATCCCCCAGGTCTTCGCTTCCTCGAAGGCCCCAGCGGCTGGTGGTGTGGATGCCGCTGCCCAGGCTGTGTGACGACCCGGGTGCAGCTGCATGCGAGGCCGTGAGGCCGCTGCCATGGCGCAGGCCCAGGTCGATGGTGCCGTACAGCGTCACGCCGCTGGTTTGCGCTGCCACGCAGCTGCTGGCCAGCGCGGCGCAAAGCGCTCCTATTCCTTTTCTCATGGGTGTCTCCTGTTTTTGTGGAAATCTGAAAGGGGGCAAGGGCCTTTCCCGTGCCTCAATCGGGTGTGAGCTGCGCCTTCTGCACCACGCCCTTCCACTTGGCGATCTCCTGGCGCACGGTCAAAGCCAGCTGCTCGGGTGTGCTGGTGTCCACCACGGCACCCTGCTCTTCAATGCGCCGTGCCACGTCCTTGTCGGCCAGGGCGGTGTTCAGGGCCTTGTTGAGCTGATCAATCACGGGCCGGGGCGTTTTGCCGGGGGCAAACAGGGCGTACCACTGCGTGATCTCGACCCCCTTCACGCCCGCCTCTTCAAGCGTGGGCACATCGGGCAGCAGCGATGAACGCTTCGGGCCTGCCAGCGCCAGGGCGCGCAGCTTGCCGTTCTTGATGTGGGGGTAGGCCGAGAACAGGCTGGGGAACATGACCTGGGTTTGCCCGGCCATGGTGTCGTTCATTGCGGGTGCGGCGCCTCGGTAGGGCACATGGGCCATCTGCGCACCGCTTTCCAGTTTGAAAATTTCTGCCGAAAAGTGGGGGGCTGTCCCGTTGCCTGCAGAGGCGTAGTTGAAGTCCTGGGGCTTGGCCTTGGTCAGCGCCACCAGTTCGCTCACGGTCTTGGCTGGTACCTTGGGGTGCACCACCATGAGCGTGGGCGAGTAGCTCACCATGCCGATGGGCTCGAACTGCGCAATGGGGTCGTAGCGCAGCTTTTGTAGCGCAGGGCTCATGCCGTGCGTGCCGATGTAGCCAAAAAGAATCGTGTGGCCGTCGGGAGCCGCCCGGGCCACAAACTCTGCCGCAATGGCACCGTTGGCGCCCGCCTTGTTTTCCACAATGACCTGCTGTCCCAGCAAGCTGGACAGCTTGAGCGCCACCACGCGCGCCATGCCGTCATTGCCACCGCCGGCTGCGGTCGGCACCACGAGTGTGATGGGCTTGTCGGGATAAGCCGCATGCGCCAGGGTGGGGATCATTTGCACAGCGGCAGCGAGGGCCGCTGCGGTTAATAGGGTGCGGCGTGTGCGCGGTGGCGCACTGTGTTGGTCAATCATTTTTTGTCTCCTGTCATCCAAGGGTGGGGTTTGAAATCAATGGGTGAATGCGTTTTCTGAAACGAACAGCGTGCCCTCCAGAATCTTTCGCGCGGTGCGGACCAGCGCGGCCTGCACCAGCTTGAATTGGCCGTCCACGTCGGTGAGTTCCACGTCCACATGAATGCGGCCAGCGGGGTGCAGAACCTCCACACGGCGTGTGCCTGCCGTGGCGTGTTGGAGGCTGTCGGTGATCACCGTGCCTGGCAGCACGTGGGCGGCAGCCACGCCAATGGCGCCGGTCACGGCGTGTGAGCGGTGGCAGCGGTGGGGTGTGAAATAGCGCGAGACGACGCTGCCCGGTTGATCACCCGCAGACACGATCACGGGCTTGGGCAGGACGCTGTTCGACACATCGCCCATGCCCATGCGCAGGCCGGCTTCGCACCGCAGGGCTTCCAGCCTGCGCAGCAGGTCACTGTTGGCATCCAGCTCCGCGGGGCTCTCGTTGCCGCGCAGACCCAGGTCTGCAGCGCGCACCAGCACCATCACCTGTGCAGCATCGATGCAGGTGACCTGCAGGCCGTGGAGGGTGTCGATACGCTGGCCGGTGGGGAAAATCTGGCCCGTGACGGCGCCCCAGGCATCCAGGAAGTTCATCAGCACGGGTGCCGCAGTGCCCTGCACACCGTCGATGTGCACGTCGCCTTCGTAGTGCACGCGACCTCCGGCGGTGCACACCTGCACATCAATGCGCGAACGGGTATTGACGTTGTAGACCCGCACCGTGGTGGTGTTTCCATGGCCGGATGCGGGCACCAGCCCCTGCTCGATGGCAAAGGGCCCCACGCCCGCCAGCATGTTGCCGCAGTTGGGCCGTGTGTCCACGCGGGCCTCTTCCACGCTGACCTGGGCGAAGAGGTAGTCCACATCGCAGTCGGCATGCACCGACCGTGAAACGATCGCCACCTTGCTGGTCAGCGAATTGCCGCCGCCCAGGCCGTCAATCTGCAATTCATGCGGCGAGCCCAGTGCCGCGATCAGGGTGCGGTCACGCGCCGCAGGGTCTTGCGGCAGCCAGTCGGCCAGGAAGAACGGCCCCCGGGAAGTGCCGCCACGCATCAGAACGCAAGGAAGGTTGTAGCTCATGGGTCGGCATGGTGCGGCGCTTCGTCTGTTCTGTGAATTGCATTGTTGGCAATGATTAATGCATGTGGCGCAATAGGCAGATAGGCCTTGTACATGTTGAAATCACGTTCGTGAATTGCAATGTTTTGATCGTTTGATGCGTGCTGCGCAACAGCGAAACGTCTTGAAAGCCCGTGCGTCATGAACAACAAATTCGATCTTGCTGACATCCAGGCCTTCGCCGCCGTGGCCGAGTTGCACAGCTTTCGCGCGGCGGCCGAATCCATCCATCTTTCGCAGCCCGCCTTCAGCCGCCGCATCGATAAGCTGGAAGAGGCGCTGGGCGTGCGCCTGCTGGACCGCACCACGCGCCGCGTCACCCTCACAGCCGTGGGGCGCGACTTCGCGCGAAAGACGCGCGTGTGGCTCGATGACCTGGACGGCATGCTCATGGGCCTGGGCGACGTGGCGGCGCGCCGCATGGGCGAGGTGACGATTGCCTGTGTGCCCTCGGCCGTGTATTACTTTCTGCCACAGGTGGTCAAGCGCTACCACGAGCGTTTTCCGAAGATCCGCGTCAAGGTGCACGACGCAAGCGCCAACGAGGTGCTGGTGGCTGTGGCGCAGGGCGATGCCGACTTTGGTCTCAATTTCATCGGCAGTCAGGAGGCCGAGATCGAGTTCAAACCGGTGCTGGCCGAGCGCTTCGTGGCGGCCTGCCGCCGCGACCATGTGCTGGCGCGGCGCAAGAAGGTCACCTGGGCGGAGCTGGGCCAGCACGACTTCATGTCGGTGGGAAAAACCTCGGGCAACCGCCTGCTGATGGACCTGGCGCTGGCCAACGTGCCCGACCGCCCGCAGTGCCTCTACGAGGCCAAGCACGTGACCACGCTGCTCGGGCTGGTCGAGGCAGGCCTGGGCGTGGCGGCCGTGCCCAGCCTGGCCATGCCGGGCAAGGACCACCCTACGCTGGTGAGCATTCCGCTGGTGGAGCCTGTGGTGACGCGCCAGATGGGCCTTATCAAGCGCAGGGGCAAATCGCTGTCGCCCGCTGCGCAGCAGCTCTATGACCTGCTGGTGGCTACGCGTTCTGTGCGTCCACGCAGTGCTGCTGCGGCGCAAAAAATACAATCGGGGCAATGACTGCCAATACCAAACAGCCCAAACAACGTGTTGTCGTGGGCCTCTCGGGCGGAGTGGACTCGGCCGTGACCGCCCACCTGCTCAAACAACAGGGCCATGAAGTGGTCGGCATCTTCATGAAGAATTGGGAAGATGACGACGACAGCGAATATTGCTCGTCCAACATCGACTTCGTGGATGCCGCCGCCGTGGCCGACGTGATCGGCATCGAGATCGAGCACGTCAACTTTGCGGCCGACTACAAGGACCGTGTGTTTGCCGAGTTCCTGCGCGAATACCAGGCGGGCCGCACGCCGAACCCGGACGTGTTGTGCAACGCAGAGATCAAGTTCAAGGCCTTCCTCGACCATGCCATGCGCCTGGGCGCGGAGAAGATCGCCACCGGGCACTACGCCCGCGTGCGCCAGAACGCGACCTCGGGCCTGTTCGAACTGCTCAAGGGGCTCGACCCGTCCAAGGACCAGAGTTACTTCCTGCACCGCCTGAACCAGGAGCAGCTGTCCAGGACGTTGTTCCCTGTGGGCGAGCTGCACAAGACCGAAGTGCGCCGCATCGCCGAGGAGATCGGCCTGCCCAATGCCAAGAAGAAGGATTCCACGGGCATCTGCTTCATTGGCGAGCGGCCGTTCCGCGAGTTTTTGAACCGCTATATCAGCCACGCCCCCGGCCCTATCCAGGACGACCGGGGACGCACCGTGGGCAAGCACGTGGGCCTGAGCTTCTACACACTGGGCCAGCGCCAGGGGCTGGGTATTGGTGGGATCAAGGAAAAAGGCGCCCAGCGCGGCGGCGGCGAGCATGCGCCCTGGTTTGTGGCCCGCAAGGACCTGGCCAGGAACACGCTGCGCGTGGTGCAGGGGCACGACCATCCCTGGTTGTTGTCTTCGGCCCTGGAGGCGCAAGACGCCAGTTGGACCTCTGGCCGCCCACCGGCGCCCGGGGACTATGCCGCCAAGACCCGCTACCGGCAGCAGGATGCTGCGTGCTCTGTCGTCAGCGCGGAGGGCGCGGGCTTTGCGCTGCGGTTCCCGCAGGCGCAGTGGGCGGTTACGCCCGGGCAAAGCGCCGTCTTGTACGACGGCGATGTTTGCCTCGGGGGCGGGGTCATTTTTGGTGCGACAGACTGAAACATGTGAGGCGCGCGTGCCAGTCGGCAGGTCGCCAGCTGCAAGAAAAATCCGTCTTTCTAATTAAATAAGACTATGGATTGAGTAATTCAAATAGTAAATAATGAATTCTTGTGGCGCGACACCCACAAACTTCTACGTAGATACCGCCAGTTGAACTAAGTTGACCTTTGGTTCGCCACCAGAAGCGTCACTTGCGAGGGCTGGCCTTCTAGAATTCTCCAAAAAGCTGTTTGAAACCATATGTATCAATCGATGCACATGGTTAACCCTTAGTCCCTCCTGCTGGTGGCCGTCACAAGCGGGCCCGATGCTTGCTCTTGTGTGCACCATGTCTCAAATTGTTTCCATGCCCTCCAGCCCAGACGTCACCAACCATCTGGCCCTGCAGCGGTGTTCAATGCAGTGGCGGGGATTTTTCCAGGCCTTGGCGGCGGAATTCGCCGCGGCACTGCCACCGGAAGACCTGCGTGCGCTGATGTTCCGTGTGGGTGTACGGTTTGCCGCAGACCACCCTTTGCCAGCGTGTGCCACGGTGGAGGATCTGCAGCGCGGCATGACGGCCGTCTGGGAGCGCATCGACTGGGGCTGGGTTGATTTGACGCAGGAAGTTGGACAGTTGAACATCCACCACAGCCTGTCGCCCGTATCTGCTGCACTCGGGCCGGACCACGTGCAGTGGTCGGGTGGTTTCCTGGAAGGGGTCTACCAAAGCTGGTTCGAGCAGGCGGGTGCTGGTCCGCTCAAGGTGGCCCAGTGTGCGCCTGCGGATGCCTGGGGGTGTGTGCACCTTCAGCTAGCGCGCTGAGCCTCCGGGCTTCGGATTTTTGGATATGTTCCGGCATTGGCGGTGACCATGAAACACTCAGACGACATCGTGAACCTCTTTCAGCAGTTTGGGGCCAAGGCGGACCCTTACCATGAGCTGGCCCGCAAGCAGGAGCACAAGCTTTCCAACGAACGCTGGCCCCTCGTCTCGGCAGTTCGAGACGCCGTGGCCCATGACGTACCTTCGGTAGACCGCCGCGCCGGTGCCGCCATGGCGCCAGCCCCCCAGCAGGTACAGGCGCCGGTTGCGGTGCGGCCTGAACCCGCAGTGGAGCTGCCACGCGCCGCGCCCTTGGTCGCCGAGGCTCCCCGCCCGGTGGCTGCGCCCGTCACGGTATTGGCGGCGGCAGCAGACCGTCTGCCGCCCGTGGCCACCACGATGGCCTCCCGGTCCCCCTTGGCAGGTCTTGCTGGCCTGCGGGCCCCGGCTGCGCCGGCTTCTTTGGAGGAGCAGGCCGTGCCCCAGGAGTCCTTGCCCGTGGACCTTTCATCGGTTTTTGCGCGTCTGGCGGGTGCTCCCGTGGCAGGCAGCGCTGCACCGGCACCAGCACCGGCCTGGCAGCCTCGCAAGGGCCATGCATGAAAGTGATTGCTATTGTTTCTGCCAAAGGCGGCGTAGGCAAGACGACCCTGACTGCGAATCTGGCCACCGCCTTGCAGCGTGAGGGTGTTGGCACACTGCTGGTTGTGGACATGGACCCCCAGAATGCTCTGGGCTTGCACTTTGGTGCCGATCCCCGGTCGCTTGCAGGCGTATCCCGCGCCAGTCTGGCAGGCCAGGAGTGGGGCTCGGTCTGCGTGCAAAGTCCGTCAGGGGTGTATGTGCTGCCCTATGGGGTGGTGAACGAATCCGACCGCATGGCCTTCGAGCGGCATCTGGACGCGCATCCGAACTGGCTGACGCAGCAACTCCAGGGTCTGGAGCTCCCGCCGGACGCGGTGGTGGTGGATACGCCGCCCGGCCCGTCTGTCTACATGCAGCAGGCGCTGTCGGCGGCCCAGGTGGTGGTGGTGGTCAGTCTGCCCGACGCGGCGTCCTATGCTTCGCTGGCCCTCATGCAGCGCCTGGTGCATACCTACTGCACGCCGCGCCCCGATTTTTCCGAAACGCTGTACGTGCTCAACCAGGCCGACGGTGCGCGCCAGTTGTCCAAGGACATCACGCGTGTGATGCAGGACAACCTTGGCGAGCGTCTGGTGGGTGTGATCCACGAAGACCAGGCGGTGCGCGAGGCGCTGGCCTATGACCAGAGTGTGCTGGAGTACGACCCCCAGGGTCAGGCGGCCGACGACCTGCTCAAATGCGCCCGTGTCCTTGCGCAGCGCCTGCGCCTGCCACGGGCTGGAGCCACGCGATGAGCATGGACCAACGCCCCAAGGCTGACGAGGTCGCCGACGCCGATTCCCACAGCCCCCAGGCGCACTGGCGCACCGTGGTGCATGCCATCACCGGGTGGGATCTTTGGCAACACCCCGTGGCGCGTGTTGCGGCGGTGGTGTTCAGCGCCTTGCTGATGGGGCTGGTCATCAGCGTGCCGCTGGATCTGCAGGGGCAAATTCTTTTTTCTTTGGGCTCGTTTGGTGCGGCACTCCTGCTGAGCAGAACCCCAGGGCGACTGTCCACGCTGGCGATGATCGTGCTGTCGATCTCGGCGTCATCGCGCTACATCTACTGGCGCTTTACCGACACCATCGGTTTTACCAACTGGCTGGACGCGGCATTCGGGTATGGCTTGGTGTTGGCAGAGCTGTATGCATTCGCGGTGCTGCTCATCGGCTACTTCCAGACGGCGTGGCCCCTGCAGCGCCGCCCGGTTCCCATGCCTGAGGACATCAGTACCTGGCCCAGCGTGGACGTGTTCATCCCCTCGTACAACGAACCGCTCGAAGTGGTGCGCCAGACCGTGTTCTCGGCCATGAGCCTGGACTGGCCGGCCGATCGCCTGCACGTGTATGTGCTCGACGACGGCCGTCGCCCCGAGTTCCGCGAATTCTGCGAAGAGCTGGGCGTGGGCTACCTGATCCGCGACAACAACCACCATGCCAAGGCGGGCAACATCAACGCGGCGCTCAAGGTCACGCACTCCGAATACATCGCCATCTTCGATTGCGACCACATTCCCACGCGTTCTTTCCTGCAGGTGTGCATGGGCTGGTTCTTCAAGGACACCAACCTGGTGATGCTGCAGACGCCCCACGTGTTCTTCTCGCCGGATCCGTTCGAACGCAACCTGGACACGTTCCACCGGATGCCCAACGAGGGCGAACTGTTCTACGGCATCGTGCAGGACGGCAATGACCTCTGGAACGCGTCGTTCTTCTGTGGTTCCTGCGCCATCATCCGTCGCAAGGAGCTGCTGGAAGTGGGCGGCATTGCGGTAGAAACCGTGACCGAGGACGCACACACCGCGCTCAAGCTCAGCCGTCTGGGCTACAACACGGCCTACCTCGAAGTGCCCCAGGCAGCAGGCCTGGCCACCGAAAGCCTGTCCGGCCACGTGGGCCAGCGCATCCGCTGGGCGCGGGGCATGGCGCAGATCGCGCGTACCGACAATCCGTTGTTCGGCAAGGGCCTCAAGTTCGGCCAGCGCCTGTGTTACCTGAACGCAATGCTGCACTTCTTCTATGGCCTGCCGCGCCTGGTTTTTCTGACTGCGCCGCTGGCGTACCTGTTCTTCGGTGCGCACGTGTTCCAGGCCACGGCGCTGATGATCACCGCCTATGCCTTGCCCCACCTGGCCCATGCCAGCGTGACCAACTCCCGCATCCAGGGGCGCTTTCGGCATTCGTTCTGGAACGAGGTGTACGAATCGGTGCTGGCCTGGTACATCATGCGCCCGGTGATCGTGGCCTTCATCAACCCCAAGCTGGGCAAGTTCAACGTGACGGCCAAGGGGGGAGTGATCGAGAAGGCCTATTTCGACTGGACCATCGCCCGGCCCTATGTGGTGCTGCTGTTGATCAATCTGGTGGGTTTCTCGGTCGGGATCTGGAAGCTGTTCTCTTCCGCAGGCGATGAAACCACCACGCTGGTCATCAACATGGTCTGGACGACCTACAACGTCATCCTGCTGGGTGCCAGCGTGGCGGTGGCCAGCGAGACGCGCCAGATCCGTGGCACGCCGCGCGTGGCGGCGGCCTTGCCTGCCGTCATACGCTTTGACAACGGGCGCACGTTGGTGTGCAAGACCGAAGATTTCTCCCAGCATGGGCTGGGCTTGTCCGTACCGCCAGACAGCGATATTCCCATGGGAAGCCGTCTTTCCGTGTCGCTGTTCCGGTCGGACGAAGAAGGCGTTTTTCCGGCGGTTGTCACGTTCAGCGGCAAGGGGCGCCTGGGCGTGAAGTTCGACAACCTCAGCCTGCGACAGCAGGCCGAACTGGCATCGCTGACGTTTGCACGGGCCGATGCGTGGATTGCCACCTGGGGCACCGGTCAGCGCGACAAGCCACTGAGTTCGCTCCGCAGCGTGATCGTGATCGGGCTGCGTGGCGTGGGGCAATTGACCGTCTCCGCCGTCAAGTCCCTGAAGCCCCGTTAAGCCTTTCCCTGTTTCCAAAGATTCCAACCATGATTTCCAAAAGACATCCGACAGCGCGGCTGCCGCGCAAGCGCATGCTGCCTGCCATGCTGGCCTTGGTACTGGCAGGGACCGCCGTGCCTGTGTCCCAACTCTCTGCAGCCCCCGCACCCGCGGCTGCTGGAACGGAGATGGCGTCTGCGGCGCAGCCCTCGGAAAGTGGGGTGCGTGTGCACCGCACCAGTTTCAAGGACCTGGGAGCCCTGTTTCCGCTGCAATTGCGTGGCGTCGATGGTACCAGCGGCGTGGCATTCAGCGTGCGCAACGACGAAGTGGTCACGGGCGCCCGACTGAAGCTGAACTATTCCTACTCCCCCGCCCTGCTCCCCAACCTGTCCCACATCAAGGTGCTGGTGAACGAGCAGGTGGCGGCCACCATCCCCGTCACCACACAGCAAGGCGGCGAAAACCTGCAGCGCGAGATCGTTATCCCGCCGCGCCTCATTACCGAGTTCAACCGGCTGAACCTGCAGCTCATCGGCCACTACACGATGGAGTGCGAAGACCCGCTGCACTCCAGCCTGTGGGCCAACGTCGGCAACGACAGCGTGCTGGAACTTACGGTGGCACCCGTGGCCCAGACGAACGATCTGGCGCTGCTGCCGCAGCCTTTCTTTGATCGCCGGGATGTACGGCCGTTGGAACTGCCCATGGTGTTCGGCGCAGCGCCCAACACGGGCACCTTGCAGGCCGCTGGCACGATGTCGTCGTGGTTTGGTGCGCTGGCAGGTTTCCGGGGCGCCAGGTTCCCATCGCTCGTGGGCGAGCTTCCGGCGCGTGGCAACGCCGTGGTGATGATTGCGGGCAAGGCGCAGGCCCCTGCCGGCTTGACCCTGCCAGACATCCAGGGCCCCACCGTGGCCGTGGTGAGCCACCCTGCAGACCGCAACGGCAAGCTGTTGCTGGTCATGGGGCGGGACGAGGCCGAGCTTGGCGTCGCTGCCAAGGCGCTGGCCATTGGCTCCTCGGCCCTGTCCGGCCCGCTTGCGCGGATCACCGAGGTCACGGAACTCAAGCCCCGCAAGCCCTACGACGCGCCCAACTGGCTGGCGAATGACCGGCCCGTGAAGTTTGGGGAGCTGGTAGAGGCCGAGGCGCTCAATGTGTCTGGATACTCGCCGGATCTGATTCGCCTGAACTTCTTCTTGCCGCCCGATCTTTTCGCATGGCGCCAGAAGGGCATTCCGGTGGACCTGCGCTATCGCTACACACCGCGTCCCAACGCCGACAAATCCACCCTCAACATCAATGTGAACCAGCAATTCCTGCGTTCGCTGCCCTTGCACGCGGTGAACCATGAAGAGCCCGGTGCGCTGGACCGTCTTCTGACGACGGTGATGCCCAAGGGCGAGATGGCGCCGGAGCGCGAGACCTTCCACATCCCGCTGTTCAAGCTGCCAGCCCAGTCGCAGCTGCAGATGCATTACTACTACGACGTGGTCAAGCAGGGCGCCTGCAAGGACGTGCCGCTCGACAACGTCCGAGGTTCGGTGGAGGCCGATTCGACCATCGACATCTCCGGCTTCCCGCATTTCATTGCCATGCCGGACCTGGCGGCCTTTGGCAATGCCGGGTTCCCGTTCACCCGCATGGCGGACCTTTCAGAATCTGCCGTGGTGATGCCGGACAAGCCGGGCGCGCAGGAGTACGCGGCTTATCTGGGTTTGATGGGTGTCATGGGGCGCGTCACGGGTTACCCGGCCCTGGGCGTGACCGTGGCGCAGGCCCAGCAGGTGGATCGCCTCGCCGACAAGGACCTGCTGGTCATTGCCTCCGGTGGCAACCAGCCCTTGCTCAAGCAATGGGCCAGTTCCATTCCTGCCGCCTTGCAGGGCGACGCGAAGAGTTTCCAGATGTCGGATTTCGCCAACCGCCTGATGCGCTGGTGGGGTTTTGGCCAGGAATCTGGCGTGCATGCCCGGCGCAGCCAGGTCGCGTTCTCCAGCACCAGCACCGACGCGCTGGTGGCGGGTTTTGAATCGCCGTTGCGCAGTGGCCGCAGCGTGGTGCTCGTGGCCAGCAACCAGCCGGCGGGCCTTTCGCAGGTGATGGACGCACTGCTGGACGCCGAACTGCTCAAGCATGTGCAGGGCAGCACCACGGTGATCCGTGGCAAACAGGTCGACAGCCTGGTCGCCGAGAAAAACTACCATGTGGGTCAGTTGGGCCCCTTCCTCTACTCGCAATGGTTTCTTTCGCGCAACCCGTTGCTGCTGATTGTGCTGGGCGTGTCGGCGGCGGTGCTGATTGCGATCATCATGTACCTGTCGCTGAGAGCGCGCGCACGGGCCCGACTGAAGCAAAAAGGCTGAGGCAGTGCAGAGCACGCCCCGCCGTTTCTGAATCACGCAACACATTCCTGGCACTTTGGTGGCCGGGAGCCTCGCAGGGAGAAGGAAGGCATGTCCTCCAAACGTCGTCATCACACACTCGCCATGGGGCTGCTGGCCTCGCTGATGGCGCCTGCTGCCGCCTGGGCGCAGACCGGGGCCGAGCAGACCCTGTTGGACCAGGGGCAGTACTGGCAAGAGCGCGGTGACACCGAGCGCGCGGGAGAGGCATGGCAGAAGCTGCTGCGCATCAACCCCCAGAACGCCCAGGCCCTTTATGGGATGGCACTGGTGGAGCTCAATGCCCAGCGTCCCGAAGGCGCCCAGCGCTACCTGAACCAGTTGCAGGCGGCCCACCCGCGCAGTCCGCTGGTGAGTCGCCTGCAGGAATCCATCCGCACAGGCCGCAGCGCGCCCCAGATCGAAACTGCGCGCCAGCAGGCCCGCAGCGGGCAGGCCAACCAAGCCTTGAGTACTTACCAGGCCGCGCTGGGAGACCGCCCGCCCACTGGTCCGCTGGCGCTGGAGTATTACCAGACCCTGGGCGCCACGGCGGGCGGCTGGGACGAGGCCCGCCGGGGCCTGAGCCGCCTGGCGCAGGAATCCCCCGAAGACCCGCAAATCGCGCTGGCCCTGGCGCAGCACCTGACCTACCGCGACGCCACGCGCCGTGAGGGTGTAACCCAGCTGGCGCGGCTGGCGGGGCGCCCTGACGTGGGCAAGGCCGCGACGGAGAGCTGGCGCAAGGCGCTCGCCTGGACGGGAAATCGCTCGGCCGACATTCCGCTGTACCAGGAATTTCTGCGCGCCAACCCCGGGGACACGGCGGTGCAAACGCGCCTGGCGCAGGCCCAGAACCTGCAAAAGCAAACCCAGGCCGCCCCCGTCCGGACCGCCGACCCACTGCGCCAGCGGACCACGGCGGGTTTCCAGTCACTGGACGACGGCGAACTGGATGCCGCGGAGGCTGCATTTCTGAACGTGCTGGAGTCGCGCCCCGCCGATGGCGATGCACTGGGTGGTCTCGGCATCCTGCGGCTGCGCCAGGAGCGGTTTTCCGAAGCACGGGGGCTGCTGGAGCGTGCCTCGCGCGCGGGCTCGGCCAGTCGCTGGAAGCAGGCGCTGGACAGTGCCGCCTACTGGAGCCTGGTGGAGCAGGCCACCACCGAACGTGACCGTGGCGAGACAGCGGCGGCGCGGCGTTCGCTGGAGCAGGCCGTGCGGCTGAATCCGGCGGAAGTCACGGCCGAAACCGATCTGGCAGACCTGCTGGTCGAAGATGGCCAGTACGACGCGGCAGAGGCCGCCTACCGGCGCGTGCTGGCGCGCCAGGCCGACAACCCCGATGCAGTGCGGGGCCTGGTGGGTGTACTGGCGCAGAACAACAAGGCGGCCGAAGCCCTGGCGTTGGTCGAGAAGCTGTCGCCCTCGCAACAGGAAAAGGTGGGTGCCCTGGGGCGCCTGCGTGCCTCGCAGGCCCTGGGCCGGGCACGCGCCGCGACAGAGCGTGGCGACACCGCGGCCGCCCGTGCTGCGCTGGAAGATGCCCTGCTGAACGACCCGGCCAGCCCCTGGGTGCGGCTGGACCTCGCCCGCCTGTACCTGCGCATGGGGGCTGTGGCGGAGGCGCGGGGCGTGATGGACGGGCTGCTGCTGTCCAACCCCAACATGCCCGAAGCCCTGTATGCCAGCGCCTTGCTGGCCTCGGAGGCGGGTGACTGGCCTAGCGCACTGGCCTTGCTGGACCGCGTTCCAGAAAAGCACCGCACGCGTGACATCGCCGCGCTGCAAAAACGGGTGTGGGTGCATGTGCAGACTTCGGCGGCTTCGGCGCTGGCAGCGGAAGGCCGCCAGACGGAAGCCCTGGCCACCCTGGCTCAGGCCGAGTCCTTTGCCACGCAAGACCCCGAGCTGCTGGGCGCCCTGGCCCTGGCCTATGCGGATGCCGGCGATCCGCAGCGCGCGCTGGGCATGGTGCGCCAGGTGCTGGCCCGCACCCCCCGGCCCGATGTGGGCCTGCGCCTGCAGTACGCGGCTACCTTGCTCAAGACCCAGCAGGACGTGGAACTGGCGGGCATCCTGCGGCAGCTGCAGACGGCCCCCATGAATGACCGCGAGCGCAAGAGCTTCAGCGACATCCGCCGCGCCTACATCGTGCGCCAGGCCGACGGCCTGCGTGAGGCCGGTGATCTGGTCACGGCGTACGACACGCTCGTCCCCCTGCTGGCCGAACAGCCCGATGAGCCCTTGGCCATGGCGGCCCTGGCCCGCATGTATGCGGCCAACAATGACTACGCCCAGGCGCAGGCGCTGTATGCACGGCTGCTGGAAAAGTCTCCCAATGATGTGCCTCTGATCCTGCAGACCGCCGCCATGGCCACTGGCGCCAAGGACTACGGCTATGCGGAGTCGCTGTTGTCTGTGGCGCTCGCGCGCGCGCCCCGTGATCCCGAAGTGCTGACGGCCGCCGGGCGGCTGTACCGGGTGCAGGGCAAAAATTCGAAGGCCACTGAATTCTTCACGGCCGCCGTTGCCGCCGAGAACGCGCAGCGCGATGCCGTGCTGGCCGCCAGTGGTGTGGCGGCGGGGCCTGCACGCATGGGCAATCCGTTTGCCCAGCGCGCAGCGCTGCAGCAGCGTACCGGTGGCGGCCTCTCGGTGCCGGGCGTAGCTGCAGTGGCACGTTCCCCGGTGGGCTACACCCCCCAGCAGTACGCACCCCAGCCGGTGGCGCGCAGCAACGCACCTGCAGGCCTTTACATACCGGACCCGGCGGGAGCGAGCCGCTTTGGCACGGCACCGCAGGCCTATGCGCAGGCCGCTCCCATGACGCCCGCCAGCTACTACCCCGAGGCGTCCAGCCCGGTGGCTGCAGCCGACACGGCGGCTTCGGCCAATGCGGCACGGCGCAACGCAGCGGCACTGCCCTCCTCCGTCCCACGGTCGGCAATGGCCCCTGCGGCGACACCGGCCATGGCGCCTACCTATGTGCCGTCCGCACAGCCAATGCAACCGATGGGTGCGCAGCCAGCGGCTGCGGCGGGCTACTTCACCCCGGCCCAGGCTTACGGTGCTGGGTATGCGGGCGGTGCGCAGTCCTTGCCCCCACAGCGCGCAATGCCTGCCCCGGCAGCCCCTTCCGCCTGGGCCACGGCGGGCCTGGGCAACGTGCCCGACCCCACACGGCCTCGGACGGCCCGCGACNNNNCGCGCGCGCGGCAGGGCGAGGCGGGCATGAGCCAGCTCTCGGAGATCGAAGCACCGGTGCAGTTGAAGATGAGCGTGGGTGATGGGCACCTGTTGCTGGGGGTCACCCCCACGGGCGCCAGCGCAGGTTCGCCCGGCTCGCCCTACGGCACCATCAGCCGTTTTGGCGGCGGCCCGGTCACAGCCCTCGCAATGCCAGAACGTGGCGCGGGCTCGCAGAGCGACAGCGGCATCGGGCTGAGCGTGGGCTATGAAAGCGGAGGCTTCCGGGCAGACATCGGTAGCACGCCGCTCGGCTTCGGACAGTCCGATGTGACGGCCGGTGTGAGATACCGCACCGCCATCACCGACGACCTGACTGTGGCCGTGGACCTCTCGCGCCGCCCGGTGACCGACAGCCTGCTGTCATTTGCCGGTGTCCGCGACGCCCGCACGGGCGACCGCTGGGGCGGTGTGTCTGCCTCTGGCGGGCGCGCCGACCTGACCTGGGACGACGGCGAACTGGGGATCTATGGTTATGGTTCCCTGCATGGCCTGACCGGCACCCGCGTGCGCAGCAATGCGCGGGCCGAGTTGGGTGGCGGGATGTACTGGCACGTGCACCGCACATCGAACGCCGACCTCACGGCCGGCCTGAGTTTCACGGGGCTGTCGTACCAGCGCAACCTGCGCTACTTCACGGTGGGCCACGGCGGCTACTTCAGCCCGCAGCAGTTTGTGTCCTTTGGCATTCCTGTCGAATGGGCCCAGCGCAATGGCCGCCTGTCCTACCAGCTCAAGGGCTCGGTGGGTGTGCAGTATTTCAAGGAAGATGCGGCACCGTATTTCCCCAACAGCCCTTCGCGGCAGGTGTCGGCCGTCCAGGCCGCCGCCGACGCGCTGGCCTTTGGCGAAACGGGTGCCACGGCCATCTACCCTGGCCAGTCCCGCACGGGCCTGGGCTATAACCTGGGCGCGGCCATGGAGTACCAGATGCATCCACAGGTGTTCGTGGGCGGGCACCTTGCGCTCAACAATGCGCGCAACTACCGCGAATTTGCGGGCGGCCTGTATGTGCGCTATGCCTTCCAGCCCTACAACGGCCTGCAGGCGTTCCCGGTGAACCCGTTGCGGTCACCGTATAGCTACTGAACTTTTCCAGGGCGCTCACCCGCTCTCTGCAAGTCACAAAAAGGCCCGTCGCACTTCCTGTGCGACGGGCCTTTTTTGTTGGCAACCGCGTGTGGCGGAGGGCTGTCTGCATGCCTGACGGCACATGCGCGGGGCGAAGGCACTGAAAGCCAAGACCCGCGAGCCACTCACAGTGGTACCGCAGCAATTGCACCGGTTGGCACACCCCCGCATAGCGCGAGGGGTGCCCCCTGCCGTTACGGCGTGGTCTGCTTGGCGCCCACAAACACCGTGTGGGCACGCGTTCCCGCCACAGACAATCCGGCGGTCAGGATGCGCAGGCCGATCACCTTGCCATTCGCGTCAAATTGCGCCGATGCCGAGCCGGACTGCGGTGGGCCGGAGGACAGGCCGCAGGTGATGGGCGCGTTGGGGCTGTTGAGATAGCCAAACGCTTCGACGCGGTACAGGTTCAGGCCACTGCCCAGCTCGCCCAGGAGCTTGCCCGCCACTTCGCAGCCGCTGGTGGTCAGGCCGGTGATGGCGCCGTCGGCAAACACCGTCAGCGTCGTGGTGTCGCCCCCAAAACCCGTGCCTGCCATCTTGTAGGTGCCGATGATCAAGGCCGCGTTGGGCACCTTGCCCGAGGGCAGGGCGTACAGCGGGTCGGGCGTGACGCTGAAGCGGGTGGGGAAGCCGCCCGGTTGCGTGGGATAGCTGAAGCTGCCGCTGAACAGGCCAGCAGTGCTGGTGCCATTGCCGCTTTGCAGCGTGCCATCGATCAGCACGGACTCGTTGTACGCGCCCGTGTTGGCCAGCAGGCGGTTGAAGAACACCCCGTCGTTGGCTGTCACAAACCGGTTGTTCGTGGCGTTGTTCTCGTACCGGATGAGCCGGCCGTACAGCGCGTTGTGGTCCAGGCTGCTGTTGGTGTAGAAGAACAGGCCGCCGTCCGGCAGCACGCTGCCCCAGACGGTCGTATCGCCAATCACGCCTGCAGGCAGCGTGAACGAGCCCTGCCAGTTGCCTGCCACCGACAACGGCGTGGTGGAAGGCGGTACCGTGGTGCGGGGGTCGGCGATGCCGTTGAGGGTGAAGGTGTTGTTCGGGCCCGTCGCATTGCGCGTGAACACCCAGATGCCGTTCGGGACGCCCGCTGCGTCAAACCGCAGCACGGCGATGCCGGACTGCTGGGTGCCGCTGGCCTCGCAGGAGGTGGTATCGCCCGAGAGATTCAGTGTCATCGAGTACAGCGGGGAGTCTGCGGCGCGTGGTGTGGCCGAGCCGGTCACCAGGCAGCCACCGACGCGGCCCGAGAGCTGGCCCTGGGGGGTGACCGTGAGCACCCATCCGCCACCAAACAGGCCTGTGCCCCGGTACGTGCCCTCGACCAGGCTCGCGCGGGCTGGATGAAAATTGAGGCTGCTGTACGCGAGCTTGATCGGCACCACGGCGCCCGATGCGGCGGCTGTCTGCACCGGGTCGCTGTAGTTGCCGCTGATGCCGTCCGTGCGGCCGATCTTGCCGCTGTTCGATGCCGTGCCACGGAGGGTCAGGCCCGAGGCAAATTTGCCGTCCTGGACCGAGTAGTAGGTGACGCCGGTGGCCAGCACTGCGGTCACGTTGACATTCAGGCGTCCGTAAAGCGCGTCAAAACCGGCCGCACCCGGGGCCTCGCGTGCCATGTAGAACTCGCCCCCGGTGCCCAGTGGGCCGGGATCGATGTAACCGACCACCTGCCGCTGCGCCACGCCGGTGCCCACCGTGCCCTCCCATACGCCGCCAGGGAATTGCTGCACGCCCGGGGCTGGGCCCACGTCTTCGCCGTCGGACGAGCCGCCGCCGCAACTGGCGAGCAGCGCCGCACAGGTCAAGGATAGCCAGAAGTATTTGCGCATGATGGACAGAAAGAGGAACAGTGGGTGATGGAGATTCTTCGAGAAGCCGCCGTGGCGCGCCAGGCGCTATCGATGGGCCAGCGAGCGCGCGCGGGCGCATGCTGGCTGTCTTGCTGTATCCAATTGTGCCAGCAGCGGGCGCCAGGGACGACAGGAAAATGGCATGCAAGTGTTGCGCTGCAGGCGGTGTGGCTGCAGCGCGCCCGCGCGAAATGCGGCCCCAGAGGGTGGCATGGCCGAGGCCACTCAGTGCACCAGGATGCATAAATCCTCATTTGCTATTAATTAAGTAGCATTTGCCGCATATCCATTAAGCGCTGGGGCCTATTTTTGATGGAATTTCAGCCCGGGGCATAGAAAAAGGGCCGGCCCCTTTGCAGGAACCGGCCCTTGTCACCGCGCTGGGCGTGGTGGACAGCGGCTCAGTCGTCGTTGGTCGCCAGGCTGATCAGGATTCGCAGCACGTACCAGAGCATCAGCGCGATCGAGGCAAACAGGTGCAGTGCAGCGCCCGCAGGACGGTCAGCGGGGTAGTCGTGGATGATGCGGGAGGTGTCGTACAGCACGCAGGCGCCGGCAAACAGCACCATGATCCCCGAGAACCAGATGCCCAGCTTGAAGCCGAAAATGGCGCCGGCAATGATGGTGCCCAGGGCCACCAGGCCACCCACCTTCAGGATGCCGCCCAGGAACGAGAAGTCGGTCTTGGTGGTGAATGCCGTCCAGGTGAGCGCGCCCACGAGCAGCAGCGTGATGAAGGCCGCAGCGCCAATGGCACCAGGGGCCACGATCTGTGCGATGCCGAACATCGGCGCGAAGATCAGGCCTTCTGCCAGCACGTACAGGCCCAGGCCCATCAGCTGTGTTTGCGGGTTTTCAGAGTTGTCGGCCATGTACGAGGCCAGCCAGCCCACCAGCATGAACGCGCCCATGACGCCCAGCCAGATGAATTTGTTGCCGCTGCCCAGCAGCATCTTGGCGGTGGTGCCCGAGAATCCGGACACCATCAAGACAGCGGACAGCACCACAAAGGCCAGCATGGCCGCGCCAAGGTGCTTATAGGTAGAGACGATGAAATCGCGCCGTTCAAACGGTGCGCCTTCCGGCGTCGAAGGGGTCAGGGCATTGGGGTTCATGGCACATTCCTCTATGGGTTCGTTGTGTAGTCAGAGGAAAGGCGCGGCAGGCGCACTCCTCCCTCCCTCTCGGTGAAAAATCGTCAGGCGGCGCTGAGCTGCTGTTCCTGGTCCGCAGCGCGCAGCCTGCGGTTGGACCACACACCTGCAGCGCCGATCAGGGTCAGCAAGATCGCGAAGATCCAGGTGCCAGCTCCGCTGAAGGACTGGGCGGAGGACGCGGCCTCGGCCTGCAGGCGCTGCTTGGTCGCCTCATAGCTGATCACGGGCTTTCCATCGACAGCTACTTCGTACACCAGGTCGTTGTCGCTCTTGTCGACCAGCGCGGTGATTTTTTCGTCGATCAGGTTGCCCACCAGTTCCTGGGGCGTGCTGTAGTCGATGCGCAGCTTGCGCGCCTCGGCAGCTGCGCCATCGGGCTTGACGCTGATTTCGTAGAACTTCTTGGTCGTGCGGCGCTTGCGCTTGACCGTGACCTCGGAGGCCTGGGTCACCGTGCCCGCCACGGTTTCCAGGCTTTCCCGCGCTGCATAGGCGTGGTCGCCATCGGCCTTCCAGCCGCTGTATACCGACAGGCCGATCAGGCCCGGCCCGGCCAGCAGCAGCAGCCAAGCGTAACCGGTGACGAAAATCAGAATCTTGCGAACGAGGCTTGGCATGGCTATCCCTCTCTTGTGTTGTTGAATGTTGTTGGTACAGGCCAGAAATTGCCGGCTGCGCTGGGTGCCAGGCGCCGGCAAGGGCACGATGATCTTCGAGTTGGGCGCAACGGGTGTAAGAAAGTGTTGACGCCGTTGCACCCGTGCCGCACTGGACAAACTGAGGGGGTGGCGGTGGCGCGGGTCGTTGTAAAAGCGCTGCGCGCGCGGTCGCCACGGCATCTTCAGCGCGCTGGCGCATAAAAAAAGGCCCGCAGCGTCTGCGCTGCGGGCCTGGTGTCTGAAGTGCAGTCGTTCGGTGTTTAGAACGGGATGTCGTCATCCATGTCGTCAAAACCCGAGGCTGCGCGGGGTGCCTGTGCCACGGGCGCGGGTGCTGGGCGCTGTGCAGGGGCCGCCATGGGGCGTGGCGGGGGCGCGGCGCGGCGGGGGGCCTGGTCGTAGCCACCGCCCTGGTCACCACCACCGTAGCCGCCATCGTCATAACCACCGCCTTGCTGGCCACCACCACCCTGGCCACCGCCCATGCCCTGGCGGCTGCCCAGCATCTGCATCTGGTCAGCGCGGATCTCGGTGCTGTACTTTTCCACGCCGCTCTGGTCGGTCCACTTGCGGGTGCGCAGGCTGCCTTCCACATACACCTGCGAGCCCTTGCGCAGGTACTGGCCTGCGATCTCGGCGAGGCGGCCGTTGAAGACCACGCGGTGCCACTCGGTGGCTTCCTTCATTTCGCCAGACTGCTTGTCTTTCCACTTGTCGGTGGTGGCAATCGTCACGTTGGCCACCTGGTCGCCACTGGGGAAAGTGCGCATTTCAGGGTCGCGGCCCAGGTTGCCGACGATGATGACTTTGTTTACGGATGCCATGGTGCTGTCTTTGCCTTAAAGGGGTAACGAAGCGCCGGATTTGGAGAGGGTTTCCGGGCGCCAAACGCACCATTGTGCCGCAACCGGCCCGCAAGGGAAGCCCTGGCGGCGTGGCGCGATTCGCCGCTCAGTGCCCGCCGCGCCCCACGGGCCGCAGGGGCCAGGTCAGCACCAGCCACAGCGCCGTGAGGACCGTGGTGACGGCAAACAGGCCCGGAGCGCCGGCCCATTTCACCAGTGCGCCGCCCAGTGCGCCGCCCGCAAACAGGCCCAGCGACTGCAGCGTGTTGTAGCTCCCCAGCGCCGCGCCACGCAACTGTGCTGGCGCCATGCGCGACACCAGGCTGGGCTGGCTGGCCTCCAGGGCGTTGAATCCGCAGAAAAACACAAACAGCAAAGGCCCCAGCACCCACAGTGTCGGCGTGTCGCCGCCGGCCGCCAGCAGGCCCAGGCCCGCCTGCACCAGCAGCACCAGCGCGATGGCACCCAGCAGCGCTGCGCGCAGCCTGCCCGCGCGCTCCAGCGCGAAGAGCCCGCCCATGGCCACAAACGACAGCACCACCGCGGGCAGGTAGACCTGCCAGTGGTGGTCCTTGGCGAGGCCTGCCTGCACCAGCATGGCCGGCACGGCCACCCACATCGACAGTTGCACGGTGTGCAGCACGAACACACCCAGGTTCAGGCGCAGCAGGTCGGGGTGGCCCCACACATCGGCCAGGCGGCCCCGGGGGGCGTTCTGGTGCCGCGCGGGTTCTGCGGGCACCCACCACACCACTACCGCCACACCCGCCAGCGCCAGTGCGCAAGTCAGGCCGAACAGGCCCGCCAGGCCGATGTGGGCGGCCAGCACGGGGGCGGCCACCAGCGCCACGGCAAACATCAGGCCAATGCTGCCGCCCACCAGCGCCATGGCCTTGGTGCGCACGGCGTCGCGGGTCTGGTCGGCCAGCAGGGCGGTCACGGCGGCCGATACGGCCCCGGCGCCCTGCAGCGCGCGGCCCACCAGCAGACCCGTGAGCGAATCGGCGAGTGCGGCCAGCAGGCTACCCGCTGCAAACACCAAAAGACCCAGCACGATCACGCGCTTGCGCCCAAACCGGTCGGACGCCATGCCCAGCGGCAACTGCAGCACGGCTTGCGTCAGGCCGTAGATGCCCATGGCAAGCCCCACCAGGGCGGGGTCATCCCCACCGGGGTACTTGCGGGCCTCCAGCGCAAACACGGGCAGAACCAGGAACAGGCCCAGCATGCGCAGCGCAAAGATCAGCGCCAGACTGAGGCTGGAGCGGCGCTCCAGCGGGGTCATGGCGTTGCCGGAAGGCGATGGCGACAGGGGCGGCGGGGCAGCGCCCGCAAGTGAAGAAGGAGATTCCGGCACGGTGGTGCCCTATGGGGCAGGTAAAGCAGGGATTTTCGCCCATTGCGCAAGCGCCGCGATCCGCTTGGGCATGCGCGGGGCCGTGCCACGCCCCGCAAGGCAGGGCTGACCGGCCCAAAGGCTCACAGCAAACCGCAGATCCGCTGCACGCATTCCTGGGGCGTGAGCTCGGCTGTGGGCAGCATCAGCTCGGCGGCCAGCGGTGGCTCGTAGGGCGAATCAATGCCCGTGAACTGGCGCAGCTCGCCCGTGCGGGCCTTGCGGTACAGGCCCTTGGGGTCGCGCTCTTCGGCGAGTGCCAGGGGCACATCGACAAACACTTCCAGAAAATCCCCGGGGGCGAACAGTTCCCGGGCCGCCTGGCGTTCTGCGCGGAAGGGCGAAATGAAGGCCACCACCACGATCACGCCCGCATCCACAAAAAGGCGGGCCACCTGCGCGACGCGCCGGATGTTCTCTGCCCGGTCCGCGTCCGAAAAGCCCAGATCCCGGTTCAGCCCCTGGCGGATGTTGTCCCCGTCCAGGATGTAGGTGCGTTTGCCCTGGCGATTCAGTTCCCGCTCCAGCGCATTGGCAATGGTCGATTTGCCCGCACCCGACAGACCGGTGAGCCAGACCACCCGGCCAGCGTGGCCCCCCAGCTTCTCGCGTTCCACGCGGGTCACGGTGAGTGCCTGAGCATGAACATGGGGTGTGTGGGGTGTTGTGGAGTCTTTCACTTTGGCGCTAGCAAATGGATATGGCGTGCCATGGTAACGGCATGGCGGTGCGCGCAGCACCGGGGATGGGTGCGGTGGGCAAGGTCACGGGGCTTGACCTATCATGATCGGTTTCCCTGCTGTTTCCCCACTCCGTGACCGACTCCCATTCCCCCACCGATGCCCAAGCTGCTGACAGCAGCGGCCTTTACCTCGCCCGCGCCCTGCGTGAGCAGCGCATCAGCATCCGGGGGGCGCGCACGCACAACCTCAAGAACATCGACCTCGACATCCCGCGCAACCAGCTGGTGGTGATCACGGGGCTGTCGGGGTCGGGAAAGTCGAGCCTGGCGTTCGACACGCTCTATGCCGAAGGCCAGCGGCGCTATGTGGAGAGCCTGTCGGCCTATGCACGGCAGTTCCTGGGGCGGCTGGACAAGCCCGATGTCGACCTGATCGAGGGCCTGTCGCCCGCCATCAGCATCGAGCAGAAGGCCACCAGCCACAACCCGCGCTCCACCGTGGGCACGGTGACCGAGATCCACGACTACCTGCGGCTGCTCTACGCCCGCGCCGGCACGCCCTACTGCCCCGACCACAACCTGCCGCTGGCCGCGCAGACGGTAAGCCAGATGGTGGACGCCGTGCTGGCCCTGCCCGAGGACACCAAGCTCATGCTGCTGGCGCCCGTGGCGCGCGAGAAGAAGGGCGAGTTCGTCGAGCTGTTTGCGCAGATGCAGGCGCTGGGCTACATCCGCTTTCGGGTGGACGGCCAGATCTACGAGCACGAGAACCTGCCCGCGCTCAAGAAAACCGAGAAGCACAACATCGACGTGGTGATCGACCGCATCAAGGTGCGCGCCGACCTGCAGCAGCGCCTGGCCGAGAGCATCGAGTCGGTGCTGCGCGTGGGCGGGCACGAGGGCAACGGCCGCGTGCTGGCGCTGGAGATGGACACGGGGCAAGAGCACCTGTTCAGCAGCAAGTTCGCCTGCCCTGTCTGCAGCTACTCGCTGCCGGAGCTGGAGCCGCGCCTGTTCTCGTTCAACTCGCCCATGGGCGCGTGCCCCGCGTGCGACGGCATCGGCCAGCGCGATGTGTTCGACCCCGCGCGCGTGGTGGCCTTCCCCACGCTGAGCCTGGCCAGCGGCGCCATCAAGGGCTGGGACCGGCGCAACGGCTACTACTTTGCGATGCTCGAGAGCCTGGCCAAGCACTACGCCTTCAGCATCGAGGCGCCTTTCGAGTCGCTGCCTGCGCCGGTGCAGCACGCCATCCTGCACGGCTCGGGCGACGAAGAAATCGCCTTCAGCTACATCATGGACAGCGGTGCCTCCAAGGGCAAGGTGTATGCCAAGAAGCACCCGTTCGAAGGCATCATCCCCAACATGGCGCGGCGCTACCGCGAGACCGATTCGGTGGTGGTGCGCGAGGACCTGGCGCGCTTTCGCAGCACGCAGCCCTGCCCCGAATGCCACGGCACCCGCCTGCGCCGCGAAGCGCGCCACGTGCGGCTGGGCGAGGGCGAGCAGGCCCGCGCCATCTTTGAAGTGAGCCACGCCACGCTGAATACCGCCCATGCCTGGTTCAACGACCTGAGGCTTACCGGCGCCAAGGCCGAGATCGCCGACAAGGTGGTGCGCGAGATCGCCACGCGCCTGCAGTTTTTGAACGACGTGGGCCTGAGCTACCTGAGCCTGGACCGCAGCGCCGAGACCCTCTCCGGCGGCGAGGCGCAGCGCATCCGCCTCGCGTCACAAATCGGCTCGGGCCTCACGGGCGTGATGTACGTGCTGGACGAGCCCAGCATCGGCCTGCACCAGCGCGACAACGACCGCCTGATCGCCACGCTCAAACACCTGCGCGACATCGGCAACAGCGTGATCGTGGTGGAGCACGACGAAGACATGATGCGCGCCGCCGACCATGTGATCGACATGGGACCCGGTGCAGGTGTGCACGGTGGGCGCGTGATGGCGCAGGGCACGTACGACGAAGTGCGTGGCAACACGCAGTCGCTCACCGGCCAGTACCTGTCGGGCGTGCGCTCGATTGCCGTGCCCCCGCGCCGCACGCCCTGGCTGCCGGTGCTCGAGCAGGTGGCACCCGTGGTGGAGGCCAAGGCCAAGTCGCGCTTTCCGCAAACCGAAGCCAGCAAACGCCGCGCCGAACGCATGGCCGAGCACCACGCGCGCCAGGGCGCCCTGCAGGCGCTGCGCGTGGCAGGCGCCACGGGCAACAACCTCAAGAACGTGACGGTGGACTTTCCGGTGGGGCTGCTCACCTGCGTGACGGGCGTGTCGGGCTCGGGCAAGAGCACGCTGGTCAACGACACGCTGTACGCCGCCGTGGCCCGCCAGCTGTACCGCGCGCACGAAGAGCCGGCCGCGCACGACGAGATCGTGGGCATCGAGTACTTCGACAAGGTCATCAACGTCGACCAGAGCCCCATCGGCCGCACGCCGCGCAGCAATCCGGCCACCTACACCGGCCTGTTCACCCCCATCCGCGAGCTGATGGCCGAGGTCAACACCGCCAAGGAGCGTGGCTATGGCCCCGGGCGCTTTTCCTTCAACGTGGCGGGTGGCCGCTGCGAGGCCTGCCAGGGCGATGGCGTGGTGAAGGTGGAGATGCACTTTCTGCCCGACGTGTACGTGCCCTGCGACATCTGCCACGGCCAGCGCTACAACCGCGAGACGCTGGAAGTGCTGTGGAAGGGCAAGAACATCGCGCAGATCCTGGAGCTGACGGTGGAAGACGCCGCCGCCTTCTTCAAGGACGTGCCGACCATCGCGCGCAAGCTACAAACGCTGCTGGATGTGGGCCTGTCGTACATCCGGCTGGGCCAGGCGGCCACCACGCTGTCGGGGGGCGAGGCGCAACGTGTGAAGCTGGCGCAGGAGCTGAGCAAGCGCGACACCGGCCGCACGCTCTACATCCTGGACGAGCCCACCACCGGCCTGCACTTTGCCGACATTGATCTCTTGCTCAAGGTGCTGCACCAGCTGCGCGACGCGGGCAACACCATCGTCATCATCGAGCACAACCTCGACGTGATCAAAACCGCCGATTGGCTCATCGACATGGGGCCGGAGGGCGGTGCAGGCGGTGGCACCGTGGTGGGTGTGGGCACGCCCGAGGAGTTGGCAGCCAACCCGGCAAGCCATACGGGGCGGTATCTGGCGCCCTACCTGCAGGCGAAATATGAATGAAAATGGCCTCTGGCGCTTATCTATAAAGCGCTAAAAGCTATTAATTCAGTAGCAATTTGCCGCTGCATCACTGCAGGCGACGGGCCACCTCAGCGTCCAGCGATCCCATGAAGGCCTCCACCGCCCGGGTGTAGTCGCTGTCCAGGCCCAGTTGGGCGTTGATTTCGCCATGGTCCAGGTCCTGCGGCAGCACCTCGGCGCGGCCGCCCTGGTTGCGCACATGGCGGGCCATGGCATCGGATTGCTGGCAGGGGTCGTCCGCACGCTGGGCCGAGCACACCATCTGCAGGGGCGGGGCGCCCGCCGTCCACTGGTGGAAGGGCGACATGGCTACCCAATAAACCGGGTCAGCGCCAAATGCGTCGTCGTACAGCGGCAAGTGCGGGGCGCGCATGCGGGCGGGCACGTTCATCATGGCGCTGTCCAGCGAGACGGTGCCCAGCCACGGCCAGGCGCCTTCGCGCAGCGCCTGCGGGGCGCGCGCATTGAGCAGGGCCACCAGGTGGGCACCGGCCGAGTGGCCCATGAGGATGAAGCGGCTCGGGTCCCCGCCCCAGGTGCCAGCGCGCTGCTGCGCGGCCATGAGGGCGGCCTGCACATCGCGCTCCTGCACGGCCACGGGGGCGTCGGGCAGCATGCGGTAATTGATGGAGATGAGGATGAAGCCCTTGGGCACCCAGCGGTTCACCTTCTCCTGCACCACGCGGCCCATGGCCTTGTCGCCATGCCGCCAGCCGCCGCCATGCACCATGAAGATGACGGGCGCGCGCACCGCGCTGGCCACCAGGCTGTTGGTACCGGTGGTGGGGCTGGTGGGCACATACACATCCATGCGCTGTGCAGGGTCGGTGCCGTAGGGCACATCGGCGATGCGCTGCACGCCTGCAGACAGGGCTGCCGGTGCTGCGGCTGCCTGTTTTTGCGCGATGAGAGCGCGCAGGCGGCCACCGTTGTGCGCGGTGGTTTGGGCCTGCGCACTGGCAGTGGCCAGCGTGAGCGCGGCGAGGGTGGTGAAGGTGAGGGTGCGGCGCAGGGACATGGCAAAGCTCCTGAGTTCAGAGGGTGGCAATCGATGGCTGGGTCTAGACGGTGTTAAGGCCGCGTCGGACAAGCCATGGCCGTGCCGCTCGCGTCGTAGCAGGTGGCGCTGCGGCTCAAGCCGCTGTCCTTGCTGTAGCTGCTCTGCGTCTGCACACTGTTGCCGGTGGCCGCACTGGTGGCGGTGGTGCTGCGGGCCTGCTCCACGCTGCCGTCGGCATTGCGGCTCGCCCCGCCGCTGCTGTGCAGGCTGCCCTGGGCATTCTGGGCGGACACCGTGCCGCTGTGGCTGGCGCTGCCGTCAACACTGCGGGTGGTGCTGCCCTGGCGTGCGGCCACACCGCCCTGCGCCCCCACGGCGGCGGCGCGGCTGGTCACGCTGCCGCTGCCCCGCCCATCGGTGGTGGCGGCTCGGCCGCGCAGCACCGCGCCATTCGGGCCGCTGCGGGCCACGCCGGTGTGTGCCGTGGTGCTGCCATCGGCGTGGTGCTCCACACTGCGGTGGGTGCGGGCGTTGGCGTCTGCCGGGGCGGCCAACGCCAGCAAGGCGGCCAGCAGCACGGCCATGGAGGCCAAGAACATCAAAACGCCCGCTGCCATCGCGGGGCGCTGCAACAGGTCGTGCACGGTGGATCGGTTCAGCGGGGTCATGGCGGCAGCTCCTTGCTAAGTAAATCGGTGAACAGGTACCGACTTTGGCGGGCAGGTGTGAGCCAGCGATGGCAAACGCGCGCCCAGGTATGACAAACCATGACAGACGCCAGTGGCAACGCCATGCCTTGTCATGACCGGGAGTGCATGCGCGCGGCAACCGCCTACCATTGGCAAACGCTGTCGCCTTTTGCCTACTCGCCCCCTTTGGTACCCATGACCGACACCCTGGCCAAGATCCTGGTCGCCGATGACGAGCCCGACCTGCGCGCGCTGCTGCAGCGCTACCTCAGCGACCAGGGCTACACCGTGCGCACGGTCGATGGCGCGGGTCCGCTGGATGTGCTGCTGCAGCGCGAGCGGTTTGATGTGCTGGTGCTCGACGTGATGATGCCGGGCGAGGACGGCCTGGCCATCTGCCGCCGCCTGCGCGCGCAGGGCGAGACCATTCCCATCCTGATGCTCACCGCGCGCGGCGACCCGGTGGACCGCATCATCGGCCTGGAGATGGGCGCCGACGACTACCTGCCCAAGCCCTTCAACCCGCGCGAGCTGCTGGCCCGCATCCAGGCCATGGTGCGGCGCCAGCGTGTGCTGGGCGCCCACACCGGGCCGCGCCAGGCGGGTGGGCGCATTGTGTTTGGCGCGTTCACGCTGTGGCTGGACGAGCGCCGGCTGGAGTGCAACGACGGGAACGACGGCTACGGTGCGCAGGACGTGCCCCTGACCACCGGCGAATTCGCGCTGCTGCAGGCGCTGGCCCGGCAGCCACACCGACCACTGGGGCGCGACCGGCTCATTGCGCTGGCCTACGGGCCCGACCACACCGCCACCGACCGCAGCATCGACGTGCAGGTGATGCGCCTGCGCAAGCTCATCGAGGCCGACCCGGCCCAGCCGCGCCATATCCGCACGGTGTGGGGCGTGGGCTATGTGTTCGTGCCCGATGGCGCTGCCCCCGGTGGGGGGCGCCAGCCATGACGGCCTCCGCAACCACCCGCCGCTGGGGGCTCTGGCCGCGCAGCCTGCTGGGGCGCAACCTGCTGCTGATGGCCGTGCTCATCGTGCTGGGGCAGCTGGTGGCGGCGGTGCTGGTGCGGCAGATGATCTTCAAGCCCCGCGTGGTGCAGGTGGCCGATGGCGTGGCGCGCAACGTGGCTGCGCTGCGGGCCGGGCTGCAGGCGCTGCCCCCGGCGCAGCGTGGGGCGTTTGTCGAGGCGTTCAACCGGCAGGCCGCGTTGGCCACACCGCCTGTGGCGCCGGAGAGCGCAGCGCGGCGTTCGCTGCTGTCGCCCATGGAGCGGCAGTTTGTGTTGGCCGTGTCGCGCCGTCTTGGTGCGGACGGCGCGGCAACACAAAGCCCGCAGCCGCCGCAACCGCTATGGCGCCGCGACAGCACCGGCGTGTTGGCCCTGCGTGTGGTGCACCAGGGCGCGGATGGGCCGGAGAGCTATTGGCTGAACCTGCCCAGCGTGTTCCCCACGCGCGAGTTCACCGGCGCCTGGCTCATGGCCACGCTGGTCAGCATGCTGCTGGCGCTGCTCGGTGCATGGTGGCTGCAGCGGCACATCCACCGGCCGATGGCCCAGGTGGTGGTGGCAGCGCGGCAGCTTGCGCAGGGCCAGACACCTGCCGTGCTGCCCGAGGCCGGTCCCGAAGAAATCGCCACCGTGGGCCGCAGCTTCAACCAGATGGCACAGAGCTTGGCCGCCGCCGACCACGAGCGCGCGCTGATGCTGGCGGGCGTGTCGCACGACCTGCGCACCCCGCTGACCAAGCTGCGCCTGGGCGTGGAGATTGCCGGTGCGCAGGTCGATGCGCCGCTGGCGGCCAGCATGGCGCGCAGCATCGACGAGATGGACGGCATCGTGGGCCAGTTCCTGCAGTTCGCACGCAGTGGTGAGGCAGAAGCGCCCATCGCTGCATCGCTCAACGACCTGGCCCAGGCCGTGGCCGAAGCACAGGCCGACCATGGCCGCGCGCTGGTGCTGGAACTGGGTGCCTTGCCCGACGTGCCCGTACGCCCCCAGGCCCTGCGCCGCGCGTTGGACAACCTGGTGGAAAACGCCTGGCGCCACGGTGCGCCGCCGGTGGTGCTGCGCACGGGGGCAGACGCCACCCAGGTATGGCTGGAGGTGCAGGACCAAGGCCCCGGCATCACCGCTGAAGAGATCGACCGCATGCGCCAGCCTTTTGTGCGCGGTGGTGGTGCGGCGCGTGCGGGCGCCCCCGGGGCCGGGCTGGGGCTGGCGATTGCCGAGCGCGTGGCGCGTGCCCATGGGGGTGCGCTGGAGTTGCACAGCACGCCCGGCCAGGGGCTGCGTGCGCGGCTGGTGTTGCCGCTGGCGGGGCCGGGAGGTGAGCCTGCGACTGCGTGAACGGATGCGCAACGGAGGGGCGAATGGGCTGCCCGGTCCATCCGCCGCTCCGCGCGGCGCCGAGGCGCCACGGGGGTCGCAGAATGTGAATAAAAATGGCTGCTAGCGCTTGATGGATAAGCGTTAATAGCTATTGAATTCGTAGCGAATTCGTGGGGCGTGGTGCCCTGTGCTGGCCCTGGCCTTCGTCCCCCAGCCGGAACACCGACACCACATGCACCAGGTCTTCGGCCTGGTTCTGCAGGCTGCTGGCGGCGGCGGCCATTTCCTCGACCAGGGCGGCGTTTTGCTGCGTGACCTGGTCCATCTGCGTCACGGCCTCGCCCACCTGGGCCACACCCAGCGATTGTTCGTGGCTGGCCGCGCTGATCTCGCCCACGATGTCGGTCACGCGGCGGATGGACGCCACCACCTCGGTCATGGTGCTGCCCGCGCGGTCCACCAGGGCCGTGCCTTGCTCCACGCGCTCCACGCTGGCGCTGATGAGGGCCTTGATCTCGCGCGCGGCCTCGGCACTGCGCCCGGCCAGGCTGCGCACCTCACTCGCCACCACGGCAAAACCCCGGCCCTGTTCGCCCGCGCGGGCGGCTTCCACGGCCGCGTTGAGCGCGAGGATGTTGGTCTGGAATGCGATGGAGTCGATCACGCCGATGATGTCCGAGATCTTCTGCGACGAGGCGTTGATGCCCTGCATGGTGTCCACCACCTGGGCCACCACCTCGCCGCCCTGCACGGCCACGGTGCTGGCGCTCGCGGCCAACTGGCTGGCCTGCTGGGCACTGTCGGCGTTCTGGCGCACGGTGGCGTTGAGCTGCTCCATCGAGGCGGCGGTTTCTTCGAGCGCGCTGGCCTGGCTTTCAGTGCGTGCCGACAGGTCGGTGTTGCCCTGGGCAATCTGCACGCTGGCCGTGGCCACATTTTCAGACCCGTTGCGCACCTGGCGCACCACCTGCGTGAGCTGGGTGCGCATCTGCATCAGGGCTTCCAGCAGCTGGCCAACTTCGTTGGTGCCGTGGGGCAGCACGCCGCCGCTCAGGTCACCCTGCGCCACGGCACGCGACAGCGCCACGGCCTGCGTCAGCGGCCCGGTCATCGAGCGCACAAACACCAGCGCCATGCCGCTGGTGGCCGACAGCGTGACCACCAGGGCCAGCGCCACCCACAGCAGCCCCCGCTGCAGGTCGGACACCCGGGCCTGCAGGGCCTGGTCCAGGCTGGCCATGGACAGGTTGTTGAGTGCGTTCAGCGCTTCGATGGTGCGGGTGAACGCGTCGAAATAGTCCTTGGAGGGCAGCTGGAGTTCGCTGGCGTTGATCACGTCGCGCTCGGCCATCTGCAGCGATTGCTGGATCTGGCCCTGCACCGCCTGTGCGCTGCTGCCCAGGGCGCGATGCAGATCGGGGTTGCCCTGCAGGGCGCGGTCCAGCCCGCGGAAGGTGTCGGCCTGCAGCTCGGCCACACGCTGCTGCAGCACCAGCAGCTGGCCCTTGCCCTGGGGCGTCAGCTCGTGCTTGCCCAGTGCGCTGGCGCCTTGGGCGCGCAGCATGCCCAGCTTTTCGCCCAGCATGGGCGCCTGCACCAGCGAGGCCTGGATCAGCGCGTGGGTGTCGGCGTCAGGGTCGATCTGCAGGCCATAGGCATGCAGCAAGGATTCGTTGAGCTGCAGCAGCGACGCGATGAGCTGCGTGTGCTGCGCCGTGCTCTGGGCCTGCTCGATGCTGCGTGCGGCCACGGCCTGCTCCAGCGTGCGCCAGGTCTGCTGGGCCTGGGTCCAGGTGGCCATCTGGGGGGCGGGCACCTTGGCGGCCGCAAAGCGGGTGGTGACATCGTCCAGGGCCGTGTTGACGGCATCGCGCGCGGCGGGGCGGCGCGCTGCCAGGGTTTCGTCGCCACCGAGCATGCCCACCGACAGGCCCCGGTGCACCTGCATCTGCTGCACCAGCCGGGTCAGCGCCTGTGCGGGGACCACGCCCTGCGCCTCGTGGCGCGCGTGGCCAATGGCGTGCAGCGAATCGCGCACCGTCAGGTAGGTGGGCAGCGCGCTCATCATGAGCCCGAGGGTTCCCAGGATGAGGAATTTTTCGAGCAGGTTTAACCGGTGCAGAAGTGACATGGCAGTAGGCGCACGGTCAATGTGTGCGCAAAAAGATAGACCTCAGGGGCGGGGTGTCGGCACCCGCCGACTGGGATGCGGCCCTCCATCAGACCGCGCGGAATGTAACGCAATGTAGGGGTCTGTCTTCAGTAGGGTTTTGACTCAGGTCAATTTTTTGCAGCACCGCGTGTGTGCCCGCTGGGCGTTCCGCACCGCCCCTCGGTCGGCTCGGGCAGGGCTGCGGCAAATGGTGCGCTGGAGAATAATGAACCCATCCCGTCCTTTGGAGCACCCCGCATGCAATCGATCACCCTGCGTTTCCTGGCGTCTCAAAGCACCCTGCCGCAGGCTGGCCGCGTGCCCGGCGGCACCGTGCTGCGCTGGGTGGACGAAGCGGGCTTTGCCTGCGCGAGTGCCTGGGCCCAGGGGCCCTGTATCACCGAGTTTGTCGGTGGCGCGAATTTCATGCGCCCCATCCGGCCGGGGGACCTGGTGGAGGTGCATGCCCGCCTGGCCTTTACCACCGACACCTCGATGCACCTGGCGGTGGAGGTGCGCAGCGGCAGCGTCCACAGCGCACAGCAGCAAGAGGTGCTGCACTGTGTGGCGGTCTACACGGCGGTGGATGCCGACGAGCAGCCCCGTACCATTGACAAATGGAGCCCCGAAACCCCGGGTGACATGGCCCTGGCGCAGCGGGTGAAGGCGCATGTGGACGCCGCGCGGGCGGCGCAATGAGGGCGCGCAGGCGGAGTTAAAACACTGCGGTTGTCCCCAGGCCTTCACAACGCAGGGCAAGCCCCTGCCGCTGGAGGGCCGCTGGTGTGGGCACGGCAGTGCCTCACCTTGCGGCCGGGCCAGGGTCCTTGCCAGCCACGATACGCCCCCGCTGCCATGCCTGCGTGCGGTCGCGCGCATCCACGTCCACGTCCACGTCCGCAGTCGCATTGGACAGCACGGTGAAACTGGCCGCATCCGCCCGCGCCAGCGGCTCGCCCTGGTACCACACCCGCCGCGCATCGGCCGCGTAGCCACGCCCCAGGGCGCGCAGCGTGGCCAGGTCAGCGCCGCGCAGGGGCCGCAACACGGGGTGCGGCCCCCGGTCGGGCTGATTGACCTCGATGTGGCCGTGCCAAGCGTGGGTGCGGTCGCGTGCGTAGCCGGGGTCGTCTTCGTCCATCAGCGCAAAGCTTGGGCCGTGGCTGGCGGGAATCTCGGCATGCTCGAAGTAGCCGCGCTGCGCATCGCGCGCAAAGCGGGGGCTGAGCGGCTCGAAGCTGGCCGCATCGCGCACGGCGAAAGGCTGGCCCCGGTCGTAGGCGCGATGCCGGTCGTGGGCATGGCCGTGGGCCAGCACGCGGTAGCTGGCCGCATCGGCGCCGGGGATGGTGGTGGTGCGCAGGTGCTGGTAGGCCCAATACTCCTGCGCCTTGCGGTAGGTTTTGCAGTAGTAGACCGCACGGCTGTCGCGTGCCTCGTGTTGCGACAGGGCTTCGAACGTGGCGCCCTCGCTGCCCTCCACTGCGCTGCCCCGGCAGTAGCCTTGCTGCGCGTCGCGCCCAAAGTGTGGCGAGAGCGGCTGGAACGTTGTGGGGTCGCCCGGGGTGAAGGCCGCGCCGCCGTAGGTCCAGTCCCCCGCCCAGCCGCGCTGGTAACCCGCGCCACCGTCGCAGCCGCACAGTGCGGCCAGCGCCCCGAGCGCTAGCGCACACACGCGGGCGAACCCGGTGGGGGCCGTTCCTGTCTGCTGAAGCGTGCCATTCTGCATGGGAGGCGCAAGGGCGCGCGGTGGGCTTACTGCACCGGCACGACCCGCACCGCTGCGGTGTACGGCTCCACGCGCAGGCTGTCGTGCGCCAGCACGCTGATCTTGGCGCGGGGCGCCATCTCCAGCGCGCCGTCGGCCCCTTTGCGCGGTGCGTATTGCCAGAGGGTGAGCGCGCCCTTGGCGGCCAGGGCCTGGCCGATGGCGGCGGCCTCGGGGCGCAGGGCACCGGCCTCGTCCGGCGGCACGGCGACGATGACCTCGTCGCGCACGGTGACGATCTTGAACAGCAAGGGGGTTGAGGCTTGGGCCATGGCAGTGACTGCAGAAGTGGCCAGTGCGACCGCCACCCAGGCGGCGGCGCTGGCGCGAAGACGGGGCGTTGTGCGGGGCATGGTGGTGCTCATGCGGTTCATTGTGCTAGTGCGGCAGCGTGGCACCCGCTTGCATGGTGCGTGCCACATGGGAATACATCGCGGTCCAGGCTTCTCGGGTCGCGGGGGTGAAGGTACCGCCCAGCGCATCGGACAGCGTCTCCAGCAGGGCTGCGCCCACCGTGTCGTAGTGCGCGGCCTGCACGCCATAGCCCGTGTGGCGCTGGCCCAGCGAACGCAGCGCGGGGTCTAGCCGCTCGGGATGATCGAGCAGCCGCACGGCGTTGCCGATCATGTCCAGCAGCTTGCGTGCCTGCATGTGCATGTCGGACGACTCGAACAACCCCTGGATGGCGGGGTCGCGTGCGAACAGCTTGGCATAGAACAGCGCGCCTGCCTGCGCGGCGACGGGCGCAACCTGCGCAAAGCTCTGGCGCACCAGATGAATTTGTTCGGGGGACATGGGGAATTCCTTGAAACGGAAAGAGTAGAAAAGCAAGGCCTGCGAGGCCTGGGCGATATAGCGACCGATGGCGATCCATTGGTTGCGCATCGCGCCGATGCGAAGTGCTAAAGGCGGCCTTGTTCAAAGGCTGTGGGGCACCTTGCGTCGCATCACCAGGCCGATGCCTGCCATAAAGGCGGCCAGCAGCAGCACGCCCCATTCGCCCAGAGTGGGCACTGCGTTGACACCGCCCCCCGGCACCACAGGCGGCAGACCGGTGACTACCCAAGTGCCATTGGTTTGGGGATTGCCATCGATGCTGCTGCCGGAAGTGCTCGCCGTACCTGAGCTGCACACGCCGTTGTTGGGGTCGTTGACTTGCAGGCATTCATAGTTGTGCAAGACGAAGTTGCGCAAAACCATCATGTCATAGCGATCACCCACGGCATGGGGGGGCGGTGTTGGCCAGTGGATGAAGATGAGCATGGCATCGGTGAATACGCCATTGGCATCGGTCATCGCGACGGCTTGGTACAGGGTGTCGCCCGCAGCACTGGAATAGCTGGTTAGCCCGTCCGAAAACGCGAAGCCCGTAATCAGTGCGGAAATGTCGCCATTGTTGAGACCCGCCGGCAAGGGCGCCGCCGTGGTAAACCAGCCCGACTGGAACATCGCTGTGGTGAAGTTGCCGCAGTTGCCTACCGTGCAGTTGGTGTAGTTTTGCACGGTGGGCGCGGTATAGGGGTTGCCGGTATAGGTGTAGGTAGCGGCCCAGGCGCTCGCCTGGACGCAGAGCGCGGTCAGCAGCAAAAGAGTTTTTTTCACGGCGAGGTGGTTTTGTAAAAAATGCCTTGAGGGAGCATGCAGAAAGCGCAAACAGCTATCTTTCGAGGAGTAACTCTCGCCGTCCGCGCAAGGCGAGGCCGAGCAGACCCGTGGCTGTGAGCAACAAGGCAAAGGGGTTGCCCACCGGCACGGACTGCGCGGTGGGTAGGGCGATGGGCGTCCAACCTCCGTTGCTCGCCTGGGCAAAGGCGTAGCTGGTGGAGGTGTCTTCGGTGGTTGCCGTGCACATGCCGGGATTGCCCATGCCTGCGCAGACCTCGTTGGAGAAGCTGCCCTGATTGACCGCGATGTGGTCGATCCGCCCGCCGATCTGGGGGTTCGCGGTTTGCCAGCGGATGATGACGATGTCGCTGTCGGTGATGTTGCCCGCCGCATCCGTGGTCACGTAGGCATACAGCAACCGTTGGGGAATGCCTGAGCTGATGTATTGGGTGACGCCGTCGCTGAACGAATAGCCGGAAATGTAGGAAGAGACTTCCACGTGGTTCAAATTGGGCGGCAGGGGCTGGTTGGTGGTCATGCTGCCGGTTTGCCGCATGGCGGTGGTGAAGTTCGTGCAAGTGCCTGCGGCGCAAGGGGCGGTGAAGTCGTGGGTCGGGCTGTTGTAGGTGGGGCCGGTGTAGGTGTAAGTGAGGGCCCAGGCACCCGCCTGGAGGAAGACAGCGGCCAGGAGTACGAGGGCTTTTTTCATGGAGGGGGTGGGTTGTTTTTGTAAGAAAAAATGCTGCTAGCGCATATGTGGAAAGCGCAATTAGCTATTTTTTCAGGAGCAATTTCCGACGTCCGCGCAGGGCGAGGCCGAGCAGGCCCGTGGCTGTGAGCAACAAGGCAAACGGGTTGTCCACGGGCACGGACTGCGCGCCGCCTGGCGCCGGGATGTCACTCGTCCAGCCACCGCTGCCGTGGGCAAAGGCGTGGCTGGTGGCGCCGTCGTCCGCGAAGGTATTGCAGATGTCGGGGCTGGATAGGGAAACGCAGGGTCGGTTGAAGTAGCTGGCAAAGTTGACCGACATGTAGCTCAACCGGTCTCCTGCGCCATGGCTGGCGGTTTGCCACCGCTGGAACACGAGGTCGGTATCGACAATCTGGCCCGCCGCGTCCGTGGAAACATTGGCCTTGGCCAGCAGGGTGTTGGCTCCGGTCATGCTGTAGCTGGTCACGCCGTCGTTGAAGTCGTATGAGGTGAGGTAGGGCGTGATGTCCAGGCTGCTCTGGTTGGCTGGCAGCGGCTGATTGGTGGTGAAGTGGCCTGTTTGCCGCATGGCCGTGCTGAAGTTGGCGCAGGTGCCGGCGGAGCAAGGTGCTGTGTAGTCCAGCGGGCTGGCGTAGATGGGGCCGGTGAAGGTGTAGGTCGCGGCCCAGGCACCAGCGTGGACGAAGATGGCCAGGGCCAGGAGGGCAAGGTGTTTTTGCATGGGGCGGCGTGGATGTGCAGGTCTAAACACGCAAAAATTTGCCCCAGCGCTTGCCAGTCAAGCGCACAAAGCTATGCTTTCAGGAGCAATTTCGCGTCTGCCGTCCAGTCTATGGATTCCCTTGGCGCAGCGCCCCACCCCTGAGGGTGGGATGGCGGGGGGCTGGTTTTGCGCGCTGGCGCAACTGTTCGCTGGCTTGTTACCCCGGTGGATGCGGAATACAGGATGATTTGTGGCTGCACCCATCCCCAGGGGTGGGGCGCTGGGGGACTTGGCTTCCTAAACTGATTCGAGTGAAACAGTCGGATTCAAGAGCCATGAAAACTCCCCAAATAGCCAGCAGATGGATGCAAAAGGCGAAACGTGCTGCCGCTGGCATCGCTGCAGCCGCCGCTTTCTGCGCAATAGCGCTGCCAGCGCAAGCGGCCAATATCTATGGCCCGCCGGATTTGCAGGCCAATAGCGCCAGCAACGCGCCCAACGTTTCGACTGCCGCCGTGAGCGCGGATTTCAACAACGATGGCTACCCCGACCTGGCGGTTCTCAACGGCGAAACCGACCAGCTGCTCATTTACCTAGGCACCCCCATTGGCGGCCTGGCGTTGAAGCATGATTTCAATAATCTGGTGTTCGGTCTACAAACACCCAACGGCATTTCTGCGGGCGACATGGATGGGGACGGCAAGATGGACTTGGTCATTACCGACCGTCTGGGTGTATCCATATTGAAAGGGTCGGGCAACAACAATGGGGATTTCAGCGCCTTGGCCCGGCCTGGGCTTGCGGATGCGAGTGATTATGGTGCTCAAAACCCCATGCTAGCCGATCTGAACCATGACGGGAAATTGGACATTGTTGTCGGCGTCTATGAACCAGGCGACTTTGGCGGTAATCATTATTTTGAGGTTTTGCAGAACGCCGGTTCGGGATTTTTTATATTGACAGGTCAATATGAGGTGTCCTACAGCGGTCTGGCCTCCTATAACACGATACGCGAATCACAGTTGGCCGACATTGACGGCGATGGGAAAATCGACCTGGTTTTTGTCGACGATGTGGTGAGCCCAACGGTTTCATGGCTGAAAGGTGCAGGCAATGGATCATTTGCACCCCAAGCACAACTTCTTGGCGTAGGCGCTGGGGTGGTGAGTATTTCCGATCTTGAAGTCGCTGACGTCGATGGAGATGGCAAACTCGATCTGCTCATGCAGAACTATTATGGCCAGGGGGTGTGGCTGGCCAAAGGCGTTGGCAACGGCATATTCTTGCCTTCCACCAAGCTTTTCACTACGGGGGTTTCCAACGGTGGTGGCCGTGACATGGGGCGAGTCATCGTGGCCGATGTGAATGGTGACGGCCGGCTGGACGTAATCTCGGATGGTTATGTGGGGTTGCAGCAAGCCAACCACAGCTTTGTATTGAATGAGCATATTGGCTATTCGGTCACGCGCATGCTCGCTGCCATTGATCTCAACCGCGATGGCCGCGCCGATCTCGTGACCTCAGGCCCGGGGGCCGGGAAAATTGCTGTTTTCGAGACCATTGCCCTCGCTGCTTCGTCCATCGCGACGACCGGCACGCCGCAGAGCACGGTGTTCAACACCCCTTTTGCGCAACCCCTGTCGATCAAGGTGCTCGACAGCAATGGCGTGGGCGTGCCGGGCTTGGCGGTGAGTATTACCCCGGTGAACCCCGGCCCCAGCCTGCCCATCGCGTCCACTGGCTCAGGCACCACCAATGCGCAAGGTGTCTTCAGCTATACCCCGGTTGCCAATGGCGTGATGGGTTGTTATCAGATGAAGGGATTCATCACCAGCCTGGGCAATGTGCCACTCTTCAATTTGTGCAATACCAACACGGACAGTCTGGCGGTCACGGCAGGCAACAACCAGATCACCCTGGTCAACACGGCCTTTGGCACACCGCTGCAAGTGCGGGTGACCGATGCGTCGAACAATCCGAAGGCCGGTGTCACGGTAACGTTCGGCGGCCCCAGCGTACCGTCGCGCGTGGTGCTGTCGTCGTCCACCGCAGTGACGGATGCGAACGGGTTCGCGGCGGTCTCGGCCACCGCCACGGGCAAGTCTGGCGCCTACAGTGTCAGTGCCACGGCGCCTGGCACCACCGGCGTCTCGATCAAGCTGTCGAACTCCGCGCCGGCCGGCGCCGCCGCCGCCATTGCCTTTGACGTGTCCACGCCGCAATGGACGTACGTCACCAAGCCGTTCTCGGCACCTGTCACGGCGCACGTGCAGGACTTTTTTGGCAACCCGGTGCAAGGCGCAACGGTTGTTTTTGCCATCACAACCGATCCGGTATCGGGTGCCACGGCGAGCTTCTCCACACTGACGGCGGTAACCAATGCTGCGGGCAACGCACAGGTGAGCGGGACGGCCAACGGGTTTGTCGGCACCTACTCGGTGAAGGCCAGCGTGCAAGGCAGTTCGCTGGTCAGCCCCCAAAACCGCGTGCTGAGAAACGTGGCGGATCTGCCCAAGTTCATGACCACGGTGAGCGGCACCCCCCAAAGCACGCCGATCAATACCACCTTTGCCCAGAAACTGCGCGTGAAAGTCACGGGCTGGGACGGCAGCAGCACGCCGCAAGTGCGTGTCTATTTCACGACCGCCGGCGGGGTGGTGCTGTCTGCCGAAAGCGCGCTGGCCGATGCCAATGGTTTCGCGGAAGTCACGGCCACTGCTAACGCCGCGGTGGGCTTGCACCAGGTCAGCGCCGTTGTGTACGACACCGTGCTGGAGCAACCTGTCACGCAGACGTTTGACTTGACGAACACCGCGGGAGCCATCCCGCCTGGCGGTGGCGGCGACCCTGTGTCGGTGCCCATGAACAGTCCGCTGGCACTGATGGGCCTGTCGTTGGCCATGCTGGCCTTCGTCCGACGCCGCATGCGGCGATAACGCGCCCAGGGGGCCACCACTGAGGGTCGCAGGCGTCCAGAGTGGTGTCCACCCTGCTGTTCTTCAGCGTGGGCAGGCGTTCGCGCCAGTGTGGGCGCCGGTGGCCAGGGCGAGGACTGCGAGAAGTTTGTTCACCGCGTGTCTGGGTGGGTGCCTGCGATTCACACCGTTGAAGTTTCCATCGTCCCTGCGTTACGCTGCTGCCAGGTGCCGCATGGATGCGGCGCACCTGCCACGCCCTGTCTCCATGTCTCTTTCTCGCACGCAACAGCACGCCCTCGCCCGTCTGCAGCACATGGCCTGCCTGGATTTCACCGGTCCCCAGCTCATCGAGCCCGTGCTGCACGAGCTGCACCAGCTGATCGGCTTCGATACGGGTGTGTACTTTCACCCCGATGCCGACGGAGTGTTGGATGCGTACATCGAGCCGTCGCCCGCGCGCGAGTGGATGCACCGCTATTTCGATCCCCAAATGATGGTGCAAGAGCTCAAGCTGGTGCGCTACAGCCTGCACGACTTCGCCGCCGCCGTGCGCCAGGAGCATGGGGTGCTGGCGATGGAGCAGATCCTCCAAGTCTCCCGCCATGAATTCATTCGCAGCGATTTCTACAACGAGCTGGCGCGGCCTTCGGAGTGGCAGGATTTTCTGAGCCTGGTGCTGCGCACGCCGCAGGGTCGCGGCTTGGGCTCGCTCAAGCTGTGCCGCAAGCCCGGCGCGTCGCGCTTTGTGTCCGAAGAGATCGCCCTGCTGGAACAGCTCGCACCGTGGCTGGCGCGTGCGTTGCAGCCCGGTGAGATGGATGCGCAGGGCAGTGTGGTGCAAGACAGCGCCATGCTGGTCGCCACGGCGGAGGGCAGGCTGCTGTGGACGTCACCCCAGGCGGATCGGTTGATGGCGTTGGCCTTTGGCCTGCGCTGGTACCGCCGCAGCGAGCTGCCGCCTGCGCTGCGCTTTTTATTGGAACGCATGCGATCGGTGGGGGAGGGCAACACGGACTGGGGCCAGGCGCCCGAGCTGCCGCAACTGGACCTGCACAATGCCAGCGGCTGGTTTTCTCTGCGCGCCACGCAGATGGCTGCTGCGGCGGGATCCGGGGAAGATGGCTGCCACAACGACCGGGTGGTGGGCATCCACATCACGCAGCGTGTGGCGCGTGTAGCGCACCTTCTGCCCACGCTGCGCGCGCTGGGCTTGCCGCAGCGCCAGCATGAGCTGGCCTACTGGCTGGTGCGTGGCGTACCCGAGGACCAGATCGCCAAGCGCATGGGCATCAGCGCCAACACGGCCACCTACCACCGGCGGCAGATCTATACGCGGCTGGGCGTGCAGAGCCGCAAGGAGCTGCAGGCGTATTTGCAGACGTAGCAGCGACAAAACCCCTCGTCATGTTGGCAAGGGCTTGCCGCTTGCTACAGTGGCCGCCGCCGGGCAAAGCGCACCACCGTCACTCCCGCGCGGGCCTGCCGCACCGAGGGCATCACGAGCACGCAGTTGTCATAGGGCGTGGCCACGGGCACGCCATCGTTATCGCCGATCACCGTGCCGGCCTTCTCGAAGACCTCCAGCCCGGTGTACGGCGCCACGAAGCGGAAGGCGCTGCTGGTGGCGACCACGGGGCCGGTCACTTCCAGCGCCCACTGGCGGGGCGCATCGGGCAGGCACCAGCCGGGCAACTGCTGCGCCAAGGCCTCGGCGCTAAGCACGCCGGACTGCGCGAGGAAACGCACACACTGGTCCTGCGCCACCGCGCGGCTGGCGGGGTCACCGTGGAAGCCACATTCGATGAGCAGGGAGCGGGTGTCGCCGCCCTCGCCGTCGGGCAAGCCGAAGCGGCCGTAGTCGCGCATGCGCACGCCGTCCTTGTGGCCTGCGTCCACCACGACGTGTTCGGGGGAACGCATCGCGCGCGCCAGCTCCAGATTGCGCGGCTGGATGCCGGTGAGCAGCAGCGGCGCCGAGGGTTCGTGCATGGAGTGGATGTCGAGCAGCCAGTCTGCGCGGGCCACAAAAGGGCGCAACGCGGCGGCCCGGCGGCGCTCAGCCGTGTCGGCCGCGTCGATGCGCTCGTCCAGCCACTGGCGGTTGAGGTCTTCGTCGGTGAAGCGCGAGGCGTCGTGACTGCTGGCGTCGAAGCGGTCAAACGCTCCAAGGTTGCAGAACGCGAGGGTGAGCGTGCCCTGCTGCGGGCGCACGCCGGCCTCCAGCAGGCCTTTGAGCGCCCAGGCGCCGCACAGCTCGTTGCCGTGCACCAGGGCGCTGATCATCGCGTGGCGCCCGGGCTGGCCCGAGTCGAAGTGCCACACGCCTTCGGTGCCGGTGTTGCCGGCACGCCAGGCGCTGATGTCGGGCGCAGGCAGTTTGAAGGTGAGCGGTGGCACCATGCTGCGGTGGAGGTCGTCGTTGCGGTTCATTCTTCGATCTTGGCGAATTCGACGATCTTCTTGTACTTGGCCACTTCGGCAGCCAGGTACTGGTCGATGTTCACGTTGGTGGCCGCGACGGTGGAGCCGGTGGCTTCCATCTTCTTGCGGAAGTCGGGCGACTGCAGGCTGTCGTTCAGGGCCTTCTTCACCTTGTCGAACACCGGCTTGGGCAGATTCGCAGGCGCCATGAGGGCAAACCACACGCCGATGTCCACGTTCTTGTACTGCGCGGTTTCGGCCAGGGCGGGGATGTCAGGGGTGGCGGCCGAGCGTTTGGCTTCGGTGGTGCCCAGGGCGATCACCTTGCCGCTCTTGATGTGCGGCAGGCCGCTGGAGAGCACGAACACGCCGTATTCCAGGTTGTTGCCCATGAGGTCGTTGGTCAGCGGCGCTACGCCGCGGTAGGGGATGTGGGTCATGAACAGCTTGCCCTGTTCCTTGACCATCTCGCCCGCGAGATGCAGCGAGGTGCCCACGCCCGAGCTGCCATAGCTGAACTTGCCGGGGTTCTTGGAGACCTTCTGCGTGAACTCGGCAAGGTTCTTCACGCCCGCGCCGGTGGACGCCACCAGCACCAGTGGCTGCGAGGCGATCAGGCCGATGGCGGTGAAGTCCTTCACGTCGTACTTCACCTTCTTGGTCACCAGCTTGTTGATGGCGATCTCGTTGCTGGCACCCACGAGCAGGGTGTAGCCGTCCGGCGCGCTGCTGGCCACCTTCTGCGCGCCGATGGCGCCACCGGCGCCGCCGATGTTCTCGATCACCACCGGCACGCCCAGCTTGTTGCCCAGCTCGGTCGCCACGGTGCGCGCGGTCAGGTCGGTGCTGCCGCCCGGGGGGTAGCCCACAACGATCGTGATCGGCTTGGAGGGATAGGCGGCATCTTGCGCCATGGCCGCAGTGGCAACCAGGGCGGCCAGACCGCACAACAGGGCGGCGTGGCGTGGCAGGGGGTGGGTGGTTCGCATGGGGGCTCCGGGTGGGGGTTCTTGTGGTGGAACCATTGTGAAAAGGCGGGTCGGTGTCTGTGGTGCTGAACTGGCACCAGTTTGTGCCAAAGTGGTTCGTCCCCTTCGGGCAAACCCGGGGTGTCAGCGCTGGGCCAGGGCTTTCCACAGTGCCTCGGCCAGCGGGCCCAGGCGGCGCTTGGGGCGGTAGAGGCGCACGTCAAAACGCACTTCCATGCGCGCATCACCCGCCGGCGCGAGGCGCTTGGCCAGGCAGTCCGCATGCACCATGGACCAGGGCAACCAGGCCACGCCCAGGCCCTTTTGCACGTATTCGTAGTGTGCGTCTGCCGAATCGCACTCCACCACGCGCTGAAGCCGGGGCGCATTCGGGTTGTGTGCCAGATGGTCTTCCACCAGCCGCCCCAGAGCGAGCTGAGGCGCATAGGCCAGGTAAGGCACCGGCAGGTGGTCCTGCCCGAAGCGGTGCAGCGCCTGACCCTGTGCCGTCGCCCGCGAGATGGGCACCAGCCGGTCGGACGCCACGGTTACATGCATGAACTGGCGCGCATCCAGCCGCACCGCCAGTGCCGGGTGGTGGTAGACCAGCGAAAAGTCGGCCTCATTGCGTTCCAGCAGGGCGACGGTGTCGGCCAGTGCCCGGGTGCGGATGCACAGTTCGCCGCCCTGCAAAATGGGCTGCAGGCGCACCAGCCAGTCGGCCACCACGGTGCGTGCCAGCGTGCGGCCGGTGGCGAGCGTCACCGTGCGGGCCTGCCGGCCGGCCAGGCTTTGCAGCTCCTCGTGCGACTGCGCCAAATTGCGCGCCAGCTGTCCCGCCGTCTCCAGAAAGCTCAGTCCTGCCGGTGTGAGGGTGACCGGGCCACCGCCACGGTCGACCAGCGGCGTGCCTGCCCAGGCTTCCAGCGCGCGGATGCGGCGGCCGAAGGCCGGGTGCGTGACATGCCGCAGTTCGGCGGCGCGGGTGAAGCTGCGCTCCTGCGCCAACACGATGAAGTCTTCCAGCCACTTGAGCTGCATGGTGGCGATCCAGGTGCCGCAGCGTTGGGGGCTAAAGGTGCCGTCGGCGAGGGTCAGCGCGCGCGGGCTGCCTCGAGCACGGCGCGGGTGCGCTGCGCCTCGGTGCGTGCTGCCGCAGCAAAATCGTCGCCCTTCGAGGCGTAAAGGATGGAGCGCGAGGAGTTCACGATGATCGGACCGCCATCGCGCAGCCCGGCGCGCACGGTGGCTACGGCGTCGCCGCCCTGAGCGCCCACACCCGGGATCAGCAGCGGCAGCGTGGGCGCAATGGCGCGCACGCGCTCGATTTCCTGCGGGTAGGTCGCGCCCACCACCAGGCCGAGCTGGCCGTTTTTGTTCCAGGGCCCTTGCGCCAGACGCGCCACGTGTTCGTACATCAGCGGCTGGCCTTCGACGCTGGCCAGACGCTGGGTCTGCAGGTCGTCCCCGCCCGGGTTGGAGGTGCGGCACAGCAGGAAGGCGCCCTTGCCGTGGTAGGCCAGGTAGGGCTCGATGGAGTCGAAGCCCATGAACGGCGACAGCGTGACGGCATCGGCACCGTAGCGCTCGAAGGCCTCCTTGGCGTACTGCTCGGCCGTGGAGCCGATGTCGCCGCGCTTGGCGTCCAGGATCACCGGCACGTGTGGCGCATTCGCACGCATGTGCTGCATCAGGCGCTCGAGCTGGTCTTCGGCGCTGTGCGCGGCGAAGTAGGCGATCTGGGGCTTGAAGGCACACACTAGGTCGGCCGTGGCGTCCACGATGGCGGCGCAAAAGTCATAGATCTTGTGCGGGTCGCCCTGCATCCCGGCAGGAAACCGCGTCGGTTCCGGGTCCAGGCCCACGCACAGCAGGGAATTGTTCTGCGCCGTGGCGTCGCGCAGCATGTCGGTGAAGGTCATGGGCGTGATTTTAGGTGGGGTGGCATGCACCGCCGCGTGGTTCTAAGGCTGTCCAGGCGGTTGAGAACGCGTGAGCGTACGTCCCCCGGCATTCCGCAGGCAACAAAAAAGGCCGTCGAAACGGCCTTTTTGGGGTTTTGCTCGGGGGTGGGCCAGCGTCCAGCCTATTCCCCCTCAGTCTCAGCGCGGTACCGCCAGCAGGCGTTGCACGTCGCGGTCGTTGGGCAGTGCGTAGTCGTAGCCACGGATGATGCGGCTGTCTTCGGTGCGCACAAGCTTCAGGCTTACGTAGGTGTAGTTGGCTGCAGCCGAGTACGTGCCCACGAGCACCAGCGAGGCGTTGTGGCTGCGTGCAATGTCCTTGATTTCACGCGACAGCAACAACTCGCCAGCACCTTCGCGCACGAACACGTCGCCGCGCAGCTTGATTTCCTTGACGTTGAAGCCACCGCTGGCCATGTGCGAGGCATATTGCTCGGACAGGGTGCGGCCCAGAGGGGCCGAGCGGCTCAGGTCGTTCACGTTGACCACCGTGGCAACCAGGACAGGGCCGCTGCCGATGGTGCTCATGTCGAAGCCAGCGGTCAGCTTGGCCACGGCATCCTGGCTGCTGGTCAGGAACTGGTTGCTGGCAGCTTCCTGGTACGTGGGTTCCGTGCGCACGGGCGCGCCGTTGTTGGCGCAGCCAGCCAGCAGGGCTGCTGCGGCCAGCGCGGTCAGAAGTGCTGTGGATTTCATTGCGAAACTACCTTCATGTTGACGTTCCTATAGGACGGACGCATGAACAGGGGCGTGTCCGCATTTTCCAGGTAGTACACGTCGGTCTTGCGCACCACGTATTGGCCGCCACGCGTCACGGTGGTGGTCAGGATCATTTCGGTGTTGGTCGGGCCGCCCGAGTTGATGCTGGCGCCGTAGTCGGCCAGCGAGGTCAGGCCCAGCGTGGCCAGCAGCTGCAGGTCCAGGTGTTCATGGCGCAGGCCATAGCCGGCCATCAGGCCCGCTGCAATCATGGTGAACTGGCCGGGAATGAAGTGGGGGCGTGGGCTGTTGTGGCGGACGATCTGCGTGTTGTAGGTCACGTTGAGCGTTTGGCCGGGGTCTTGCAGCACAGGGGCGCCGCTTTGGACCAGCTTGGTGATCAGGAAATCGCGGAACGCGAGGTCAAACGAGCTGGGGTTGGGTGGCAGCGCCACATGCAGCTGCGTACCTGGTGCCACACCGGACTTGTCGAGCGTGCTGAGGGTTTGCGCCACCACATCGTTCGAGACCAGCTCCCAGTGGCCCGCAGAGCGGACCTTGGGTTGTACGGTCAGCTCAAAGTTCTCCGCCAGGGGAATGGGCGAACGATAAGCACATCCCGCCAAAGTAGCCACAGCGCCAGCGAGTACCGCCAAGCTGACTGCCTTTGAAAATTTCATGATTCCCTCCTACGGACTTTGAGAGGCGGGGACATGAACAGATACATCCCACGCGATTGAAAAATAATTCTGGGCGCGATACTCAACAAAAACAAGAAAAAAATGAGGTAACTGCGCCCAGACACACGCAATTCGTTGTTTTTGGTCACAGATTGGCGTGCTTGCTTACGCGCCGCTGCATTTGCTTGTGTTCGTGTGTGTAACAAATTTCAAGCGATGGTAACGAAACGTTTTTCGAGAATCTCGAACGCAGGAAGTGTTCTGCCTTCCAGCACTTCCAGAAACGCGCCGCCGCCGGTGGAGATGTAGCCGACCTGTTTCTCGATGCCATATTTGGCGATGGCCGCCAGGGTGTCGCCACCGCCCGCGATGCTGAAGGCGGGCGATTCGGCAATGGCTTTCGCAATTTCGCGGGTGCCGTTTTCGAAGGCCGCGAATTCAAATACGCCCACTGGGCCGTTCCAAACAATGGTGCCGGCGGATTTGAGTTGGGTGGCCAGGCGTGCGGCGGTTTCGGGGCCGATGTCGAGGATCAGGTCGTCCTCGGCCACTTCGGTGGCTGCCTTGACGGTGGCCGGGGCGTCGGCCGCAAAGGCCTTGGCGGTGACCACGTCGGTCGGGATCGGCACTTCGGCGCCGCGCGCCTTCATCGCGGCAATCACGGCGCGCGCTTCGTCCAGCAGGTCGGGTTCGGCCAGGCTTTTGCCGATGGGCAGGCCCGCCGCCAGCATGAAGGTGTTGGCAATGCCGCCGCCCACGATGAGCTGGTCCACCTTGTCGGCCAGGCTCTTGAGGATGGTGAGCTTGGTCGAGACCTTGGAGCCCGCCACGATGGCTGCCAGAGGGCGCTGAGGATGGGCCAGGGCCTTGGTCAGGGCGTCGATCTCGGCCGACAGCAGCGGGCCGGCGCAGGCGATGGGGGCGAACTGCGCGATGCCATAGGTCGTGCCTTCGGCGCGGTGGGCGGTGCCAAAGGCATCGTTCACGAAGATGTCGCACAGCGCGGCCAGCTTGCGGGCCAGGTCTTCCTTGTTCTTCTTCTCGCCCACGTTCAGGCGGCAGTTCTCCAGCAGCACGACCTGGCCGGGGGCGACGGTGACACCATCCACCCAGTTCGAGACCAGCGGCACCTCGCGGCCCAGAAGCTCTGCCAGGCGCTTGGCCACGGGGGCCAGCGAGTCTTCGGGCTTGAATTCACCTTCGGTTGGGCGACCGAGGTGGCTGGTCACCATGACGGCAGCCCCTGCGTCCAGAGCCAGGCGGATGCAGGGAATCGATGCGCGGATGCGGGTGTCTTCGGTGATGCGGCCAGCATCGTCCTGGGGCACGTTCAGGTCGGCGCGGATGAAGACGCGCTGGCCTTGGGCCTTGCCTTGGGCGCACAGATCGGAAAAGCGGAGGATGTTCATGGAGTGGTTAGCTTGGTGAGGGCACGTGGATCAGCGCCGCCATTTTAGTGATCGAAGCTCATGCCGCTCCCGTGCCCATGCCAGTGCACCCGTGGAACTGGCTTTGCCAGGCCACCGGGTGCGTCCCCCTCCGGGGGGAAGGCGCCAAAGGCGACTCAGGGGGGCTTCACCGCCTACCAGCCCCAGCCGATGTGCAGTGGCAGGTACACCACCATGCCGACGACGATGGTGCCCAGGATGCCGCGCTGCCAGAAGTAGTAGGCGGCTGCGCACACCACCGCAGGGAGTCGGGCATCCATGAAGGTGTCAATCAGTTCGCCCTTCGTCATGAGCATCTCGGGCGCAATGACTGCAGCCAGTGCTGCCAGCGGTGCGTACTTGAGCCCACGCTTGAGCCAGTCGGGCAGCGGCAATTCGCGTTCGGGAATCATGAAGAACGAGCGCGACACCACGGTGATCACGGCCAGGCCGAAGATGGCGATGGCGGGTTCGATCCAGGACCAGTGGTTCATGGATGACGCTCCTCGCGCAGTGGCACCACGTCGCCCGCCTCGACCTGCTCGCGCTCTTCGGGCGGCAGCACACTGTCCGCAGGCAGCAGGACCAGTTCGGGTTTGTGGCGGCGGCGGTCCACCGCCTCCATCAGCAGGCCGGCGGCGACCGCGGCGGCAATGGCCACCAGGATGTTGAGCTTGAGCGGCAATGCAAAGGCGGCAATCGCGGCCGTGGCGGCGACACCGGTGGCCAGCCAGGTGGCCCGGTCGAACAGCAGCGACAGCAGCACACCCAGCAGCGCCAGCACGCCCGCAAACCCCAGGCCCCACGACAGCGGCACGGCGTTGGCCAGCAGGATGCCCGCGATGGACGGCACCTGCCAGGCCAGCCAGTTGGTGGTGGCCGCGCCCCAGAAATACGGCACCTGCTCGGGCTGGGGACGTGGCTCGGGGAAGCGCTTCATGAAGGCCACGTAGATCACGTCGCCGCTGAAATAGCCCACGGCCAGGCGCTGGCGCAGCGGCAGATGCACGAAGTAGCTGCGCCACATGCTGCTGAAGATCACGAAGCGCAGGTTCACGCAGCTGGCCGTCAGCCAGACCACCCACAGCGGTGCACCCACCGCCATCAGGGGGATGACGGCCAGCTGCGCGCTGCCGGCATACACCACCAGCGACATGAAGATGGCGATGCCGACCGGCAGGCCACTTTTGACCATGACGACCCCGGTCACCAGCCCCCAGGCCCCGATGCCCACGGCTGTGCCCGCCATGTCGATGGCGGCCACGCGAAAGGAAGGGTGGCGCAGCGTGCTGCCGATCGCGGCCCTGCGGCTCATGCCGGTGTCGCCGCCGTGGGGGGTGGGGTGCCCAGCACCATGCCGGGTCGGAGGTCGAAGCCCCGCAGGAAGTCCGCCGCCGCCAGCCGCTTGCCGCCCGCGCGCTGCAAGGTGGTCAGTCGCAACGCACCCTCGCCGCAGGCGACCACCACTCCGTCGCTGTCTATCGATAAAATTTGGCCGTGGCGCTTATCTGTATTTGATTTGTTGCTATCAATTTCGTAGTTCCATATCTTGATCGTTTCCCCGGTGCATTCAGTGCTGGCCCCGGGGAAGGGATCGAACGCCCGGATGCGCTGGCCGATCACCCTGGCGGGCAGCGACCAGTCAATGGTGCTCTCGGCCTTCTCGATCTTGTGGGCATAGGTGATGCCCTCGGTGGGCTGGGGTACGGCCTTCAGCCCTCCACAAGCCGCCAGCTCCAACGCCTCCACGATCATGCGGCCCCCGAGGGTGGCCAGCCGGTCGTGCAGGGCGGCGGTCGTGTCTGTGGGGGCGATGGCCAGCCGTTCCATCAGCAGCATGGCGCCGGTGTCCAGGCCGGCGTCCATCTGCATGATGGTGACGCCGGTTTCGGCATCCCCGGACTCAATGGCACGGTGGATGGGGGCGGCGCCGCGCCAGCGCGGCAGCAGGCTGGCGTGGATGTTGAGACATCCCAAACGCGCCCCCACGCTTCCCGCTGCGCGTGGTTCGCTGCCCCCCGAGGGGGCCTTCGCGCCTTCGGGCGGCCGTGCGGCGCTCATGGCGTCCAGCACCCATTGCGGCAGGATCAGGCCGTAGGCAGCCACCACCATCACATCGGCCTGCGCGGACCGCAGCGCATCGCGCGCGGCGGTTGCGTCATCGGGGTACTTGCCATCCAGGCGCAGGCTGCGCGGCTGCGCGACGGGGATGCCGTGCTCCAGCGCGCATTGCTTGACGGGGGATACCTGAAGCTTCATGCCGCGCCCGGCGGGGCGGTCGGGCTGGGTCAGAACCAGGGGCACCGTGAACCCCGCGGCCAGCAGCCGCTCCAGCGCCACACGGGCAAATTCAGGCGTACCGGCAAAAATGACTCTCATGAAACAGATGTTGGGATGTAAGTGCGCACTCAGTCGCGCGTGTTGTCAAAGTTGGGAAGCTCGTCCGTGAACATCACCAGCCGCACCACGCCCTGGGGGTCCAGGTGAACGTGGGCAAGGCGCGGGTCGGAGTTCTGGCGGAAGCGGTAGGTCCAGATGTCGCCTTCAAACCGTGCCACGCGCTCCACGCGCAAGGGGGGGCCGAAGGTGCGTTGCACATCGGCGGCAGTCCATACACCCACGGGAATGTTCTCAAAGCGCGTCTGCGTCAGCACCTGCTCGTTGCGCACCAGCCTGCCGCTGGCGTCGAAATCGAGGTTGTAGGCCGCAAACCCTGCGGGGAGTTCGGAGTACAGCAGGCGCTCGCCGCTTGGCAGGGGGACGGTGGCGGTGGGCGGCCCCAGCCGGGCGACCACCTCGGCGCGCAGGGCGCCGGGCTCTTCGCGGGCAGGCAGCGCACAGCCCGCCAGTTGAACGACCAGCGCCAGAAGCGCCAGCACTCCGCCACCCCTCAGGGTGCAGAGCGCCGGGCGCATCACTCGCGGGCCCCCCGCTGCTGCTTGATCATCTTGGTCTTGATGCGGTTGCGCTTGAGCGGAGAGAGGTACTCGACAAACACCTTGCCCATCAGGTGGTCCATCTCGTGCTGAATGCACACCGCCAGCAGCCCATCGGCCTCGATGACGCGGGACTGGCCCTGCGCGTCCAATGCCCGCACGTGCACGGCATCGAAACGCTCGACACCGTCGTAGATGCCGGGCACCGAGAGGCAGCCTTCGTCATTGAGGTGCTTTTCGGCACTGGTCCAGACAAGTTCGGGATTGATCAGCACCAGCGGTTGGTCGCGCTCTTCAGAGACATCAATGACCACCAGCCGCTCGTGCACATCCACCTGGGTGGCGGCCAGGCCAATGCCATGGGCGTCGTACATGGTGGCCAGCATGTCGGAGACCAATGTCCGGATGCGGTCGTCCACTGCCTGGATGGGGTGTGCAACCTTATGAAGCCGGGGGTCCGGGTAACAGAGAATGGGGAGGATTGCCATGAAAGCTGCCAAGAGATGTCGCTATTTTCGCCACTTTTAAGGCCTGCTGCAGCACTCCAGGCCAATAATCGTTGCCGAATCAAGGGCTTGAGCAGAGAATCTAAGAAGCTTTGTAACGTATTTGCCCGGCTGCGCGGTTGCTCCGTGCACCGAGGTGCCAGCGAGGGGGCGTTTCCCAATGCATGAGAAAAGGAACAACATGACAGCATTCACCAGCGTGCGGCGGACCGCCCTGGGCGCGCTCACCATCATCGCTGGCGCTTTGCTGGTCGCACCGGCTCAGGCCCAGAACCATTCCGTCTCCAGTGGCCAGCGCGCCACGGCGCAGCAGGTTTCTGAGCGCGGTATCCCCCTTTCAGAGCTGGCGCCCAATGCGCCCGACACCTACACGGTTCAGCGTGGCGACACGCTGTGGGGTATTGCGGGCCTGTACCTCAAGCGTCCCTGGCGCTGGCCTGAACTGTGGGGCATGAACCTCAAGGCCATTGCGAACCCCCACCTGATTTATCCCGGTCAGACGCTCTATCTGGACAAGGATGGCGGTTATGCCCGCCTGCGGACCACGCCACCCGGCGTTTCCGAGTCCGAACCACAGACGGTGCGCGTGTCTCCCCGCACCCGCAGCGACAGCCTGGCCAGTACCGCGCTTCCCACGCTCAAGTCCCACCTGATCGAGCCCTTCCTTGTGGAGCCCTTGGTGGTGGATGCCCAAGTGCTCCAGCGGGCACCCCGCATCGTCGCCACTACCGAGGACCGCGTGCTGATGGCCAGTGGTGACCGCGCCTATGTGCGCGGTGACGCTTCGGCACCCGTCCGCGCCGAGCCAGGCGAACCACGCTTCTTCCGTGTCTTCCGCGATGCGGTGGCCATGAAGGATCCGGTGACGGGCGAAATCCTCGGGTACGAAGCGCAGTACCTGGGCAAGGCAGAGCTGGTGCGGGGCGAGTCTTTTGAAGACATTCCCAATGGCAAGGGCGGCTATGTTTCCGAATATGTGCCTGCCACCGTGGATCTGTCCGGCACCAAGGAGGAGATCCGCGCAGGGGACCGCATCCTACCCGCGCCTGCCCGGGTCTTTAACAGCTACACACCCCGTGCGCCCCATATCGATGTGGATGCGCGGGTCGTCTCCATCTATGGCAGCTTCTCGGCGGCTTATGCCGCACAGAACCAGGTGGTTGCGATCAACATGGGTGCGCAGGACGGCATCGAGCCAGGCCACGTCCTGTCATTGCTGACCAAAGGCGACCGCATCAAGGATGTGACCGGCGATGCGAAGACCACGATCAAGCTGCCCAGCGAGAGCAACGGTACCGCCATGGTGTTCCGCACCTTCGACCGCGTCTCGTATGCACTGATTCTGGAGATCCGCAGTGGCGTGCGCGTGGGCGATCGCCTGATCAATCCTCAGGAATAACTGCGAGGGCCTGCCTTGGGCCGCGCAGCCGCCTGCGGGCGGCTGGGTGGCTTGGCTGGCGCTGCCGCTGTTTCCTCCAAGAACCGCCACCATGGACCGCGAAGAGTTGGGTGCTTGGCTGCGCCTCACCCTTTCCCCGGGTGTGGGAAATGGCGCGGCGCGGCGTCTGCTGACACGCTTTGGCCTGCCCCAGGAAATTTTCCGGCAGCCCGAATCGGCCTTGCAGCACTGTGTGACCTTGGCCCAAGCCAAGGCGCTGTGCACCGTGCCCAGCACCTGGGAAGCGTTGCTGGAGGCCACCTGGCAATGGCTGGAGGGTGCAGATTTGCAGGGGCCTGCCCGTGCGGTGGTCACTCTGGGTGATGCCCGGTATCCGCCGTCGCTTCTCGACACCGAAGACCCGCCGCTGCTCATGTACCTGATGGGGCCAGCCCAGTTGCTTGCGCAAAACCCGTTTCCCACGGACCGGTGCCTTGCGGTTGTCGGAAGCCGCAACCCGACCGCGCAAGGCGCGGAAAACGCGCGGCTCTTCTCCCGAACCTTGCGCGGGGCGGGCTTCACCATTGTCTCGGGGCTCGCACTGGGGGTGGATGCTGCCGCCCATGAGGGCGCGCTGGACGTACCCACTGGCCCGACGGTGGAGGTCGCACCTGCCACCATTGCTGTGGTGGGCACAGGGCTGGACCGTGTCTACCCTCGCAAGAACCTGGACCTCGCCCACCGCATCGCTGCCCATGGGCTGCTGGTGAGCGAGTACCCCTTGGGCACACCACCGCTGGCGGCCAATTTTCCCAAGCGCAACCGCATCATCTCCGGCCTTTCCCAAGGCACCCTCGTGGTAGAGGCGGCATTGGCATCGGGGTCGCTGATCACGGCCCGAATGGCGGCTGAACAGGGCCGCGAGGTCTTCGCCATCCCAGGCTCCATTCACGCGCCGCAATCGCGGGGTTGCCATGCACTCATACGCCAGGGCGCCAAGCTGGTGGAATCCGCGCAGGATGTGCTGGAGGAATTGCGCATGCCTCCCGCTCCGATGGGCGACAGGCGCTCGGCAGATTCTGGGGCTGCCGCGCCTGTCGGCGAACCCATGGCCACCCGAGAGGCCGAAAGCCCCCTACTGCAGGCGTTGGGCTTTGACCCCATGGGTGTCGATGCGCTGGTGGCCCGCACGGGCCTGGACGCCGCGTCGCTGCAGGTGGAATTGCTGGAGCTGGAACTGGATGGCCAAGTGGCGCGTTTGCCCGGTGGCCTGTACCAGCGACTGGGAAGCGCCTGACGCTTGCTCAGGATCTTGCGTCTGTGGCGTGCCTTGGTGTCACCGCGGGCGGTAGCACTGCGTTGACGCCCTCGCCTGAAAACAGCCTCAGTCCAGCAACCGCTCGGGGTTGGCGTCCAGCTTGGCCAATGCGTCGCGTGTGGCGCGCAAGGTCAGGCCTTCTTCGTCCTGCGCAACGAGCAAGCCGGCCTGCAGGTACGCAGCCAGCCTGCGCAGCTGGATCAGGTAGCTGCTGCCATCCACGGCCGCGAACAGGTGCAACTGTTTGCGCTGGCTCTGCCACGCGTACTGCACCTGGGCCGAGGCGCCGTTGTGGTCCAGCGTGTACCAGGTACCGGGTTGCAGTTCCTGGGCCCAGGCCACCATGGCGTCCTCCACCGGGGCGCCGTTGTCGGCAACCACATGGATCGAAGAGGCATCAATGCCCAGCATCATCTCGATGTTGTCCGCATTGAGTGGCATATCGCCCAGCGTGGCGTCGCTAATGAAATCCTCCAGATTGGCAAGGCGTTTGGCCATGGCGTCGATGTGTGCCTGGGGAATGGAAGCCGTCTTGGACAGGAAGGCATCGGCCAGTGTGTCGGTCAGGACCTTGATCTGGGTGTCCTGTATCGCTCCGTTGATGCCCATGAGGGCCAATCCCTGGCGCAGGCGCTGCAGCAGGCCTGGAAGATTCTGGATGACCTGTGCGCGGTCGCTGCGGTTGGGTTTCGCGCTGGCGGCCCAGACGAGGTCGGCGGCGGTGCGCTTGAGCGAGATGGTGTCTGCGTGTTGGGGGCCGTCGCGCACAGCCGAGAGGGCCAGGACCTCGGCCCAGGTCTTGAAGAGAAACTCGCGGATCTCGTCGCGTACCGGCATGTCGCGCAGCATGGTGCGAAGCTCGATGGTGTACTGGATCGCCAGCGTTTCCTTCTGTTCGACCTGCTGGGCCACCGTCACCAGGCGCGAGGTGGCCTGCTTTTCGGTGAGGAACTTGGACAGGAACTTCTCGAACTCGTCGTAGACCAGCTGGAACACCCGGCGGCCGGTTTCGGGGTACTGCTCGATCACCTGAACCACGCGGCGGATCTCTGCCTCCAGCGCGCTGCCATTGATGCTGGTGGCGTCAAAGCCCATCACACAGGCGCCCATGCGGTCGATCAACTGGCGCGCGGGGTGATTGAGATTGCTGAAAAACTCCGGCTCCGCCAGGGCCACGCGCAGCACAGGCACCTGCAGCCGTGCAAACCAGACGCGCACGGCTGGCGGAATGCGGTCTTCGGCCAGGATGCTCTGGAACATGAGGGCCACCACTTCGATGATGGCTTTTTCCCCTGCCGTGGAGGCTTTTTTCTTGAGTTCGGTCGAGCGTTCGCGCACGGCCCCTGCCAACTGCACCACGGCCGCAGGGCTGTAGTCCTCCATCAGCGTGGCAACGCCGCTGTAGTAGGTGTCCGCATGCACGCGGTGGGCGGTGAGGGCATGGGCCAGCGCCGCAGACGCCGGTGGGGCATTGACCATGTCAAACCCGGTGGCGGGCTGGGTCAGCAGCCTGCGCAATTGCCCCATCACGCCATGGGCGCGCTGGCGAGCGCGTGCCAGGGGAGTCATGCCCGTAGCAAACGCGGTGGGCATGCCGTGCTGCGGGTAGCCCGGTGGGGGCATGCGGGGCGGATGCTGCTGCGGGGTGCGGCCGCCCTGGGGGGTCATGCCTCCACGCGCTGCCGCCATGGCGTCCCGGGTCTGGGCCAGCGCCTGGGACGCCAGGCCTCCCGCGCCGGAGTCGTTGTTGGTACCGCCGCCGGTGACTGCGCCACCTGCCGTGCGCCGCACACGCGACTTCAGGTCGGTCTGGGGCGTCACACCCTGTTCCACATAGAACACGTTGACGGCCTGGTATTGCTTCTGGAGCAGGTTGGCCAGTTCGCGCTGCAGCGGGTCGACCACGGTCTGCAGATCAGTGCGTGGCAGGCCGGCCTCCACCCACTGTTCGACCAGCAGCAGGCACACGGCCTCAGGACGGAGGATGTCGCTGTTGTCGAGCTCCTGGCCTTCCAGCGACTGGGTGCGCTGGCGCAGCGTGTCGAATTGTTGGCTGACCTGCTCGCTGACCGTGAGGGCCATGCGCGAAGCCAGGATCTTGTTTTCCACCACGTCGTCGCTCAGCAGCTCAAACTGTGGGCCCGCGCCGTTGGTGGCCAGCGCGCCGCGGGTGGTGCTGCTGTGGGGTGCCAGTGCATCGCGCCATGCCTTGCCGGTGCGATCGGTCCAGACGGAATGCCGTTGCTGGTAGAGCATCCAGGCATCACGGTGCGACTGCATTTCGCGCGCCGTGCCTGTCTGGGTCATCAGCGTCGTCAGAAAATCCAGGACGGTCTTGTCCAGGTCGGGAAGTCCGGCGCAAAGCCCCTCGACCAACCGCTGGCGCGCCTGGCGGGCTAGCCGGCGCTGCGGAACGGAAGAGGGTGTAGGCTGCATGGGCCGATATTAGCGGGTCAGACGGTAGCTCCGGCATGGGGATCGTTCGGATCCCCATCTTTTCTGATGGGCTTGACAAGGTCCTCGCGCTTTACGCCAAGCCACATGGCAATGGCTGCGGCGACGAACACGGATGAGTAGATGCCGAACAAGATGCCGATCGTGAGCGCCAGCGCAAAGTAGTGCAGGCTGGGGCCGCCAAAGAAGAACATCGACAGCACCATGGCCTCGGTCGAGGCGTGGGTGATGATCGTGCGGCTCATCGTGCTCGTGATGGCGTGGTCGATCACCTCGTGGGTGGTCATCTTGCGGTACTTGCGGAAGGCCTCGCGAATCCGGTCGAAGATCACGACCGACTCGTTCACCGAATACCCCAGCACGGCCAGCACGGCGGCCAGCACCGACAGAGAGAACTCCCACTGGAAGAACGCGAAGAAGCCCAGGATGATCACCACATCGTGCAGATTGGCGATGATGGCCGCGACACCAAACTTCCACTCAAAGCGGAAGGCCAGGTAGATCACGATGCCCACGACCACCATGGCCAGCGCCATCAGGCCGCCATGCACCAGTTCCTCGCCCACCTGCGGGCCGACAAATTCGGTGCGGCGCAGCGTGACCTCTGGGTTGGCTGCCTTGAGCGCGCCCAAAACCTGCTCGCTTTGCTGTGCCGACGTCACACCCTTTTGTACGGGCAGCCGGATCATCACGTCGCGGGCGGTGCCGAAGTTCTGCACTTGCACGTCGGGGTAACCCAGGCCGGAGACGGTCTCCCGGACCTTGGCCAGTTCAGCGGGCTGGCTGTAGGCCACTTCCATGACCGTACCGCCGGTGAACTCCACCGACAGGTGCAGGCCACGGGTCAGCAGGAAGAACACCGCGAGCGCGAAGGTGATGAAGGAGATCGCGTTGAAGATCAACGCGTGCTTCATGAAGGGGATGTCTTTTTTGATGCGAAAGAATTCCATGGCCGCTGTCCTTTAGTTCGTCTTGGCCACAGCGGTGTCGGCTGCTGGCTTCCAGACCGTACCGATCGACACACTCTTGAGCTTCTTCTGGCGGCCGTACCACAGGTTCACCAGACCGCGCGAGAAGAACACGGCCGAGAACATGCTGGTCAGGATGCCGATGCAGTGCACCACGGCAAAGCCGCGCACGGGGCCAGAGCCGAAGGCCAGCAGGGCCAGGCCCGCGATCAGGGTCGTGACATTGGAGTCGAGAATCGTTGCCCAGGCACGTTCGTAGCCCGTGTGGATGGCAGCCTGCGGAGAGACACCTTCGCGCAGTTCCTCGCGAATGCGTTCGTTGATCAGCACGTTCGAGTCGATGGCCACACCAATCGCCAGTGCCATGGCGGCAATGCCCGGCAAGGTCAAGGTGGCCTGCAGCATCGACAGCACCGCCACCAGCAGCAGCACGTTCACGCCCAGCGCGATGCTGGAGAACACGCCAAACAGCATGTAGTAAGCGCACATGAAGACGGCAATGGCCGCCAGGCCCCAGACCACGCTGTGGATACCGCGTTCGATGTTGTCGGCGCCCAGGCTGGGGCCAATGGTGTATTCCTCGATGATTTCCATGGGCGCGGCCAGCGAGCCGGCGCGCAGCAGCAGCGCGGTGTCGTTGGCTTCGGCCGTGGTCATGCGGCCGGAGATCTGCACGCGGCCGCCACCAATTTCGCTGCGGATTACGGGGGCTGTGACCACTTCGCCCTTGCCCTTTTCAAACAGCACGATGGCCATGCGCTTGCCGATGCTTTCCGATGTGACCTGCTTGAAGATCTTCGCACCCTTCGCGTCGAGGGACAGGTTGACGGTAGGCTCCTGCGTCTGTCCGTCAAAGCCAGGCTGGGCATCGGTCAGGTTCTCGCCGGTCAGAATGACCTGCTTCTTCACGATCACGGGCTGGCCGCTGCGTTCCAGATAGCGTTCCGAGCCAAACGGCACGGGGCCACGGCCGGTTTCGGCGGCCCGCGCTTCGGTGCCTTCGTCCACCATGCGCACCTCCAGGGTGGCGGTACGGCCCAGGATGTCCTTGGCCTTGGCCGTGTCCTGCACGCCGGGCAATTGCACCACGATGCGGTCCAGGCCCTGTTGCTGGATCACCGGCTCGGCCACGCCGAGTTCGTTGATCCGGTTGTGCAGCGTGACCATGTTCTGCTTGAGCGCCTGCTCCTGCACGCGGCGCGTGGCTTCCGGCTTGATGGAAGCGCGAAGCTTGAATTCGGTGCCCTCGGGCGTGCTGGCGACCTGCAGGTCCGTGAACTGGTCCGCAATCAGGTTGCGGGCGGCGGTCATCGTGGCTTCGTCGCGCACCTTGATGTCAATGTTCTGGCCTTCGCGGCTGATGCCGCCGTGGCGGATGCTCTTGTCGCGCAGTGCGGTGCGGATGTCGCCTGCGTACGACTCGGCCTTCTTGGTCAGCGCAGCCTGCATGTCCACCTGCAGCATGAAGTGCACGCCACCGCGCAAGTCCAGGCCCAGGTACATGGGATTCGCGTGCAGGGCTTTGAGCCAGACGGGCGAACGGGAAACTAGGTTGAGCGCCACGATGTACGACGGATCGCTGGCGTCAGGCACCAGGGCCTTCTGAATCGCGTCCTTGGCCTTGAGCTGCGTGTCGGACGCGTCAAAGCGCGCGCGCACCGAATTGCCCTCCAGCGCCACAAAGTCGGGCGTCAGGCCTGCGGCCTTGAGGGCCTCTTCCACCCGCTGCTGCACGGCGGTGTCCACCTTGATGGTGGCCTTGGCCGACGAGACCTGCACGGCAGGTGCCTCGCCGAAGAAATTGGGCAGGGTGTACAAGGCCCCCACCAGCAGCACGATCACCAGGATCGCGTACTTCCAGACCGGATAACGGTTCATGATCGCGCTCTTATGTCAGTTGTGCAGGCGCAGCGCGCCAACCCCCTGCCAGGGACGCCATGGATCGGGCTTGGCCAGTCCAGTGGCGTCGTCCCCCTTCCCGCGCTGGAGCAGCGAGAGGCGGGGGAAGCGGCGCAGCCGCTCAGGGGGGTATTCATTAATTACTTGACCGAGCCCTTGGGCAGCACCTGAACCACGGCACTGCGCTGCATTTGCACTTCCACGCCGTTGGCGATCTCGATGTGCAGGAAGCCTTCGGACAGGCGCGTGACCTTGCCGACGATGCCGCCGGAGGTGGCCACTTCATCGCCCTTTGCGATGGCCTCGATCATGGCGCGGTGTTCCTTCTGGCGCTTCATCTGGGGGCGGATCATGACGAAGTACAGCACCACAAACATCAGCACCAGGGGCAGCATGCCCGTGAGGGTGGACATCATGTCACCGCCGCCAGCGGCTGCGGCGGGTGCGGTTTGGGCAAAAGCGGAAGAAATAAACACGGACTGGACTCCACAACGGATGTTCAAAATTCACAAAACCCGCCAGGGGCAAGCGCCAAGGCGCCTGTCAGGGCGGAACAGGACATTGTATGCGGCGCCCCGTGCGCGCCCCAAGGGGGAAGACCCAAGGCGACGGCGGGTGTTTGCCGCTCCAGCCGCACGCAAGGAGCGGCATGCAGGACTTTTTAATAAAAAGTGCCACCAGCGCTTATTGAGTATGGGTTTAAAGCTCACCAATTGATAGTAAAAAGCCCGCGCCAGGCGCGGGCCCTTCCATCCTCAGTGGGCAGTACAGGTCCGGCGTCAGGCCGCCTGGCGTTCGGGCTGAACCACTTTGCCGCTGCGCCACTGGGCCATCAGGCCATCCCACTTGGGGCGCGCGGCCAACAGGTGTCGCTCCTTCACATGGCCGTAGCCCCGGATCTCTTCGGGGATGCGGGCGATCTCCACGGCCAGGGCCAGGTTGTCGGCGTTCAGGCGGGCCAGCAGTTCGTCGATGCAGGCGCGGTATTCGACGATCAGCGCGCGCTCCATGCGGCGTTCCTCGGTCTTGCCGAACACATCCAGCGCCGTGCCGCGCAGGCCTTTCATCTTGGCCAACACACCGAAGGCACTGCGCATCCAGGGGCCAAACGGCTGCTTCACCAGCTCGCCCTTGTCATTCTTCTTGGCCGTCATCGGGGGGGCCAGGTGGTGCACCAGCTTGTAGTCGCCTTCGAACATATTGGCGATCTTGTCCGTGAAGGCCTTGTCGGTGTGCAGGCGCGCCACCTCGTACTCGTCCTTGTAGGCCATCAGCTTGAACAGGTAGCGGGCCACGGCCTCGGACAGGCGGGTGCCGCTGCCCAGCTTGGCTTCTGCTGCCTTCACCTTTTCGACAAAGGCCTGGTAGTCGGAGGCATAGGCCGCGTTTTGGTAACCCGTGAGGAAGTCCACACGCTTGGACAGCATCTCGGTCAGCGACGGCTTCTTGACGAACTCGATCACCTGCGCGGCCTGGAACAGCGACTGCACGGCCTTGAGGTCGTGGGCGCAGCGGCGGCCCCACTCGAAGGCGGCCTTGTTGTTGTCCACCTGCACGCCGTTGAGTTCCATGGCGCGCATCAGCGAGGCGAACGTCAGCGGCACGCGGCCCTTCTGCCAGGCATAGCCCAGCATCAGCGGGTTGGTGTAGATGCTGTCGCCCAGCAGTTGGGTGGCCACCTGCTCGGCATCGAAGCTGCCCACGCCACCGGCTCCCACGGCCGCCTCGATGGCGCTGTCGCAGTTGGCGCCGGGGAACTGCCAGTCCGGGTTGGTCACAAAAGCCGCCGTGGGCGTGCCGTGCGTGTTGAGCGCCACAAAGGTGCGGCCCGGCTGCATCACGGCCAGCGTGTACTTGTGCGCCGCCACGATGGAGTCGCAGCCGATCACCAGGTCGGCCTTGGCCGTGTCGACCTTGGTGGTGTAGATGGCCTCGGGCCGGTTGGCGATCTGGATGTGGCTCCAGGTGGCGCCGCCCTTTTGCGCGAGGCCGCCGGCGTCCTGCGTGATGACGCCCTTGCCGTCCAGGTGCGCCGCCATGCCCAGCAGCGAGCCAATGGTGATCACGCCCGTGCCACCCACGCCGCCGACCACGATGCCCCAGGCCGCTTCGGCCACTGGCAGCACGGGCTCAGGAATGGAGGGCAGCGCCGACAGGTCGCCCTTCTTTTCCTTCTTGGGCTTCTTGAGCTTGCCACCCTCCACGGTGACGAAGCTCGGGCAGAAACCGTTCACGCAAGAGTAGTCCTTGTTGCAGGTGCTCTGGTTGATGCGGCGCTTGCGGCCGAACTCGGTTTCCACCGGCTCCACACTCAGGCAGTTGGACTTGGTCGAGCAGTCGCCGCAGCCCTCGCACACCAGGTCGTTGATGACCACGGTCTTGTCGGGCGTGGCCAGGGTGCCGCGCTTGCGGCGGCGGCGCTTTTCGGTGGCGCAGGTCTGGTCGTAGATGATGACCGTACAGCCCTTGATCTCGCGGAACTGGCGCTGCAGCGTGTCGAGCTCGTCGCGGTGGTGCACCGTCACGCCCTCGGCCAGCGCCACGCCGTCGTACTTCTGCGGCTCGTCCGTGACGATGATGAGCTTGACCACGCCTTCGGATTTGAGGCTGTTCATGATCTGCAGCACCGAATGGCCTTCGGGCCGCTCGCCCACCTGCTGGCCGCCGGTCATGGCCACGGCGTCGTTGTAGAGCACCTTGTAGGTGATGGTGGTGCCCGCCGCAATGCTCTGGCGAATGGCCAGCAGCCCGCTGTGAAAGTACGTGCCGTCGCCCAGGTTGGCAAACACATGCTGGTCGGTGGTGAACGGCGCCTGGCCCACCCAGGTCACGCCCTCGCCGCCCATCTGCGTGAAGGTGGACGTGTTGCGGTCGGGCATCCAGTTGGCCATGTAGTGGCAGCCAATGCCGGCCACGGCGCGCGAGCCCTCGGGCACGCGGGTGCTGGTGTTGTGCGGGCAGCCGCTGCAGAACCAGGGGGCGCGTTCGCCGGTGTCCACCTTCAGTTCCATCATCGCGCGCTCGCTCGCTTCGATGACGGCAATGCGCGAATCCATGCGCGCAATGATGTCACTCGACACGCCCAGCTTCTTCAGGCGCTTGGCGATCGCCTTGGCGATGATGGCGGGCGTCAGGTCGGCCTTGGCGCGCAGCAGCCAGTTCTGGCTGGGGTTGGGCATGCTCCATTCGCCGCCCGTGGCATCGCCCTCGGGCTCGTCGAACTTGCCCAGCACATTGGGGCGCACGTCGGCGCGCCAGTTGTACAACTCTTCTTTCAGTTGGTATTCGATGACCTGGCGCTTTTCCTCCACCACCAGAATCTCTTGCAGGCCCTGGGCGAAGTCGCGCGTGATGGTGGCTTCGAGCGGCCACACCACGTTGACCTTGTGCACGCGGATGCCCAGCTGGCGGCAGGTGTCGTCGTCCAGGCCCAGGTCCACCAGGGCCTGGCGCGTGTCGTTGTAGGCCTTGCCACTGGCGATGATGCCGAAGCGGTCGTTCTTGCCTTCGATCACGTTGTAGTTGAGCTTGTTGGCGCGGACATAGGCCAGGGCCGCGTACCACTTGTAGTCCATCAGGCGCGCTTCCTGCTCCAGCGGCGCGTCGGGCCAGCGGATGTGCAGGCCGCCGGGCGGCATCACGAAGTCCTCGGGCATCACGATCTTCACGCGGTCGGGGTCGATGTTGATGCTGCTCGAGGACTCCACCACTTCCTGGATGGTTTTCATGCCCGACCACACGCCCGAAAAACGGCTCATGGCAAAGGCGTGCAGGCCCATGTCCAGGATTTCCTGCACGCTGCTCGGAAAGAACACCGGCGTGCCGCAGGCCTTGAAGATGTGGTCGCTCTGGTGCGCGGCCGTGCTGCTCTTGCTGATGTGGTCGTCGCCCGCAATGGCGATCACGCCGCCATGCTTGGCGGTGCCCGCCATGTTGGCGTGCTTGAACACGTCCGAGCACCGGTCCACGCCCGGGCCCTTGCCGTACCAGATGCCGAAGACGCCGTCGAACTTCTTGCTTTGCGGGTACAGGTCCAGCTGCTGCGTGCCCCAGACCGCCGTGGCGCCGAGCTCCTCGTTCACGCCGGGCTGGAAGACGATGTTGTTGGCCGCCAGGTGCTTCTTGGCCGCCCACAGGGACTGGTCGTAAGTACCGAGCGGCGAGCCACGGTAGCCGCTGATGAAGCCGGCCGTATTGAGACCCGCCATCGCATCACGCTGGCGCTGCAGCATGGGCAGCCGCACGAGGGCCTGGACCCCGCTCATGAACGCCCGGCCGTGGTCCAAAGAGTATTTGTCGTCGAGGGTGACGGTTTCGAGGGCCTTGCGGATGTGCTCGGGCAGCGGTGCATTCATGGCTATGTCTCCAATGGCTTTTTTTGGGGGCCGCGCCTTGTGGGCTCGGTGGGGCAGCACAACGCGGCCCGTTTAGGGCTGCGGCACTAGTGTGGGAGAAGTGTATGTCTGCATCGCTGATATGTCTTTGCGTTCTGTGCCGTCTTTAGGCTATTCTGAGAAAGGATCTTTCTCGGCACGGCTGTTTTGTGAATACTCTCGACAAATTCGATATCGCCATCCTCAATGAGCTGCAGGCTGACGCCCGGCTGACGAACGCCGAACTGGCCCAGCGCGTAGGCCTGTCGGCCGCGCCCTGCTGGCGGCGTGTGCGGGCGTTGGAGGAGCAAGGCTTCATCAAGGGCTACCGTGCCGAGATCGACCGGCACAAGATTGGCCTGGGGGTGCTGGCCTTTGTGCGGCTGGACGCCGACCGCAGCACCGGCAACCTCACCCGCGCCATGGAGGAAGCCATCCGCCAGATCCCCGAGGTGGTTTCCTGCCACTACATCAGCGGCACCGGCACCTTCGAGCTGCAAGTGGTGGCGCGTGACCTCGACAGCTTTTCGCAGTTTGCGCGCGACGTGCTGCTGAACCTGCCCAATGTGAAGGACATGCACACCAGCTTCTCGCTGGGCGAGGTCAAGGCCAGCGGGGCGCTGCCGCTCACGCACCTGGTGCGTGCCAAGTGATGAGCGCTATTTTTTTGATAGCTTTTTGCGCTTGCTAGATAAGCGTTAGAGGTCGATAAAGACAGCCATTGGTGCGGCGGCCCATGCCCCCGCGCACGCGCTCAGCGCGCCGAGCCGTGCCATCGAACGTAACAAGGCGTTAGGGCGCCGATCCACGGCATGGTGTGCTGTATAAGCCTGCTGAACCACGGGCGGAGCCATCGAGGCTTCGCGCGCGCCGCATCCACCACCACGCCCCGCAGGCTGTCTGCCCCGTGCCCACGGCCGGGGCTCTTGGCCGTGGTGCACGTGATGCCGGCGGTTTTCTGGTGGGTCCATCAAATAATTACGGTCCCCTTCGAGCACAGGCAGCCAGCCTGTCCACAGGGGCTCCAACGAGGGAGCGGTCGGCATGATCTTCTGGGGCATTTTTTGGGGCGCGGTACTGGGCTCGTGGTTTGGCGGCTACGGCGATTTCGGGCCCTACGTCGGCGGCATCCTGGGCTTTTTTGCCGGGTTGTCCCTGCGCTGGGCCGTCCGCTTGGCGATCCGCAGCGAGCTGCAGGCGCAGGCCGCGAAACCCGCCGTCAACCCTGTACCAGTGGCTGCGGCGCCTACCCGGGCTGAAGACCGGGCGCCCGCTGCACCCGTGGTGGCGCCAGTCCCTGTGCCGGTCGTGGCCATGCCTGCCGCGAGCGAAAGTCCAATTGAGGAGGTCGATGCGGAGTGGGTTGGCGAACTCACGCCGCAGGGCTTGCCGCCGGTCCCACCACCTGCCGCACAGCCCCGTGCCCCTGCGCCGCCCAGAACGCCCAACGCCATCGAGCAAGCGGTGCTGGCAGCCAAAAACTGGTTCCTCGGCGGCAACACCATCGTGCGCGTCGGCCTGGTGATCCTGTTCATCGGCCTGTCCTTCCTGGCGCGGTACGCAGCCTCGGCGGGCCTGTTCCCGGTCGAGTTCCGCCTGGCCGCGATTGCCGGCGTGGCCATCGCGCTGCTGGTGGTGGGTTTCCGCAAGCGCACCGACAAGCCCGCGTTCGCGCTGGCCCTGCAGGGCGGCGGCGTGGCGGTCATGTACCTCACGGTGTTCGCCGCGTTCCGGCTCTACGGGCTGCTGCCGCCCACGCTGGCCTTCGCGCTGATGATCGCGGTCTGCGCCACCAGCTGCGCGCTGGCGCTGCTGCAGGACTCGCGCTCGCTCGCGGTGGCGGCGTTTGCCGGTGGCTTTGCGGCGCCCATCCTGCTGTCCACGGGCCAAGGCAGCCACGTGGGCCTGTTCAGCTACTACACCCTGCTCAACCTGGCCATTCTGTTCATCGCCTACAAGCGCTTGTGGCGCGTGCTGAACGTGGTGGGCTTTGTGGCGACCTTCGGCGTGGCCTCGGCCTGGGGCGTGCTCAAGTACGTGCCCGACCAGTACGCCAGCACCCAGCCCTTCCTCGCGGTCTTTGTGCTCATCTATCTGTTCGCCGCCATCCTCTACGCACGCAATACGCCCACCAAGCTGGGCAACGCGGTCGACACCATGCTGGTGTTCGGCACACCGCTGGTGGGCTTTGGGCTGCAGGCCGGGCTGGCGCAGCCCTTCGAGCTGGGCGCTGCCTTCTCGGCGGTGGCCTTTGCCGCGCTGTACCTGCTGGCCGCCATGGTGCTGGTGCGCCGCGCACTCGCAAGCTACCGCCTGCTGATCGAATGCTTCATCGCCATCGGCGTGGGCTTTGCCACGCTGGCCGTGCCGCTGGCGCTGGACGCGCAATGGACGTCGGCGGTGTGGGCGCTGGAGGGCGCCGGCGCCTTCTGGGTCGGCATGCGCCAGGCCCGCTGGATGCCGCGCGCCTTCGGCATCGTGCTGCAGGGTGTGGCGATGCTGGCCTTCATGGACGGCGTCTCCAGCGTCTCGCGCCTGGCGCTGGTCAACCCGGCGTTCCTGGGTGCCTTGCTGATCGCGCTGCCGGCGCTGCTGCTGGCCTGGTGGCTGCGCAAGCCGCTGCCGCACAGCGGCTCGAACTGGGCCAAGGCTTATGCGGGTATCGAATCGCGGCTTTCCAGCCCCGCGTACCTCTACGGCTTTGCCTTCTGGTGCCTGGCCTGGCTGCTGGAGATCACGCGGCGCGTGCCCGGCTTGGAGGCGGACCAATGGCCCGTGCCGGTGTTCTCCGAACGCATCGCCGAACTGCTGGCCATGCTGGCCATCGTGCTCAGCGCCGCGCTGTCGATGGTGCTGGGCCTGCGCACGCGCTGGGCCGTGGCCACCTGGCCGGCGCGCGGCACCATCGCCGTGCTGGCGCTGGGTTTTGTCGCGCAGGTGGGCGACGGCTACCGCGTACTGGCCACGCCCGCCTGGGTCGTGTGGCCGGTGGCGCTGGCGCTGCATGTGTGGATGCTGCGGCAGACCGACCGCCTGCAGGCGGCGGCCGCTGGGGACGGCAAGCCCGCAGCGCGCATGTCGGGCTTCGGCTGGTTCCATGCCGCCACGGCGTGGCTGGTGACCTTTCTGCTGGCCGACTGCCTGTGGTCCGGCATCGGCAAGGCCGAGCTGTGGCGCACCTCGTGGGCCGGCGTGGTCATGCTGGTCAGCGCCATTGCGGTGCTGATGGCGCTGGCGCTGTGGGCCGGCCGCGGCAACCGGCCTGCGGCGCGCGCAGCGCTGCCCTGGCCACTGAACCCGCATGCCGAGGCCTACTACTGGCTGGCGGCGCTGCCGCTGGCGGTGCTGGTGTTCTGGGGCTCGCTGCTGGCCGCGGTGCATTCGTCGGGCCACACCGCGCCGCTGCCCTACATCCCGCTGCTCAACCCCACCGACCTGACCCTGGCGCTCGCACTGGGCGGCCTGGTGTTCTGGCGGCGGGTGCTGGTGTCGGCACTGCCGCCCCCGGCCCACGCGGGCTGGGTCATCGGTCGCCATGCGCTGGTGGCGCTGGCCCTGTTGGTGTTCATCGCGATCAACACAGTGTGGCTGCGCGTGGTCCACCACTTCTTCGGCGTGCGCTGGGATGCCTCGGCGCTGTTCGACAGCTTCGTCGTGCAGACCGGCTACGCCATCCTGTGGACGCTGCTGGCGCTCAGCATGATGGTGCTGGCGCACCGCCGCGCGCAGCGGCCGCTGTGGCTGGTGGGCGCAGGCCTGCTGGGCGTGGTGGTGGTCAAGCTGCTGCTGATTGATCTGTCCAACGCGGGTGGTGCCGAACGCATCATTGCCTTCATCGCCGTGGGTGTGCTGATGCTGGTGGTGGGCTACTTCGCGCCGCTGCCGCCCAAGGCCGCACCCCGTGCGGCGCCGGATGCTCCGCCGGTCGCGCCCGTGGCACCGGTCGCACCTGCGGCACCTGTGGCCCCGGCGCAAGAGGAATCACTGTCATGAAGTCTCCCCGTCACCACCTGCCGCGGCCCGTAGCTGCATGGCTGGCCGCTGCCGCACTGTCCCTGGCCGCCGGGGGTGCCCAGGCGGCGGCCGATGCCAACAGCCCGGCCGCCTACGCCATCCGCATCCCCGTCACGCTGGCGGCCGATGCGCCGCTGCAGCGCGTGTTGCTGCCCGCCGAAGTGCTGGTGCGCCTGCAGAACCCGGGCTATGCCGACGTGCGTCTCTTCAACGGCGCAGGCCAGCCGGTGCCCATGGCGCTGGCCGGCGTGGCGGCCGCCAGCGCGCCGGAGGAATCGGTGGTGTTGCCGGCCTATCCCATCCTGGGCGGGCCCGGCACGCCAGGGCAGGCCGGGCTGGAAGGCCTGTCGCTGCGCATCGAGGAGCAGCAGGGCCGGCGCGTGGTGCAGATCGACGCGGCGGGAACAGCGGCCCCTGTCGGCGCGCAAACCGTGCGCGGCGCGCTGCTGGACGCGCGCAGCGTCCAACTGCCCGTGGCCCGCATGGCGCTGGACGCCGATCTGCCCGCCGGCCAACCGGTGACCTTCACGGTGCAGGCCAGCCGCGACCTGAAGAACTGGCGGCCGCTGGCCGAGACAGTGCTGTACCGCGCTGACGCTGCGGGCACGGCCCCATCCTCAGCGGCACCGGGCCGCCTGGGCAGCGAGCACATCGACCTGCAAAGGGCCGGCCTGCAGGATCACTACCTGCGCGTGACCTGGGGCGATGCCGCCGTGACGCTGCGCGGTGCCACGCTGGTCACCTCGCGCGGCGCGGGCCCGCGCGAGCGCGTCAGCGCCAGCATGGCGGTGCCGCCGCTGGGCAACAACCCGCGCGAACTCGTGTTCGCGTTGCCGTTCGCCACACCGGTCGCCGCGCTCAACATCACGCCGCAAGGCCGCAACGTGCTGCTTCCGGTGCGTGTGCTGGGCCGCAACGACCGCGAACGGCCCTGGTCACACCTGGCCAGCGCCACGGTGTACCGCATGTCCACGGGCGGCAAGGAGCAGACCAACACACCGGTCGAGCTGGGCGGCGCCTCGGTGCGCGAGGTCAAGATCGAGGCCGACGCCAGGTCGGCCGGCTTTGCCGCCGCGCCCGAGCTGGCGCTGCAGTTTGAGCCAGCGCAGCTGGTCTTCCTGGCCAGTGGGCAGGGCCCCTTCACCCTGGCGGCCGGCTTGCCCGGTGCCAGTGCGGCTGCGGGCGCGTTCCTGCCCCTGGCGAGCCTGGTGCCGGGCTACCAGCCTCAGCAGGAGAACACCCTGCCCCTGGCGCTGGCCGATGTGGCCCGGGCCGAAGTCACCGGCGGCAAGCCCGCGGACGGCCCGCTGGTGGCCGCCGCCACCGCCAGCGACGGGCTGTCGATGCGCAGCTGGGTGCTCTGGGGTGTGCTGCTGGCCGGCGTCGGCGCGCTGGGGCTCATGGCCTGGCTGCTGATGCGGCAGACGAAATCGGCGAGCCAACCAGCGATCAAACCAGCGAGCAAGGCGCCGGATTCGCCGCACGACGCGGTGTGATGGTGCGATGTTGTGACCTTGTGGCGCACCGGCGAGGTGGCTATTCGATGCGGTACGCACCATGGCCGCTCCAACCGTCGCACAATGGGAGGACATGCCACCTTTGCCGTCCCACGAAAGCACGCGCAGCACTGCGCCCACCCCCGCTCCTGACCTGACCCCCGCTGCCGATGCCGCAGCGCGCGGGTCGACGGGCGACGCGTCCGCCGCAGACCGCGCCGCGGTCGCGCAGGGCACCGAAGAATCCGTTGCCGCGCAGCTCGACCAGAGCGCGGCGCAGCTGAGCCAGGCCGCATCCCTCTCGCCGTTCGCCCCGCTGTCGGTGCCGGTGTTTCGCATGCTGTGGCTCACCTGGGTGGCGGCCAACACCTGCATGTGGATGAACGACGTGGCGGCCGCCTGGCTCATGACCACGCTCACCAGCTCGCCCATCCTCGTGGCCCTGGTGCAGTCGGCCTCCACCCTGCCCGTGTTCCTGCTGGGCCTGCCCAGCGGTGCGCTGGCCGACATCCTGGACCGGCGGCGCTACTTCATCGCCACGCAGTTCTGGGTGGCCGCCGTGGCGCTGGTGCTGTGCGTGTTCGTCATGGCCGGCGGCATGACGGCGCCGCTGCTGCTGATGCTCACCTTTGCCAACGGCATCGGCCTGGCCATGCGCTGGCCGGTGTTCGCCGCCATCGTGCCCGAACTGGTCAGCCGCCCGCAGCTGCCCGCCGCGCTGGCCCTCAACGGCGTGGCGATGAACGCGTCGCGCATCATCGGCCCGCTGCTGGCCGGCGCCATCATCGCCAGTGCGGGCAGCGCCTGGGTGTTCGTGCTCAACGCTGTGCTGTCGGTCATCTCGGGCCTGGTCATCATGCGCTGGAAGCGCACCCACGTGCCCAGCCCGCTGGGCCGCGAAAAGCTGCCCAGTGCCATGCGCGTGGGCCTGCAGTTCGTGCGGCAGTCGCCGCGCATGCGGGCCGTACTGTGGCGCATCTCCATTTTCTTCTTGCACGCCACCGCGCTGCTCGCCCTGCTGCCGCTGCTGGCGCGCGGCCTGGAGGGCGGCGGTGCAGGCACCTTCACGCTGCTGCTGGCCAGCATGGGCGCGGGCGCCATCACTGCTGCGATGTTCCTGCCTCGCCTGCGCCAGGCCATGGCGCGCGATGTGCTGGTGATGCGCGGCACCATGCTGCAGGCCGCTGCCACTGGCGTGATGGCCGTGGCGCCCAACGTGTATGTGGCCGTGCCCGCGATGTTCGTGGCAGGCATGGCGTGGATCACCACGGCCAATTCGCTGTCCGTTTCCGCGCAACTTGCACTGCCCAACTGGGTGCGTGCACGCGGCATGTCGATCTACCAGATGGCCATCATGGGCGCCACCGCGCTCGGCGCCGCGGTGTGGGGCCAGGTGGCCACCATCAGCGACGTGCACGTCAGCCTGGGCATCGCCGCGGGCACCGGCGTGGTGGCCATGCTGCTGGTGCAGCGCCTGGTGGCCGACCGCAGCATGGAGGAGGACCTGAGCCCCTCCCGCGCCTTCAAGGCCCCGGTGGCCGATGCACCGCCGGGCACGGGGCATGTGGTGGTCACCATCGAATACTTCATCGACCCCACGCGTGCCACCGAATTCCGCGCCGTGATGCAGGAAAGCCGCCGCAGCCGCCTGCGCCAGGGCGCACTGGCCTGGCAACTGCTGCACGACATCAGCCAGCCCGCGCGGTATGTGGAGCGCATCGAGGATGAGTCGTGGACGGAGCACCTGCGGCGCTTCGACCGGGTGACGGCGTCCGACGTGGCGCTGCGCGACCGCAAGCTCGCGTTCCATGTGGGGGATGCGCCGCCACGGGTGACGCGGTGGGCGGTGGAGTAGAAGGATTTTCGCGTGACGATTTGGCAATCCGCGACGCTTGAAGAGGTCGAACAGCTCCTCGCTGATGGCTTGGCGGCGGTACACCCGCTGCATCGGCAGAAATTTGATGCTATCCGTATTACTCCACGTTCAGTACCAGTAGCGGATACGCCGGGTGAGTTCGTTTATGTTGTGGCCGAGTACCAAGAACAGCTGCTTTACTACTCGGACATCGAGGATGGCTGGGAGCTGGGCGTGCCAAACCTGCGTGGCGGTATCAGCTCGCGCGGCTGCAATCAGTTGGAGCTTTCTCACGTCATGCATCTCATATTTGGTGATCCAGATTCTTAATTCACCGCTTCAGCTTCGCTTGGGTTTTCGGTATTGCTGACTTGTCATCGAATTCAAACTTCAGTCCACATGAATTGCTTCGCACGCTCTTGGTCGGTCTTTTGGCTGACCTTGGTCATCCCCTGTGTCCACGCCGCCACCCCCGACCCCGCTCTCCTCGGCTGCTGGCGCGCCGCCAAGATCGTGCTGACCACCCAGGATGGCGAAAAGGCCGAAGACACCTCGGGCCGCTGCACCCTGCAGTTCAAGGAGGACCAGTTCGAATCGACCTGCAAGACCACCAGCGGAGCGGCCACCACCACGTACCGGTACCAGGTCGTCCGCCCCCAGGTGTATGCGGCCACCATGGCGGGCAGCACTTTCAGGACGGAGATGGTGGGCACCACGCGCGAGTACGAGTACCGCATCGAAGGCGATCAATTGCGCACCGTGACCGTGCCCCCGGCGATGGCTTTCGCCGCAGCGGCTGCGGCCCAGCGGGTGGAGACCGAAGCGATGAGGGTGCCGTGCCCGTGAACGTGGAAGCCAGCCGCTGAACGCCGGTGCGTGGGGGCTGCTGGAGAGTTTGCTCTTGATTTAATAGCTCCTAGCGCTTATCCAATAAGCGCTAGCAGCCAAAATCTCTTAAAAATCACCGGGGCCACAGCGCCCACAGCCGCAGGTTCTGCTTCAGGCGCCCGGCAATGTCCCCGGCCTCCGGGCCCCAGCCCGTGAAGAAGTCGGCCCGCACCGCGCCCAGGATCGCGCTGCCGGTGTCCTGCGCCATCACCATGCGGTTGAGCTGCACCTGCGGGCCGCTGGAGGCCAGCCACACCGGCGTGCCATACGGGATGCTCTGGCGGTCCACCGCGATGGAGCGGCCGGGCGTGAGCGGCACGCCCTGCGCGCCGCGCGGGCCGAAGCCGGCGTCCAGCGGGTTCAAAGGCTCCTCGCGGAAGAACACATAGCGCGGGTTGGTCCACATCAGTTCGTTGGTGCGCTGCGGGTTGGCCGCGAGCCAGGCGCGGATGCCGGGCCACGTCGCGTCGCGCGTGTAGCCCTGGTCCAGCAGCCAGCGGCCGATGCTCTGGTAAGGCTGGTCGTTGGTGCCCGCGTAGGCCACGCGCACCAGCGACACCGACCCGTCGGCCTCGGTGATGCGCAGTCGGCCCGAGCCCTGGATGTGCAGCACCATGGACTCCACCGGGTCGCGCAGCCAGGCGATGGCCCGCCCGGCCAGCGCGGCCTGTGCCTCGGGCAGCGATTCGATCTGCTGGCGGGTGTACCAGGGCTTGCGGGCGCCCAGCCCGGCGGGCGTGCGGTAGATGGGGACGTTGAAGCCGTTGCCCGGCTGGCGCGCGCCGTCCATCATCGGCTCGTAGTAGGCCGTGAGCAGGCCGTCGGGGTTGCCGTCGGTCGCCTCCACGCGGTAGGGCTGCAGCCGCGCGATGAGCCAGGCGCGCTGCTCTTCGGCGGTGGCGATGCTCAACTGGCGCACTTCGCTGCACAGCGCGGTGAAAGGGGGTTGGGGCCGTTCGCAGCTCTTGATCCAGGCGTTCCAGGCCTCGTGCAGCGCGTCTTCGGTAAAGCCGGGCAGCTCGGCCCAGCGCACGGGCACCCAGCGGCTCTTGGGCTGGGCCATCGGCGGAGGCAGCGGGCCGGTGTCGCCCGGCAGCACCACCGCGCTGGGCGGCAAGGACGGAAAGGGCGCCGGGATGGCCGGGGTGCGGGAGGGGCTTGCGGGCGGTGGGCTCGAACAGGCCACCAGCGTTCCTACAATCAGCGCCGTCGATACAAGGCGCAGGAGTGTCAATTTCATGGGGCTGATTTTGCTTGAAGCGCTGCTCGCGCTGGTGCTGCTGGTGGCGATTGTCTGGTGGACGATGTTTTCCGGTCGCAAGGGTGGTGAACTGCAACCGCCCCCGAAGGATTCCCCGTCGGCGGCGTCGCCCCCCGTTCCTCCTCCTCCACCGCCCCCGGCGCAATGACTAGGCGCGCGTGTGGGGCGTGGGCCCCAGGCGGCTTCGTCCTACAGCCAGGGTGCCGCTGTGCCGATGGTGCCCCAGCCTGGCTGCGGCCACGATGGCGTTGAGTTGGGCGCACCCGAGGCCGGGGCCAAGGACAGGCCACACGGCACGCGAACGGAACTCCCGAAGCGCCCAGCTCCATTGAATCTTTCAAGGAGCACCACCATGCGCAAACACATTCTTCTCGGCGCGACTGCCGTCCTCGTTCTGGCCACCGGCTGTGCCAACATGGACGACACCCAGCGCCGCACTGCCACAGGGGCCGGCGTAGGCGCGCTGGCTGGCGCCGTGATCGGCTCGGCCACCGGCGGCAATGCCGGTACCGGCGCCGTGGTGGGCGCGGGCGTGGGGGCCCTGGGCACCTACATCTGGTCGCAGAACATGGAGCGGCAGAAGCGCGAGATGGAGCGTGCGACCCAGGGCACCGGCATTGCCGTGACCCAGACCGCCGACAACCAGCTCATGCTCAACATCCCGAGCGACATCTCGTTCGCCGTGGGCCGCTCGGACATCCAGCCCAACTTCGCGCCGGTGCTCGACCAGTTTGCCGCCGGGCTGCGCAACAACCCCAACACGGACGTGCGCATCGTGGGCCACACGGACAACACCGGCAGCGACGCCATCAACAACCCGCTGTCGGTGGACCGCGCCGCCAGCACGCGCAGCTACCTGGCTGCGCGGGGCGTGGATGGCCGCCGCATCGCCATCGATGGCATGGGCGAGCGTTACCCCATCGCCGCCAACGAGTCGGCTGATGGCCGGGCGCGCAATCGGCGTGTAGAGATCTTCGTCGGAGAACGTCCGAGGGGGTGAGCCTGGCGCCTGGAACGCGAAAGAGCGGTGAAACAGGCGGAGCGCAAGCCAGCGGAAACCGCGTAGCGGCTCCGGGGGGTTGTCTACTTCATTGTCCGGTGCGCAGCAGGTTGGCCAGCTCCACGGCCGACTTGACCTGCATCTTGTCGAACACGCGTGATCGGTGAACCTCCACCGTGCGCACGCTGATATCAAGCTGGTCCGCGATCAGCTTGTTGGGCAGGCCCGCCACCACCAGGTCCATCACATCGCGTTCTCGGTCCGTCAGGTCGCGCAGGCGCACCTGCAGGTCGCTGCGTTCGCGCAGTTGCGCTAGGCGCTCCGCCGATTGGGCCAGCGCTTGCTCGACACGGTCCACCAGGGCATTGTCGGAAAACGGCTTCTCGCAGAAATCGAACGCTCCCCGCTTGACCGTGTCCACGGCGGTGGGCACGTCCGCATGCCCGGTCAGGAAGATCACCGGCATGGTGGCCAGGTCGCCGCGCACCGCCAGCAGGTCAAACAGCGCCAGGCCACTCATGCCGGGCATGCGCACGTCCAGCAGCAGGCAGCAAGGCTGGCGCTGGGCAGGGCGGCCAGACAGCATGGCGTCAAAGGCCTCGGCACTCTCGAAGGATTCGCTGAGCAGCCTGCGCGAGCGCAGCAGCCACGCCAGCGCTTCGCGCACGCTGGCGTCGTCGTCCACGATGTACACGGTGGCGTTGGATACGGGTTCCATCAGGGATCAGGTTTCAGGCGAAGGTTGGGAAACGGGCAGCGTGAAGGTAAATACCGTACCACGCGGCCCATGGGGCGCAAATCCGAGGAAACCACCGTGCTGCTCGATCACCGTGCGGCACATGCTCAGGCCCAGGCCCATGCCTTCCGGACGGGTGGTGAAGAACGGTGTGAAGAGCTTCGCGGCCACTTCGGGCGCAATGCCGGTCCCCAGGTCGGTCACGGCAAACTCGATCCAGCCGCTGTGCTGGTTCGACGCTGCACGCCGCACCCGGATGTCGAGCACACGTGTGGGGATGGTGGGGTCGTCCATCGCCTGCATGGCATTGCGCGCCAGGTTGAGCAGCACCTGTTCGACCATGGTGCGGTCGCACAACACGGGGGGCAACTGGGGTTCCACCGTGGTGTTCACGCGCACCCCCAGCTTGCGTGCCTGCAGGCTCACCAGCGGCAGGATGGCGTCAAGCAACTGCTGGGCGTACACGGCCTCGCGTGCCTGGTCGCGGCGGCGCACAAAGTCGTGCACGCTCTTGATCACCTTGCCAGCGCGTTCGGCTTGCCGCGCAATGTGTTGCATGGCCATGCGCACATCCTGCAACTGCTCGGCATGGGCGGCGGCGCCCGCGCCTTGGTCCTGTGGTGGGGGCGCCTCCAGCAGGTTGATGGAGCCCGTGGCGTAGCTGGAAATGGCGGCCAGGGGCTGATTGAGCTCGTGGCTCAGCAGCGAGGCCATTTCGCCCACGGTGGCCAGCCGGGCGGTGGCTTGCAGCCGCTCTTGCGACGCGCGCGACAGTTCTTCCACCCGCCGCTGCTCACTGATGTCGAGGAACGCGCTCATCCATCCCGTGTGCAGGCCCTGGGCGTTGATGAGCGGGGCCTCAATGATCAGCACCGGAAAGCGGGTGCCGTCCTTGCGCATGAATTCGGACTCGAAACCCTCGCGCGGCGGCATGGTGCCCGCGAAGCGGATGGCCTGGCGCTGGCGGTACTCCTCTACCCGTTCGGGTGGCCAATAGGGCGCGGTGACGCTCTGGCCGAGCAACTCCTGCGCGCTGAACCCCACCATGGCGCAGAACGCCGGGTTGACATAGGTGATGCGACCTTCCAGATCGCGTGCGCGCAGGCCCGTGACCAGCGAGTCTTCCATGGCCTTGCGGAACGCCAGCGCGTCCGCCAGGTCGCGCTCGGCGCGCAGGCGCCTGCGGTTGTCGCGCACCAGCACCACCATCACGGTGACCAGCGCAATCGACATGGCGGTGACCAGCGCGGTCAGTACATTGGGGAACAGGCTGGGCGCGCTGTGCCAGGTATCCATGCGCAGCACCAGTGTGCTGCCGGGCAGATCCAGCAGGTGCGTGGCCGTGAACATGCGCGAGCCCCGGCGCGCGGCGCCCAGCACGGCCAGCCGGGTGCCGTCGGCCTCGGTGAAGGAGGCTTCCTGGCTGCGCGTGAGGTTGTGCGCCACCAGGTTGATCAGCACGTCCTGCAGCGAATACGTGACCACCAGGAAACCCGTGCTGCGTCCCCCCGAGGTGAGGGGCAGGCACAGCTCCATCATTTCCGAGCCCAGCCCGTCGCCATGGGGTTGGAAGTAGCTGCTCGAATAGGCCGGGCTGCTCAGGCGGCGCGCGTTGGCACAGGCGATGGCGGCATCGGACTGATTGCCCTCGCGCAGCCGGGCGTCCCACGCCACGGGGCGGTAGGGCGACTGGGCGTGGGTGCGCACCCGCAGGTTGGCATCGCGCCACTCGATGCGCACCAGTTCGCGCCGGCTGCGCAGCAATTCGGCGGCATCGACCTCCCACGCCAGCTGGCCTGGGTCGCCCGCGTGCAGTGCCTGCAGGCTTTGCAGGTTGCGCGTGAGCGCCACGCGGATGTCGGACACCGCGTCGGCCGTGTCACGCTCGAGCCGCGACTGCACCTGGCTGGCCTCATAGCGCCCCGCAAGCCACACCATAGTGGCGAGCATGGAGATCACCAGGGCTACCAGCAGGGTCCACAGCGACCAGCGCCGCCAGGCGCCCCGCCAGCGCCTGGCAAGGATGTTCAGACTGACCTTCATCCCTTCCATCCCCCGCGTGCTGCGCGAGAGAAGGGGGAAGCGGCGCAGCCGCTCAGGGGGTTGTGCTTCATTTCACAGGACGCGGTGCGACAAGGCAGGCAATTGCAGGCGCAGGTCGCGCAGGCGCTGCGGGTCCACCACACCCGACACCACGCCCGCGAGCTGGTCCTGCTGCGCGAGCACGGTGCCCCAGGGGTCCACCAGCATGCTGTGGCCCCAGGTGTGCCGACCGTTCTCGTGCACGCCGCCCTGGGCTGGCGCCAGCACGTAGGCCAGGTTCTCCACGGCACGGGCGCGCAACAGCACCTCCCAGTGCGCCTGGCCGGTGGTGTGGGTGAACGCGCTGGGTACGAGCAGCAGGTCTGCACCGGCACTGGCGTGGGCGCGGTACAGCTCGGGAAAGCGCAGGTCGTAGCACACCGAGAGGCCCACGCGCCAGCGGTGGCCGTCGCGCGACGGCAGCTCGAACTGCACGGGCGTGTTGCCCGCTTCGATGACCCGGCCTTCGTGGAACTGCTCGCGCCCGTTGTCGAAGTAGAAGAGGTGGATCTTGTCGTAGCGTGCCACACAGTCACCGCTGGGGTTGAACACCAGGGTGGTGTTGCGCACGCGCTCGGGTGTGGTGGCCAACAGGGGCAAGGTGCCACCCACGATCCATATCTGCAGCTCGCGCGCTGCACTGGCCAGAAAGTGCTGAATGCGGCCTTCGCCCGGGGCTTCGCGCAGGGCGAGCTTGTCGGTGTCCTTGTGGCCCATCACGCAGAAGTATTCGGGCAGAACCGCCAGCTCGGCCCCTTCGCTGGCCGCCTGCTCCAGCAGGGCGCGTGCGGCGCGCAGGTTGTCGTCAAGCCGGGTGCACGACACCATCTGGATCGCGGCAACTTTCATCATGAAGGTTCTCCGGTTCGGGGAGTGCTGGGGCGTGCTGGGGTGCCGGTGGCGGGGATTGCCTCGCGGTTGCGGCGCGCCACGCGCACCACACGCGGGTCTGCCCAGGTGCCATCGACGCGGAATTCCTGCGTGGCCGCCTCGATCAGCGGGCCGCGCAGGAACACCTGGGCCAGGAAGCTGCCCAGTCCAATGACCGGGTTGATGGCCGTGGCCACCAGGGACGCGGTCATCGCGTTGATCTCGGGCACCACCACCACGCGCAGGTCCTGGGTTTCGTGGTCGATGTTGGCGCTGCCCTCCATCAGCACAGCGGCATTGACGCCCTTCATCTGCAGGTTGTTCGTGGTGGCCACGCCCTGCTCGATGCGCACGTCGCCGCGCACAAAGTCGAACGCGAACCCCTCGCTGAACACGTCGCGGAAGTCGAGCGTCAGGCGGCGCGGCAGCGATTGCAGGCTCAGCACGCCCAGCAGCTTGGCCAGGCCTGGGTCGGCCTTGAGAAACTGGCCCGACTCGATGTTCAGGTTGATCTGACCGGTCATGGTCCGGTAGTCGGGGCTGAACGGAGCACCGATCCAGGCCACCTGCCCCTCCATGCGGCCCTTGCCACGCCGGACCACATTGGCCATGCCCATGCGGCCCAGCAGATCGCCCGAGTCGCGGATGTCCAGCTTGAAGTTGAGCACGGTACGCCGGTCGGGTGTGCGGGGACCCACCCCCGCGGTGTTCAGCACTGCCCAGTTGCCGTTGGCCGTGAAGTTCGCTTCGGGCGCCGTGATGTTGAACTTGGAGAGGCGCCATTCGCGCTGTGCGCCTTCGCCACCCCGGTTCTGGGCCTCCATCTCCACACGCCCGAGGCGCTTGCCGCGCAATTCAAAGTCGTCCACGACGATGTCCAGCGCGGGCAGGGCGCCGGGCTGTTCGTCCAGCAGCGCCTCGACCTGATTCACATCGCTCTGGGGCATGTTCACGCGCGAGAGCCTTGCAAACAGGCGCCCATTGGGGTGGTCGGCGCCACCTGGTTGGCGGTATTCCAGGTAGCCATTGAGTTCCGTGGCGTCGAGGTTGGCGCGCCAGGTGGCGCCTTCACGCAGCGCGCCGGCCACGATGTTGTGCAGGGTGCGGCCCTGCAGGGTGAGTTCACGGGCGCGCAAGGCCAGCGTGGTCGGCAGGTAATCCTGTGCCACGCTGTGGGTTCCCGGCGATGCCGGCGCCGTGGCGGGACGTGCAGCGGGCTCGCTGCCCGTCGCTTGCGTTAGCACGTCTTCCCAGGCATCCACATCCAGCTTGCCTTGGCTGATGTTGGCTGCCACCCCCTGTGCGGGCACCGGGGCCGATTCACCACCCGAGAGACCGATGCCGATGGCGCCGCGCAGCACGCGGGCCTGGGGCCCGCTCAGGTCCCGCAGGTAGGTGGCTGAGCCCAGCGCTCCCAGGTCCAGCGTGATCTGATCGCGCAGTGGCGGTGCTTCCCCGCCGTTTCCTGTGTGTGTGAGGCCGACCAGCGATTCGCGGGCCACCTGGGTTTCAAAACGCAGGGGCAGGCTGCTCTCGGCCGTCTTGCCCAGCGGGGCCGGCAGCGCCAGCGCCAGCCCCTGCAGGCTGGTGGTGACTTGTATTTCTGGCACCCCACGGCGAAAAGCGAGCGCCATGGAATACGCGGTGCTGCCCGTGGCGCGGCGCGCCAGCTGCGAGAGCATGCCCAGCTGCGTTGCCTGCTGCAGCCCCTCGGCCGTGGCGGTGCCCTGTGCACGAAGCTGCACGGCCGATTCGGTGGCCGGAGCATTGGCTGGCAGCGCGCGCATCCCGCCCTCCAGCCGCACCGGCCCTCCCAGCGCCTGGGCCTGCATGGCGTTGAGTGAAAAACCGGCTTCGGTGAACTGCACCACACCCCGCACCCGGCTCAGCGTAGGGGTGTCGGGCGTGATGCGCAGTTCGTTGCCTGCCAGCGTGACACTGCCCTGGACCTTGGACTTGTTGATATCGCTGATGGGCAGGGCCAGGCGCAGCTGAAAATCCGCGTTGCCGTTGCCGGTGGCCTGCTCCAGCGCGTTGCCTGTCATCCGGCCCAGTGGCGATGTGTTCATGAGCGTGAGCAGTTCGGTCAGCGGCCCCCGGGCATCGGCACTGACACCCACCACGGTGTGGGCGAGGTCCGGAATCTTGGCATCTACCTTTGACAGGCGCAGGCCTGGGCGTCCCGCAAAGCCGCCGCTGGCACCCCGGACCTGCATGGAGGAGCGCTCGAAGATCAGCTCGCCCGCAAGCTCGGTCAGCGCTGGCCACGGCAATGTGTTGGCCGGCTGCAACTGCGTGGGCACATAGGCGTAGGTGACATCCTTCACGCGGGCTGCAATGCGGAATTCACCCAGCTTCGGGTCGTTGAACGGCAGGTGGTGCAGATCCCCCTTGACCCGGAACTGGACGTTGCTCGCGCTGCCCGCCACCACGGCGTCGCGCACGTAATGGCGCGACTCGGCAGGGATGGACAGGGGCAGGTAGCGGTGCACGCGCGTCCCGTCCGCCCGGTTCAGCGTGCCCGTGAGGTCCAGCACCCCCGGAAAGCGCGAGCGGTGCGCCACCTTGCCCGCATCGCTGGTATGCCAGGTGGCCCGGGCTTCGCCCTGGGCATCGGCATTGGCGAACTGCACGTCGTTGGCCTGTACGGCGATGCGATCGCCATCGAGTTGCCAGCGCACGTCGGCGCTGAGGCGGTCCAGCGGCAGCACAGGATCTTCGAACACGCCGGGCAGCACCAGGGCGCCGGAGGCAATGGTCAGTGCCGCCTTGCCACCCGCCTGCGTCATGTCGATGTCCACCGTGGCACCGCGCAGGCCCAGCTGGGTGGAGGCGCTGCCCGGCGCGTCCCCCGCCAGGGCCAAGCCCCGGATGCGTCCGCGCACCTGGTATTGCTGCAGGTTTTCGAGCGGCCCTTTCCAGGTCGCCTGGATCTCGTCCACGAGCCCATGGGGGGAATAGGTGCGCACGGCTTCGTGTGCCGTCGCACCCAGGGGCAGGCGGCTGGCGACCTGGGCCAGGGCGGCCAGGTCCAGGCGGTCGGCGCGGAATTCGCCTTGGGCGGGTGCCTTGCCGGCCGCCGCCGTGTGCACAAGCCGTACGTTGCCGCCGGGCCAGGTGATCCCGTCGTCGGTCTTAAATTGCAGCGCCTGGGTCGAGAATTCAAACCCCCCGTTCAGCCGGCGCCCACCCAGCCGCCCTTGGATGGACGGCAGCACCAGCGCCTGCAGATCCGCGCCCAGCGTGGCATTGACATCGGCGAGCGCCAGGTCGGCCGTGCCGCCCACGATCTGTCCGCGCTGCACATCGGCCCAGGCGCGCAATGCGCCCCGGCCCTGGGCGATCTCCATGCCCACATCGGCGTGGTGGCGAAGCCGGGAGACGTCCACCCGGGAAAAGTCGGCGAAGACCTGCCCGTTCCAGTGCTTCCAGTTGCCATCGCGTGCGCGCAGCAGGGGCGCGCGGAACAGCCCGACCACCGTGAAGCGGTCTCCCCAAGCCGCAGGCGGCGTGGCATCCAGGCGCATGTGGTGGTGCCAGTTGCCGTTGCGCAGCAGAAGGTCCACCTTCTCCAGCGCAAGCTCCGGGGCGCCCCGCTGCTCGTCGGTCCAGCGCACCGTGCCGCCCCGGATGAAGACCTCACCCTGGGAAAACAGCCAGTCGGCTGCGGCGTTGTCTTCGCCCTGCTGTTGGGAAAAATCCAGTCCCGCCACCTGGATGCGGCCGTCTGCAGTGCGGCGTACATCCAGCTCAGGCTCTTCGATGTAGAGCTGTTCGAAACCGCCCTTGAGCAGGGAGCGCGGCGACAACGCCACCACCACCCGAGGAAGGCGCAGCGCAGAGCGGCCAGCAGCGTCCAGCAGGGTGACATCGGAGAGTTCGATGGAAGGGATCAGGCCTTCGGTGTGTGCCGCGATGGCGCCAATCTGGACCGGAACCCCCAGGGCCCGTGCGGCATGCGCCTCAAGCTGTGGGCGGAAATCACCGATTCGCGGCACAATCCAGCCATGAAGGGCCCCCCACGCGATGGACAGCAGCAGCCAGAATGCCAGCAGCAAACCCAGCGACCACCGCGCGAGACCTGCCACAATTTTCAGCAGGCGGGTGGGGTGCGTGGTGGGATCGATCATGTTGGGATTGAATGTGGCAGGAATTATGACCCGCAGGCTTAGCGCGGGTTCACTACAAACCAGTGTCCTTATGTATGTGGCCCCTTGCCATGTCTGCCATGTCTTCGTCCCCCGTTGATCCCCGTTGTCACCAGCCCCGGCCCGAGGGCCCGCTGGCGGAGCATTCGCGTTTCTACCAGCGCCTGCACCGCCGCTATGCCGGCGATCTGGCCCTGTTGCCCCCCGGGGCTCCCGTGATGGCCACCATGGAACAGGCCTATGACGCGCTGCGCACGCGCGGTTGCGACACGGGTACGGCCTTGCGTGTGCTGCGCCAGCTTGTCATGGAACGGCTCATCCAGATGGACTGCGACGCGCAGGCGCCGCTCGCCGACATCACCCGCGCCGTCACCGAACTGGCCGAGCTGGCGCTGGACCGCGCCAGCCGCCAGGCGCGGCAGGAGCTGGACGAACGCCACGGCGCGCCGCGCGGGCCCGATGGCCAGCCCGTGCAGCTGTGGATCATTGGCATGGGCAAGCTGGGCGCGCGTGAGCTCAATGTCTCCAGCGACATCGATTTGATTTACGTGTATGAACACGATGGCGAGACTGTCGGCACAGCCGATGGCCGCGGTCGCATTTCCAACCACGAATACTTCGCGCGGGCGGTCAAATCCATTTACAGCCTGGTGGGGGACACCACCGAGCACGGATTTGTGTTCCGTGTGGACCTGGCGCTGCGCCCCAATGGCAACTCTGGCCCGCCTTCCGTCTCGTTGTCGGCGCTGGAGGAATACCTGCAGCTGCATGGCCGCGAGTGGGAACGTTTTGCCTGGCTCAAGAGCCGGGTGGTGGCACCGCGTGATTGCATTGCCAGCCCCGAGGTGCAGGCACTGCGGGGCGTCGTGCTGCCCTTTGTGTTCCGCCGCTACCTGGACTACAGCGTGTTTGATGCGCTGCGTTCCCTGCACCGCCAGATCCGGGACCATGCCGCCAAGCGCAGCGCGGGCCACCCTGAGCGCGCCAACGACGTCAAGCTATCGCGCGGCGGCATTCGCGAGATCGAATTCACGGTGCAGCTGCTGCAGGTGGTGCGGGGCGGTCAGTTCCCCGAGCTGCGTCGCCGGCCCACGCTGGACGCGCTCAAGCGCCTGGCCCAGGCAGGCCTCATGCCGCAGGAAACGGCAGATGCCCTTGCGCGCGCCTATGTCTTTTTGCGCCGGGTGGAGCACCGCATCCAGTACCTGGACGACCAGCAGACCCACGTGCTGCCCACGCGCGACGACGACCTCGCCTGGATCGCCTACACCCTGGGCTATCCCGACTGCTGCGCCTTTCTGCACGAGCTGGACGCGCACCGCGAATTGGTAGCCCAGGAATTCGACACGCTGCTGGGCGGAGCTGGCAAAAAGCAGTGCAATGGCGGAGGCTGTGGCGGCCCGCGCGCTGTGGCTGCCGCGCCCCCGGAATTCGACACCCTGCTGGAGCTGTTGCCGCCCGGATTCCGCGAACGCGTGGCCGAATGGCGCAACCACCCGCGCGTGGCGGGGCTGCGCGACGAAGCCCGCGCCCGCCTGTTCCGGTTGGTGCAACGCACCGCGCAGTGGCTCAAGGAAGGCCGTGTCACCGAAGAGGCCACCCTGCGCCTGGCCAACTGGCTGGAGCCGCTGCTGCGCCGCGAGAGCTATCTGGCACTGCTGCTGGAGCGCCCCTCTGTGCACGAGCAATTGCTGCACCTGCTGGGTGCGGCCAAATGGCCCGCCCGCTACCTGCTGCAGCACCCCGGTGTCATCGATGAACTGGTGGGAGATTCGCTGCTCGCCGAGCGCTTTGTGGTGGCGGACTTTGAGCGCGAATTGGCCGTGCGGCTCGCGTCGCTGCAGTCCACGGGCGAGGACGATGATGAAACCTTGCTCAACCTGCTGCGCCGCGCCCAGCACGCGGAAACCTTCCGCACCCTCGCGCGCGACGTGGAGCGGCGCATCACCGTTGAGCAGGTGGCGGATGACCTGTCCGCCCTGGCCGACAGCGTGCTGCGCATCACGGCCCAGTGGTGCTGGAGCCGGCTCAAGACGCGCCACCGCGAGAGCCCACAGTTCGCCATCATTGGCTACGGCAAGCTGGGCGGCAAGGAGCTGGGCTACGGCAGCGACCTGGACATCGTCTTCGTGTTCGACGACGACGATGAGCGCGCCCCCGAGGTCTACGCCGCTTTTGTGCGCAAGCTCATCAACTGGCTCACCGTGAAGACGGGCGAGGGCGACCTGTACGAAATCGACACTGCGCTGCGGCCCAATGGCAGTTCGGGCCTGCTGGTCACGAGCTTTGAGGCCTACGCCAACTACCAGCAGCGCCGGGGAAGCAACACGGCCTGGACTTGGGAACACCAGGCCATGACACGCGCGCGTTTCGTGATGGGCAGCGAAGCCTTGCAGGCGCGCTTTGATGCCGTGCGCGAGGCCGTGATCACCTCCGAGCGCGATCCGGCCGCCCTGCGCGAGGAGATCGTGGCCATGCGTGAGCGTGTGCGCGCAGCGCACCCTACGCGCGCCGGGCAGTTCGATGTGAAACACAGCCCGGGCGGCATGGTGGATGCGGAGTTTGCCGTGCAATACCTGGTGCTCTCGGAGTCAGCGAACCACCCGGAGCTGGTGGGCAATGTGGGCAACATCGCGCTGCTGCAGCGCGCCGAGCAGGTGGGGCTGTTGCCACAGGGTGTGGGCGTGGCCGCCGCCGATGCCTACCGCGAGCTGCGGCGCGTGCAGCACGTGGCGCGCCTGGACGAGGCGCCCACCCAGGTCACGCCCCCGGCTCTGCAGGCCGAGCGCGATGCGGTGCTGGCCTTGTGGAGGTCGGTGTTCGTTTGATCTGCATCCGGGCGTGACGTTTCGTTGCATTTTTGCGGGCTGATTTTTCGGCATTGCTTTGCTAATTCAAACAACTGTTTGAATTCTGGTGTTTAATCCGGTGCCATGAGTTTTGGCGCCCATTTCATTCCCGCAGCCCAGCGCACCGCCCGCAGTGATGGCGAGGATACGCGTGTGCGTTTGCTGCACGCCGCACTGCAGCTGTTTTCCGAGCGGGGCTTTGCGCAGACCTCGGTGCGTGCCATTGCGGAAGCTGCAGGCACCAACGTGGCGGCGATCGCCTACCACTTTGGCGACAAGGCACGCCTCTACACGGCCACGTTCTACGAGCCTTTTGGCAGCGGCAGCGATCTCATCCCGGTGTTTGCTGACCCTGCGCTGACCCTGCAGCAGGCGCTGGCCTCCTACTTCGGTGGGTTTCTGGAGCCGCTCAAGCACGATGACCTCGTGACCCAGTCGCTGCGCCTGCATGTGCGCGAGCTGCTGGACCCGACCCATGTGTGGCCCGAGCTCATTGAGCGCGAGTGCCGGGCCCCCCATCTGGCGCTGGTCCAGGTGCTGTGCCGCCACATGGGCGTGGCCGCAGCGGACGACGACATGCACCGCCTCGCCTTCTCACTGGCCGGGCTGGTTATGCAGATGTGGACCCAGCGCGACCCGCTGCAAGTTATTGCACCGCAGCTGGCGGGGTCTGGGGCTGTGGATGCGTGGGTGGACCGACTGACGGGTTACGCCCTGAGCATGGTGCAGGGTGAGATCGCCCGGCGGCAGGCTGCACAACAGCCCTCGCGCCGCACTTCACGGAATTCGCACAAGGAATCCAACGCATGACTTTGAGCAAGACCCGATTCTTCTGGGCCGCCTGCCTGCCCCTGCCCCTGGCCCTGGGCGCCTGTGCCGTCACGGCGCCCCCCGCCCAGGTGCCCACAACGCCGCCTGTGGCGTGGCAGGCGCCCTTGCCGCACCAGGGTTCGCTGGGGGATCTGACCCGGTGGTGGACGCAGCTGGGCGATCCGCTGCTCGTCGAGCTCATCGATGCCGCGCAAGCCATCAGCCCCGGCGTGGCGCAGGCCCAGTCCCGCATTGCGCAGGCGCGTGCCACGCAAGTGGCCAGCCGTGCCGCGCTGCTGCCGTCGCTCGATGCACAGGCCAGCGCCAGCCGGGGTTTCAACGAGCAGCTCGCGGGCATCGCCACCACCGCGCAGGCCGGGCTGCAAGCGAGCTGGGAGATCGACCTCTTCGGCGCCAACCGGGCCACCAAGACGGCGGCCGACCAGCGCCTGGCGGGCGCCCAGGCGCTGTGGCATGAGGCCCGCGTGAGTGTGGCCGCCGAGGTGGCGCAGCAGACGAGCAGCCTGCGCACCTGCCTGGAGCAGCTGCGTGTGGCCGAGCGCGATGCGCAGTCGCGCGGAGAAACCTCGCGGCTGTCCGACCTCAGCGAACGTGCCGGTTTCACGGCGCCCGCCACCGCCGCCCTGGCGCGCGCCAGCGCCGCCGAAGCGCAGGCGCGCGCATCGCAGCAGCGCATGCAATGCGATGTCGAAGTCAAGACCATGGTAGCGCTGACCGGGTGGGAAGAGCCTGCGTTGCGCGGGCGCCTGTCCACACCGACATCCGCCGCGCCCGACGCCCTGTTCACCATTGCCGCCTTGCCCGCCCAAGTGCTGGCCCAGCGCCCCGATGTGTATAACGCCGAGCGCGAAGTCGCCGCTGCCAGCGCCGAAGTGGGCAGTGCACAGGCCCAGCGTTACCCACGCCTGTCGCTCAGCGGCTCGGTGGGCACGGCCTGGGTGCGCAGCGGTGGTGTGACGACCGACCTGAACACCTGGACCATCGGTCCGCTGGCGTTGAGTGTGCCGCTGTTCGACGGCGGCCGGCGCGGCGCGCAGGTGGATGCGGCCCAGGCGCGCTACGACGAGGCCGCTGCGCTCTACCGCGCCAAGGTGCGTCAGGCCGTGAGCGAGGTCGAGCAGGCGCTGGTGCGGCTGCAGAGCACGGCCGAGCGCAATACCAGTGCGCGGGTGGCGGCGGCAGGCTACCGCACCTCGTTCGATGCCACAGAGGCGCGCTGGCGCGGCGGGCTGGCGAGCCTGGTGGAGCTGGAAGACGCCCGGCGCACGTCCTTGGCGGCCGAGAACGCGCTGATCGCGCTGCAGCACGAACGCCAGGCCGCCTGGGTTTCGCTGTACCGCGCTGCAGGCGGTGGCTGGAAAGAGTGAAACACCGCCTGAGTCGCTTCGCGCCTTCCCCCTCTCTCGACCCGCTGCGCGAGTCGGGAGGGGGACGCCCCCGGTGCGGCGGGGCGGCCCTTGCACGGGGGCACGGGCCTGGGCCGCGCCAGTTTCATCCCGTGCGGGTGGCGCGTAGCGCTGTGGAAAGCTGATATGAATTCTTCAGGACGAAAGCAAATGCAAAATTTCTCTTCCTTCAAGTTCTCTCCCACGGCCTTCGCCGTGATCGCCGCCTGTGTGCTGGCCGCGGGAGGTGCCCTGGTTTTCTCGGGCGCGTCGCGCGCGGCCGATGAACCCAAGGCGAACCAATCGCGCCCCGCACTCACGGTAAGCACGGCCCAGCCGCAGCGCACCTCCGTGCCCCTGCGCCTGGCGGCCAACGGCAACGTCGCTGCCTGGCAGGAAGCCAGCATCGGCGCCGAAAGCAATGGACTGCGCCTGACCGATGTGCGGGTGAATGTGGGTGACGTGGTCAAGGCGGGCCAGGTGCTCGCCACCTTCTCGGCCGAAACGGTGCAGGCCGATGTGGCGCAGATGCGCGCCAGCCTGCTCGAAGCCCAGGCCAATGCGGCCGAAGCCGCCGCCAATGCCGACCGGGCCCGCTCGCTGCAGGCCACGGGCGCCTTGAGCCAGCAGCAGATCCAGCAGTACACCACGGCCGAGAAGACCGCACAGGCCCGGGTGGAGGCCGCCAAGGCCACGCTGAACGCACAGCAGTTGCGCCTGAAGTACACGCAGGTGCTGGCGCCCGACAGCGGCGTGATCTCGGCCCGCACGGCCACCGTGGGCGCGGTGGTGGGTGCAGGCACCGAGCTCTTCCGCATGGTGCGCAAAGGGCGCCTCGAATGGCGCGCCGAAGTCACGTCCACCGAGCTGCGCCGCATTGCGCCGGGCGCCAAGGTCAGCGTGACGGCGGCCAGCGGCGCCACGGCCGAAGGCACGGTGCGCATGGTGGCACCCACGGTGGACCCGCAGACGCGCAATGTGCTGGTGTATGTCGATCTGCCACTCAACGGTGATTTCCGTGCGGGCATGTTCGCGCGGGGTGACTTTGCGTTGGGTGCCAGCGAGGCGCTTACCGTGCCGCAAGAGGCGCTGGTGGTGCGCGATGGTTTCTCGTACGTGTTTGTGGTGGGCGCCGAGCAGCGCGTGCAGCAGCGCAAGGTGCAGACCGGCCGGCGCGTGGCCGACCGGGTCGAGGTGTTGTCGGGCCTGGACGCCAACGCTTCGGTAGCGGTGCGTGGCGCGGGCTTCTTGAACGACGGCGATCTGGTGCGGGTGGCGAACACGCCGGTGCCAGTTCCAGCGCCCAGCAGCACGTCCGAGGCGCCAGTTTTCAAGCAAAAAATGGCTCTAGCGCTTGTTGATAAATCTTTTGCAGCTATCAATTAAGGAGCATTCCACATGAATGTATCCACCTGGTCCATCAAGAACCCGATACCTGCCTTGATGCTGTTTGTGCTGCTGACCTTCGGCGGCCTGCTGTCCTTCAACGCCATGAAGGTGCAGAACTTCCCGGACATCGACCTGCCCACGATCTCGGTGACCGTGGCGCTGCCGGGCGCCTCGCCCGCGCAGCTTGAAAACGATGTGGCGCGCAAGATCGAAAACAGCATCGCCACGCTGCAGGACTTGAAGCACATCTACACCAAGGTGCAGGACGGCGGCGCCACCATCACGGCCGAGTTCCGGCTCGAAAAACCCACGCAGGAGGCGCTCGATGACGTGCGCTCCGCCGTGGCACGCGTGCGCGGCGACCTGCCGGGCGACGTGCGCGACCCCATCGTGACCAAGATGGACCTGGCTGCGCAGCCTGTGCTGGCCTTCACGATCGCCTCGACCCGCATGGACAACGAGGCGTTGTCCTGGTTTGTGGACGACGCCGTGGCCAAGAAGTTACTCACGGTGCGGGGTGTGGGCGCGGTCAACCGCGTGGGCGGCGTGGACCGGCAGGTGCATGTGTCGCTGGACCCGGTCAAACTGCAGGCCCTCAACGCCTCGGCGGCCGATGTGTCGCGCCAGCTGCGCCTGGTGCAGACCGAGAGCGCGGGCGGTCGTACCGACCTGGGCGGGAGCGAACAGCCCGTGCGCACGCTGGCCACGGTGCAGTCGGCGCAGGAGCTGGCCAACCTCACGCTGTCGCTGTCGGACGGCCGCCATGTGCGGCTCGATCAAGTGGCCACGGTGTCGGACACGATTGCCGAGCCGCGCGCGCTGGCCCTGCTCAACGGCAAGCCCGTGGTGGGCTTCGAGGTGGCGCGCAGCAAGGGTGCGAGCGAGATCGAGGTGGGCGGTGCCGTGCAGGCGGCGCTCAAGGAGATGCGTGCGCAGCATCCGGACCTGGAAATCACCGAGGCCTTCAATTTCGTGCAGCCGGTGCAGGAGGAATACGACGGCTCCATGCACCTGCTGTATGAAGGCGCGCTGCTGGCCGTGCTGGTGGTATGGCTCTTTTTGCGCGACTGGCGTGCCACGTTCGTGTCGGCGGTGGCGCTGCCCCTGTCGGTGATTCCGGCGTTCATCGGCATGCATCTGCTGGGCTTTTCGATCAACGTGATCACGCTGCTGGCGATGTCGCTGGTGGTGGGCATCCTGGTGGACGATGCCATCGTGGAGGTCGAGAACATCGTGCGCCACCTGCGCATGGGGAAGACGCCTTACCAGGCGGCCATGGAAGCGGCCGACGAAATTGGCCTGGCCGTGGTGGCCACCACTTTCACGCTGATCGCGGTGTTCCTGCCCACCGCGTTCATGAGCGGCATTGCGGGCAAGTTTTTCAAGCAGTTCGGCTGGACGGCATCACTGGCGGTGTTTGCCAGCCTGGTGGTGGCGCGGGTGCTCACGCCCATGATGGCGGCTTACATCTTGAAGCCCATCGTGGACGATCACAAAGACCCGCGCTGGATGACGGTGTACCTGCGCTGGGCGGCCTGGTGCGTCAAACACCGCTGGATCACCTTCATCGCCACCGGCGCGTTCTTCATTGGCTCGCTGGCGCTGATCCCGCTGCTGCCCACGGGCTTCATCCCGCCGGACGACAACTCGCAGACCCAGGTGTACCTGGAGCTGCCGCCCGGCGCCACGCTGGCGCAGACCCGCGCCGTGTCCGAAGACGCGCGCGAGCGCATCGCCAAGGTCGAACATGTCAAAAGCGTCTACACCACCATCGGCGGCGGCTCGGCGGGGGCCGACCCCTTCATGGGCGGCGCCGGGGCCGAGACGCGCAAGGCCACGCTCACCATCCTGCTGGCCGAGCGCGGCGACCGGCCGCGCAAGCAGGGCATCGAGAACCACATCCGCGCCGCGCTGGAGACTCTGCCCGGCGTGCGCAGCAAGGTGGGCCTGGGCGGCTCGGGCGAGAAGTACGTGCTGGTGCTCTCGGGCGACGACCCGCAGGCGCTGACCACGGCGGCCCTCGCGGTCGAGAAGGACCTGCGCACCATTCCGGGCCTGGGCAGCATCTCGTCCACGGCCAGCCTGGTGCGTTCCGAGATCGCGGTGCGCCCGGACTTCGCGCGCGCCGCCGACCTGGGCGTGACCAGCAGCGCCATCGCCGAGACCCTGCGCATCGCCACCGTGGGCGACTACGACGTGTCGCTGCCCAAGCTCAACCTGGCATCGCGCCAGGTGCCCATCGTGGTCAAACTGCGGGACGACGCGCGCCAGGACCTGTCGCTGCTCGAGCGCCTGGCCGTGCCCGGCAGCAAGGGCCCGGTGATGCTCGGCCAGGTGGCCACGCTGGAGTTCAGCGGCGGCCCGGCCGTGGTCGACCGCTACGACCGCGCGCGCAACGTGAACTTCGAGATCGAGCTGTCGGGCCAGCCACTGGGCGACGTGACCAAGGCCGTGGAGGCGCTGCCCTCCATCAAGAACCTGCCGCCCGGCGTGCGCCAGATCACCATCGGCGACGCCGAGATGATGGGCGAGCTGTTCGCCAGCTTTGGCCTGGCCATGCTCACCGGCGTGCTGTGCATCTACATCGTGCTGGTGCTGCTGTTCAAGGACTTCCTGCACCCGGTGACAATTTTGGCGGCGCTGCCGTTGTCGCTGGGCGGCGCGTTCGTGGGCCTCTTGATCGCGCAAAAGAGCTTCTCGATGCCCTCGCTCATCGGGCTGATCATGCTCATGGGCATCGCCACCAAGAACTCCATCCTGCTGGTCGAGTACGCCATCCTGGCGCGGCGCGAGCACGGCATGACGCGCTTCGAGGCGCTGATCGACGCGTGCCACAAGCGGGCGCGGCCCATCATCATGACCACGCTGGCCATGGGCGCGGGCATGATGCCCATTGCGCTGGGCATCGGCGCTGCGGACGCAAGCTTCCGTTCGCCGATGGCGGTGGCTGTGATCGGTGGCCTGATCACCTCGACGCTGCTGAGCCTGCTGGTCATCCCGGCTGTGTTCACCGGGGTGGACGACCTGGGGCAGTGGTTCGGCCGCACCCTGCGGCGGCTGCGTGGGGCGCACCATGCTCCGGCAGCCGAGTTGCCTGCGACACCGCCGCCAGCGGGATGACGTGGACGGGGAGCCGGCGTGGCAGAAAGCGGCATCCGCTGCGCCCGGGTTCCCCTATTCGTCTGAAAAAGCGGGCAATCCCCAGGGTTGCCCCGGCTTAGCCAAGCGTGTGGCCGTTAGATAATGTAACGAGCACCATGAACCTCGTCAGCCTGAACATCGAATCCATCCAGCTCGGCCATCCTCTGCCTTTTGTGCTGCGGGGTGCCGATGGCGTGTTGCTGGCGCAAAAGGGGTATGTCATCCGCACCCGGGAAGAGCTGGCCACGATGGTGGGCCGGGGCCGGCAACTGTGCGTGGATACCGATGAGTCCGGCGACAGCCACCGGGCCTACCTGGCGCAGTTGCAGCGCATGCTGATCGCAGACACCAATCTGGGTGAAATTGCGGCGATGAAGATGACGGCGGCCGACGACGCGGGTGGGCGGGGACGCGGTGGCAAGACCCTGCCTGACTGGCCCGAGCTGCAGCTGCGTGCCACACAATTGCTGCGCGCGCCCTCGCCCCATGATTTTGGCGGGCGCTTCCAGATGCTGCATGACGAGCTGGCCCGCCACTGCGAGCAAACTCCCGACGCCACGCTGCTGGCCCTGATCTACCTGTCGGTGCAGGAAACCCGCATGTACAGCGCCACGCATTCGATGCTGGTGTGCTGCGTGTGCATGGTGGTGGCGCGCGAAATGCTGCGCTGGCCCGAGGCCCGCGTGCAGCAGTTGGGCCACGCGGCGCTCTCCATGAACATTGCCATGACCGAGCTGCAGGACCAACTGGCCCAGCAGACCCATCCGCTCACGGCTGTGCAGATTGCCGCGGTGGAGAGCCATGCAGAGCGTTCCGAGGCGTTGCTGCGCACGCTCGGCGTGGCCGACCCTGTGTGGCTGGAGGCGGTGCGCTGCCACCACCACCGCACCCCTGGCCCGCTGGCCAAGAAGACGGAACCCCAGCAAATGGCCCGCCTTTTGCAGCGCGCCGACATATTTGGTGCGCGGATGGCACCCCGCGCGGCCCGCTGGCCCATGCCGGTCACGGCGGCCATGCAGGCGAGCTACTACGATGAAGAGCACCAGGTGGACGAGGCCGGTGCCGCGCTCGTCAAGACGCTGGGCGTGTATCCGCCAGGGGCCTTTGTGCGGTTGGCCAGCCAGGAGGTGGGTGTCGTCATCCGCCGGGGTACGACGGCCACCACGCCCAAGGTGGCGGTGGTGACCAACCGCGACGGCATGCCGACAGGGGAGCCCATTCCCCGCGACACCGGCATGCCCCCCTGGAAAGTCACGGGTGTGGTGGCTTTCAAGGACGTGCGGGTCAAGCTCTCGCTGGACCGTTTGCTCAACCTGGGCTGAACAGCCTCTGAGCCGCAGGCGCGGCACTCCGCCTGCAACGGGTGGACGGGCTTGACGCCCGGCGCCATCCACGAGCAGCTTCTGCCCGTCTTTCTTTCCCCCATCCCCTGCCGCGACGGTCCCAACCTGTGCGGCCCGTGCCGCCCTGCCTTCGCCTGCGCCGGCAATAACCATTGAAGCCGCAGAGCTTTGAATCCATTGGGTGCGGGCATTCGTATACCAATCAGTCCAAATAAAAACTCATGTGGACAAAAAATGATGGAATGGTTAAATTGCCCATACCACTGCGCCCCAAGCCCTATGAACACCTCTTTCAGACGCCTTCTTTCGGTCGCCAGCCTTTTCCTCCTGGCAACGGTCGGCCATGTGCCCTTGGCCCACGCGGCGGATGCCGAAAGCTGTCCGGCCACGCTGCAGCACACGTTTGCCAGGCTGCAGGATGAAAAACCCCAGTCGCTGTGCCAGTACGCTGGCCGGGTGGTGCTGGTGGTCAATACCGCGAGTTTTTGTGGCTTCACCGGCCAGTACAAAGGGCTGGAAGAGCTGTATGCCCGCTACAAGGACAAGGGGCTGGTCGTGCTGGGCTTTCCGTCCAACGACTTTTCGCAGGAGACCGGCAGCAACCAGCAGATCGCAGATTTCTGCGAAAACACTTTTGGCGTGAAATTTCCCATGTTTGCAAAGAGCAGCGTCAAAGGGGCAGAAGTCTCGCCGCTGTTTCGCCAGCTGGCACAACTGTCCGGCACGGCGCCGCGCTGGAACTTCCACAAATACCTGCTGGGCCGCGACGGCAAGCTGGTGGACAACTACTCCAGCCTCACTGCCCCTGACAACAAGGGCCTCGTGCGCGCCATCGAACAGCAACTTGCTGTTGCCGCTACGAGGTAATTGCAATGTTTTCTTTACGTTTCTTTAAAAAAAACCAGGGCATGCTCTGGAACTTCGCCAGCGCAACCCCACTCTATCTATTGCGCAAGACGATTGCGCGACGTACAGTTTTAGTGTTGCGAAGCCTTTCGGGCCCCCGGGTTCCGACTGACCTCCTGGAGCGCTTCTCCTCCCTCCCTCTCTTATTCGTTTCGGGAAGCTTCGCAACCTTTTTATTCCATGCACCGGCGAGAGGGAGCCGGCCATGAAAATCGCCATCATCGGTTCCGGCATCTCCGGGCTGGCGGTCGCGCACCAGCTGCGCGGCCAGGCGGACATCACGCTGTTTGAAGCCAGCGACTACTTTGGCGGCCACACCCATACGGTGGACGTGACGTTGCCCGACGCGTCGGGCACGCCCGTCACGCATGGCGTGGACACCGGCTTCCTGGTGTTCAACGAGCGCACCTACCCCCACCTGATCCGTCTGCTGGCCGAACTGGGCGTAGAAACCGCCAAGTCCGACATGTCGTTCTCGGTGCAGGTGCCGAGTGCCCTGGGTGGCCCTGGCGGTGGCCGCGCGCTGGAATGGAGCGGCACCAACCTCAGCACGGTGTTTGCCCAGCGTTCCAACCTGGTCAATCCGCGCTTCCTGGGCATGCTGCGCGACCTGCTGCGCTTCAACAAGCTGTGCACGCGCATCGCCCAAAAGCAGGCCGAGGCCGCGCTGATGCAGCCGCTGGGCGACTTCTTGCGCGAGCACCGCTTTGGCGACGCGTTCCGCGACTGGTATTTCTTGCCCATGCTGGGCTGCATCTGGAGCTGCCCCACCGACCAGATGCTCAAGTTCCCCGTGGCCACCATGATCCGGTTCTGTCACAACCATGGGCTCATCCAGGTGAGCAACCGCCCGCAGTGGTGGACGGTGTCCGGTGGTGCGCGCCACTACGTGGACAAGATCGTGGCGGGCATTGCCGACAAGCGCCTGAACACCCCCGTGCACCGCATCGAGCGTGACGTGGCTGGAGTGCGGGTGGTGACTGCTGACCACACAGAACACTTTGACAAGGTGGTGCTGGCCACGCATTCGGACCAGTCGCTTGCGCTGCTGGCCCAGCCGACGACGCAGGAGCGCGCCGTGCTCGGCGCCATCCGCTACCAGGCCAACCGCGCCGTGCTGCATACCGACATCTCGGTGCTGCCCGCGCGCCGCGCCGCCTGGGCCGCGTGGAACTACGAACGTGCGCCGCAACGCAGCCGCGAGTCGGCCCGCGTGTGCCTGCACTACCTCATCAACCAGTTGCAGCCCGTGCCGTTTGCGCAGCCTGTGGTGGTGTCGCTCAATCCGGTGCGTGACATTGCGCCTGAGCACGTGATCGGCAGCTACGAATACGCTCACCCGGTGTTCGACATGGCCGCCATCCGCGCGCAGCAGCAGGTGGGCAAGCTGCAAGGGCAGCAGCACACCTGGTTCTGCGGTGCCTGGACGGGCTACGGCTTCCACGAGGATGGCCTCAAGTCAGGCCTGGCCGTGGCCGAGCAACTGCTGGCGGCCCTGCCAGCGCCTTTGGCGGAGGCTGCGTGAGCCACGCCCCGGCCCCGCCCGCAGCGCCCCTCATTGGCTTCGGCCAGGTGCGCCACACGCGGCTGCGGCCCCGGCGGCATGCGTTTGCCTACCCCACGTTTTTTCTGATGCTGCCCATGCGCAGCCTGCCCGGCCTGGGCAGCGCGCTGGCCGTGAACCGGCGTGGTGCCATCAGCTTCCATGACGTGGACCACGGCGACGGCCGCACTGCCGCGCAGGGTGGTGCGCTGGCCTGGCTCGATGAGCTGCTGCGCACCGAAGGCGTCACCGACGCCACGGGCGAGGTTTGGCTGCACTGTTACCCGCGGGTGCTGGGCTACACCTTCAAGCCCGTGAGCTTCTGGTACTGCCACCGTGCCGACGGTAGCCTGCGCGCCATCGTGGTGGAGGTGAACAACACCTTTGGCGAGCGCCACTGTTACCTGCTGGATGCCCCGCGGTACGGCGTGGAGCAGCAGGCGCGCAAGGTGTTCCATGTGTCGCCGTTCTGCGAGGTGAGCGGCGGCTACCGCTTTCGCTTCATGCGCACCGAGGCCGGGGAACAGGACGCGGGCCGCACCGTGGTGCGTATCGACCACGACGACGACACCGGCCCGCTCATCCAGACCAGCGTGAGCGGCACCCTGCAGGCCGGGACACCCCAGACCTTGCGCCAGGCGCTCTGGGGCTACCCCGCCATGACGCTGGCCATCATCGCCCGCATCCACTGGCATGCGCTGCGGCTGTGGCTCAAGCGCGTGCGTTTCCACCGCAAGCCCGAGGCGCCTGCCTCCATCGTGACCCGTTGATCTCCATGCCGTTCCAGCCCCGCGAGACCGCCGCCATGAACTCCACCACCGCCCCCCGCTCTGCCCCGACGCTGCCTGTTGGCACCCCTGCTGCGGCACGCACCGCGCTCAAGCTGCTGCAGCGGCTGCAGCACGGCCACCTCACGGTGCAGTTGCCCGATGGCACGCTGCAGCACTTCGGACAGGGCAACGGCCCCTCGGCCGCCATCACGCTCAAGAACTGGAACGTGTGCAGCGCCGCGCTCCGGTCGGGCGACATCGGTTTTGCCGAGAGCTATATCGCGGGCGACTGGACCACGCCGCACTTGACCGACCTGCTCAAGCTCTTTGTCGCCAACCGCCAGCAGGTCGAAGGCGTGATCTACGGCACCTGGGCCGGGCGTCTGCTGTACCGCATCAAGCACCTGCTCAACCGCAACACGCGCAGCAACAGCCAGAAGAACATCCACGCCCATTACGACCTGGGCAACGCGTTCTACGAGCTGTGGCTGGACGACACGATGAACTACTCGTCCGCCTGGTTCGAGGGCGATGCGGGCGGCGACATGCGCACCGCGCAACATGCCAAGGTGCGCCGTGCGCTGCGCATGGCGGGTGTGCAGGCCGGTGACCGGGTGCTGGAGATTGGCTGCGGCTGGGGCGCCTTGGCCGAGATGGCGACCACTGAATTCGGCGCATCCCTCACCGGCGTCACGCTGTCCACCGAGCAGCTGGCGTTTGCGCAAAAGCGCATGGCGGCGCATGGGGTGCAAGCCAAGGCCGACCTGCGCTTGCAGGACTACCGTGACATCCACGACGGCCCCTACGACGCGATCTGCTCCATCGAAATGGTCGAGGCCGTGGGCCGCGAATACTGGCCCACCTATTTCCAGTCGGTGCACCGCCTGCTCAAGCCCGGCGGCAAGGCCTGCATCCAGAGCATCGTCATCGACGACAGCCTGTTCGACCGCTACATCAGCTCCACCGACTTCATCCAGCAGTACATCTTCCCCGGCGGTTGCCTGCCTTGCCCGCGCGAGTTCCGCCGCGAGGCCGAGGCCGCAGGGCTGCGTGTGGTGGACGAGTTTGCGTTTGGCCAGGACTACGCCGAGACCCTCAAACGCTGGCGCGAGCGCTTCCTCGCGCAGCGCACGCAGATCCTGCAGCTGGGGTTTGACGAGCGCTTCATGCACATCTGGGAGTTCTACCTCGCCTACTGCGAAGCGGCGTTTGCGATGAGCAACATCGACCTGGTGCAGTACACGCTGGCGAAAGACTGATTGCTATGAAAAACATAGCTATTGCCGCTTTGTGGATAAGCGCTGGGGCCTATTTTTATTCAAATTCTGTTCTCGCACAGGCCGTGCCGATGGCCCGGGCGGCAGAGCCAGCCACCGTCATGCCCCTGTCGGGCGTGCGCCTCTCGGGCCAGGGGGTGCTCCGGTTCCTGGGTTTCGAGATCTACCGCGCCCGCCTGTGGGTGCCGCCCGGCTTTGATGCCGACAACTACGGCGCACTACCTTTGGCGCTGGAGCTGACCTACCACCGCGACTTCACGGCGGAGGCCATCGCCAGGCGCTCCCTGGAGGAGATGCGCCGCATCGGCAGCTTCACGCCCCAACAGGCCACGCGTTGGCAGCAGGCGCTGCAGGCCGCGTTGCCCGACGTGAAATCGGGCGACCGCCTGCTGGGCATTCACCAGCCCGGCGTGGGTGCGGTGTTCAAGATGGCCGGGCGTGTGGTGGGGGAGGTGCCTGACGCCGAGTTCTCACGCCTCTTCTTTGGCATCTGGCTCTCGCCCCAAACCTCCGAACCCGGTCTGCGCCAAGAGCTGCTGGCCGCCACCCGCGCTGCAGGGCAACCATGAGCCACGGGCAGCCCCTCCGCGCCAGCGCAGGCCGGGCCTATGGGCTGCTGGGCCTGCCGTTGGCGTTTGTGGCGCTGCCGCTCTATGTGCTGCTGCCCAACCACTATGCGCGCGAATTTGGCATGCCACTGGCCACGCTGGGCGCGGTGCTGCTGGCGGCGCGGTTGTTCGATGCGTTCATCGACCCGCTGTTGGGTCGCTTGGCCGACCACCTGTTTGGCCGCTCGGTGCGCGCCGTGCTGGCGGTGGGCGCGGTGTCGGCGGTGGTGCTGGCGCTGGGGCTGACCAGCCTGTTCTTTCCGTGGGTGCGCGGGGCCGATGCGCTGATCGCCTGGGCGCTGGTGGCGCTGCTCATCACCTACACCGCCTACAGCCAGCTGAGCATTGCGCACCAATCCTGGGGCGCGCGCCTGGGCGGCGATGAACTGCAGCGTGGTCGCATCGTGGCGTGGCGCGAAGGGACTGCGCTGGTGGGCGTGGTGCTGGCCTCGGTGCTGCCCGCGCTGCTGGGGCTGCCGGTCATGCTCGGTGTGTTTGCCATTGCCTTGCTGCTGGGCTGGTGCGCCTGGGCGCGGTCACCCCGTCCTTCAGCCCATGCTGGCACCGTAGCGGGGGTGTACCGCCCACCGCAGCGCGCCAGCCTGTGGCGACCCTGGGGGCGTCCCGCCTTCCGTCGCCTGCTGGCGGTGTTCATGCTCAACGGCATTGCCAGTGCCATCCCGGCCACGCTGGTGCTGTTCTTCATCCAGGACCGCCTGCAGGCGCCGCCCGCACAGGAGCCGATGTTCCTGGCGGCCTATTTCGTCTGCGCTGCGCTCTCGATCCCGCTGTGGCTGCGGGCCGTGGCGCGATGGGGCCTGGTGCGCACCTGGCTGGCAGGCATGCTGCTGGCGATCGCCGTGTTTGTGTGGACTGCGTTTCTGGGCGCGGGTGATGTGATGCCGTTCATGGTGGTCTGCGCGCTTTCGGGCGTGGCACTGGGCACCGACCTGGCATTGCCCAGCGCCCTGCTGGCCGGCGTGATTGCGGCAGAGGGCGACAGCGGGCAGCACGAAGGCGCGTACTTTGGCTGGTGGAACTTTGCCACCAAGCTCAACCTGGCGCTGGCCGCAGGCCTGGCGCTGCCCCTGCTGGGCTGGCTGGGCTACACCCCCGGCACGCGCAGCGAAGACGGCTTGCAGACCCTGGGCCTGGCCTATGCGGTGTTGCCCTGCGTGCTCAAGCTGATGGCGGCGGCAGCGCTCTATCTTCTCCTCCTGCGGCGCCCTCGCAGCGCGGAGATTGTTTGAATTCGACCGACCAAGGTGCACCCCCATGATGCAACGACGCCTTCTCCTTTCCGCCGCACTGACTGCACCCTTGGTGCTGTCCGGCTGCGCCAATCAGAGCATTGACGGTTACGCCAGCGAAAAACCGGTGCTGGACCTGGCCCAGTATTTCAACGGCAAGATCGACGCCCACGGCATCTTTCAGGACCGCAGCGGCCAGATCGTCAAGCGCTTCACCGTGGTCATGGACTGCTCATGGAAAGGCAATGAGGGCGTGCTCGACGAAGCCTTCACCTATTCGGACGGTACCACCCAGCGCCGCATCTGGCGCCTGACCAAACACGCCGACGGCCGCTACACCGGCACCGCCGACGATGTGGTGGGCACGGCCAACGGCCAGACGCGTGGCAACGCCTTCCGCTGGAACTACACGCTGGCGCTGCCCGTGGATGGCAAGGTCTACAACGTGGACCTGGACGACTGGATGTACCTCATTGACGACCGCGTGATGCTCAACCGCGCCACCATGAGCAAGTTCGGCGTGCGCCTGGGCGAGATCACCCTGTCCTTCACCAAACGCGCACCATGAGCCTCAATCCTCCCCTGCGCGACTGGCATGGCCGCCGGGCCTGGCTCATTGGGGCCAGCAGCGGTATTGGCCGGGCCACGGCGGCGGCGCTGCATGCGCGCGGTGCGCAGGTGATCGTCTCGGCGCGCAATGGCGATGCGCTGGATGCGTTTGTGGCCCAGCACCCAGGCAGCGTGGCCTTGGCCGTCGATACGGCAGAGCCCGAACAGGTGCAGGTTGCCGCCGCACAGGTGCTGGCGGGCGGTGCACCCGACATGGTGTGCTACTGCGCAGGCTACTACCGCGACATGCGTGCCACCGACTTCGACCTGGCAGAAATGCTGCGCCACGAGCAGATCAATTACAACGGCGTGCTGCAGGTGCTGGCCGGCGTATTGCCTGCGATGCTGGCGGCGGCGCAGTCCGGGCGTCCCGGGCATGTGAGCGTCATCAGCAGCGTGGCCGGTTTCAGGGGCCTGCCCAAGAGCCTGGCCTACGGCCCCACCAAGGCCGCGCTTATCAACCTGGCCGAGGCGCTGTACCTGGATCTGCACGACCTGGGCATGGGCGTGAGCGTGATCAACCCCGGCTTTGTGGCAACGCCGCTCACAGCCGGCAACGACTTCGCGATGCCCGCTCTGATCTCGCCCGAGGCGGCGGCTGCGGCCATCGTGCGGGGCTGGGAACTGGGGCATTTCGACATCCACTTCCCCAAGCGCTTCACGCGCGTGATGAAACTGCTGCGCGTGTTGCCGTATCGGTGGTACTTTCCGGCGGTTCGTCGTTTCACAGGCCTCTGATCCTTCATGCATTCACCCCGCGCGCCCCTTACTGCCGAAGACGCCGTCACCCGCGTGGTGGCGTTTTTCGAGCATCTGTCACCGGCCGATGTAGCGACCATCGGCGAGTTCTATGCGCCACAGGCGCGCTTCAAGGATCCGTTCAACGAGGTGCAGGGCGTGCCCGCCATCCAGGCCATCTTTGCCCACATGTTCGAGGCACTGGAGCAGCCGCGTTTTGTGGTCACCGGCCGCGTGGTGCAGGGCACGCAGTGTTTCCTGACCTGGGATTTTCTGTTCGCCTTCAAGGGCTTTGACAAGGGCGTGACGCAGACCGTGCGCGGCGCGTCGCACCTGGTGCTCGACGAACAAGGCCTGGTGACGCTACACCGCGACTACTGGGACGCCGCCGAAGAACTGTACGAAAAGCTGCCGGTGGTGGGCGCGCTGATGCGCTGGCTCAAGAAGCGCGCCAACAGCTGATTATTGGCCGTTGACGCATTGATCACGCCAGCGTTTTGATGCGTGGGTGCCCGGGCAGCGGCACTGCGCGCTGCAGCACGCCCTCGGCCAGCCACAGTGCACTGTTCCATGCGCGTTGTGCCACATAAGGCAGCGGCAGCTGCTGGTAGTCGTCGTTGAAGACCTCAAAGCTGTAGTCGCCCTGGTAGCCCATGCCATCGAGCGTGCGCACCAGCTCAGCCAGGGCCTGGCTGTGCACGCCTTCGCCAGGGAAAACGCGAAAGTGCCGCGCCGTGTCGATGCGCTCCTGCACGGTGCGGGTCTCCTGCCACATGAAGTCCGAAAGCTGCACCAGATAGATCTTCTCGGGGTCCACATCCGTAAGCGCCGAGAGCGGTGTGCTGGTGGCGAACTGGTGGTACGAGTCGATGGCCAGGCCGAGGTTGGGGCAATCGGCCTGCTCGACCGCTACCCACGCCTGGTGCACCTCGTTGATGTGCCGCCCCCACGAGAGTCCTTCAAACGCCACGCGGATGCCGTGCGGCAGCGCCAGCAGGGCCAGCTTGCGCAGGTCGCGCGCGATGGCATCGGCATCGGCGGTGGCGTGCGATGACGTGGAGCTGCAGGCCAGCAGCACGGGCGCCCCCAGGTCGCGCGCCATCAGGATCATCTGCTTGGCAATGTCCACCTTGTAGCTGTGCAGGTGGCCCGACAGGCCTTCAAAGTCGCGCAGCACCTGAAAGCCCGTCACGCGCAGGCCGCTGCTGCGCACGGCGTGCACGGCCGCCTCGATGCCTTGCGGATGGCCCACGATGTCGCGGGCGGCCAGCATGATCTGGCCAAATCCTGCGGCCTGGACGGCGGCGAGCTTGGCCTCCAGTGGGCCGGCCAGGCTGATGGTGTCCATGCCGAAGTCGGCGACGTTGCGTTGCATGGTGGATGTGCGCATGGCGGGCTCCGTGGGCGGGGGGTCAGCGGGCATCCAGCACCAGCTCGAAGCTGGGCGAGCCAGCGTCGGCGCGCGTGAGGGCGCCGCGCGTGCCGGTGTGCACGCCCGTGGGCGATTCGACAAACTCCACGCCCCGCGCGCGCAGTGCGTTCACGGCGGCCAGCACATCGGGCGTGCCAAAGGCCACGCGCTGCAGCAGTTCCTCGGGGTCGGCATCGAGTGCGTCGACCAGCGGCTCAATCAGCTGCCAGTGCAGCGTGCCGCAGGGGCTGGCCAGTATGCGGCCATGCGTGAGCACGCCAAACGATTGCTCGGGGGACAGCTCGGCAAACCCAAACAGTTCGCCATAAAAATGGGTCCAGTCCTGCGCGCGGCCCAGCCCGATGTATTGCACCACGCCAAACAGGTGCAGGCCTTGCAGCGCGGGTGGGCGCGGGTTGACGGTGGGGATGGGCACAAAGTCCACGTCGTAGATCGAGAACTCCTTGTACCGGTCCACAAAGTAGATGCGGCTGGACCCTACGCCGTGGATGGCGGGGATGTTGAGTTCCATCACCTCGACCTCGGTGTGCACGGCCCAGGCGCCCAGCTCCAGCACGCGGCGGTACGCGGTGGCCGCGTTGTTCACGCGGAAGGCGATAGCGGCCAGCACCGGCGTGTCCGTGGGTGCGGGGGGGGCATGCACGCCGGTGCGTTCGTTGTCCTGGTGGGCGTTGACGATGATGTTCATGTCGCCCTGGCGGTACAGCAGCACCTCGCGCGAGCGGTGCCGCGCCACCGGCTGAAAGCCCATGCGCTCCAGCGCCTGGCCCAGCGCCTGGGGGCGGCTGGTGGCGTATTCAATGAACTCCACCCCTTGCAGGCCCAGGGGGTTGGGCAGTTCGCCCAGCGCTTCGCGGGCGGCCATCATCGGGGTGCTCATGGATTCGACTCCTTGTGATTTGCTGCAGGCGGTAGGGTTCAGCGGGCGCTGACCAGGCGGCGGAAATGCGCGTCCATGCGGGCTGCATCAGGGGCTTCGCCGGTGAACAGCTCGAAAGCGCCCACAGCCTGGCCCACGGCCATGCCGCCGCCGTCCGACACCTTGCAGCCCAATGCCCGTGCGGTCTGGACCAGGGCGGTTTCGAGTGGGAAATACACCACCTCGGACACCCACATCGCTTGCCGCAGCAGCGCCGCGTCGAGGGGGAGCCCGGGCAGTTTGTCCATGCCCGTGGGTGTAGCGTGGATCAGCCCGGTGGCGTGGGCCATGGCCGATTGGATCTCGCCAGCCTCGGCGCGCGCGCCATAGAGGGCATTCACGTCGGCGGCCAGTTGTGCGGCGCGTTCGGGTTGGGCATCGACGATGGTCAGGTGCTGGGCGCCAAGGCGCAGCACGGCATGCGCAATGGCGGCGCCCGCACCGCCCGCGCCCAGCAGCACCACGCGGCTGAGGTCGGCGCCAGGCAGTGCACGGGTAAAGCCCCAGGCCCAGCCCGATCCATCGGTGTTGTGCCCCATCAGCTGGCCATCGCGGATGACGACCGTGTTCACGGCGCCCATGGCGCGCGCCTCTTCCGACAGGCTGTCAAGGTAGGGGATCACGGCCTGCTTGCAGGGGTAGGTCACGTTGCAGCCCGCGTAGCCCATGATGCGCGCTGCCGACAGCAACGTGGGCAGGTGCTCCGCTGAGGAAGCCGAGCGGTCCAGGTCAATCAGCTGGTAGTGCAGGCGCATGCCGTGGTGGCGCGCCTCTTCTTCGTGCAGGGCCGGCGACAGCGACTTCTGGATGCCGGCACCGATCAGCCCGATGAGCACCTTGCGGGGGCTTGTGGAAGACATGGTGGATGCGGTGGACAACATCGGGGGATCAAGGAGCGAGGTGCTCATGGGAGGAATGCGGGTGGGCGCGCTGCAGGGGTGTGGGTCACCGCGCAGCAGCGCGAGGGTTGCTGCGTTCGGGTTACTTGCCGCTGCGCAGCTTGGCCAGCGTGGCGTAGACCTCTTGCACGGTCTCGGCGCCCACCTTGTCGCTGTGCTTTTCGACCACGGGCTTGACCTTGGCGCGCAGCTTGTCCACTTCGGCCGGCGCGAACTCGTTGATCTGCATCCCGGCCTTCTTGAGGTCGTCCATGGCCACGTTGGCTTGCACACGCGATACGGCGCGCTGGAAGGTGGTGGCCTCGGCCATCGCATCGGTCACGGCCTTCTGGTCGGCAGGGTTCAGGCTGTCCCAGAACTTCTTGCTCACGATCACGGCCTGCGGGTTGTACATGTGGCGTGTGACCGTCAGGTACTTTTGCACTTCGGCGAACTTGGACGAGAGGATGGTCGAAAACGGGTTTTCCTGGCCGTCCACAGCCTTTTGCTCCAGCGCCGTGTACAACTCGGGGAAAGGCATGGGCACCGCGTTGGCGCCCAGTGCGTTGAACATGTCGATGTAGATGGGCGACTGGATCACGCGGATCTTCAGGCCCGCGATGTCTTCGGCCTTGGTGATGGGCCGCTTGCTATTGGTGAGATTGCGAAAGCCCAGTTCCCAATAGCCCAGGCCCACCAAGTTCTTTGCCTGCAGCTTGTCGAGAAGCTTTTTGCCGAAGGGGCCGTCGGTCACGGCATCGGCCTCCTGCGGCGAGGCGAACAGGAACGGGAAGTCGTAGATGCCGAATTCCTTGGCCTGGGCGGACAGGATGCCGGCGTTGAGCACCGTCATTTCCACCGTGCCGCCTTGCAGGGCAGACACGGTCTGCAGGTCACCCCCCAGCGTGCCACCCGGGAAGAGCTTGACCGCGATGCGGCCATTGGTCTTGGCGGCCACGAGGTCGGCGAACTTCTGCGCGCCCTGGGCCTGCGGGTGGTCCTTCTGGTTCTGGAAGGCGAACTTGATGGTCCGCTCCTGGGCATGCGCCGTGGGTATCAGCGACGCTGCGATCAGGGCGGTGGCGAGCAGGGTTTTGAGCAGTTTCATGGAAATGTCTCCTTGGGTTTTAGGCGGGGCAGAAAAGCGGGAAGCGCGGGCGGGTGCACGGGGCCATGTCAGCCGCCCAGCCAGCGCAGGGGTACGGTGACGAGCGAGGGGAACACGACCAGCAGGAACATCACCACGAACTGCGCCAGCATGAAGGGCATCACGCCGCGTGTGACCTGCCCCATCGAGATGCGCCCCACGCCTGCCACGACATTCAGTACGGTGCCCACGGGCGGCGTGATGAGGCCGATGGAGTTGTTGATGATGAACAGCACGCCGAAGTACACCGGGTCGATGCCGGCGGCCTTGACGACCGGCATCAGCACGGGCGTCATGATGAGGATGGTGGGTGTCATGTCCATGGCGGTGCCGACCACCATGACCAGCAGCATGATGGCGACCAGCAGCAGCGTGGGGTTGCCCATGAAGGGCTCCAGCATGCCGATGACCTTGGACGGCAGATCGGCCACGGTGATGAGCCAGGCCGACACCATGGCGGCAGCCACCAGGAACATGATCACGGCGCTGGTGCGCGCGGCCGCCTGGAAGATACCGACCAGCTGGCGCCAGGAGAGTTCGCGGTACACCGCCATGGAGACGACCAGCGCGTACATCGCGGCCACCACGGCAGCCTCGGTGGGTGTGAAGACACCCATGCGAAGTCCCACGAGGATGATGATAGGCAGTCCCAGCGCCCAGGCGGCTTCGCGCAGGGCCAGCTTCAGTTCGGCGCGGGTGGCGCGTGGTGGGGGGGTGACGTTCTCTCGGCGGCCGAGCCACCACCAGGTGACTGCCAGCGAGACTGCCAGCAGCAGTCCCGGGAAGATCCCTGCGAGGAACAGCTTGCTGATGGACACATTGGCCGCCACGCCAAAGATCACGAAGCCGATGGAGGGCGGGATGATGGGGCCGATGACGCCTGCCGAGGCGATGAGGCCTGCCGAGCGCTCCTTGCTATGGCCCGCGACGATCATCATGGGCAGCAGCAGTGAGGTCAGCGCGGCCGCGTCCGCCACCGCAGAGCCCGACACCGCCGACAGGATCACCGCCGCCATGATGACCACATAGCCCAGGCCACCGGGAATGTGACCCACCAGTGCCAGGGCGAGCTTCACGATGCGGCGGGACAGGCCGCCCACGTTCATGATCTCGCCCGCGAGCATGAAGAACGGCACCGCCAGCAACGGAAAGCTGTCGGCACCGTTGATCACGTTCTGGGCCAGGATCTGGGCATCGAACAAATCAAGGTGCCACATCAGCGCCACGCCGCTGAGCAGCAGCGCGTAGGCGATGGGAATGCCGATGGCCATGGCCAGCAGCAGAGAGCCGAGGAAGATCGCGACGGTCATGGGAGTGGTTCCGGGCTGGTTGTCGTCAGGGCTTGTTCGTGCCCGGGGTGTCGGATGCCGCTTGCGCGTCCCGCTGGATCTGCTCCAGCGCGGCAGCTTCTTCGCTCTCCTGCACCATGATCAGTTCGTGGTCGGCCAGCGGGACGAATAGCGTGCGCAGCAGGTCGCGCAGCAGGATGGCGATGGCGGAGGCGCCCATGAGCACGCCGCTGGCATAGAAGATGCCGACCGAAGCGCCGGTCACGGGGGCTTCGGTCTCCCAGTTGATGACCGTCTGCGACCAGCTGCCTGAGAGCAGCAGCCAGGACACGTAGAGCATGGCGACCTGTGCCACCACGAGGCAAATCTTCTTGCCCAACGTGGGCAGGCGGGAGACCAGGGCATCCACCCCCAGATGGCCGTGTTCGCGCAAGGCCACCACGGCGCCCATGAAGGTCAGCCACACGAACAGCCAGCGCGACAGTTCCTCGGAGATGGTGATGCCGGAATTGAACGTGTAGCGCAGCACCACATTGCCAAAAACGAGCACCACCATGATCGCCAGGCACAGGCCTGCCAGTGCATCCAGCACGCGCGTGTATCCCCGCAGTACGCGGTCGGCCAGTGCGAACATGGTGTCTCCAGTCGTTGTGGTTGAAAGCCTGTAATAATTTTGTACGAACTGGTTAGTATTTGATCTAGGTGCAAACCCTGCTCTTCGTTTGGGGGTAGCGGCTGGAGGCGCGGGCGGTCGCACTGCTACCGTGGATGCGGAGCAGCGGTGGGTTTTTTGCGGCCATCTAGCGGCAAGCGCCAGGGCCGTTGGGTCAGGGCCGCAGGAAGCGCACGATCATCTCGATGATCGATTCACGGCGTTGCGCCGTGGCGGCAGGCGTGTCGAGCGAACGCTTGAAGATGGCGCCAAAGGTGTGGCGGTTGGCCACGTTGAAGAAGCACAGCGCCGAGATCGACATGTGCAGGTCCACCGGGTCCACGTCGGGGCGGAAAACGCCGGCAGCCACGCCGCGCTGGTACACGTTGTGCACTGCGTGAATGACAGGAATGTTCAGCTCCTGGATGGTCGTGGAGCGGCTGATGAACTCGCCCCGGTGCATGTTTTCATTCATGACCAGGCGAATGAAATCGGGGTTGGCGAGCTGGTAGTCCACGGTGAAGCCCACCAGCGTGCGCAGCGCCTGTTCGGGGGTCAGGTCTTCGAGGTGCAGCTCCGACTCGATGCGCCGGATGCGCCGGTAGGCCTCCTCCAGCACCGCCACGTACAGACCTTCCTTGCTACCGAAATAGTAGTAGATCATGCGTTTGCTGGTGCTGGTCAGGGCCGCGATTTCGTCGATGCGTGCGCCCGCCAGGCCCTTGTCGGCAAACTCCGCCGTGGCCACTTGCAGGATGTTGGCCATGGTGCGGTCGGGATCGTTCACGCGGACCCGGTCTGCCCCGGGCGTGGTGGCCGCCTCGCGCGCAGCGCGCTGCCGGGTGGCCCGTGCTTCGCCAGCCTTCGAGGGTTTTTGAACCATTTCGTTCATAAGCTCCGTAGCATACGGCACACGAGAGCCCGCCCAGGTGATGAAAGGGGCTGTAGGTGCCGCCCTGGCACCGCTGCGGGGTTCAGGACGGCTTGGTGTCCGCGAAGCTCGGGCGCAGCATCAGTTTGTCGAGCAGCTTGCCCAGGTTGGGGTATTCGCTGCGCCAGGCGATGTCCGGAAAGCGGAATTCCAGCCAGCCCAAAGCGCAGCCCACGGCGATGTCGGACAGGCTCAGGTGGATGCCGCTGCAAAACGGCTTGTCACCCAGGCCTTGGCTCATCGACTTGAGGCCGTCATTCACCTTGAGCAACTGGCGGTCGATCCAGGCCTGGCTGCGTTCGCTGTCCTTACGGTGCGCCCAGGTGGCTTCCAGCCGCGCGAGGATGGCGGCGTCCATCACGCCATCGGCCAAGGCCTCCCAGGTCTTGACCTCGGCACGCTCGCGGCCTTGGGACGGGATCAGCTTGCCAACAGGGGAGAGGGTGTCCAAGTACTCCACGATCACGCGGGAGTCGAAGACGGCTTCGCCGCCTTCCATCACCAGGCAGGGCACTTTGCCCAATGGGTTGGAGGTGGCAATGTGGGTATCGTCTGCCCAGACGTTTTCTTGCACGAACTGGTAGTCGAGCTTTTTCTCGGCCATCACGATACGTACCTTGCGGACGTAGGGGCTGGCGGTGGCTCCGATCAATTTCATGGTGTGTCTTCCAGTGCGCGGGATAGGCTGAGCGATTCGAGTTTGATTCTATCGGCAGCTGCCCGCTCGAAGCTGACGGATGCGCGGCGCCTACAATTGCGCGCCATGAGCCTGTCCACCATTACCGCCCTGTCGCCGCTTGACGGCCGTTACGCCAGCAAACTTGCCGCCCTGCGCCCGATCATGAGTGAACATGGCTACATGCACCGCCGTGTCCAGGTGGAAGTGGCCTGGTTCATCGCGCTGTCCGACGCTGGTTTTGCCGAATTCAAGCCCCTGACCACCGGTGCGCGCGCCTACCTGCTGGGCCTCATCAAGAACTTCTCCGAGGCTGACGCCGCCGCCATCAAAGAGATCGAAAAAACAACAAACCACGACGTGAAGGCCGTGGAGTACTGGATCAAGAGCAAGTTCGAAGCGCGCCCCGAGCTGGAAAAAGCCTCCGAATTTGTGCACTTTGCCTGCACCAGCGAAGACATCAACAACACCAGCCACGCGCTGCAGCTGCGCTCGGGCCGCGACCAGGTCGTGCTGCCGGGCCTGGACCGCATCGTGCTCAAGCTGCGCGAAATGGCGCACGCCTATGCCGATGTGCCCATGTTGAGCCGCACCCACGGCCAGACCGCCAGCCCGACCACCGTGGGCAAGGAAATGGCCAACGTCGTCATGCGCCTGCAGACGGCCTGCGAGCGCGTGGCCGCCGTCAAGATCATGGGCAAGATGAATGGCGCTGTGGGCAATTACAACGCCCACCTGTCCGCCTGGCCCGATTTCGACTGGGAAGCCTTCAGCAAGAAGGTCATCGAAACCCCCGAGCCGCTGGGCCTGGGCCTGACCTTTCAGCAGTATTCCATCCAGATCGAGCCACACGACTACATGGCCGAGCTGTTCGATGCCGTGGCCCGCGCCAACACCATCCTCATCGACCTGTCGCGCGACATCTGGGGTTATGTGAGCCTGGGCTACTTCAAGCAGCGCCTGAAGGCCGGGGAGATTGGTTCCAGCACCATGCCGCACAAGGTCAACCCGATCGACTTTGAAAACGCCGAAGGCAACCTGGGGCTGGCCAACGCGCTGCTCAAGCACCTGTCTGAAAAGCTGCCGATCAGCCGCTGGCAGCGTGACCTGACCGACAGCACCGTGCTGCGCAACATGGGCGTGGCGCTGGGGTACGCGGCGCTGGCCTATGCCTCGCTGTTGACCGGCCTGAACAAGCTGGAGTTGAATGAAGAAGCGCTGGCCGAAGACCTGGACGCTTCGTGGGAAGTGCTGGCCGAGCCCATCCAGACGGTGATGCGCCGCTTTGGTGTGCAGGGTGCTTACGAAAAGCTCAAGGAAGTGACGCGCGGCAAGACCGTGACGGCCGAGGCCCTGCACGGCCTGATCCACTCGCTGGAAATCCCCCAGGCCGAAAAGGACCGGCTGCTGGCGATGACGCCGGGCAGCTACGTCGGCAAGGCGGCCGAGCTGGCGCGCCGGGTCTGACCGTAGATTTTCCAGCCTTTTTGGCCTCCAGCGCTTGTCTATCAAGCGCTGGCAGCTATCTATTTAGTAGTGAGGCTGCATGGCCATCAAATCCACCATCTTCAAGGCGAACCTTGCCATCGCCGACATCGACCACGGCTACTACGCCGACCATGCGCTCACGCTGGCGCGCCATCCGAGCGAGACGGACGAGCGCATGATGGTCCGGCTGGCCGCTTTGGCCATTGCCGCGCACCAGCTCAACGACCTGTGCAATGGCGACGCCACGCTGGCGTTTGGCGCCGGCCTGTCGGACCCCGATGACCCGGATGCCTCGCTGACCGACTTCACGGGCCGCAAGCGCGTCTGGATCGAGGTGGGCCAGCCAGAAGACAAGCCCCTCACCAAGGCCTGCAGCAAGGCCGATTCCGTGATCGTCTACTGCTTCAACCACGCAGCCGAAATCTGGTGGAAGGGCATCGAGACCAAGCTCTCGCGGCTGGAAAAGCTGCAGGTGTGGCGCATCCCCACCGAAGCATCCCAGGCGCTGGCGCAGCTGGCCGAGCGCAGCATGCAGCTGCAGGCCACGGTGCAGGAGGGGGCGATCACCCTGAGCAGCACGCAGGGCAGCGTGCATGTGGAGCCCGTGCGCTGGAAGTGACTGAAATATTGGTAAAAATGGCCTCTGGCGCTTGATAGGTAAGCGATAGCAGCTATTAATTTAGTAGTCGCTGATTCAATCCCGTGGCATGAGTGTGCCACATTGCCAGCACTGCTCGAATCCGCCTTCGACCGTCTCCCCACACTGGCATGCCCAGCGGCGCTGAGGCAAATCCTGGAGCTCCTGCAGCAAAGTACGCGCACGGGCAGCGTGTTCGTCATAGTCCAGCCAGATTTCGGGCAGGCACTGGTCAGGCGGCAGGTGCCCCGCTGCAGCGCCCAGATACTGGCGCTGCACGGAGGCCGCCATGCCCGCTTCGCACAACAGGTCCGCCCACAGCGTGGCGATGGCGATGTTCGGGGCTTGGGTGAGGCGCAGCATGGGCCCACCATAGCGGTTTGAACGCCCGGCGTACAGCCCTTGCGCGCTCGCAGGTGGGTGTGTGGTACAGGAGGTGAGCGAAAGAAACCGGCTATGCCGCGTCGGCTGGCACCGGCGCCGCCTTCGAGACCCCTTCGGCCGCCCTTTCCGCATACCGATTGAACCGCCACGCGGAGTGCTCCAGGGTGATGCGCCGCCACACCGTGCGCTTCTCGACCGGGCTCATCGCGGGCCAGAACTGGACTTCGCCAAACGTGCGCCCACACCCCTTGCACAGGTCGTCACCCTGGCTGGTGGAGCAGATGGCGATACAGGGCGTGTCGGGCGTGGTGCTATACCAGCCCTGCCAAGCGGCCATGGCCTCGGGGGGTAGGCGGTCCTCGTCCACCTCGTCTTCACGCCGGTACACCATCTGCGCATAGACCTCTCCCAGCGCACGGATCTCTGGCGCCAGGGAAATTCCGTCGGGCGAAGGCGCCCGGCTGCGCCAATGGTTGATGGCGGCTTCGATGTCGGTGATGTGGATGGCGGCCATGGGCGATTGCGTGGAGAACCTGTTCAAAATCTCTCAAACTCTTCGGGCAAGGTACTTGCGCGACCCGGGGAGGATCTTGAACCGGTTCTTCGGGGGCTGGATCATAGCCGCGCGGGCAAGGGCACCCTGGCAAAGGTGTTATGCGAAATAGCTGCGCTGCCGTCCTTTGTACCCGCCAGCGCCCTTGTGTAAGCAATAACCACAATCGCTCCGCACTTGCGCGACCGTGCTGGCGATGTTCCAATCAACGCTTCGAAGGGGAGTAGCTCCCGACTTGCATTCCGGCATTGCCAGACTCTGGCGCGCGGGGGCGCGAGGCATCGGAACCGTCGTCAATACGAAGCGAAGCATCGCTTCCGGCGGTCCGGGTTCAGCGCATACCGCAAGGGGCGCCGGGCTGAGCAAGACCTTTGATGGGCCCGCTGGGGCTGATCAAGGCTGTCCTTTCGCATTCATGCCCGCCAGGGCAGTCCTTGATCATCCGGCCGCAGGTCCTCTATCCCTTGGGCGGAGTCGGCGCTACAGTGGCGGCGAGCTCCCCCTTCGCGCGTATTGATACTGAGGAATTTATGGAATTTTTGGCTTCGCCCGAATTTTGGCTCGCACTCGGCCAGATCATCATCATTGACATCTTGCTGGGCGGCGACAACGCGGTGGTCATCGCGCTGGCCTGCCGCAAGCTGCCCCCCGCCCAGCGGACCAAGGGCATTATCTGGGGTACCGCAGGGGCCATCGTTCTGCGTGTGATCCTCATCGCCTTTGCCATGACCCTGCTGGCGCTGCCGTTCCTCAAGTTCGTGGGGGCGCTGCTGCTGGTGTGGATTGGCGTCAAGTTGCTGGCTCCCGACGAAGACGGCCATGGCGACGTGCAGGGCAGCGACAAGCTGCTGGCGGCCATCAAGACCATCATCGTGGCCGACCTGGTGATGAGCGTGGACAACGTGATTGCCATTGCAGGCGCTGCGCAGAATGCGGGCGAACATTCCTTCCTGCTGGTCGTGCTGGGCCTGCTGATCTCCATCCCGATCATCGTCTGGGGCAGCCAGCTGGTCATCAAGCTCATGGAACGCTTCCCGATGATCATCACGCTCGGCGGCATGCTGCTGGGCTGGATTGCTGGCGGCATGCTGGTGACGGACCCCGCTTTCTCCAACCCTGACAAGTGGCAGTGGATGCTCAAGCTGCCACAGACCGATGTAGTCAAGTACGGCGCCAGCGTGGCGGGCGCCCTGCTGGTTCTGCTGGCTGGCAAGTTCATTGTTGCGCGGCGTGCGGCGGCAGCGCCTGCCGAGCAGCAAGGCTAAAGGGCGGGCAATCTGAATCGACTTGGAAAAGGGGGCCTTCAGCCCCCTTTTTTCCTTGGTCTTCAACGGGAGGCAGTATGGATAGAGTCATCGTGTATGTAGACGACGCGGCTTATGCGCAGCAGGTGCTCGCCCCTTTGTTCGCGCGCGGCGCAGCTGCTGGAACACAATGGGTGCTGGTCGCCTGCGCGCCCCGGATGACCCACCGCATCAGCAAATGGGTGAGCCACAGCGCGCGTGAGAACTGGCGCGCCAAGTGGGCGGACAAGCTGTTTGCCCAGATGCTTCCCGGGCTGCGGGTGCCGACGGACAGAGTGACCACCGTGCTGGCCAAGGGGCCGCTGGCGGAACTGACGGACCAGTTGCAAGCGGCGGGAACCTCCGCCGCCCAAGTGGTAGATGCGCGGCGGCCGAAGATGGATGCGGCAGAAGAGTCGACACGTCAGGACAAGCGGTGGTCGCCCCCGCCCGGAACGCTGCTGGGCAGTCTGCTCACCGGTTTTGGTGCGCTGTGGGTACTGGCTCTCGAATAGATCACCCTCGGCTGGGGCCGGATTCTGGAGATTCAAAACCAGCCTCGCGAATTTCCTTGCTCCACCGAGCCAGTGCTATTCTCAGCCCATGAAACTCATCCTGAAATGGTTGCTCAGCGCCGCATCGCTGCTGTTCGTGGCCTATGTCTACAGCGGTGTGGAAGTACAAAGCTTTACCTCCGCGCTGATCGCTGCCTTTGTCATTGGCCTGTTCAACGTGGTGTTGCGGCCCGTGCTGGTGGTGCTGACGCTGCCGGTCACCATCGTCACCGTCGGTCTTTTCCTCTTCGTCATCAACGCGCTGATGTTCTGGGCCGCCGCCAGCGTGCTGGAGGGGTTCCACGTCAATGGCTTCGGTGCGGCGCTGCTCGGATCTCTGATCTATTCGCTGCTGGGTGTGCTGATTGAATCAGCGCTCGGCGGCCTGTTCGCGAAGAAGTGACTCCACTGCGCGCAGCCGGGTATCGATGATGGATGCCTCGATGTGGTCCACCTGGGGACCTCCTCGCCGCGCCAGATCCTGGCCTGCCTTGAAGCGGTCTACAGCGGCTGCATAGTCGTAGCGGGCTGCGTGTGCCTCCGCTTCAGCACGCACCGCGCGCAGTGCTTGGCCTTGGGCCTGCCAGGTGGATGCCAAAAGCTGCCACACCGTGGCGTCCCGAGGGTGTGTGGCGACCCAGGTCTGGAGGGCACCGGTGCCCTCAGCAGCACGTCCAGCGCGCAGCAGGGCCTGTGAGCGTAAAACCAGTTCAGGGCGTCGATGGGTGCTTCTGCTCGTATCCGTCGCCAGGATGCTCACAGCGGCAGCGGCGTCGCCTGCGGCCAGTTCGATCTCCGTTGCCAGCAACTTTGCCAAGCGTTGGGCTGGGGCATCGCTGCGAACCAGCTCCTCCAGTTTCTTCGCGGCGGTGCGCGCGCCCGCAGCATCCCGTAGTTGATTGCTGCCCAGCGCCGCCGCGTACAGCACCGCCGCACGCCTGGGGGCGGGTTGGGCCACAAAGCCGGAGCTTTGCGGCTCGGCAATCCACTGGCGCAGTGTGTCCACCCCAGGATTGGCCAGTACCCTGGCACGTGCTGCGACCATGGCATGCTCCAACGTCGATGGCATTGCTGAAGCGGGTAGCTCTCCAGGAGGAATGCGCGAGTGCATGTCTGCCATGCGCTCGGTGGTCAACGGATGGCTGCGCAGATACGGCCACGAGCCGTTGTCGTTGAGCCGGTTGGCCTGCTGGAGCTTGTCGAACATGCTCACAAAGCCCTGCGGAGCGAACCCGGCGGGGGCCATCAGGCCATAACCAATGCGGTCCGCCTCGCGTTCCATGTCGCGCGAGAAATTGAGCTGATTCTGCATGGCCAGAGCCTGCCCCCCCACCACCAGCGCCTGTGTGGCACCGGGGTTCTTGCTGGCCGCCAGGGCACCCAGAATCATCGCCCCCAGCAGTAAGGGTGTTTGCTTGCTCTGCTGCGTGATCAGGCGCGAGATGTGGCGCTGCGTGACGTGGCTGAGTTCATGGGCCAGCACCGAGGCGAGTTCGTCACGGGTGGTGACAACCCCGATCAGGCCCAGATGCACGCCCAGATATCCGCCAGGCAATGCGAACGCATTTACCGTTCGGTCGCGACCAAGGAGAATCTCCCAGGCGAAGCGTTCGTCCAACTCCGGGGATAGTTCTCCGCGTGCCTTGGCAGTCGCCAACAGCGGACGCCAGATGCCTTGCACATAGTCTGCGATGACGGGATCGTCGATATAGTCAGGGTCTCTGTAGAGTTCACGGATGATGCGGTCGCCCAGGCGGCGCTCTGCGCTGGTGGTGAGGTCGCTGGGGTCGCCGAGGGTGGGGAGTGAGCTCTGAGCGCGGGCCGAAGTAATACTTGCAAATTGAATTGCTATCAAAAAAAGAGCAAAAAATAACCCAAAAAACATCCGCTGGAGCGATTCCAAGCTGTTTTTTTGAGAAAATTTTGCGCGCGTCCGTGGGCTTGCACAGCATGTGCATGGTGAGTTCTGCATGCATCGTATGATGCCCGGCCTGCCCAGGGTTTCCTATTCGAATCAACTGGTTGCAAAAGCACTATGCCTTCATCACTTACGCACTTCGACGCCCAAGGCCAAGCCCACATGGTGGACGTTGGTGCAAAGCCTGCTACCCATAGGGTTGCAGTCGCTTGCGGACGGATTGAGATGCTGCCCGAAACCCTGGCACTGATTGAGGCTGGCACCGCCAAGAAGGGGGACGTGCTGGCTATTGCTCGGATAGCGGGAATTCAGGCGGCCAAGAAGACGAGTGACTTGATTCCGTTATGCCATCCGTTGGCAATGACGCGAGTAGCTCTCGATTTTGAGTTGGCTGGCAGCCGGTATTCTGGGGCCATCGGAATATCGTGTTTAGCTACCGTGGAAGCCCATGGCCCTACTGGGGTAGAGATGGAGGCGCTTACTGCGGTACAGATTGCGTTACTCACTATCTACGATATGTGTAAGGCGGTGGACCGGGCTATGTCGATCCATGATGTACGGGTGATAGAAAAGCGTGGTGGTAAATCAGGGGCTATGGTGTTCTAAAAAAACAAGCGGTATCACAGTTATGGTTGTAAGACTAAATTTATTCATCGAAACCATCCACAGGCGCATAACCGACCATGTCCATTGACGGATTGAGCAGCGCCACCCACTCCCTTGTCTTACTGCTAGTGAGTGGAAGATAGGTCAAGGCCTCCACTTTGTAGCCGGCATGGCTCGCAGCTATATTCAGCTCGGCAGATTTGTTTGAGCGTCGCGCAATAAGTTCAGCCAGCGGTTTAGCCTTGGTCCGCATCTGGTGGTGTTGATTTTCGATTGGTTCCCACCGAGCGGGGCGCATCGCAGGCGAAAGGCCTGCGAGTGAAAGATCAATGCTACGAAGAAATTCCGCATTGTCCTTGGGCTTGCGGCTTGTTACTTTTAAGACTCCACTGAAGGGTAGTACACGTAGCCCCTCTGGTGCTTGTATCAAATCTGAATGTTCAATTTCGTTGGCAGAAATGACAATCAGTCGATCATTTTCGAAAGCCAACACTGCAGGACGTCCAATCCAAACTGCATGTATGCCGTATATCAATGCAATTGCTTGGATTATCCCAATTAAAGAAAGATCAAGTACCATTTCCCTTTTTGACTTGCTGGGGCTTGCCAACACCAAGGTCATCAACGGGCCGCATACAATATCAACGATCAAGACTAAGATAAATATATTGCCTACCCCTAACATTTGGCGATAAGGCATGGGATACCACCATTGAAATACCAGCACAGCAGAAATCAACCCTACTGCCAGGCTGACAAAAGCGTGGCGCAGCGCCCAACGGACAGCGAAATACCAGCGATTCTGAAGCTTCATATAAAAGTACAAACCAATAAAAAAAGGCGCTTTCGCGCCTTTCAAGTATCAGGGTTTAAAGCCCGTGAATTTCAAGAATTAACGGCATTCTGCAGGGGCATACTTTGCCGTCAAGGTGCCCAATGGTCGGTTAACTAAACCGCGAGCCGTTGCTGCTTGGTTGGTCAAACTAGAACAAGCCCAGTCAATGGCACCTTGCGAGGTGGCCACTGGAATGTTGTTCTGAACATTGGGTGCCAACACAATGGTCATCCCGTTCAGACCCGCGGGGATACCGTTATTAGCATTGGCTGCAATAGCCACCGAAATAATCCAGTTAGCAATCGCACCTGTTGCTGGGCAGAGGGCCGCAGTGGGCGTTGTTACGGCAGCGCCAACGCAATAGTTAAGAACATATTTAGAGGACTTTTGATTAGTGAGGGTTGCGTTAATGGCTGTTGCTGCAGACGACAAACCGGTGATGCCATCGGACTGGAATGCTTCGCTCAACACACTCTTAGCACTGGATCCAGCAATAATTCCTTCCGACACCTTTGCTCGCACAGTGTAGTCTTGGTATGCAGGCAAGGCCACAGCCGCCAAAATACCAATAATAGCTACCACGATCATCAATTCGATCAGGGTAAAACCTTTTTGCAGGGAACGCTTCATAAAAATTCTCCTTGGGGCAGTTTGCATGTGAACACCTGTCGAACAGCTCTCCAGGTTGATGACCTAAAAGCACTTTACGTGCCACCTTCTTTGGAAGTCCTGCCATCTCTCTGGCGTAAGCTCTGGATAACGAACCCTGAGGCTGCAGAAGTCACTTTTTGTGACATTTTTGTTCTGCCATCATTGTCACGATGGATGATTTGTTACAGTTCAAAAACTTGTCCAGCTTCCAACCATCGTATGTCGTGTGCCCTGCACACATCAAGCGACGGCTCTGCATCAAACTGTCGAATTTCATCCATGATGAGCGCTGTCTCTGATGGCTTGGTATGCGTGATGTAGATAGGAAAGGATCGGTCCGCGCGGAGCTGCTTGAGCTCCCGGGCGAGACTATTGGGAGATAGGTGCAGGCTCTTTGCTGCTAGTCCGCTTTCGCGGTTGCTAAATGCGGTTTCGACAACCAACTGAGACACCGGCATCGCGTTGACCCATGCCCAAAAGGCAGGGTTTTTTGCTGTATCGCCGCTGAATGCCCACCATCCAGCGTCTCCGCGGATCCCATATCCCACTGCTGGCACCGTATGTACTGCGGGTAAAACTTCCAAGAGGCGAGTCCCGATGGTTATCTGCTGGCTCACCGAAACATGGGTGTATTGAAGAAGCGGCTGCTCGGCAGTCGGGATCGCGCTGAAATCTGGCCAGATCGTTCCATTGAACACATGAGTTTGCAGTGCCGCAATCGTCGGCTGTAAGGCATAGATTTTCAAGGGGGCATTGCGCAACGATGAAACGGCATCCAGCATCAGCGGCAACGCGGCAATATGGTCCAGGTGCGAATGTGTAAGAAACACATGGTCGATTTTGCGCATTTCGTCCAGTGTCAGGTCGCCGACCCCCGTGCCCGCATCGACCAAAATGTTGTCATCGATGAGGAAGGAAGTGGTTCGGCAATCTTTGGCGATGGCTCCGGAGCAACCCAGCACGCGAACCTTCATGGGCCAACCTATCTATTTGGTGTCGAAATTGGTGGCGCCGTCCCATTCGGGGTCAGAGGCCTGCCCCTGCAGGGCTTGCACGCGGGTGGCATACAGATCGTAGAGGGCAGAGGGGGCGGCGGTTTGCTTCAAGTTCATCAGCAGTTTGCCGCATTGTGCCCAGTCCTGGGCACGATAGGTTTCCAAGAAGTGTTGCCAGATGGATATTTCTTCGGCTTTTTGCGGCGTGATGGCGTTCAGTTCTGCCAGCGGCGAATAAATGGCCACCGCCTGGGCCTTGCCTTTGACACGCACGCGGTCCAGCTCCTGCCAAGTGAACTGTGGCGCCTGAGCCTGGGTGGTTTCACTCACCACAGTGCGCACGCCGTAGTGCTTGGACAAGCCTTCCAGACGCGATCCAAGGTTCACGGCATCACCAATCACGGTGTAACTGCGCCGAATGTCCGAGCCCATGTCGCCCACACACATGGTGCCGGTATTGAGTCCTATGCCGATACCAATCTCCGGCAGCTTGCGCTCCTGGTGTGAGCGGTTGATTTGCTCTACCGCCCGTTCCATGTCAAGCGCAGCCTGCACGGCGAGTTGCGCGTGTTCTTCTGTCGGAACTGGCGCGCCCCAGAATGCCATCACGCAGTCCCCCATGTACTTGTCGATGGTGCCCCGGTGGCTGCGAATGATGTGGGTCAGCTGGCTGAACACGTCGTTGAGCAGGGCTTGCAGCTGAAGGGGTTCCATTTGCTCCGACATGGCAGTGAAGCCCCGCATGTCGCAGAACATCACGGTCAGTTCGCGGTTCGCAGCCTGCATGCTGTAGTTTTCAGGTTGCTTGACCATCTCGTCCACGAGCTCTGGTGGCACGTAGGTACCGAACAGCGCGGCCAACTCCCGCTTGGATCGACTTTCTACAAAGTAGCCATAGACCATGTTGAGCGCGAATGCGAGCACTGCCATCACGATCACCGTGGCCAGGGGCATCGCCAAGCCCTGGGTGAGGTAGAGCCACAGGTTCATCCCTGCAAGCGCTGCAACAACTCCCAGACTGAGGAGTACCGCCGAAGTGGCGGAAAGCGCGGGCAGAGCCAGGGCCAGCAGGACACCCGCGCAGAGCAGCTGGGCGGCGTCAAAGCCCACGGCATAGTCTGGTCGCACGATGCTTTTCCCATCGAGAAAGGCGGACAGCATATTGGCATGGGTTTCCACGCCGGGGTAGGTCCGGCCGACAGGGGTCACGCGTAGGTCGAGCAGACCGGGGGTTGTCGAGCCCACCAGCACCAATAGGCCCTGAAGACTGTGGGGTGGCAGCTTGCCGTCCAGAACATCCGACGCGGAAATGTAGCGAAATGAGCCGCCATTGACATCGCCAGCGCCGCGGAAAGGGATCAGTGTCGCTAGCTTGTTGTCCACAGGCAGGGTAAGCTCACGGCCGTCCTGGCGCAGCACGATGCTGTGCAATGTGTCGTGGGTGCCTTGAGGTGTGGTGCTGACAAAGCTGGGGTAAATCTCGGGCAAATCGAGCAAGGTGCGAAACATCGCCAGAGCCAAGGATTCATAGTAAATCCCTTGGTACTCCGCGAGCAAGGGAAGGGATCTGACGACACCGTCGTCATCGGTCACGGAGTTGAAGAAGCCCGCAGCGGGCACGGACTGTGCCAGTTCCGCAATATTGCTGCCGTATCCTCCCCAGGAGGTTGCTCGCAATGGCAGGCCACGGAGTCTTTCAGTGGGCAACGCGGGCGCGGGCAAAACACCTTTCGTTCTTCCGTCCCGGTCACTGGTGAAGTAGTAGCCCAGAACTGCTGGTCGGCCTTGGAGAGCGCGGGCAAAGCGCGCGTCATAGTCGAGTGTGGGAGTCAGGCGTGCTAGCTGTTCCTTGAATCCCGGTTGGGCCCGTAAAGCCCCCTGTGCCAGGCGCTCCAGGCTTGCGAGGCCGGAGCTTCCATCCGTTTCCGCGAAAAGGACGTCAAATCCCACCACGGAGGCTTGCTGACGTTCAAACAGCTCTCGCGTGAAGGCGGCGAGCTTGTCCCGTCCCCAAGGCCAGTGTCCCACCCTGTCCAGGCTCTTTTCGTCAATGTCGATGATGACAATGCGCTCGTCCAGCGTGCGCGGCATGGTCGCACGCAGCCGGGTGTCATAGATGATGTTTTCGAGCCGCTCCAGGACCTGGAGATGGAGAACGCCAGAAATGTGCAACAACGCAAACGCCAGCGGAATCAAGGTGACCGCTGTGCGCCTGGCGTGGCGCCGGAACAGATGCAAGAGTCGCTGTCGCATAGGTTCCGGCGGCAATGGAGACGGATGAATTGCCTGGTTGGGCCGCGGCCCGGTCGCGGCTGTCAGCTCTGTTCGAACTGCATTTCCGTGCCGGCCAGTTCCAGGCGGTCACCGTTTTTGAGAGGCACGGGCGATGCACCGATAGATGCGCCATTGAGCAGCGGCATATCGGGGCCCTCGACATGGGCCAGCACAAAGCCCTGGTGCCGCTTGGTGATGGAGGCAACGGCCACGCCGGGCTTGCCAATGGTCGTCACCACCTTTTGCAGCGACACTTCCCGCCCGGCAGCGGCGCCAGACACTACACGGATCACTGCAGAAATCACGGGGGCGGCAGAACCTGCACCCAACGGGCTGGGGCGGGATGCCGTGCCCAAAGGAGGCACCATGCCCGGCTTGAAGATCATGGTCTTCTCGAAGTTCTGACCCTCCGCCTCGTGAAGGAAGCGGATCTTGTACTTGCCGACTTCGACGGTATCTCCATTGCGCAACTCCTGCCGCTTGACCGCCTTGGCGTTGACGTAGGTCCCGTTGGTGCTTCCCAGGTCCTCAATCTCCACATCCTGGCCTGCCATATGGATCACGGCATGCTCGCCGCTCACGGCGAGGTTATCGATCACGATGTCGTTGTAGGGGCGGCGGCCAAGCGTAGTGCGCTCTTTGGTCAGTTGCACTTCCTTGATGACAACCCCGTCGATTGAAACGATCATTCTGGGCATGATCCACTCCTGATGTGATGAGTAATTGTTGTAGTCGGAGCCACTTACGCAGCCCCTAGCAATCGGGACATAAGGCCGCGCTTCTTGCCTCCCGCAGCCGCTTGCACCAGCAGTACGCTGACGTTATCACGACCACCGTTCGCATTGGCGGTGTCGATGAGCAATGTGGCTTTTTCCTCCAATGGCAGCGGTGCGCGCACCAATTCCGCAAGGTCTGCGTCCGCGACCATGTCTGTGAGGCCGTCTGAACACATCAGAAACAAGTCATTCGGGGCCACCTGAAATTCATTGACTTCCATCATGACATTGGGCTCTACGCCCAGCGCACGGGTGACGAGGTTGCGGTTGGACGAAAGCGCGGCTTGTTGGGCGGTGAGCAGGCCTGCGTCAACCTGTTCCTGCAGCCAGGAGTGGTCGCGCGTGATCTGTTGCATGGTCCCATCTCTCAGTCGATAGCAGCGAGAGTCGCCGATATGTCCCAGGATGAGGCGGCTGCCATGGAAGACCCCGACCACCAGGGTGGTGCCCATTCCCGCATATTGTGGATTGGACAGTGAGGCTCCCAGAATGGCGTGATTGGCGTTTTCGACGCAGATCTCCAGAGCTCGGCGCACATCAGTGGATTGGGGTGTGGTACCGGTCTGCCCCAGCCAGCGGGCCATCTCGGTGCGGATGAATGTGGTGGCCATGCCGCTTGCCACTTCACCGGCGTTGTACCCGCCCATGCCATCGGCGAGGATGGCGACCTGCGCGTCCCGGTCGACTGCCACCGCATCTTCGTTGTTGGTGCGCACGCGGCCTTTGTCGGTTCGCGCGAAAAATTCATAGGTCATGGATGTTGGGGCGAGCGTCATCGGGCGCCTGAAATCGGCGGAGATGCTGCACCCCGCCCAGTGGGTGGCTCCATCACGGTTTTCTCAAAATCCGCCATTTCATGCCCTGTTGCATCGCGGACCGCATCATAGACGACTGCTCCCGGCTCCGGCGATCCCGCCTGTCCGGCTGTCAAGCCCGCCTGCCGCAGGTCGGAGGCGAATTGGCGGCCGGTCTGGTACCGGGCCTCGGGGCGTTTCTTGAGTGCCAGGGCTACCACGCTCGCCACGGCGGGGGAGAGATCGGGACGAAGCTGGCGAATGTCGGGCGCGTCCACGCTGGCAATCTTGTGCATGAGCTCGGTCATCGACTCGCCTCGCAATGGCAAGTGTCCGGTGAGCAACTGGAACAAAGTGACGCCCAGTGAGTACAGGTCTGATCGGCCATCCACCTTCTTGCCCGCGAGTTGCTCTGGTGACATGAAGCTGGGGGTCCCCAGAACCAATCCGGTGCGTGTCTTGCTGGAGTCCGTGATGCGCGCGATCCCAAAATCCGTCACTTTCACAGCGTCTGTTGCACTGTCGAACATGATGTTGGCAGGCTTGATGTCGCGGTGCACCACGTTGTGCGCGTGGGCGTAGTCCAGTGCCTCGGCAACGCGCGCGGCGATGGAAATCACCGTGGCCACCGGCAGGAGCTGCCCGCCCCGGCAGGCCTGTGCCAGATCCGCGCCCTTGAGGAACTCCATGGCGATGTAGGCCAAGTCATGTTCTTCGCCAGCATCGAAGATCGTCACGATGCAGGGATGCTGGAGGCGCCCTGCTGTCTCCGCCTCGCGGAAGAAGCGGGCTCTCGCATCGATCAGCGCGTCGCCCTCAAATTCTTCTCCGAGCGCCAGGGTCTTGATGGCAACCACACGTCCAATCTTTGGGTCTTTTCCCAAATAGACGACACCCATCGCGCCTTTGCCAATTTCCTTGTCTATCTGATAGCGCCCCAGCATGGGTATGCCGGTCGCCGCATCACCTGGCAGGTGTGGGGCGGCGGTCGGGGGGATCGATGCGGGCGTGCTGGAGGGGGCGCCTGTTTCCTTTTGCAGATGAGCCCGCACGCGCTTGTACCGCACGTGTGCATCCTTGTACCCCTTGTTGTGCTGCAGGAGGTGTTTGTAAACCGATTTGGCCTTGGCAAAGTTGCGCTTACGTTCAAAGTCCTGCGCCAGGTGGTACAGGTTGTCCATCAGGGCATCGCTGGGCGGCACCCTGCGCAGGCGCTCAAATGCCATGTCCAACTGGCCCTGCCCTTGCAGGGCGAGGCCCATCATGCGATCGGTTTCTGCGGTCTCCGCAGAGGGGGCCTGACCTCTTTTGCCAAACGCGCGCAGTGCGGTAAATGCAGCGAGGCCCCCCAACAAGGCCAGCACACCAGGTCCCATAGGAATCCACAGCCCTGCATAACGCAGCAAGCTCCACTCGGTCGCAGCGAGAGTGAGCAACAGCGAAGTGCTCAGAGCCCATCCGGCCGGGCGGGAAAGTCGGGGAAGTGCCAGTGCTACAAAGAGCAGTGCACCCAATGCAGTACCCCAAATCGTCGCTAGCGCCCACGCAGGCCGTTGCACGCCAAGACTTTGCCTGATCGCGGAGAGGGTGTGTGCGAGCACCTCGACGGGGTACATGGCCCGCGTACTGGACTGGACCCATGGGGCAACCAGTGCGTTGCTGGTTTCTCCCACCAGCACGACTTTGTCCTTGAAGGCCTGGGGCAGAAATTTGCCGCCGTATACCTGGGCAAAGGACACCACAGGGAATGCGGAGGCACCGTCCGGTGCTGCGTGAAAACGCGGGAACATCACCGCGGAGGCATCGGTGGCTACCTGCAGCCCGCCCATCCGGAAACCGTGGGGCTCTGTCTGGATTCGGAGCTCTCCCTGGCCCAGATGCAGGCTGTGCCTAGCCGCTAACAGTGCCAACGAGGGCACGCCGACGTTGTCGTATCCCAATAGAAGTGGAATGCGGCGCAAGCGGCCGTCTTCATCCAGGACCACAGACAAGTGGCCGACGCCCGCAGCCACTGAACCCAGCTCCGGGATTGGGTGCTGCGCCGACGTCGCAGGGATTGCAAAGCTCCCAGGGGCCGGAAAAACGCTGCGGTGGACATAGGCAGGCAGCGGTGTGTGGGCCCCTCCTGCCAGTGCGTAGCGCGAGGCCAGGAATACATTCCCGGCGCGCTGGATGCTGGCGGCCAGGCGCGCGTCGGTATCCAGCACCTTCTCCGCCTCGTCGGCGGCACGGTTCAGCTCTGATGCCAGCAAGGACGTGTCCCCCGCGCGCGCAATGGTGTCCCGCATTCTGCGGATGTAGGTTAAGCCGCGATCGGACTGCGGCTCGGCAAAAGAGGGGGCCAAGACGATGGCCTTGGCGCCTGCCGCCGAAAGCTGATCAATCAGCTTGGCATACACATCGCGAGACCAGGGCCAGTTTCCCAGAGCTGCCAGGCTGGCATCGTCAATGCCAATGATGGCAATTTCAGACAAAGGAGGTGGGGTGGTGACGCTCGTTGCGGCGTCATATATGCGGTACTCCAGCCATTGAAAGCCGCCGGTGGCCGCGCACAATGCCACGACCACCGCCGCAGCCAGTGCGCCCCGCAAACCATCGGTACACCACATGCCAAGCCACCGTCCCGAGGTTGTTCGTCCCACTTGCTATTGTTCCACTCTCTGTATTGGATGGTACTGAAAGCAATATTTAAGCCGGGGCTAGGGGGGGCCTCGTCAGGCGTCCTACTGTGCGAAACCTGTATCTCCCGGTGAATTCGATGACCGATCCTGTCGCGTTAGGCCGGTTGTGCCAATCGCAATGCCATTTTTGTCACAACAAGGGGCGGGTTGGACGTGATGTCCCGGGAGCCACTTCGGCAGCACGCTTTCTGAAAACGAAAAAAGCGCCCGGAACCTTGGTACCGGGCGCTTTTTTGGAGATTCGCCTCGACTCGCCTCTCAAGCCGCTCGGCCCGAGGCGTCCGTTGTTGCGCGAACGGTCGCGGCGAGATTTACTTCAGCTGGGCCTTGAGCAGCTTGCCCAGTTCCGACGGATTGCGGGTGATGATGAAACCCGACTCTTCCATGATGGCGAGCTTGGCATCGGCCGTGTCGGCACCACCGGAGATCAGAGCGCCGGCGTGGCCCATGCGCTTGCCGGGGGGGGCGGTCACGCCAGCGATGAAGCCCACGATAGGCTTCTTCATGTTGGCCTTGCACCATTGGGCGGCTTCAGCTTCGTCAGGACCGCCGATTTCGCCGATCATGATCACGGCATCGGTGTCCGGGTCGTCGTTGAAGGCCTTCATCACGTCGATGTGCTTGAGGCCATTGATGGGGTCGCCACCAATGCCCACGGCGCTCGACTGGCCCAGGCCCACTTCGGTCAGCATGGCCACGGCTTCGTACGTCAGCGTGCCGGAGCGGCTCACGACGCCGATGCGGCCCTTGCGGTGGATGTGGCCGGGCATGATGCCGATCTTGATCTCGTCGGGCGTGATCAGGCCGGGGCAGTTGGGGCCCAGCAGCAGCGTGCGCTTGCCGCCAGCGGCTTCCTTGGCCTTCATCTTGTTGCGCACTTCCAGCATGTCGCGCACCGGGATGCCTTCGGTGATGCAGATGGCCAAGTCCAGGTCGGCCTCGACGGCTTCCCAGATCGCGGCCGCAGCGCCTGCGGGCGGCACGTAGATCACCGACACGGTGGCGCCGGTCTGCGATGCGGCTTCCTTGACGGAGGCGTAGATCGGGATGTTGAAGATCGACTCGCCGGCCTTCTTGGGGTTCACGCCTGCCACGAAGGCATTCTTGCCGTTCGCGTATTCCTGGCACTTTTCAGTGTGGAACTGGCCCGTCTTGCCCGTGATGCCCTGGGTGATGACCTTGGTGTCTTTGTTGATGTAGATCGACATGTGTGTTCTCCGGGCTTACTTGACGGCAGCAACGATCTTGGTCGCAGCTTCGGCCATGGTGTCTGCAGCGATGATGGGCAGGCCGGACTCGGCCAGCATCTTCTTGCCCAGCTCTTCGTTCGTGCCCTTCATGCGCACGACCAGCGGCACGTTCAGGTTCACGGCCTTGCAGGCGGTGATCACGCCGGTGGCGATGGTGTCGCACTTCATGATGCCGCCGAAGATGTTGACCAGGATGCCTTCGACCTTGGGGTTCTTGAGCATGATCTTGAAGGCTTCGGTCACCTTCTCGGGGGTGGCGCCGCCGCCCACGTCCAGGAAGTTGGCGGGCTCGCCGCCGAACAGCTTGATGGTGTCCATGGTGGCCATGGCCAGGCCGGCGCCGTTCACCAGGCAGCCGATGTTGCCATCCAGGCTGATGTAGGCCAGGTCGAACTTCGAGGCTTCCACTTCAGCCGGATCTTCTTCGTCCAGATCGCGGAAGGCCACGATTTCAGGGTGGCGGAACAGCGCGTTGGCGTCGAAGTTGAACTTCGCGTCCAGGGCCATCAGGTTGCCCTTGGAGTCGCAGTTCAGCGGGTTGATTTCCACCAGCGACGCGTCGGTTTCCATGTAGCACTTGTAGATCTTGGCGAAGATGTCTACGGCCTGGTCGATGGAGGCACCGGTCAGGCCGATGGCGGCTGCGACCTTCTTGCTTTGCTCGGTGGTGATGCCGACGATGGGGTCGATCATCTCGGTGATGATCTTCTCGGGGGTGGAGTGGGCCACTTCCTCGATGTCCATGCCGCCTTCGCTCGACGCGATCAGGGCGACCTTCTGCGTGCCGCGGTCGGTGACCAGGGATACATACAGTTCGTTCTTGATGTCGGCGCCGTCTTCGATGTACAGGCGGCGGACCTTCTGGCCTTCGGGGCCGGTCTGGTGCGTCTTGAGTTGCATGCCCAGGATTTCGCCCGAGATGCGCTTGACGTCTTCAATGGTCTTGGCAACCTTCACGCCGCCGCCCTTGCCACGGCCACCGGCGTGGATCTGGGCCTTCACGACCCACACAGGGCCGCCGAGCTTCTGGGCTGCTTCGACGGCTTCTTGCACCGTGAATGCGGGAATGCCGCGCGGAACGGGCACACCAAAATTGCGCAAGATTTCCTTGCCTTGGTATTCGTGAATCTTCATGAGGTCTCTCTCAGGGAAGGATGGTGGTTACCCGTTTACCATGAACAACAAAATGTCTGGCCGCGGGCTGGGAACATGGCAACCAGCAACTGTATCATGTTGCAATGCACCATTCTTGTGCGTAGCTGACGGCCCCCTGTCCCCGCCGGGTGGCTGGTTTTTGTCTCTTTTGTGGATCGTTTTGGCAGACGCTGCCGCCCTTTTTTGCAGGAGCACCCCCATGTCCAAAGTCTTTATCGATGGCGAAGCCGGTACCACGGGCCTGCAGATCCGCGAGCGTCTGCAGGCCATGCCGCAGATCGAGTTGGTCAGTATCGCGCCCGAGTTGCGCAAGGACCCCGCAGCCAAACGCGATCTGATCGCCGGGGTCGATCTGGTGATCCTGTGCCTGCACGACGACGCCGCGCGCGACACCGTGGCCATGGTGGATGAGATTGCCCAGAGCACGGGCCGCAAGGTCAAGGTGATTGATGCCAGCACGGCCCACCGCACGGCACCGGGCTGGGTGTTTGGTTTTCCCGAGCTGGCCCCGGGCCAGCGCGAAGCCGTGGCCCAGGCGGACCGTGTGGCCAACCCCGGCTGTTACGCCACAGGCGCCATTGCGCTGCTGCGCCCCCTGGTGGATGCAGGCTTGGTGCCCAAGGACTTCCCTCTGGCACTGCCTTCGGTCAGCGGCTACTCCGGTGGAGGCCGCACCATGATCGAAGCCTACGAAGCTGGCACTGCGCCACTGTTTGAGGCCTACGCTCTGACCCTGCAGCACAAGCACCTGCCCGAAATCATGCGCTACACCGGCATCACGCGGCGCCCGATTTTCGTGCCTTCGGTGGGCAACTTCCGGCAGGGTATGCTGGTGCAGCTGCCCCTGCATCTGGATCTGCTGCCTGGCGCCCCCAAGGCGGCTGACCTGCATGATGCACTGGCCTCGCACTATGCCAAGAGCAACACTCCCGAGCAATGGGTCAGCGTGCTGCCCGCCACGGCCGACGGCAAGCTCGATGCCACGGCGCTCAACGACACCAACAAGCTGGAGCTGCGCGTGTTTGCCAACGAAGAACACCGCCACGCCGTGCTGATTGCGCGCCTGGACAACCTGGGCAAAGGAGCCAGCGGAGCCGCCGTGCAGAACCTGCAGCTCATGCTGGGCCTTTGAACCGCGGCGGGTTTCCGATCCTCCTGCTTTCCCGGTAGATTCTCAAGCGCGCCAGATCTGGCGCGCTTTTTCTTTGGGCGCCTCCATCGGAATCGTTTAAGCTGATTCCAGACCGCTGACCGTGCCAGGCCCGCTGGCGCACGCCGTGAGTTTTTTGGGGGGGCTGATGGGTTTTCCACTGTCTTACGACATCGTGGCGCCGCAAATGCGGTCGCTGCAAAAGCTCGAAGCTGCGTTGCAGCGCCTGGACCTTCGCTGGGAGGTCATCGACACCACTGCGCGCATCGTGTGCCCTGGCGAGGCTGCGGGCTTCCTGCATACCCTGGACCAGACGCGCACGGCGTTTGCCACGCTCGCGCAGGAAATGGTGGAGCACATTGCCACCACCCACCTGAGCAATCGCCTGGGCGACCTGGCCTCGCGGGCCCAGGTGGCCATCGACATCCTGGTGCGCAATCTTTTCGAGCGCACGGCCGATGTGGGCTTCATCGCTACCGATGGACCGCTGGTGGCCTTTGTGGAGGCGGCGGGAGACAACGGCGACCCTGATACCGCCACGCTGCTGCGCCGCCGGCTGCAAGAGTACCGCGCCAAATACACCGTCTACGACGACATCCTGCTGCTGGATGCCTACGCCCATCCGTTGCTAGGCCTGGAGGACCGGCAGGTGAGCGAGGCCCTGGTTGCGCAGGAGCCCGCCTGGTGGCGCGGCGCGATGGACCGTCCCGGCTATGGCGAGCACTATGGTGCCTCGGCTTGGTATCCCGGCGAAGGCGATCTGTTGCTGTACGTGCACCGGGTCGCGTCGGCCCAGGGGCGCGCCTGTGGTGCCGTGGTGCTGCGCTTCGGGCTCCATTCCGAGCTGGAGTCGATCTTTGCCGACCTGCGCGACCCCGAGGACCGCGTGGCGTTGTTGCTGGTGGATGGCAGTGACCGTGTCATTGCGTCCAGCAAGCCGGCTGAATTCTCGGTGGGCGAGTTCCTGGCCACCGGCTCTCTGCAGTCACTCGATGCCCGCCCCTGCACGCACCGTGGCCATGACTATCTGGCGCAGGCCCGCACCACCCGGGGCTACCAGGGCTACCAAGGCCTGCCTTGGCGGGCGGTGGCGCTGGTGCGACTGGATGCGGCGTTCAAGGGCGAGCAAGCTACGCCGGACTCTGCAGCGGGTGCTGCCCAGCACATTGGCGCTGGGGCCGGTGGCGCGCAGGCACCGGTGGAGACGGCAGGCATGGAAGTGGACGATCCCATGCTGCGCGCCATTGTGGAACGCGCCCGCGCCATCGAGGAGGGGCTGACCCGCGTGATCTGGAATGGCAAGGTGGCCGAATCGGCGGTGAGCGCAGGTTCGTCGATCCATGCCGTGTTTGACCAGATCGGGCGCACGGGCAAGGACACCATTGCCGTCTTCGACGGTGCCATCCAGGAACTGCGCGGGCTGTTGCTGGCAGGGCGCCGCGCCGAGATGAAGGTCCATGCCGGCCTGGCGGTCCGCATCATGGACCGCAATCTCTACGAACGCGCCAACGACTGCCGCTGGTGGGCCCTGTCTGAAGAGCTGGCCCATGCGCTGACAGACATACAGGCCCGGGGCGCGCCGGAGCAATCGGCAGCTGCAGCACAGCGCGCGGCGCAGATCCTCGCGCACCTCAACAGCCTCTATACGGTGTACCGGCGCGTGGCGCTGTTTGACCGCCAGGGGCGTGTGGTGGCTGTGTCTTGCGATGCCAACACGCTGCCCGCCGACCTGCAGCTGGATGCCGACCTGGTGCGGCGCACCCTGGCCTTGCAGGGTGCGCAGGCTTATGCCGTGTCGCCCATGCTGCCCCAGGCGCTGGCCGACGGCTTGCCCGCCTATGTGTACTGCGCTGCGCTGCGCACCGCGCCGGGTGGCCCGGTGGTGGGTGGCATTGCCCTGGCCTTCAACTGCGCCACCGAGCTGAAAGCCATGCTGCGCGATGCGTTGCCGCAGGGACAGGCCATGCGCGGCTTCTTCACTGATGCGCAGGGGCGCGTGCTGGCCAGCGCCGACGAGGATGGCCCGGATGCCGCCCAGGGCGGCGCGCCACCTGTGCTGCCTTTTGTAGCCGATATCGCGCGGGCTGCGGTGCCGACAGGCGCTGCAGGGCGGCAGCCCGGGCCCGCCGGAAAAACTCCCTCTGTGGCCACGGCGTCCGCCATGCCCGCCACCGCGCAGCGCGTGCGCTGGCAAGGGCAGGACTATCTGGCGGGTGTTGCGGCCAGCACCGGATACCGGGAATTCAAGCGCGACGACGGGTACCGGGAACCCGTGTATTCCGTATTGCTGATGCCCGTGCAGCCCGCCGTGGCCAGCAGCAGTGCGCTGGCCCTGCCGCAGTCATCCGTGAACGGGGCCGGTGGCAACGTGCGCCGCTATGGCGTGGTGGCCTGTGGCGCCTTGTTGTTGGCCATTGACAGCGCCCATGTGCAGCAGGCCATGTCGGCCGCGCGCCTGGTGCAGGTGCCTGGTCCGGCGCAGTTGGCTGGCATGCTGGAGATTGCCCACGAAGGCGGGACCCGCATGGCACCAGCCTATGACGCCTGCCGCATTGCGGGCCTGTCTGCGTTGGCCGACCCTCGGCGGGCCGTGGCAGTGGTGGTGACGAGCCAGGGCCGCCCGGTGGTGCTGTTGGTGGAGCGCCTGGTGGGGGTGGTGTCGCAGGACAGCGTGCACCCTGTGCCGGGCAGCGTGTCCGCACACGCCCCGTGGATCACGGGCATCCTGAGCGACCGGGGCTCGGGCCAGGCCATCGTGTATGTGGTGAATCCCAATGGCCTGGATGCCCGGTGGGCACCCTTGCCGCCCGAGGTGCTTGCGGCACCATCAGCCAGCGGTACCGCCGCAGAGTTGCCAATGCAGCGCTGACCGGGCCTGGTCAGCGGACACGTTGGCTGCCGGCCTGGGTCAGGCAGCGCCAGGGTCTTCGTCCTCCGTGTCGCCCCCAATGGCTTTCTGGATGGCATACAGGGTGAAGCCGCGTGCCATCAGGAAGCGGACCTGGCGCGAGCGTTCTTTCATGTCCAGAGGCACCTGGCCAAACTTGCGCTGCCATACCTCGCGCGCGCGCTGCACCTCGGTGGCCAGCAGCGGAGCCGTGGCCTCGCGCGCCAGCTCATCGGCCACGCCCCGGGTGCGCAGTTCCCGGACCAGGCGGGCGGCACCCAGGCGGGGGCCCCGGCGATGCACCAGGGATTGGGCCGCGCGCTGGTCGCTCAGCCAGTCCTGCTCCACCAGCAGGTCCAGCAGGGCGGCCAGCTCCTCGGGGCTCTCCGCGTGGGGCGCCAGCTTGGTGGCCAGCTCGCTGCGGGAATGTTCCCGCTGGCTCAGAAGGCGCAGGGCCCGGCCCTTGAGCGAGAGCGTGGTGAATCCCATGAATCTCTGCGCTTCAAATTTGATAGCTGTCAGCGCTTGTCAATCAAGCGCTGGAGGCCTATTTTGTTTGAAGTTTCGGAGTTCACTCGCTCGCGGCGGCGGCAGGGGCTTGCAGTGCGTCGGGCAGCAGCGCAATGCCAAGTCCTTCGCGCACCTTGTTCTCGATTTCACGGGCCAGGTCGGGGTTCTCGCGCAGGAACTCGCGCGCGTTGTCGCGGCCCTGGCCAATCTTCTCTCCGTTGTAGGCATACCAGGCGCCCGACTTCTCGACGATCTTGGCGGTCACGCCCATGTCGATGATCTCGCCCTCGCGGCTGATGCCCTCACCGAACAGGATGTCGAACTCGGCCGTCTTGAACGGGGGCGACACCTTGTTCTTGACCACCTTGACCTTGGTTTCGTTGCCGATGGCTTCGTCGCCCTTCTTGATGGTGCCGGTGCGGCGGATGTCCAGGCGCACGGAGGCGTAGAACTTGAGCGCGTTGCCGCCGGTGGTGGTTTCAGGCGAGCCGAACATCACGCCGATCTTCATGCGGATCTGGTTGATGAAGATGACCATGCAGTTGGTCTTCTTGATGGTGGCGGTCAGCTTGCGCAGCGCCTGGCTCATCAGGCGGGCCTGCAGGCCGGGCAGGGCATCGCCCATTTCGCCTTCGATTTCGGCCTTGGGCGTGAGGGCTGCGACCGAGTCGATGACGATCAGGTCCACGGCGCCCGAGCGCACCAGGCTGTCCACGATCTCCAGCGCCTGCTCGCCGGTATCGGGCTGGCTGATCAGCAGGTCGGACAGCTGCACCCCGAGCTTCTGGGCGTATTGCACATCCAAGGCATGTTCCGCATCCACGAACGCGCAGGTGCCGCCCTGTTTTTGCATCTCGGCAATCACCTGCAGCGTGAGCGTGGTCTTGCCCGAGGATTCCGGGCCGTAGATCTCGACCACCCGGCCACGGGGCAGGCCACCTACACCCAGGGCAATGTCCAGGCCCAGCGAGCCGGTGGAGACCACCTGGATGTCCTCAATCACCTCGCCTTCACCCAGGCGCATGATCGTGCCCTTACCGAATTGTTTCTCGATCTGGGCGAGCGCGGCGGCCAGGGCCTTGGCCTTTTCGGTGTTCACGGGCAATGCGGGGTTGGTGCCTTTGACTGCGACGTCCATGAGAAAACTCCTTGAAAAACAACAGGTTGGATGTTTGCATTGCTCTGCAATTAATCACAGGCTGGATGCTTGAACAGTAGTTTATGCGAGCTATCGGAAGGCATTCAAGGATAATTTGGTCAGTTTGCCTGACAATTCAGCGATGCCTGATTTGTCCCTTCCATCCCCTGCCGAAGACGGCTGGCGCCAGACCCACCTGGGCCGCCTGTTCGGCCACGCCATGCGCCGTTTCGACGCCCGCGTGCTGCAGCTCATGGCGCACAACGTGGAAGTGCCGCTGGCGCTGTCCAATCTGGCGGCGCGCGACCAGGTGAGCGCAGCCCATGTGCACATCACGCGCCACCTGGCGCTGCAGGGCGACCGGCTGACCGACCTGGCCCAGCGTGCGGGCATGACCAAGCAGGCCATGGCCAACCTGGTGGACCAGTGCGAGGCCTGGGGCCTGGTCACGCGCGAGGCCGACCCGCTGGACGCACGTGCGCGCCGCGTGTGTTTCACGACCACGGGCCTGGCGTGGCTGCAGGCGTTCCGGGATGCGGTGGCACAGGCAGAAGCCGAGTTCCGGACCGAAGTAGGTCACGACGTGGCCACCGTGGTGGCCATTGGACTGGAGGCCTATGCGGGCGGCGATGGGGTCGGTACGTTGATGCGCTGAACCTGGGTCAGGCGGCTGCGCCCGTTGCCAATGGCACCTGGGCCTGCGCTGCAGCCGCCAGCTGGCCTGCATCGATGCCCATGGCACGCAGTGTGCGCGCCGCCACGCCTTGCGGCATGGTGGCCACCACTGCCACTACGTGGGCCCCCAGAAGGGGGCCGCCCTGGTCCTTGCGGGAGCGCGCGAGCGTCTGCATGACCTCCTGGCCCGAGGGCTGGGCCCGGTAGAGGCCTGGAACCGGTGGCGCGAGGGCCTGTGCCTGCGGCAGGGGCGCATTCAGTCCCATGTCCTGGAGCGCATCGCGGTACTGCTGCTCGATCGCATCCCGCACGGCGGCGGGGTCGGCCCCCACGCTCTCCAGCGCACGCCGGGCCGACCCCTCGGGAAGATCGATGGCGGCCAGCAGAAAATGCTCGGCCCCCGGTGCGGCCTGGCCGCTTGCGCGGGCATGGGCCTCGGCGCTGGTGCACAGGCAGCTCAGCGTGCGCATGCTCTGGAAGCGGTGTTGCAATTGGCGAAACATGGCGAGAACTCCTTCTCAAGAACGGAACGTCTGTGGGGCCTGGGGCATGTGGGGTGACAGGCGCTTGTGCGCTGCCTGCTTGCTCACGCCCAGGGCTTGGGCGATCTGCGTCCACGACCACCCCTGCTCCAGCGCCGCGGCCACGGCAGCGGTTTCCAGCCGGTCGGCCATCAGGCGCAGGGCGACTACGGCAGCCAGCGCGGCCTCGGGGTTGTCGGGCGGGGGGAGTGCGGGTGGGGGCTGCATTCGTCAACTGTAGTTGACGAATGACCGGGCGTCAACAAACATTGACGAGGGGGTTTTTTGAGCCGGAGTCAGACGGTGGCGAACGTATTCGCTCCCATGTCCGATGCGGGCAGGGGTTGTGGTGTTTCGCCGGCGGGCGAAGCGCAGGCCAACAGCCATTGTTGAAAACACTGCAACGCATGCAGTTGGGTGCGGCCTTCGGGATAACAAAACCAGTAGCCCATGTCGCTCCGGTAGCCACCGCGCAGCGGCGCGTCGGCCAGGGGCTCGCGCACCAGCCCGGCGGTGATCTCGTCCTGCACCAGGCAGCGCGGCACCAGTGCCAGGCCCATTCCAGCCATGACCGCGCGGATCATGGTCTGGAACTGGTCGAACTGCGGGCCCGCCAGGGGATCGATAAGGCCGGGCACCCCGTGTGTCTCGCTCCAGCGCAGCCAGGCCTCGGGCACTGTCACGTGGCGCATCAGCGTGTGGTGCGCCACGTCGCCCGGCGTGTGGACGGCCCAGTCGGCCACGCGGGTGCGCGGGGCGATCAACGCCACCTCGTTGCCGGTGATGTAGTGCGCGTGCGCGCCGGGCCAGTGGCCTTCGCCGAACAGGATGGAGCAGTCCAGCTCGGGCCGCTCGAAGTCGTAGCTGTGCACGTAGGGCACAAAGTGCAATGTGACCTGCGGGTGCTGCTGCTGGAACTGCGGCAGGCGCGGGATCAGCCACTTGGCTGCAAACGTGGGCAGGCTGGACAGGTGCAGTGCGCCACCACCGTCGTCGCTGGTGATCAGCTCCAGGGTCGCCGCCTCCAGCTGCGCCAGTACCGCGCGCACGGCCTTTTCGTAGCGTTCGCCCGCCGGTGTCAGCGCCAGGCGCTTGCGGCTGCGCTCAAACAGCGCCACGCCCACCCACCCCTCCAGCTCCTTGACCTGTTTGCTCACCGCGCTTTGCGTCAGGTGCAAGGCCTCGGCCGCGCGGGAGACGCTGCCAAACCGCGTGACCATGGAAAACGCGCGCAACAGGTGCAAAGGGGGCGAAAGCCGACGAAGAGAGGACATGGTTGCAGGGTTGGATCATTCCATTTTGGAATGTTATCAGGCGTATCCATTGCTTGGAAATTGTCTGTGCCTCACTTAACCTTAAAGCACCCCATAGGAGAAAAACCCATGAAACGCCGTCACATGCTCTCTGCGCTGGCCTCTGTATCTTTCGTTCCTGGAATGTCACTGGCGCAAGAGGGCAAGCCTCTGCGCATCATCGTGCCCTTCCCCCCAGGCGGCGCGACCGACATCACGGCCCGCAGCCTGCAGGAGCCGCTGGCCCGCATCCTCAAGCAGCCCGTGGTGCTGGAAAACCGTGGCGGCGCGGGTGGCTCCATCGGCATGGCCGAAGTGGCCCGGGCCCCTGCGGACGGCTTGACGTTGGGCGTGGCCACGCTGTCCACCCATGGCGTGAACCCCGCCGTCTACAGCAAGCTGCCTTATGACCCCACCAAGGACTTTGTGGGCGTGACCGAGATAGTGAAGGCGCCCGGAGTGGTGGTGGTCAACCCGGCCGTCCTGCCCGTCAAGGACCTTGCGGATCTGGTGAGGCACCTCAAGGCCAACCCCGGCAAGGTGTCCTACGCCACCCCGGGCAACGGCACCATCGGCCACATGTGGGGCGAGCTGTTCAAGCGCAGCGCAGGCACCGCCATGGTTCATATCCCCTACCGGGGTGCAGGCCCGGCCATCAACGATGTGCTGGCTGGTCAGGTGGGGGTGTACTTTGACCAGGTGGCCTCCTCGCTGCCCTACATCAAGGCTGGAAAACTCAAGGCGTTGGCCGTTTCCTGGCCAGTACGGCTGGATGTACTGCCCGATGTGCCCACCTATGCCGCGCTGGGCTACAAACAGGCCAACGAGCCCTCCTGGTTCGGTCTGGTGGCCCCGGCAGGGACGCCCCCGGCGGCGATAGACCGCATCCAGCAGGCCGTGGCACAGGCCCTCAAGGAGCCTGCCGTGCGCGAGCGCCTGGCGGGGCAGGGGTTGTATCCCTCGGGCACGACCTCCAAGGAATTCACCGCACAGATTGCCCATGAGATCGACAAAATGAAGGGTATTGCCACCTACGCCAAGGTGGCGCTGGATTGAACCCACACCGGGCCTGCCGGCCCGGCGGCCATAGCCGGGGAAGACCCTTGCAGGGATATAACCATGGTCTTCACCCGGTCTGGACGGCCAGGCCAGCCGCCCCACTTTGCGCACACTCTGCCTATGCATTCAGCCTTGAAACTGATCCACCACCGCTTCCAGCACGCCCAGCCGGGCGCCACTGGGTCACCCGGACAGGCCACCCACCCCCCCGCTTCCCGCAGGGTGACGGCCATGCCCGGCAACACCCCGCTGGTGCTCGACTCGCCCCACAGCGGCACGCAGTACCCCGCCGACTTCGGCTCGGCCTGCGACCTGCCCACGCTGCGCCGTGCCGAAGACACCCATGTCGAAAAAATCTACGCCTTTGCCCCTGCGCTGGGTGCCGCCTGGGTCGAGGCCCATTTCCCGCGCATCTATCTGGATGCCAACCGCGACACCACCGAGCTCGACACCAGCTTGCTCGATGGCGAGTGGACCGACCCCATCTCCACCGACCCCCAGGTGCTCAGCAAGGTGCGCCTGGGCAAAGGCCTGATCTGGAAGTTCACCGACGAAGGCGAGCCCATCTACAACCGCCAGCTCACCGTGGCCGAGGTGCGCGCGCGCATCGACCAGTGCTGGCGCCCGTACCACGCGGCGGTGGCCCAGGCCATCGATGCCGCCCACGCGCGCCACGGCTACAGCATTCACCTCAACTGCCACTCGATGCCCGCCGTGGCGGGGCGGTTTGCCACCGACTTTCCGGGCCTGGAGCACGCCGACTTCGTGGTGGGCGACCGCGACGGCACCACGGCCAGCCCGGCGCTGTCCGCTCTGATCTGTGAGCATCTGCGCGGCTGTGGCTACAGCGTGGAATACAACCACCCCTACAAAGGCGTGGAGCTGGTGCGCCGCTACGGCAACCCCGCAGAGCACCGCTACAGCATCCAGGTTGAGATCAACCGCAAGCTCTATATGGACGAGCGCACGCTGGCGCAGATGCCCGAGGGCATGGCGCGGCTGCAGGCAGATCTGCAGGTGCTGGTGCGCAGGCTGCTCGCGCACGATCCGCGCTGACGGGCGCGCACCGCTTTCAGAACCGCTTCTCAGGCCAGCAGCGCCGAAACGCTCTCGTACAGCAGCGCGATGCTGTCCTCGGTGGCGATATTGCTGTGCGCAAAGGCGGCGCGCGAACCGTCCATGGCCACGAGCGACAACGCCTGAAACCCGCCGGTTTCGCCCGTGTGCAACAGCCAGCCTGCGCCTTGCATGGCGTGCGAGATCCATCCCAGCGCATAGCGGTTGGCGGGAGCGCGTGCCAGGTCTTGCAGCCCCTGCACGTAGCTGCGGGGCAGGGGCGTGGCATCGCCCCGCAGGGCGTGCAGGTGCCACTGCAGCCACAGGGCGTCGTCCCGCGCGGCCAGGCTCACGGCGCCGGCAGGGCTCAGGATTTCCAGCCATACCCGCTCGGGCGCCCCGGGCAGGCCTTGGGGCTGCAATTGCCCGCCTTCCAGGGCATGGCCTGCGGGCTGGTCGCTGCCCTTTCGCAAAGGCTCGCCAACGAACAGGGAGATGCCCAGCGGCTGGGCCACACGTTGGCGCAGCAGGTCTTCCCAGTCCTGGCCCGTAGCGGCGCGCAGCATACGGGCCGCCAGCGCGTAGCCAGCGTTGGAGTACGCAAAATCCGGGTCGGCCCCCGTGCCCCGGACAGGGGCCTGGCGCAGCAGCCACTGCAGGAAGAAGTCCTCCACTTCGGCGGGCTCTTGCAGTCGGGTGAGCACGTCGGTGCCCACTTCGCCGAGGAATATCGCCACATCCTCCGGTTTGTTGAATGCCATCACGCCCGCGCGGTGGTCCAGCAGCTGCCGCAGCGTGACGCCCTGGTACGCGGGCAGGGCCTCGCGGGCCAGGCCGGGCAGGGTCTGCGCCAGGGTGCTGTCCCAGCGCAGCAGGCCCTGGTCCACCACGCTGGCCGCCACACACGCGGTCATGGCCTTGGTGTTGGAGCCAATCGCCATGACATCGCCGCGTTCCAGCGCAGCGGTGCCGCCCAACCGGCGCAGCCCGGCCACCGCCCCACGGGCGCGCGTGGAATCCGCCCAGCCCGTGGCCGCACCCACAACGCCTTGGGACACCAGCTTGCGGGCTTGGGACTGCAGGCGCTCCATCAAGGCGTCGGCGCCATCGTCGCTGCTGCCGCCGCCACAGGCGGTCACCAGGGTGCCCAGGCCCGCAGCGGCCAGCCAGCGGCGCCGAGAGAGGATGGCGCCGCGCGCCGCAATGGAGTTCAGGAAGTTCATGGCATCTCGCAAAGAAAAGATGCCGGATTGTTGGAATGCGAACCTTGGGCCTACCCAAAGGCCTATCCCGATGCCCGGGCAGGCCAGCGCAGCGTGAAGCCCACGCCCCGGCCCTGCAGGCCCCCGCCCACGCTCACCCGCCCGCCGAGGTGCCCCATGGCCTGCTGCGCGATGGTGAGCCCCAGGCCGGAGCCGCTGCTGCGCGCGCGCGGCGAACGCCAGAACCGCTCGAAGACCCGTGCCTGCTCGCCGGCCTCGATGCCTGGGCCGTCATCGGCAATCCAGACCACCACATCGTCTGCCTCCTCGCCCACGCGCAACTGCACCGCGCGTCCGGCCCCCGGCCCGCAGCCATGCTTGAGGGCGTTGTCCAGCACATTGCCCAGCGCCGACCACAGCAGCTGGCGGTCGAAGACCAGCACCCAGGTATCGGGCCCTTCGAGCGACAGCTCCACGCCCATCTCATCCGCCCAGCGCATGCGCTGGGCCAGGCAGTCCTGCAACAAGGCCATCAGGTCCTGCCGCTCGGCGTTGGGGGTGGGGGCTTCCTCCAGTGCGGCCAGGGTGAGCAACTGCTCGCTCAGGTGCGCTGCGCGCTCAACGGCGTGCATCAGCGCCTCGGACGCCCGCGCCCGCGCTGGGCCTTCAGGGGCCTGGAGGAGTACGTGGGCCTGGGTGGCGATGACCGCCATGGGCGTGCGCAGCTCGTGGGCCGCGTCGTGCACCAGCGCCTTCTCGCGCGCCAGATGGGCGCGCAGGCGGGTGAGCAAATGGTCGAATGCCTGGGCCAGCCCGCGCAGTTCGCGTTCGGGCGGCAGGTCCTGCAGGGGACGCAGGTCGTGGGCAGAGCGCGCCGCGATCTGGGCGCCAAGCCGCGCCAGGGGGCGCAGGCCCGTGCGCACGGCCAGCCACAGCGGCAGGCCCACCAGGGGCAGCGCCAGCAGCACCGAAGCCGCGAGGTCCTCGCCCATGAAGCTGAGCAGCCGCGCGTCGGACAACAGGGGCTCGGCCACCAGCACGCGCCACGCGCCCGAGGTTTCCCACGCAGCCCAGTGCGGGCGCCCCGCAATCACCATCTTGGCGTGGCCGGACGGGCCGGCAAGGGCCACGGCGGGAAGGTCGGCGGCGCTGCTGTGAAACAGCTGCCCGCGTGTGTCCTGCAACTGCAGCAGGACCTTTTCACCCTGCAACAGCTCCACATCCAGGCGCATGGCGTTGAAGGTTTGCGCCATGCCACGCACCAGCGCGCGGGCTTCCACCGGGTCGGGCATGGAGGCCAGTGGCCGCGCCAGCCCCTGCGCCAGCTGGCGCACGCCCGGGTTGGTGCCCATGGTTTCGTAGTGGGTGTAGGCCATCTGCGCCAGCAGGACCAGCCACACCAGCCCCATGGCTGCAAGCAGCGCCAGCAGGGTGCGCCGCATGAGGCTGGGGCCCCACCAGCCGTTCCCAGCGCCGTGTGCCCGGGCAAGCCACCTCATGGCTGCAGCCGGTAGCCCACGCCGCGCACCGTGACCACACGTTGGGCACCGATCTTCTTGCGCAGGTTGGAGACATGCACCTCCAGCGTGGCGGCGTCCAGCGCGTCGCCCAGCGGTTCGAGCCGCTGGGCAAGCACGTTCTTGGCGACCACGGTTCCGGGCTCGCGGGCCAGCTCTACCAACAGGCGGAACTCACGCGGCGACAGGGCCAGCGGGGCGTCGCCCTGCCAGGCCTCATGCCGCCGGGGCGCAATCCGCAGTGTGCCCAGCGTCCATTCCTCGCAGGCCTGGCGGGCGCTGCGCCGCAGCACCGCATGCAGGCGCGACAGCAGCTCGGGCACGTGAAAGGGCTTGAGGACATAGTCGTCCGCGCCGCCGTCCAGGCCGTCCAGCCGGTCCTGCAGCGCCGTGCGGGCGGTGATGACGATCACGGGCACCGCAATGCCCGCGCGCCGCCAGCGGCGCAGCAGTGCCATGCCCTGGCCGTCGGGCAGGGTCAGGTCCAGCAGCACGGCGGCGATCTCGTTGGCGTCGGGCACGGGCGGCGTGGCGGCCGCGCTGCGCAGCCATTGCACGGTGAACCCGTCCAGCTGCAGGGCCTGCAGCAGCGCTTGTCCCAGGTCCAGATCGTCTTCGATGAGCAGGATGTGCATGGCGGCGATTGTCTCTGCCCCAGCTTGCGCGAAACCAAAGACCAGACCGGGTAGCACGCGCCTAAAATCGTCGCATAGCCAGACAACAGGCCCGCCCCCCTGGGGCGTACCGCCCAAGGAGACACCCGCATGCGCATCCTCATTGCCGAAGACGACCAGGTGCTGGCCGATGGACTGCTGCGCACCCTGCGCGCCTCGGGCGCCGTGGTGGACCATGTGGCCAGCGGCACCGAGGCCGATGCGGCCCTCATGACCAACAACGAGTTCGACCTGCTCATCCTGGATCTGGGCCTGCCCAAGATGCACGGGCTGGAGGTGCTGAAAAAGCTGCGTGGCCGGGGCTCGGCCCTGCCCGTGCTCATCCTCACTGCCGCCGACAGCGTGGAAGAACGTGTGAAGGGCCTGGACTTCGGGGCCGACGACTACATGGCCAAGCCTTTTTCGCTGCAAGAGCTGGAGGCGCGCGTGCGGGCCCTCACGCGCCGGGGCATGGGCGGCACCAGCAGCGCCATCAAACACGGTCCGCTGGTGTACGACCAGGCCGGCCGCGTGGCCACCATCGACGGCAAGATGATCGAGCTGTCGGCGCGCGAGCTGGGTTTGCTCGAAGTGCTGCTGCAGCGCGCCGGCCGCCTGGTGAGCAAGGAACAGCTGGTGGAGCGCCTGTGCGAGTGGGGCGAAGAGGTCAGCAACAACGCCATCGAGGTCTACATCCACCGCCTGCGCAAGAAGATCGAGGGCGGGCCCATCCGCATCGCCACGGTGCGCGGCCTGGGCTACTGCCTTGAAAAGATTGCGAGCTAGGAGGCCCCCCTGAGTCGCTTCGCGCCTTCCCCCAAGGGGGACGCACCCGGTGGCCTGGCGGAGCCAGTTCCACGGGTGCACTGGCTTGGAGCGGCGCCAGTTTTGTCCGCTGCGAGCCAGTGCACCATGTGGACCGATGATATAAAAATGTTAGCTACTAACGCTTACTGGATAAGCGCTAGAGGCCAAAAAGGCTTAAAACCTTGAAAATCTTCCAGCGAGAGCAGCGCTCCCTGTTTGGCGAAATCCTCGACTGGATGCTCACGCCGCTGCTGCTGCTGTGGCCCGTCAGCCTGGCGCTGACCTGGCTCGTGGCCCAGGGCTTGGCCAACAAGCCGTTCGACCGCGCGCTCGAATACAACGCCCACGCTCTGGCCCAGCTGGTGAGCGTGGCAGGCGGCAAGGTGCAGTTCAACCTGCCCCAGCCCGCCAGCGAGATCCTGCGGGCCGATGAGTCCGACATCGTCTACTACCAGGTGGTGGGCCCGGGTGGCGAGTTCCTCTCGGGCGAACGCGAGCTGCCCGAGCCGCCGGCCGACGAGGTGCCCATGTCTGGCGAGGTGCGCCTGCGCGACGGTGAAATGCGTGGCATCGACATCCGGGTGGCCTACATCTGGGTGCGGCTGCCGTTGCCCGACACGCCCGTGGCCCTGGTGCAGGTGGCCGAGACGCGCGAAAAGCGCAGCGTGCTGGCCACCGAAATCATCAAGGGCGTGATGCTGCCGCAGTTCGTCATCCTGCCGCTGGCGGTGCTGCTGGTGTGGCTGGCGCTGGCGCGGGGCATCCAGCCGCTCAATCAGCTCGAGCAGCGCATCCGCGCGCGCAACCCCGACGACCTCTCGCCCTTGGACGACCGCACGGTGCCGCTGGAAGTGGCGCCGCTGGTGTCGTCCGTCAACGACCTGCTCACGCGCCTGAACGATTCGCTGGCCACGCAAAAGCGCTTTCTGGCCGACGCCGCCCACCAGCTCAAGACACCGCTGGCGGGCCTGCGCATGCAGGCCGACCTGGCCCAGCGCGAAGGCACCAGCACCGAAGAACTCAAACGCTCGCTGCAGCAGATCGGCCGCTCCAGCATCCGCGCCACCCACACCGTCAACCAGCTGCTGGCGCTGGCGCGGGCCGAGGGCAGCGGCGTGGGTTTTGCGCGCCAGCCGTGTGACCTCGCCCGCCTGGTCATCGAGGTCGTGCGCGACTCGGTGCCCCGCGCGCTCGACAAAAAGATCGACCTGGGCTACGACGGTGCCGAGCCCGGCTCGCCCGGTGTGCTGATCGACGGCAACCCCACTCTGCTCAAGGAACTGGTGCGCAACCTGGTGGACAACGCCATCAACTACACGCCCTCCACGCCCGACAAGCCCGGCGTGGTCACTGCCCGCGTGCTGGCCGACACCTTTGGCCATGTGCTGCTGCTGCAGGTCGAAGACTCCGGCCCCGGCGTGCCCGAGGCCGAGCGCGAGCTGGTCTTTCAGCCGTTCTACCGGGCGCTGGGCAGCGAGGCCGACGGCTCCGGCCTGGGTCTGCCTATCGTGCTGGAGATCGCGCGCAAGCACGGCGCCGAGGTCACGCTCGAAGAAGCGCGTCCCGGCCACCATCCGCCCGGCGCATGTTTCAGCGTGCGCTTTGCGGCACGGGATGTGGTGGCGGGCAGCTGACGGGAGCCATTGAGCGGCGGAGTGCCGGTGTCTGCGGCATCATGTGCATTCCCCCAGCCTGATGCCCCACCATGTCCCCACCACCCCGCCGTTTTGCCAACACCCACCCCGGCGTCGTCATTGGCAATTTCCCCTGGTACGAAATGGTCTGGCGCTCGCTGCGCGGTGACTTCAAACCCCGCTCGGAGCCCACAGGGGGCTATGCGGCCTTCGCCCAGCAGTGGAGCGTGCCCGTGGACCACGCGCGCCTGGCGCAACGCCAACAGGCGCCGGTGGTCACCTGGCTGGGCCATGTGTCCATCCTCCTGCAGGTGGCCGGCTTGAACGTGCTCATGGACCCGACGCTGTGCGGCTTTGCCGGACCACTGGGCCGCTTTGGCGCGCCGCGCCGCGTGCCTGCACCCCTGGCGCCCGAGCAGCTGCCGCCCATCGATGTGGTGCTGGTCTCGCACAACCACTACGACCACCTCTGCTACGGCACCTTGCGCCGCTTGCGGGACGCAGGCCAGTCACCGCGTTTCGTGGTGCCGCAAGGGTTGGGCCACTGGTTCACCCAACGCGGCATGGGCCCCGTGACCGAGCTGAACTGGTGGGAACACACCGACATCGCCCCCGGTGTGCGGGTGCACTTCACCCCCGCCCAGCACTGGAGCCGCCGCACCCCGTGGGACACCAATGCCTCGCTGTGGGGCGGCTACCTGCTTGAATGGGCGCGCCCGGAGGCGGCAGGCCCCTGGCGTTTTCTGTTCCCGGGCGACACGGGCTACAGCGACGACTTCAAGGCCATCCGCCAGCGCCTTGGCGCAGTCGATTTCCTGGCCCTGCCCATCGGCGCCTACCTGCCGCGCGACTTCATGAAGCCCATGCACGTGAACCCCGAAGACGCCGTGCAGTTGATGCTGGATGTGGAGGCCAAGCAGTCCATGGGCGTGCACTGGGGCACGTTCATGCTGACGCAGGAGGCGTTTGACCACCCGCCGCGCGACCTGGCGGCCGCACTGGCGCAGCGTGGCATTGCGGCGGAGCGCGTATGGCTCATGCGGCACGGGGAGACGCGGGCCATCGCGGTGTGACCACCGGGTGGCCGTGTTGCCTGCCTGGCTTGCGGCCGCGTCGGCTGCGACAGGCCCGTCAGCCCACCGTTTGCACGGACATCAGTGCCATGTAGAGAAAACCGTGGGCCGTGGGCGCTCGGTACACCCCTTGCGCCCCCAGCACGTCGGCGGCCACGCCCGATACTTCCCAGCCATCCGTGGCGTCGCCTTTCCACAGGGGCACGGTCAGGTGCCGAAAACCTTTGTCTTCACCAAATTCCCACACGTCCGGAATGCGGGAGATCACTTTGGCGTGGTTGTGGAAATTGGCCCAGGCCCACAGCCAGGTGTGGGTGGTTTCAGAGACGGAGCCGATGAACTCGATGTCTGCGACCACACGCGCCACGCCGTTGTCGGAGAAGGTCAGCGTTCCTGTGGGCTGGTCATAGTCCCACCGCGAGAAGCGAGAGATGCCGTAGTCCGACTCCAGCACCCGCTGCTTTTCGTACAGTGCCTGGTGGGCGGTTGCCACGGTGTCGATCCAGGCCTTCTCCACGGGGCCGTCCAGGGCATCGACGCTGGCAGCCATGGAAGCCTGGTAGCAGTGGTGGCAAATGATCTGGAGGTCCAGGCAGGCCTCGTTGCGCTCATTCCACTCGCCTTCTTTCAGGAGTTCGGCATGGCAGCTGGCGCACCAGGCATCCGGGTACCGGCAATCGGTCGACGGCATATCGCAAAACCACCTTTGTGCAGAATTCCTGCACAGATGCCCACACACGTAGGTTGCCACCGCCTCGCCGTGGGTATCGCAGTGGACAGGCGGGTTTTCTTCGGTCATGGAGAAATCAGTGGGGGGAAGGAGGGGGGACGGGCGCGGTGGCTGCCATCCGGCTGCTGAGCCCTGTGCCGCACTGCGGCTACGCGCAGTTGCGCAGCGTCTTACCCGCCATGGCGGTGCGCAGGGCATCGAACTGCGGGCGCAGTGCGTCGGTCACTGCAGGCAGGCGCAGCGTGAAGCCGGCCGTGTCCGGCCGCTCCTGAATCACGCGGGCTGTGCGCACGCCCTTGTTGCCCAGGTTGGCCAGTTCGCGCTCGGCCGCATCTTTGGTGGCAAAGCGGCCCAGCGAGAGGCCGAATTCGAGTGTTCCGCCCGCACGGTCGTGGTCCACCTTGCGGGCACGCAGCTCGGCGCGTTTCCTGTCCAGGGTTTCCACGTCTTCAAAGCGGCCCATGTAGACCATCCAGCGGCCCGGGACAGGCGTGGGCTCCAGCAGCCAGCTGCCTGGCGGCAGGTTGGCGGCGGCTGTGCGCAGGGCGTCGGCCTGGCGCTCGTCAAACACGCCCGCCTGCAGGCATTCGGCGGTATCGGCAGGGGGAGGGGGGGATGCGGCGGAAGACGCGCCGTCGGCCGAAGCGGTGGCCGTGCCGGGAGGGGGGGAGAACGAAGAAGAGGAAGAGGTCTTGCTGGGGTTCACCCGCAGGATCTGCAGCGTTTCAGGCCGGATCTGGTGGTTCATTCGCTGCGGCTCGGCCTGTTCCTCGGGGGCAAACCCCCAGTCCTTGAGCAGCCCCTGCGACCACGCGTAGTAGCCCGCGTTGGCCAGCAGCAGTGCGATCACGGCAAGACGGAGCATGGAGCGTGGCCTTTCAAGGGAAACTTTGTCACACCGGAGGCACCGCAGTCGGCCGGACACTGATTTCGGAACTCGTGATGGCCTGCATGCCGCCGGCCGTGTGCACCAGCAGCGCACCATCGTCGCCCACGCCGTGCGCGGTGCCGGTGTGGCCATCGCTCAGCGTCACGGCGCGGCCTTGCAGCACGTCGCGGGCCGCAAAACGGGGCTGCATGGGGCCAAACCCGTAGCCTTCGAACGAGCGCAGCATGGCCACCAGCGGGGGCACGATGCGCAGCAAGGCGTTGGGGGCGTCCAGCCCGGGTTCCACGTCCTGCAGGCAACCGGGGGGCATGCTCATGCCTTCGGCGCTGCGTGGCAGCACGTTGATGCCGATGCCCACCACCACATAACGTGCAGTGCCGGCGCTGGTGCCCTGTGGCACTGCCTGCGCATCTTGTGGCGCGACAAAACTGGCGGTCTCCACCAGGATGCCGCCCAGCTTGCGGTCACCCGCCGCGCCGCCCAGCCACAGGTCGTTGGGCCACTTGAGGCCCACGCGCGCTGGCTGGCCTGGGCCGAGCGGAGGCAGCACAGGCTGCAGGCTTTCGGCCACGCTCACCCCCACGGCCAGCGACAGGCCGGACCAGTCCTGGGGCGCCAGCGGCAGGCCCAGCGACATCATCAACGACGCACCGGCATCGCTTTGCCACACCCGCCCCAGCCGCCCGCGCCCGGCGGTCTGCTGCTCGGCCACCAGCAGCGTGGGCTCGCACTGGCCGGTGCGCGCGCGGCGCATGAGCTCGGTGTTGGTCGAGTCGATGCTGGGCAACACTTCGACGGTAAAACCCGGTAACAGCGGTGACACTGCTTCCCAGATGGCCTCGGCCGGCCAGCGGATCGGGGTGGTGGTCACTGGGTGCGGCCCCGTGGCTGGGCCTTTTGGGGCGTCTTGCTGCTTTTGGAGGCAGATGGCTTGGACGGCGGCAACGGCACGGGCGGTGCCCAGCCGCGTTTGGGCGCCAGCAGCGTGCCCCGGCAGTTGGTGCTGCCACACCAGCAGGGGTATTCGGCCTTGAGCTTGGGCGTGTAACGCTCTTCAATGATCAGGCCATAGTCGTAGTTCAACTCTTCGCCCGCCTGGATATTGCGCAGCGCAGTGATGAAAATGCGGCCGTCCCGTTCGTCGGCGTAGCAATTGGGGTTGCAGCTGTGGTTGATCCAGCGCGAGGAGTTGCCGCCGAACTTTGCGTCGATCACGTGGTCTTCATCCACGTGAAAGTAAAACGTGTGGTTGGGTTGCTGAGGGTCGTGGGGGTGTCGGTCCTGCGCTTCCTGCCAGCCAATCACTTCGCCCGTGTACTCCACAAGGACTTCGCCTTCCGCAATATCCTGCACGGCAAACACGCCCTTGCCATGGACGCCCGAGCGCCGGGTCTGGATGCGGCGGCCCGGTGCAAGGGTGGGGGCGGCAGGCGATGCGGAGCGGGGCATGGCAAAAACTCTGTTAACTTGATAGTGCACACATGTGTGCGTGCGCGTGTATGCGTGTGCATGCGCGTGAGACCCGAATTGTAGAAGCGCCCGGAACCCGGGCAACCAGAATGACTGGCGAGAGCCCCAAAATGACCAAGACCCTGGTAATTGCAGAAAAACCTTCCGTCGCGCAAGACATCGTGCGCGCACTGACCCCCGTGGCCGGCAAGTTCGAGAAACACGAAGAACACTTCGAGAACGACCGCTATGTAGTCACCAGCGCCGTGGGCCACCTGGTGGAGATCCAGGCGCCCGAAGAGTTTGACGTGAAGCGCGGCAAGTGGAGCTTTGCCCACCTGCCCGTGATCCCGCCGTACTTTGACCTCAAGCCTGTGGACAAGACCAAGACGCGCCTGAACGCCGTGGTCAAGCAGGCCAAGCGCAAGGACGTGACGCAACTCATCAACGCCTGTGACGCGGGCCGCGAGGGTGAGCTGATCTTCCGCCTGATCGAGCAGTACGCCGGCGGCGCCAAGCCGCTGGGCAAGCCCGTCAAGCGCCTGTGGCTGCAGTCCATGACGCCCCAGGCCATCCGCGACGGCTTTGACGCACTGCGCACCGAGCAGCAGATGGCGGGCCTGGCCCACGCCGCCCGCAGCCGCAGCGAGGCCGACTGGCTGGTGGGCATCAACGGCACCCGCGCCATGACGGCGTTCAACTCGCGCGATGGCGGGTTCTTCCTGACCACCGTGGGCCGGGTGCAGACGCCCACCCTGTCGCTGGTGGTGGAACGCGAAGAAAAGATCCGCAAGTTCATCAGCCGCGACTACTGGGAAATCCATGCCACCTTCGGCGCCGAAGCCGGCGAGTACCCCGCCAAGTGGTTCGACCCCAAGTGGAAGAAAAGCGAAGACGTCGAAGCCCGCGCGGACCGCGTGTGGTCGGCTGCAGAAGCCACGGCCATCGCCGACGCCGTGCGCGGCAAGCAGGCCACGGTCACCGAAGAGAGCAAGCCCACCACGCAGGCATCGCCCCTGCTGTTCGATCTGACCAGCCTGCAGCGCGAGGCCAACGGCAAGTTCGGCTTCTCGGCCAAGACCACGCTGGCGCTGGCGCAAAGCCTGTACGAGCGCCACAAGGCCCTGACCTACCCACGTACCGACTCGCGCGCGCTGCCCGAGGACTACCTGCCGGTGGCCAAGCAGACCTTCGAGATGCTGGCCGACAGCGGCATGCGGCACCTGGCGCCGCACGCGCTCACAGCGCTGAACAACAACTACGTGCGCCCGTCCAAGCGCATCTTCGACAACAGCAAGGTGAGCGATCACTTTGCCATCATCCCCACACTGCAGGCGCCCAGCGGCCTGAGTGAAGCCGAGCAGAAGCTGTACGACCTGGTCGTGCGCCGCTTCATGGCCGTGTTTTTCCCGAGCGCGGAATACACCGTGACCACCCGCATTTCTACCGTGGCCCCCCACAGCTTCAAGACCGAGGGCAAGGTGCTGGTCAAGCCAGGCTGGCTGGCCATCTACGGCAAGGAAGCCGCCGATGAGGTGGAAGGTGGCAAGGACGGCGACAAGGGCCAGAACCTGGTGCCGGTGAAGCCTGGCGAAAGCGTCAACACCCTGCAAGTGGACCCCAAGGGCCTCAAGACCAAGCCGCCCGCGCGTTATTCCGAAGCCACGCTGCTCGGCGCCATGGAAAGCGCCGGCAAGCAGATCGACGACGAAGAGCTGCGCGAAGCCATGCAGGAAAAAGGCCTGGGCACGCCTGCCACGCGCGCGGCCACCATCGAAGGTTTGCTGACCGAAAAGTACATGCTGCGCGAAGGCCGCGAGATCATCCCCACGGCCAAGGCCTTCCAGCTGATGACGCTGCTGCGCGGGCTGGAGGTCGAAGAGCTCTGCCGTGCCGACCTGACCGGTGAATGGGAGTTCAAGCTCTCGCAAATGGAAAAGGGCCTGCTCAGCCGCGAAGACTTCATGGCCGGCATCGCCACCATGACCGAGCGCATGGTCAAGAAGGCCAAGGAATACGACCGCGACACCATCCCCGGCGACTACGCCACGCTCGAATCGCCGTGCCCCAACTGTGGCGGCGTGGTGAAGGAAAACTACCGCCGCTTTGCCTGCGTGGGCAAGCCCGGTGCGGAAGGCTGCGGCTTCAGCTTTGGCAAGTCGCCCGCCGGCCGCACGTTCGAGACGGCCGAGGCCAACGCGCTCCTGCGCGACAAGAAGATCGGCCCGCTGGAGGGTTTCCGCTCCAAGGCGGGCTGGCCCTTCACGTCCGAGATCGTCATCAAGTACGACGACGAGGCGCACAACTACAAGCTCGAATTCGACTTTGGCGACGACAAGAAGGGCGAGGAGTCGGGCGAGCTGGTGGAGTTTGAAGACGCCGCGCTCGGCCCCTGCCCCATCTGCGGATCGGAAGTGCACGAGCACGGCAGCAACTACGTGTGCAGCAAGGCTGTGCCCACTGCCGCGCAGCCCACGCCCAGCTGCACCTTCAAGAGCGGCAAGATCATCCTGCAGCAGCCTGTGGAGCGCGAGCAGATGCACAAGCTGCTGGAGACCGGCAAGACCGACCTGCTCGACAAGTTCGTGAGCATGCGCACCCGCCGCGCCTTCAAGGCCCACCTGGCGTGGGACAAGGAGGCGGGCAAGGTCAACTTCGAGTTTGCGCCCAGCAAGTTCCCGCCGCGCCCAGGTGCTGCTGCAAAAGCAATAGCAGCCAAGGCAGGAAAGACAAGCGCTGCGACCAAAAAAGCCGCCAAACCTGCCGCTGCCAAGAAAGCCCCGGCCACCAAGACCGCTGCCGCCAAGGCACCGCGCAAGGCCGCCGCAGGCAAGGCCCCCAGCGCCGCCCTGGCCGCCGTGATCGGCACCGAGCCCGTGGCCCGTCCCGAGGCGGTCAAGAAGATGTGGGAATACATCAAGGCCCACAACCTGCAAGACCCCAAGGACAAGCGCACCATCGTCGCCGACGACAAGCTGCGTGCGGTGTTTGGCAAAGACAGCGCGGGCATGTTCGAGCTGGCGGGCATTCTGGGCAACCACCTGGGTGGCGAAGGATGACGCAACACGCTGATGAATCTGCCGCGTCGCCTGTGCGGGGCTTCTGGCGCTCCGCGCTGGTGGCCCTCGCAGTTGCTGGTGCGCTGGGCGGTTGCACCAGCACGCCAGGTTCTGCGCGCTCCAGCGACCCCGCCAGCCCGCAGCCATCGCAGGGTGCCGGCGGCGTCACAGTGTTTGGCGATATCGATGTGGGCGTATCGCGGGAGCGCACGCGCTGACGTGGGGTGTGCTGCCTTACAGGCCATCTCCATGGAACCTGCCGTACCCGCGTGGAGCCAGCCTTCCAGCCCCAACGATTGATGATGGACCCTGAGCCGCGGGGGAAAGAATGATGGGCGAACCCGCACTGTCTTTGCAGATAGCCACCACGGTGCACCACCGCATCCACACCGTCACGGTGCGCATGGATTCGGTGGGCTGGGTGGTCTCGGGCACCAAGCACCTGGTCACGCCCGGCGGTGGGCACCGCTACCCCAGCGGGCGGGTGTTCGTGCTGCCACGCGGCGCGCAGTGGGAGGTCGTCAACGACCCGGCGCCGCAAGGCCGCTATGTGGCGCGCCTGCTGTGTTTTGCGCCCGAGCTGGTAGCGCAGTTCCACCGGCAGTTCGGCCAGTTTGCGGCGGTGGCACCGGTGCAGGGCTGCGCAGGCCTGGCTGCCGACACAGCGTTCGAAGACAGCTACATGCGCGCCGTGGCCGCGCTGGAGAGCGATGCCAGCTCGCAGGCGCTGCGCGAACACCGCGCGCTGGAGGTGCTGCTGATGCTGGCCGAGGCGGGCATCGTCTTCGCCCCACCCGGCGAGCTGGGCTGGGCCGAGCGCGTGCGCCGCCTTGTGGGCCCCAGCCCGCAGGCCGACTGGACGGTGGAGCGCATCGCCAGCGCCTTTGCCACCAGCGCCAGCACCCTGCAGCGCCGCCTGGCGCAAGAGGGCGAAACCGTGAGCCAGTGCCTGCGCGATGTGCGGCTGGAGACGGCGCTGGTGCTGCTGCAAAGCTCCACGCTGCAGGTGTCCGAAATCGCAGCGCGCTGCGGCTACGAGTCGCACAGCCGCTTCAGCGCGGCCTTCCGCGAACGCTTTGGCTTTCCGCCCTCGCAACTGAGGCCCTGATTCCTGCGGCTGACGCACAGCGCACAGCCATTGACGCCGCCGGGCCAATGCGACGGCGTGGCACACCGCACCATCAAGTCCTTGTTTCACACCGCTACTGCAAGGAGCTTTTTGGATGAGCCACCCACTTTCACGCCCCCGTCGCGCATTGACCTCCATCGCCGCACTTGCCACCATCGGCCTGGCATTTGCTGCCCATGCCCAGGCGTTCACGCTCAGCAGCCCCGACTTTGCGGCTGATGGCAGCTTGCCCCAGCGTTTCGAGTTCAAGGGCTTTGGCTGTGCGGGCGACAACCAGTCGCCGGCCCTGCGCTGGAGCGGCGCACCTGCGGGCACACAGAGTTTTGCCGTCACCGTGTACGACCCCGACGCACCCACGGGCTCGGGCTGGTGGCACTGGTCGGTGGTGAACATCCCCGCCGGCGTCACCGAGCTGCGCGCGGATGCGGGCGCGGTGGGCGGTGCGCAACTGCCCGCAGGTGCCAGCCACGTGCGCATCGACTACGGCGTGGCCGCCTGGGGCGGCGCCTGCCCGCCCGAAGGTGATGCGCCGCACCGCTACATCTTTACCGTGCATGCCCTCAAGGTGCCGCGCCTGGACTTGCCTGCCGACGCCACCGCGGCGCTGGCCGGCTACATGATCAACGCCAACAGCCTGGGCAAGGCCACGCTCACGGCGCGCTATGGGCGCCCTGCGGCCAAGGGCACGCAGCGGTGATACCACGTGGGCGGTGGGCGCCCTGATGTTTTAAGCTTGGTGGTCATACCCACCACACCCCAGGCCCACCCCATGCGCAGCACCCGCGAACGAGCCCTTTGGTCCATCCTGGCGGCACTGCTGCTGGCCGCCGCAGCCGCCGCATGGTGGACGGCCGACCAGTGGCTGCCCCACGCCGGGCCGTGGACCGAGCAGGCCTGGAAGAAGATCACCCGCCCCGGCCCCGACACCTTGCCGCCCGGCAAGCAGCAGCCCGCCGCACAAGCCCGGGCTGCGAGTGGCGGCGCGTCCGAGCCCGTGGCCCCGCAGCCGCGCAAGTGCGTGAAGGACGGCCGCACCACCTACACCGACCAGCCCTGCCCGAAGGGCACGCAGGAGCTGCCGGTGGATGGCGCCGTGACCTCGCTGCCGCGCGCGCAGTAAGTTCATGAAGATGGCGTGCAGCGGCAGGCCCCCCGTGTGAGACATGTCGGTTTTTTCCTAGCCCGCCAGGGGCTGCGCGGATTCAATCGGTGCGTTGATTCACTACCCAAGGCCTCTCTCTTTCTCTTTAGAGGGCCGCATGCACCGATGCAAAACCACACCCACCTGCGCGCTTTTTTTCTTCTGCTGGCCCTCCTGGGCCTGGCCGTTCCCTGGTACTTCAACACCGTGTACTTTTTGGCGGGTGGCAGCGTGATGCCCGACGTTTTCTGGCGCGATGCCTTTGCCAATGCATTGACCACCGGCATCACCTGCGACGTGTACCTGGCCGCCGTGGCGTTCTCCGCCTGGGTGGCGGCAGACCGCAGCCTGGGCGCATGGCGCTGGGCTTACATCGCAGCCTGCTTTGGCATTGGCCTCGCGTTTGTGATGCCGCTGTACCTGGCTCAGCGCTTGCGCGTGGGCTCCAAGGGTGGGGCTGGCTGATTCGGTAGGGCCTGCGCGCCGATCTGCAAGGGCCAGTGCGCGGTGAGCGGGCTGCGCGTGCCTTGCACCAGGGCCTGCAGCGGGTGGCCCGCCAGCCTGCGCACATCGCGCGCCATGTGCGACTGGTCGTAATAGCCCTGGTCGGCCGCCAGGTCCACCACCGGGCCGCCGGGCGCGGCGAGGGCGTTGCCCAGCGTGCTGTTCAGCCGCGCAATCACCTGAAACTGCTTGGGCGCCATGCCCCAGTGCGCCACAAAGCGCCGTTCAAACTGCCGCTGGCTCAGGCCCAGACGCTGGTCCGCGTCTGTTGCATCGTCGCTGGCCGCATGCAGCAAGGCCAGCGCCTGCTGCCGCCGGGCTTCACACGGTGACGGCGGCGCGACCAGCTGCCGGACGAACTGGCACAGCACCGCGATCCGCGCGCCATCATCCGGCGCCGCATGCACGCCGTGCTCCACCTCGGTCCACCCAGGCCCCACCAGTTCCGCCAACGGCCGCAGTGTGTTCACCAGCCCGCGCGCGCTGGCAAACAGTGCCGTCGCGGCTTCCGGCTGCAGCACCAGCCCCACGGCCCGCACCGGCCCGCCGTGTTCGTACACCGTGGCCGTGGTGCTGGCGCTGATCCAGGCCGCTGGCGGCACCAGCGCTCCTTGGCAACACACCTGCCCCGCCAGCCGTACCACCAGCATGCTTGACACCATGGCCGGAAATTGCGACTGCACCAGCTCCGCAGGGGCATCGACCACCACCCCTGCCATCAACCAGGGCTGCAAATCAGAGGGCACGGGCACAAAACGCTGCATGCCCGGATTCTGCACACGGTCGCGCTCCACGCATTGCACCAGCCACCCGTGCGACATGCGCCAGCCGCACCACCCGACTATCCTTGTTGCTTCAGCATCCCTATCCACCGCACACCTGTGCCACGCACCATGCAGCAAGAGCAAGCACCCACCCGATCTCTCCCCCTCGCAGGCGCCACCAACTTTCGGGACCTGGGCGGCTACACCGGCCAGGGCGGGCGGCCCGTGAAGTGGCGGCGCATCTTTCGCTCTGACCACCTGGCGGCCCTGACCCCCGAGGACCAGGCCCTGCTGGCCGAACTGGGCGTGGCCCGCGCGGTGGACTTTCGCGGCAAGGCCGAAAGCGCTGCCTATGCCTACGCGCTGCCCGGCATCAGCTATCACCCGCTGGCCATCGAGCCCACCGTGGTGCAGCGCGCGCTAGAGCTGCAGCGCACCGGCCGCCAGCTCACCGCGCAAGACGCCGTGGGGCTGATGCAAGACACCTACCGGGGCTTTGTGCACGACAACGCCCCGCGCTTTGCCGAGCTGTTTGGCCTGCTGCTGGACAGCGATGCCCCCACCGTCTTCCACTGCACAGCCGGCAAAGACCGCACCGGCTTTGCCGCCGCCCTCATCCTGCTCACCCTGGGCGTGCCGCGCGACGTGGTCATGCACGACTACCTGCTCACCAACACCCTCTACCGCCGCCCCGAAGGCATGGGCAGCCACGCCCCCGAGGAGGTGCTGGCCGTGCTGTGGCGTGTGCAAGAGGAGTTTCTGGACGCCGCCCTGCACAAGGTAGACACCGAGTTCGGTGGCCTGCAGCCGTATCTGGTGGACGTGCTGGGGGTGGATGCCACCGCGCAGAAAGAGCTTGCCAAGCGGTATCTGCAGGCGGTGGTGTAGCCAATCCGCACAAAGACCCCGAAGAAACGCGCAGCGCATTGCGCGCGGGCTTGCGCCGTGTAAATGCCATTTGCTATCAAAACGGGAGCTATTGGCGCAATACAGCAAAGCGGCGGATCAATTTTTAGCTGTTTCTTCTTGCCGTATCCACGCCCCACGCAACCAGCCGTACCTACCAACTTTCGCAGGTTGCGCCGTGCCCCCTCACCCCCTACAGTGAAGTTGAAGTAACAAATGCATACAAGGTCGGGAACAGGGAGGAGAGGCTGACAGCAAAGGCGACGTAGTTGCTACTAGCGCGGGGCGCATGCCTTCTGGATGAAGGCATGCGCCCGGTGAGAAGCGCCTTGCTGAGCTGCCCGAACACGGGGTCGAAGGCAACGACGACCTGCTCAGGGACCGCAGCTGCTATTGCGTTCCCGTGGGGCCCCGGCAGGTGCAGGCCGATCCAAAAATCGGGTTGCACCTGCCGGGGCCTGTTGAGCGAATGCTGTAGCGCTCAATTGCTCACAAATAAATAGCTTCTAACGCTTGTCCATTGAGCGCTAAAGGCCAATTTGAACCAAATTTCAGCGGCATGGTGGCGCCGCGTGGCCAGCAAGCCGCCAGCGCTTGCCGCACTCACCCCGCACTGGGTTGCACCCGCCCTACCACGGCACCCTGGCGCCGCACCCGCCAGTACAGCCAGCCCATGATCGACAGGTTCAGCAGATTCCACCCCATGCCGTTGAAAAACGCCGCATGGTAGCTGCCCGTCACGTCAAAGATCCAACCCGACATCCAGCCCCCCAGCGCCATGCCCACCAGCGTGGCCATGATCACCGCGCCCACCCGGGCGCCCGCCTCTTGCGGCGCGAAATACTCGCGGATGATGATCGCGTAGGCAGGCACGATGCCGCCCTGGAACAGCCCGAACATCGCCGAGATCACATACAGCGGCACCAGCCCGTCAAACGGCAGAAACAGCGCCAGCCCCACCCCCTGCAACGCCGACCCCAGCAGCAGCGTGCGCACACCGCCAATGCGGTCGCAGATCACGCCCGACACCAGGCGGCTCACAATGCCGCACGCCAGCATCAGCGACAGCATCTCGGCCCCCCGCGCCGCGCCAAAACCCAGGTCGGTGCAATAGGCCACGATGTGCACCTGCGGCATCGCCATGGCCACGCAGCACGCCACGCCCGCCACACACAGCAGCAATTGCGCGTGCACCGGGCGCAAGCCAAACGGGCGGCTGCGGTCTACGGCTGAAGGAACCAATGGAGCGGGTGCCGCAGTCGCTGTAGAAGAGGCAGCACCCGCCGCAGCGCCCACTGCCGAAGGTAACGACGCAGACGATGCAGGCACCGCCGTCGCAGCCGCAGCCACATCCATCAACACCATCGGCGCCCGCTGCCGCATGCGCAGCGCCAGCAGCAGCATGCCCGCGCCACACACCAGCCCCATCAGCACATAGGTCTGGCGCCAGCCAATGGCCTCGATGCCGTGCTGCACGATGGGCGGCCACAGCGCACCGGCGATGTAGTTGCCGCTGGCGCAAATAGCCACCGCAATGCCCCGCCGCTTGTTCCACCACAGCGCCGTGTCGGCCATCAACGGCGCAAACGTGGCCGAGCTGCCAATCAGCCCCATCAGCCCATGGGCCAGCCCAAAGATCCAGATGCTGCCGGACAGCCCCGCCCACACAAAGCCGCCACACACCGCCACCGCCCCCACGCACAGCACCGGCATCAGCCCATGCCGGTCCGCCATCCGCCCCGTCCACAGCCCGCCCAGCCCCAGGCACACCATCATCAGCGTGTAGGGCAGAGATGCATCCGCGCGGCCTACGCCGAACTCGGCTTGCACGGCAGGCAGCACCACCGACACCACATACATGCTGCTGTTGCCCAGCACCACCAGCCCCAGGGTGGTCAGCAAGCGCCACGCGGCTTGGGGGGAGTCGATGAGGGAGGCCGGGGCGGCGACGTGTGCAGAAGCGGGAGTGGTACGCATGCTGTGCAATTTAACCCTGATCTGCGCCTGAATCCGCTCCTTCAACACATCCACATGGCCAATGATCCCGGTCATCGTCCCGCTGGTATTCAGTGTCCATCGCGGTCAGTGCCACCTCCAGCGTGTTGTCATCCAGCGATCCAACACCCAAGCCTCACGGCGCCACACCCACGGGCTGAGGGAGCCTGCCCCGGGCACCTCTTCCATGGATACCAATTCAGCGGTGACCAGCGCTTGCAATAAATACATAGGCCCCAGGCACATTGAGCTAAACAAGGTGCATCTGGGGCCCTGAAAGTGCCTGGGCAGGCACCCCTCTCAGATCTTGATGAACTGCGTGCTCGACAGCGCTCCAAACGGCAGCTCCGACAACCGGCCACCCACCGCCAGCGTGCCCAGGTCTACCGGGAAGTAGCCGACGGCGTCCAGCACCTTGCGCACTTCGGCCTTGGCGGCCGCATCGTCGCCTGCATAGAACATGGTGCGCTGGCCGCCCGACACTTGGGGCTGGGCCAGCACGTTCACATCCAGGTGGTTGAACGCCTTGACCACGCGGGCACCGGGCACGAATTCGCTGAACACTTCGCTGGACGAGCGCCCGCCCAGGTCGATGGCCTTGATGCCGTAGGCCGCCAGCGGGTTGGTGGGGTCCTGGGCGTCGGGTGAGTTGGGGTCCAGAAACGCCACGGGGTTGGTGCCGTCGATGACGATGCGGCCGTTCCAGGCGGGCAGGCTGCCCAGCGCCTGGCCCAGGTCTTCCCAGCGCACGGCGATGAGCACGATGTCGGCGGCTGCAGCTTCTGCCACGGTGCCCGCCTTGATGGTGGGGCCCAGTTCGGCCACCAGAGCGGCCAGGGATTCCGGACCGCGCCGGGTAGAGAGTGTGGCTGACAGTCCCTTGTTGGCCAATGCGCGGGCCACGTTGGAGCCGAGACCGCCAGAGCCGATGATGCCGATGTTCATGATGTTTTCCTTGGATGAGTGAAGTGGGTTGAAAGAACGTGATGGGAAGTGAGTAGCGCTATGCCAGCCGCCCGGCCTGGCGCAGTTGTGTGGCAATGCGCCGGATTTCTGTGGCGCCCTGTGCCAGGGCGGCCGGGCTGGTGTGCACCGAGTAGCGGCCCATGACCAGGTCGTGGGGGTGCGGCACGGCGGAGCCCAGCACGAAGCTGGTGGCCTGGGTGGCCACAAAGTCGATGCTCTGGCTGCTGGGCTCGAACGCCACCAGATCGCCTTCGTCAATGGCTTCGCCTGCAGTGAGTGCGCCGGTAGCCACCGCCGCCCACATCACCGTGTGGCCCTGGGGCGGCGTGTAAGTCCAGCGTTCGCCCTGGGCCAGGTGCACCGACAGGTAGGTCATGCCATCGGGCGCCGCCACCGGGCTGTGCGCTGGGCCGTAGGCGCCCATCAGCACGCGCACCGGGCCCACCTGGGGCACCAGTTCGGGGGCGAGGTACTGGCTCTGGGCGGGGGCGTTCTCCAGCGCTGCGGGCAGGGCCACCCACAGCTGAAAGCCTCGGCCCGGTGTGTCGCCCACGGGGGCGCCGGTGTGCCACACGCCGTTGCCAGCACGCATCCATTCGACGCCGCCCGCAGGCAACAGGCCGGCTTGGCCGGTGCTGTCTTCGTAGCGCACATCGCCTTCCGACAAGAAAGTGACCGTGGCGATGCCCGAGTGGGGGTGCATGCCAAAGCCCTGCTGCGCCGCGCCAGGCTGAAAGTGCACCAGGTCCAAAAAGATAAAGGGCTTGAGCACCTGGCCCAGGTCCCCGGGGCTCATGAGGCGGGTGATGGGGCCGTGTGTGGTGCCACGGGTGCGGTGGGCGATGGCGCGGGGGGCGGTGGCGGGTGCGGACATACAGAGAACCTTGGAGGTGTTGAACTGATGCCTGTAGCTTAAAAATTCGTCGATTTATTGACTAGATAGCGCAATATGATTGCACTCGTCCATTAATCGAATGAATGAGCGAAACCATGCTGGATCTGAACGACGTGGCCATCTTTGTGCAGGTGGTGCGCTGCGGCAGCTTTGCCGAGGCCTCGCGCCGCCTGGGCGTGCCGCCCAACACCCTGAGCCGCCGGGTGCAGCAGCTGGAAGCGCAGCTGGGCACCCGGCTGATGCAGCGCTCGACCCGCCATCTCACGCTCACCAGCGCGGGCCAGGTGTTTCTGGAGCGCTGCAGCGGCGCAGTAGAGGGGCTGATGGACGCGGGCGAGGAACTGCTGGCGGTGAACCAGGAGCCCAGCGGCCTGGTGCGGGTGGCGGCCCCGGCTGATTTTTTTGATTTCTTTGCGATGGAGTGGCTGACCGAGTTCCTGGTCACGCACCCCAAAGTGCGGGTGGACTTTGTGCTGAGTGATGGGCGCGCCGACCTGATTGCAGACCGGATTGATGTGGCCCTTCGGGGCGGTATCCTGGAGGACTCGGGCCTGTTTGCGCGCAAGGTGTTGGATGCGGGCAACGACGGCCTGGTGGCCAGCCCGGCCTACATCGCCCGCCAGGGTGTTCCGGCCACGCTGCAAGACCTGGCAGGCCACGACTGCCTGGTGTTCAGCCACCCCAGCGGCAAGGCCACCTGGCGCGTGACGGGGCCGGAGGGCGCGCCGGCCGAGGTGCAGGTGGCTGGCCGCTTCAGCGGCAACACGGCGCAGGCCCTGCGCAAGGCCGCGCTGGCGGGTTTGGGCATTGCGCTGCTGCCCTCCACGCTGACGCACCGCGATCTACGCGCTGGCCTGCTGGTGCCCGTGCTCCCGCAGTACCACCGGCAGGGGCACGGCGTGCACATGGTCTACCCCAGCCGGCGCTACCTGCCCCTGGCGGTGTCTGCGTTCATTGACCTCGTGATCCGCAAGATGGGCGCGATACAAGAACTGCCGCCGCAGGCCTGCGGCTGAGGCGGCATGAATCCACTGGAGCCGTTCTCGCTGAGCCTGCTGAAGCGCTGCGCGACGCTGCGACAGGCTCCGTCCGCGCACGCTCCTGCCCGCTATGCTCCCCTACCCACTAAACACGAACAAGACACACGGTGACCGCCATGCACGACATCATCTGCCCCCACTGCAACAAGGCGTTCAAGGTCGACGAAACCGGGTATGCCGACATCCTCAAGCAGGTGCGCGACGCGGATTTCAGCGCGCAGTTGCACGAGCGGCTGGAGCTGGCCGAGCAGGACAAGCGCAATGCGGTGGCGCTGGCGCAGGCCCAGGTGGCCAATGAGCTGCAGAAGTCGGCGGCCGCCAAAGACACCGAGATTCAAGCCCTGAAGGCCCAGCTGGGTGCGGGCGCGGTGGAGCGCGATCTGGCGGTGGCGCAGGCCCTGAGCGCGGTGGAAAAGCAGCGCGATGCCATGGCGAATGAGCTGGAGCGCGTGCGGCAAGCGCAGCAAACAGCGGCCCAGCTGGCAGAAGCCCGGCTGGCGCAGGAGCTGCAAGGCGTGGCCGCCAGAAAGGACGCCGAGATCCAGCAGCTCAAGTCGCAACTGGAGGCAGGCGAGGTGGTGCGCAGGCTGGCGGTGTCCGAGGCGGTCACGGTGGTCGCCCGGGAGCGCGATGAATTCAAGAACGACTTGAACCTGGTGGTGATGAAAAAGCAGCTGGAGGAGAACGCCATCAAGGAGCAGTACGCCTTGCAGTTGCGTGACCGCGACGGCGAGATTGCGCGGCTGCGGGACATGAAGGCGCGCCTGTCGACCAAGATGGTGGGCGAGACGCTGGAGCAGCACTGCGAGACGGAGTTCAACCGCATCCGCGCCACGGCGTTTCCCCGCGCGTACTTTGAGAAGGACAACGACGCGCGCAGTGGCAGCAAGGGCGACTACATCTTTCGCGACCTGGACGAGTCGGGCAACGAGATCGTCTCGATCATGTTCGAGATGAAGAACGAGAACGACGAGACCGCCACCAAAAAGCGCAACGAAGACTTTTTGAAAGAGCTGGACAAGGACCGCACTGAAAAAGGCTGCGAGTACGCGGTGCTGGTGTCGCTGCTGGAGCCCGAGAGCGAGCTTTACAACACCGGCATCGTGGACATGTTCTACCGCTACCCCAAGATGTACGTGGTGCGGCCGCAGTTCTTCATCCCCATCATCACGCTGCTGCGCAACGCGTCGATGAAGTCGCTGCAGTACAAGTCCGAGCTGGCGCTGGTGAAAGCGCAGAACCTGGACATCACCAAGTTCGAGTCGCAACTGGAGGAGTTCAAGGGGGCCTTTGGGCGCAACTGGCGCCTGGCGTCGGACGGGTTCGAGGAGGCCATCAAGCGCATTGATGAGGCCATCAAAGACCTGGAAAAGACCAAGGAAGCGCTGCACAAGTCGGCCAACAACCTGCGCCTGGCCAACGACAAGGCCGAAGATCTCACGATCAAGAAGCTCACACGCGGCAACCCGACGATGGCAGCCAAATTTGCGGACCTCAAGCAGCTGGGGATTTCGGATGGGGAATGAGGGGGAGGGCCGTGCGGTGCGCTAGAGGCCACTTTGTCTTGATAAGGCGCAGCTTGTTGCAGCGTCAGTCTCAACGGTACCCGCTGCCCCATGACTGCAGCCGCTGCTGCATCGCCGCTGCTCCCCCGGCTTCGGAACGGGTCCCTACACCCGCACCGAAGCCCCCGTCGCATAAAACTGCCCACCCGCCACGTAGTGCAGCGTGCGCAGTGCATCGGGCGCGGTGTCGAACTCCCAGTGCCCGTTGCGGAACACACGCTCGTCGGCCCAGGCGGCCACCACTTCGCCGATGAACAGGTCGTAGGTCTGCTGGTTGTGGGGCTCGGGGATCACGCGGCACAGCAGCCAGGCGGCGCAGACTTGCACCAGCGGGGTGTCGGCGTGGCCGGGCGCGTGGAACAGCTGCACGCCATGTTGCTGCAGTTTGTCGGGGTGGGTCTTGGCGCTGTCGGTGCCAATCGCCACGGTCATCGCGGCCATGGCCGCGGTGGGCAGCTGCAGCGCAAACTCGCCGCTGGCCTCCACCAGCTCGCGCGTGCGGGTGGCCTTGTCGAGCACCACCGTCACCTTGGGCGGTGAAAAGTCCAGCGCACAGGCCCAGGCGGCGGCCATCACGTTGTGCTGGCCGGCGTGCGCGGCCGATACCAGCACCGTGGGGCCGTGGTTGAGCAGGCGGTAGGCCTTGTCGAGCGGGACGGGGGTGAAATATGCGGGGGGTGTGGGCAGCGGCATGGCGGGCGGTGTGGGTAGCGGAGCAGTCGGCAGTGGATGCTCTGCATTTAATAGCTGATAGCGATGGATGGATAAGCGCTGGAGGCCAATTTTGCTTGAATTTTTGATGGCACGCCTGCTGGCTCCGACAGGCCGTTCGCCCCTGGGTTCGCCAAAGGGTTGAAGGGCTGTTCGCAGGAAGCGCCCTGGCTTCGACGGGCTCAGCCCGAACGGATAGCGACCTATGGGGCACGCGGCAGCGCGGTGTGGCGCGGAGGCCAAACGACCAAGGCCCGGCCCGGGCTACCTACCAGCAAGTAACATTCTTCCCGCCCACAACCCGCCCCACCGGGGCTTCAACGGAGACAAGAAATATGTTCAGTCATGTGATGGTCGGTGTGAACGACCTGGAGGTGTCGAAGAAGTTTTACGACGCGCTGCTTGGCACCATCGGTGTACCCCCGGGCGTTGCCAACAAGAACCGCTACTTCTACCGGGGCCCCACTGGCACGTTCTGCATCAGCACGCCCATCAATGGCGAGGCGGCCACTTTTGCCAATGGCGGCACCATCGGTTTTGCCATGCAGTCGCCGGAGCAGGCCGATGCGTTCCACGCGGCGGGCGTGGCCCACGGCGGCACCACCTGCGAAGACCCGCCGGGCTACCGTGAAGGCCCGTCGGGTCCGCTGTACCTGGCGTATCTGCGCGACCCAGATGGCAACAAGATTTGCGCGCTGCACCGCCCGCCCAAGCCCGCTGTGGCGTAGAGCGACTCACAAAACTCTTCTGGCGTCGTTGCTGCGTCTTGTCGTACTGGCCGTACTGCCTGCGACGCAGCGCCTAGCCAGAACCGCTTCGCTGAGTTTTGTGAGCCGCTCTTGGGCTCCGCCTCGTTCCCTTCTTTAAGCCGCCGTGTGGGCCTGTGGCCGACGCACGGCGCGCACCTTGCCGCTGCCGCCACCACCGCAGTAGAACAACCCGGCTCCGTCGGACTCGAGCCCGCTCACGCCCACGCCGGGCGGCAGGTCCAGCTGCTGCAGCACCGCGCCGCTGGCGGGGTCGATGTGGCGCAGTGTGCTTTCGTCGCCTTCCCAGGTGCCGTGCCACAGCTCACCGTCCACCCAGGTCACGCCCGTGACGAAGCGGTTGGATTCGATGGTGCGGCGGATGGCACCCGTGGCGGGGTCGATCTGGTGGATCTTGCGGTCGCGGTACTGGCCCACCCACAGGCTGCCTTCGGCCCAGGTCAGGCCTGAATCGTTGCCGCCGCCCGGCGCGGGAATCGTGGCCACCACCTGGCCCGTGGCGGGGTCGATCTTGTCGATGCGCGACTCGGCAATCTGGTAGAGGTGGGTTCCGTCAAACGCCGTGCCCGCGTCGCAGGTCACGTCCAGCGTGCGGGTGGTGGCGCCGCTGGTGGGGTCGAAACCCACCAGCTGTTCGCCCGTGGCGGCCCACACGCGCTGGCCGTCGTGGGTCACGCCGTGGATGGCGCTGGCGCCCGCAAAGGGGCCGTATTCGCGCACGACCTCGGCGGGTTGGCGCGAGGCAATCGGCGCGTGTGTGCGAGACGGCGGGGTGTCGGCGATGTCGCTGCTGCAGGCGGTGTCGTGGGCGGGGGCGTTGGTGGCGGTGGTCATCTGTGGCTCCTGGTGGGGTGCCCGGTGCACGGCGGAGGGGGTGTGCGTTGGGCGGTGAAGTCACTTTATTGAATCGGCTGCGCGGTGGGGAGTAACAAGATCGTCGTGAATCCCACCAGCGGCGCGGCCAGCCAGCGGCGGGCTCGCGCCTGGCCGATGGCGCGCACGCGGCCGCTGCCTTCCAGATCGGCCAGCGCGCGCTGCACGGTGCGCTGGCTGTCGCCCAGGGCCAGCGCCAGGGCCGATGTGGACCAGGCCGCTCCGTCAGACAGCAAGGCCACCAGCGCGCCCTGCTCGCCATCCACGGGCGGGGCCAGCACGGCCACATCGCGCCCGCCGTGGGGCTGCAGCACAAAGCCGCGCGGTGTGGCCTCCACCCCGGCCAGCGGTGCGATCAGGGCGCGCAGGCGGCCGATTTCCACCCGCAGCCGGGCGCGGTGGGTTTCATCGGGGTGGCGGGTGCGGAACACGTCGGCAATCAAGGCTTCGCGGTCCACGCCGCCCGGCCAGGCTGTGGCCAGCGCACGCACCAGCGCAAACAGCAAGGGGCGGCGTGCCAGCGGGTGCCACACGTCGCCCGCGCGCACGCCGTGGCGGCAGGCGTCCACCACCAGCGTGGGGGATGCCAGCAGCGCCGCCACGTCCTCCAGCTGCAGCATCTGCTCGGCGCCTTGGGCCAGGCGGCGGGCTGCTGGCTGGTGGAGCAGCCTGTGGGCGTGGGCCACCTCCGCCCCCAGGGCGGGCACGCCCGATTGGCCCGCCGCCTCGTGTGCGCGCTGCAGGGCCGTGCGCGCCGCGCCGATGTGCAGCGAACGCAGGGCCAGCTCTGCGGCGGCAAGTTCGGCCACTGCGGCCAGGGATGCGGGCAGGCGGGCTGCCGAGCCGGTGGCTTGGGCACTTGGCAGCGCGCTCTCCAGCGCAGCCGATGCTTCGTCCAGCCTGCCCAGCAAGATCAGCTTGCGCGCCGCCACCAGCCGCGCCTGCAGTGCGTTGGCCATGTCACCGTGGGCCTGCAGGATGGCGGCGGCAGTCATCAGCGCGTGTGTTTGTCCGCCCAGGTCGCGCAGGGCCAGGGCCACCTCGGCCTCGGCCACGACGCAGCGCGCGCGGGCCACGGGCTCGTGCGCACCAAAGCCGCGTGCAGCGCGGCGCAGCAGTTCGCGGGCGCGTGGGTGCTCGCCCAGCTGGGCCATGGCAATGCCACGCAGGGCCAGGGCCGGTGGGTCGTCGCGCAGGGCCACCCGCTGCAGGGCGGCAAGGGCATCGCCTGCAGCCAGCGCGCGGGCTGCGGCGGAGATCAGCGAATCCATGGCCACAGACTACACCGACATCGGCCAGGGCCACCGGGTGGGCGATACTCCCCGCCATGAACAGGTGCCCGGCGCCCGCCCCTGCAGGGTGGCCCGTGGCGGAAGGACCCAGCAGTGAAACCAGTGAGCGGCAGCGCGGACGCGGCCATCTTTGACGAGGCGTACTACCAGCGCTTTTACTTCGACAAGAAGACCAGCGTGGTGGACCCGGCGCACACCGAGCGGCTGGGTGCGTTTGTGTGCAGCTACCTGCAGTACCTGCGCGTGCCCGTGCGGCGTGTGCTGGATGTGGGTTGCGGCATTGGCCTGTGGCGCGATGTGATCGCGCGGCATTTTCCGCAGGCGCAGTTCCACGGCGTGGAGTTCAGCGAATACCTGTGTGAGCGTTTTGGGTGGGAGCGTGGCTCGGTAGTGGACTACAAGGCCCGCACGCCGTATGACCTGGTGATCTGCCAGGGCGTGCTGCCCTACCTGAGCGAGGCCGACGTGCAAAAGGCCATGCGCAACCTGGCCCGCCTGAGCCGGGGCGCCCTGTATGTGGAGGCCGTCGCGCGCGAGGACTGGGAGCAGGACGTGGTGGACGAGCAGGTGACCGACCCGCGCATGTTCCGCCACCCCGCGCAGCTCTACCGCCGCACGCTTGGCGAGGGCTTTACCGAGCTGGGCGGCGGTGTGTGGCTGAGCCCGCAGGCCGAACTGCCGCTGTTTGCGCTGGAACGTGCGGGCGGCCGGTGACGCAGCCCCTTGAAAAATCGGCTGCGGGGATGGCCACCCCCGCAGCCCCCCACGCTGTTTCGCGCCTGCGCACTGAGCGCCTGGCCCGCAGTGCCAAGCCCTTTCTGGCCCGGGGCGGCCCCAAGGGCGAGCGCTGCGCGGGCTGTCGCCTGGTGCCCAGCCACTGCATCTGCGCGCTGCGCCCCGTGCTGCCCACGCGCGCGGGCATGTGCCTGCTGATGGCCGACATCGAGCCGCTCAAGCCCAGCAACACCGGCTGGCTGATTGCCGATGTGGTGGCCGACACCCATGCCTTCGGCTGGGCGCGCACCGAGGTCCACCCCGACCTGCTGGCGCTGCTGGCCGACCCGCAGTGGCAACCTTATGTGGTGTTCCCTGGCGAGTTCGTGGCGCCCGAGCGGGTGGTCACACAGGTGGCGGTGCCCCGAGCCGGGGTCGAACCAGAACGATGGAAGCGCCCGCTGTTTGTGCTGCTCGACGCCACCTGGCCCGAGGCGCGCAAGATGTTCCGCAAAAGCCCTTACCTGGACCGCTTTCCGGTTCTGAGTCTGCAGCCCGAGCAGCTCTCGCGCTACCACCTGCGCCGCTCTACACGCACGGACCACTTCTGCACCTCCGAGGTGGGCGCGCTGTGCCTCGCGCTGGCGGGCGAGCTGCAGGCCGCGCAGACGCTGGAGGCGTATCTGGACGTGTTCACCCACCACTACCTGCAGGCGAAGCACCAGCTGCCGCCCGACTGGGCCAGCGAGGCACACCAGGCGCTGCGCAACGCATCCATAGGCGGGGCCGGGTAAGGCGCCCGCAGGGCTTGCATGACCTGTTGCGAAAAATGCATCGCGCCGTTAGCGCATGGTTACAGCTGCGGGGCCCGGCACGCTGCACAATCCGCGGCGCTCCAGCCGCCCATGGCGGCGCGGGCCACTTGCGAGGGAGGAGCAAGGGCCCGTATTTCTGGAGCCCATCACTTTAAGGAACTATGAAAAAACACACGCTGGTGATCGCATCCCTGAGCCTTGTCGCCGCATCTTTGGCCCACGCGGGCAAGGCCGAGCGCGACTTTTTTGCCGCCGAGGTGACCCCGGCCCTGAAGGCTGCCGCCGGCACCCTCAAGCAGTCGTGCGGCTGCGATGTGAAGATGGATGTGAAGCAGGACAGCTTTCAGACCGTGGACCACCTGCGCCAGGTGCGCTACGCGGCCGGCACCATCGTCGACAACGCGCCGCGCTACTGCAACGATGCCCCTTCCAAGGCCGCAGTGTGCAAACTCAAGACGCTGGAATTTGCCCGCACGGGCACCACCGCCTTCAAGTTTGCCGCAGGCAAGGGTGCGATCACCCTGGACGAAAGCTCCTACCCCAGCTGGGACATGCTGGCCGCCGAGCTGGACAAATAAGAAGCCCCGTTCGGTCACCATGGCCCAGCCAACGCCCCGGCACCACTTCGCGTGGTGCGGGGCGTTCGTGCGTGGGGGCACCGGCATGCGGCAGCCGTGAACGAATCGCCGTTCTAGCGTGGGGTGGCGCCCGCTGCCGCGCGGCTCTGCACGGCCTTGGCGATGCCGTCCGGCTCCAGATACGGGCTGCAGGACTGGTACAGCGCAAACTTCCTCTCTGCCGACGTCCCGACCAGCTCGGCCGACACCTCGGGTGCCGACTTCTTGAGCGCGTCCAGGTGGAAGTCGCCCTCGCCCGGGTGCAGCTCCACCGCTGCTTCCATCACTGCGGCCGCAGCAGCGCGCATGCCTTCCTGCCGTGGTTTTGCCACGCTGAGCGAAAGGCCGTTGAACACGTTGGCGCAGCGGATGAGGTCGGTGGCCACCGCCTTGCGTGCCTCGCTCTGCGCGGGCGTCCCCATCCCGTCCGTGCCGTCCAGGTAGGCCCACACGTCCAGGGGCGGGGTGCCGGGCGCGCAGGCGCCCTGGTAGGTGCCAGAAAAAGCATTCTTCATCACCTGCTGTCCCGCAGAGGTCTTCATGCCGCTGTCGATGATGAGCTGCTCGCCGTCGGCATGCACGGTGAACTGGTACAGGTGCGCTGCGGTGGCACCCGCGCTCGCGCCCGGGGCCTTGGCGATGCAACTGGCTTTCCAGGTCTCGTGGCCGGGCAGGGGGCGGGTGGACTCGCTGACCGTGCAGTCCATCCCGCGCTGCTGCATGGACTGTTTCCAGGCGGTGGCTGTCAGGTTGGCCATGTGCTGCGAGGTCACGCACACCGCCGCCGTGCCGCCGAGCGAGTCTGCATAGGCACCCTGGCGGAACCCGGCAGCCGCCGCTGGCTGCGCAGCCAGGGCGCACGAGACCAGCAGGCCCGCCAACGAAGCGGCGCGCCGGGCAGGGGCTGGGTGCGCAGTGGGAAAGGGCATGGGGGAAGTCTCCTGGGTTTTCGCGGCGCGAAGGCGGGCGATGGGTGTTTGGGGGGGACGCAGCAGCGGTCCGTGAAGTGCTGCGGTCTGTACAGCAGGCGGATGGCCGTGTGAAAGGGGCCGGGCCCAGGTGCAACAGGCATCCACGGGCCGTGTCGGATTGTCGTTCAGAGCCTCGGTGGCCTTGGTCTCGCTGGCGGCCGCCGAAAGCCCCGCAACGGCCTCAGAGCCTGTTCAAAGTCTTTTTGGAGTCGCACAAGTACCTTGCCTGGATGGGATGCAAGGCGCGGTGCGCAGTTGATAGCTTGGCTATCCACAAGCGCCGCAACGCCGCAGACCGCCCGGCAAGGCACTTGCCCGCAGGGTTGGAGTGAAATCGGGCGATTGGAAGCCTCGGCTGCTTGCATGGGCACGAGCCCATGCGGCACATCCGAAGCATCCACTCATCCCGATTGCACTCCAATGCGATCTCCAAAAAGACTTTGAACAGGCTCTTACAGCGACAATGGACGGTTCCCCTCTACCGCACAGCCCCGATGAAAGCACCCCCCCGCCTGCAGTCCCTCATTGAGGAAGGCCTGATCGACACCGTGGTCCGGCAACTCATGAGCGGCAAGGAGGCCATGGTCTACGTGGTGCGCTGTGGTGATGAAACGCGCTGCGCCAAGATCTACAAAGAGGCCAACAACCGCAGCTTTCGGCAGGCCGTGGATTACACCGAGAACCGCAAGGTCAAGAACTCGCGCTCGGCCCGCGCCATGGCCAAGGGCAGCAAGTTTGGTCGGCAAGAACAAGAGGCCGCCTGGCAAAGCGCCGAGGTCGATGCGCTCTACCGCCTGGCCGCTGCGGGCGTGCGCGTGCCGCAGCCCTACAACTTTCACGACGGCGTGCTGCTCATGGAGCTGGTGACCGACGCCCACGGCGATGCCGCCCCGCGCCTGAACGATGTGAGCTTCACGCCCGAAGATGCCCGAGCCCACCACGCCACGCTGGTGGCCGAGGTGGTGCGCATGCTGTGCGCGGGGGTGGTGCATGGTGACTTGTCGGAGTTCAACATCCTGCTGGCGCACTTGCCCGGCGCCGAGGGTGAACCCGGCGCCGACGGCCCCGTCATCATCGACCTGCCCCAGGCCGTGGACGCTGCGGGCAACAACCACGCCCAGCGCATGCTGCTGCGCGACGTGGCCAACCTGCGCGATTTCTTCGGCCAGTTCGCGCCCGAGCTGCGCACTACCCAATATGGCCCCGAAATCTGGAGCCTGTACCAGAGCGGGCTGCTGAGCAACGAGACCCCGTTGACCGGCCGCTATGCGCCGCAGCATGTCGATGTGGACATGCAGGCCGTGCTGCGCGAGATCGACGACGCGCGCGACGAAGACGCGGCGCGCAGGCTGCGCATGGCGGCGGGCTGACGCCTCTCGTCCAGCCCGCCGCGTGCGGGAGATGCGCAGGTGGCAGGGTGGCGCCAAGGCCTTGCGGCACAATCGCGCCCCTTTTTCTCTGCAGCTTGCTCGCCATGCCGTCCATCCACATCCGCAACTTTCGCTCTGGCGACGAACCCGCCTTGCGCGCCGTTTTCCACGCCTCGGTGCATGGCCTGGCCTGCAAGGACTACACCGCCGAACAACTCGCTGCCTGGGCGCCGCCGCACCATGACGCCGCGCAGTGGGCCGGGCGCATGCAGGCCAACCAGCCCTTCATCGCGCAGGCGCAGGGCGGTGGCGCCATTGCCGGGTTTGCCGATCTGCAGGCCAGCGGCACCATCGACATGTTTTTTGTGGGCCCGGCGTTTGCAGGCCAGGGCGTGGCCCGGGCGCTGATGGCACACATCCACACGCAGGCGGCGCAGCGCGGCATCGCCCACTTGCACGCCCACGTGAGCCTGACCGCCGAGCCTTTTTTTGCCGCGCAGGGCTTTGTGGTGGAAGAGCGCCAGCAGGTGCAGCGCGCGGGCGTGGTGCTGCGCAATGCGCGCATGGCCAAGGCGCTGGTGTTGGGCTGAGAGCCTGTTCAAAATCTTTTCGGGGATTTCACTCCAACCCTTCGGGCAAGGTACTTGTGCACCCCGAAAAGATCTTGAACAGGTTCTAAGGGGTAGCTCCATATTTGATAGCTGATTGCGCTTATCCATCAAGCGCTGGAGGCCAATTTGGCTTCAAATTCAGCCGCCGTGCTGTGTCTTTGCCCCCGCAGGTGCCTTACAGTAGCCGCCCCGCAGCAGACAAACCCACCCCACCGGCCCACGACGGCTGACACCCCATGACCAAAGACCTGGCCCGACAGAACGAACTCAAACCCATGGCGCTGTGCGAGCCCTGCCAGGGCATTCAGCGCAACTGGCGCAAGGCGCCGGGCCACGCCGAGCTGGTGCAGCGCGGTAACCGCAAGGAAGACCGCGAGACGGGCTCCGTCACCATCACCCGCTATGTGTGCGACCGCTGCGGCACGGCGTGGGAATATGAAAACGACAAGGACAACCAGAAAGCAGGCTGGTCGGTGGTGGGGCGGTAGCCTCTTTTCTTCCTCTAAGAGCCTGTTTACGATCTCCGAAGTAGCAGAGCCAAGAACGCCAAGTGGATGAACTGCAAGCTGGTGTTGAGTAGCCTCTCGCAGTTCTTCCACAACCTCCTGTTCTTCTCCAGCCACGCAAAGCTGCGCTCCACCACCCAGCGCTGGGGCATCACCTTGAACGTATGCAGCTCACTGCGCTTGGCAATGTGCACGCTGACCTGTCCGCCCAGAATCTCTTGCACCGCCCTGGGCGAACGGCTTGCCCACATAGCCGCTGTCACACAGCAAGGCTTGCACCTTGCCCAGAGCTGGCTTGCAGCGCTGCAGTGCCTGCAAAGCCCCCTTGCGGTCCGTCACTTGTGCTGTAGTCACCGCAATGGCGTGCGGCAGCCCTTGGGTGTCCACTGCAATGTGGCGCTTGATGCCAGAGACTTTCTTGCCCGCGTCATAGCCCTTCAAGGCCGCCGTGTCCGTGTTCTTCACGCTCTGCGCGTCCACGATCAAGAACGCGCTTGAGGCGCTGCGCCCCAGTCTCTCTCGGGCCACGCCAACCTGATTTTTTTAAAGCCTGCTCCAGCACGCTCGCGCCGTGCTGGTCAGGCTCGCTCCACTTGCGCCAGTACGCATAGACGTTTTGCCACTTGGGAAACTCAGGTGGCAGAAAGCGCCATTGGCAACCCGTGCGCAGTAGATACAACACCGCGCAGAACACTTCATAAAGGTCTAGCGTCGCAGGCTTAGTGCTGCGACGAACTCCACGCAGCAGCTCCTCTATCTCTGCAAATTTCTCTCGGCTGATATCGCTTGGGTATGGCTTTCTGGTCACCTCCCTATTTTCATGCTCTGGGAGATCGTAAACAGGCTCTAAGGGCGCGGCGGATCAACAGCCTCTGGCGGGCCCGCACAGGGCGTTGTGGCCTCCCGTCATGGCCGCTCTCGGGGGGCGGTGGCCGCCAGCACCATCCCTGCCAGCACGCAGCCCAGCCCGGCCCACTGCCAGAGGCGGATGGCTTCGCCCAGCACGCCGGCCGACAGCGCCAGCGCCGACACCGGCAGCCACACGGTGGCCAGCGATGCGCGCACGCCGCTGGTGCGCGCGCTGCCCGCGTACCACAGCAGAAATCCGCCCACCGTGGGCACCCACGCGTAGTACAGCACCCCCGCCATTGCCGGGGCGGTGAAGGCCGAAGCAGAACCCGAGCCCTCGCGCGCCAGCCACGCGGCGGGCAGGGCCGACAGCAAGAGCCCGCCCGCCGACATGAGGGTGGACATCGCCAGCGCAGGCAGGGGCCGCGACAGGCGCTTGTTGGCCAGGATGAACACCGCCTCGCACGCCACGGCGGCCAGCACCAGTGCGATGCCTGCCAGCCGCGTGGGGTTGCTGCTGCCACCAGCCGCGTCGGGGGAAAAGGCCACGGCCATCACGCCTGCCGTGGCCAGGCCGATGGCCAGCACCAGGCGCAAGCCGGGCCGCTCGCCCAGCAGCAGGGCCGAGAACAGCGCGGCCGCCGCCGGCAGCGTGCCCGCCACAATGCCCGCGTCAGACGCACTGGCCAGGGTGACGCCCAGGATCAGCAGCACCGAGTACCCCACGCTCCCCGCCGCCGCCTGCACCGTGAGCAGCACCGCGTCGCGCCGGCCCACGCGCGGCAGCCGCTGGCCGCGCCAGTGCATCAGCGCAAAGAACACGGGCAGCGCCAGCGCGTGCCGCAGCACCGTGGCGAGAAAAGGTTCGATGTCCTGGCCGATGACCTTGCTGGCCACCACCGTGCTGCCCACGAGCACCATCCCCAGGCTGCACAGCAGCTGGCCTTTGAGCGAATCTGACATGAGCGGAAACCTTGCCGAAGTGATGAATCAACCGGCAGTCTCCCGGGGCCCGCGCGCTGCGTCTTGAACGTTATTGCGCCCCGGGGCGGCGGTGCGCCTTTTGCCATGCACCGGGCGTGAAGCCAAATTGCCGCGCAAACATGCGGGTCATGTGGCTCTGGTCCGCAAAGCCGCTGGCCGCCGCGGCATCGGCCAGGCTGGCACCGCGCCGGATGAGGTGGCGGCTGCGCTCGGCCCGCTGCTGAAGCAGCCAGGCGTGCGGCGGCAACCCATAGGCCTCGGCAAAGCGCCGCAGCAGCTGGTAGCGGCTGAGCCCGGCAAGGGCTGCCATCTGTGCGAGGGAGGGCGGAGCCAGTGGCGCATCGGCCAGCCAGTCGCGCACCTGTTGCACAACCTCGGCGGCAGCGGTGGCACGCGAAGTGGGCGGTGTCGCCGTGCTGGCGTGGCGCTCCAGGAGCAGCGCAGAGGTCAGGGCCAGCGATTCCTCGCAGGCCAGGCGGTCCATGGCATCGGCCGACGGCGGGGCGTGCAGCGGCTGTGCTTGCAGGGCGTTCCACCGGAACACGCGCGTGATGAGCGTGTGCAGGGCGCGGGCCAGGGCAGGGTCCTGGATGACGGGGCGGGTGAGCGCGATGTCGGCCCCCGCCCCAGGGGCCTCGTTGTCCGCCAGGGCCTGCAGCGCCGCCGGTTCCAGGTACACCATGCGCCAGCGGCGCGAGGCACTGCCCAGCGGCTGGCCATCGTGCACCTCGCCCGGGTTGGTGGTGATGAGGTCGCCCGCATAGGCATCCACCGGGCCGCGCCCGCTGGCGGAGCTTTGCGCGCCATCGTCCAGCAGGCCCAGCCCGTAGACTGCATGCCAGTGCCGGCCGTAGTGGCGGGAACTTTCTGCGTGTGTGCAGTACACACCTTGCCAGGGAGAGGCGAAAACCTGGCATCGATGGATGGGCGGTGGCGTCATCGCGCCGATTATTGCGCCGGCCTGCCCGGAGCATGTTCTGGCCCATCCGCCCTGCATAGTGCCCGGCCGCCGCATCCGCGACACCGCAACCACCACAACGATGGCAACCATTGCATCGACTGCCACAACAGCCCCAAGGAGCGCACGCATGCTGCATCGCCGACGATTTCTGACCACCGCCTCCAGCGGCCTGGCCCTGGGCGGGGCCGCGTTGCTGCTGGCGGGGCGTGGCGCGCTGGCCCAGCCCACCTACACCGTGCCGCTCGCGCAGCTGCAGGAGATGGTGGCCACGAAGTTCCCGCGCAGCGTGCCGGTGCAGGGCCTGTTCGACCTCACCCTGCAGGCGCCCAACCTGCGCCTGTTGCCCGAGGTCAATCGCCTGGGCGCGGCCATGGTGGTGGACGCGGCGGGTGCCGCATTGCGCCGCAGCCATGCCGGGAGTTTTGATGTGGAGTTTGGGCTGCGCTACGAAGCCAGCGACCGCACGCTGCGCGCCCACCAGATCCGGCTGGTGCGGCTGGATTTCCCGTCCCTCAAGCCGGCCGTCACCGAACTGCTCAACGCCTACGCGCCCGTGCTCGCCGAACAGTCGTTGCGCGAAGTCACCTTGCACCAGCTGCGCCCGCAGGATACCGCCGTGTTCGACGGTCTGGGCCTGCAGCCGGGGCCCATCACTGTGACGGCCCAGGGGCTGTCGGTCGCGTTTGTGGGCAAACAGCCCTGAGCACGTTTGTTATTGGGTGCTTCAAAAAGCATAGCTGCCTGCGCTGGATGGATAAGCGCTGAAGAGCAAAAAGAATCGAATTCTTTGGGACAGTCCGGGCCGAAGCCTATTTCGGCTCGCCCGCCACGCGGCGCTGGGCTGCCGCAAAGAGCGGGCCGCGGATCAGCTGCAATGCGTGGCCCCGTTGCTGGCTGTCGGATGACACGGCGGACGTGGTGGCCACGACGAGGTCCAGGGGCGGATAGACCCAGATGAACTGCCCGCCATACCCACTGGCCATGAAGGTGGGGCGCGGCGCCTTGCCGGGCACCACCCACCACAGGTAGCCATAGTGCAACCCCACCGGCGGGCCTCCTGTGTTCTGCGCCTGCACCGAGGCGTCCGCAAACGCTTCGGGCACCAGCGGCTTGCCGTTCCACTGGCCGCGTTGCAGGTACAACTGGCCAAGCTTGGCCATGTCCAGCGTGCGCAGGTGCACGATGCTGTCCCGGTAGCTTGGCTCGGCCAAGCCCATCGGGCCCACCAGTTGCTGGCGCGCGTAGTCGGCCAGGGGCATGCCGGTGGCTTTTTCCAGCACGGTGACCAGCAGTGGCGTGACAGAGTTGTCATAGGAAAAAACCTGGCCCGGGTCTGCCGCCAGCGGCCGCGCCCAGGCCTCGCGCACGGGCAACGGCGCAGCGGTGCCAGCGCGGGTGCGCGGGCCGCTGTCCTGCGCAAATCCCGCCGTCAGTGTCAGCAGGTGCCGCAGCGTGATGGTGGCGGTGCGCGGGTCGGTGTTGAGGGGCACCCACTCAGGCACCAGCTCTATCACACGCTGGTCCACACTGGTGATCCGGCCCTGCGCGATGGCCGCACCCAGCAAGGCCGACAGCGCGCTCTTGGAGGCCGACTGCGTATCGCGCAGCTTGTCAGGCTCCCCATCGCGGTAGAACCGGTACACCACCCGGCCGCGCAGCACCACCACGGCGCTTTGCACATCGGTGAACTGGGTGGCCAGTGCGGCGTCCACGCCCTGAAAGGCCGTGGCGTCCAGCGCTTGTTCGGCGGATGCCGAGGTTTCGCGCCAGGGCGCATCGGCGGGCTGGGCGTGCACGGCACCGGTGGCCAGGCAGGCCAGCAGGCCGAGGGTCATCCAGGTGGTCGAACGGGTGGGCCAGCGGGGGTGCATGCGGGTTCCTTCCAGCGATCAGCAAGCGGTCAACGGGTGCGCGCAGTGTAGGAGCGGCAAGCTTTGCGCACGCCAAAGGCGCCGCCTGGCCCGGGCTGGCCGCTTGGAGACTCCCACCGGGCGTTCATCCATCTCCGCGCACCCGTTGCGCAAACCCGCGCTGGCTGAACTGCTCCACCACAAAATCCACAAACACCCGCGTGCGCGCTGGCAGCAGCTTCTTGCTGGGGTAGTACAGCGATGTCGGCCCCGCATCCGCCCACCAGCCTGGCAGCACCCGCACCAGGTCGCCGCGCGCCAGCCAGGGCTGCGCAAACGGCATGGGCAGCACGGCCAGGCCCAGGCCCATCAGCGCGGCCTGGCACATGGCCTCGGGGTCGTCGAACACGATGCGGGGGCAGAACTCTGCCGCTGCAGCGTCGCCCGCCTTGTTGCGCAGCGTGGTCACGGGCACGCGCCCCGTGCGGATCGCGCGGCGCGCAATGCCGTCCCACTGCGCCAGGTCTGCCGGATGGCGGGGCGTCTTGCGGCCCTTGAGCAACGCGGGGGCGGCCACCACCACCAGGTGGATGGGCCCCAGCGTGCGCGCCACCATGTCGGGGTTCAGGTTCAGGCCGCCGCCAATGCCGGCGTCAAAACCCTCGCCGATCAGGTCGACCTGGCGGTTCTCAAAGCGCCAGTCGGGCTGGATGGCCGGGTAGCGCTGCAAGAACTCGGTGAGCAGCGGCACGATGTAGGCGCGGCCAAAGGCCTGGCCCATGCTCACCTTGAGCGTGCCCGCAGGCTGCTGCTCGGCTTCGGCCGCGTGGTCCACCGCATCGGCCAGCGCGGTCAGCGGCGGGCTGATCTGCGCCAGCAGGCGCTGCCCGCCCTCGGTGAGCGTGAGGCGCCGCGTGCTGCGCTGGAACAGCCGCACGCCCAGGCTGGCCTCCAGCCGCGCCACGTTCTTGCTCACGGCGGCGGGCGTGAGGCCCATGAGCCGCGCAGCGGCCGAGAAGCTGCCGGACTCGGCGGATTTGACAAACGATTCCAGGTGGCTCAGAGGTTGCATGGCCTGCATTTTCAACTGGCAGTTGAAATAGATCTAGCCTATTCATGGCTACCGGGAAGGCAATTGTTTGCCGACACTGCAGGCATTCCGGGTTCTGTGACGAACCTTTTCAATCACCTGTTTTTTGGAGAAACACCATGTCTTCTGTGCTTGACGCATCCCCCTCGGCAGCGGGACCCGCAGCCTCTTCACGTGTGCTGGCTGGCAAGGTTGCCTTTGTCACCGGCGGCGCGCGTGGCATTGGCGCCGCCATCGTCCAGCGCCTGGCGCGCGACGGAGCGGCGGTGGCCTTCACCTACAGCAGCTCCGAAGCCCCCGCGCAGGCGCTGGTGGCTGCCATTGAAGCGGGTGGTGGCAAGGCCCTGGCGCTGCGCGCCGACAGTGCGGACGCCGCCGCCCTCACGCAAGCCATCGACGGCGCGGCGCGCACGCTGGGCCGCCTCGACATCCTCGTCAACAACGCGGGCGTGGCGGTGGCCGGCGAGATCGACAACTTCGCGCTGGCCGATTTCGACCACACGATCAACGTGAACGTGCGCGCGGTGTTCGTGGCCACGCAGGCCGCCGTGCGCCACATGGGCCAGGGCGGGGCCTATGGCCGCGTCATCACCATCGGCAGCACCAACTCCGACCGTGTGCCATGGGCAGGCTTCAGCGTGTATGGCATGAGCAAGGCCGCCATCGTGGGCCTCACCAAGGGCCTGGCGCGCGACCTGGGGCCGCGTGGCATCACGGTGAACAACGTGCAGCCCGGCCCGGTCAACACCGACATGAACCCCGCCGACGGCCCCCTGGCCAGCAACATGCACGGCATGATGGCGCTAAACCGCCACGCCCACCCCGACGAAATCGCGGGTATGGTGGCCTATCTGGCGGGGCCGGAGTCGGGCATGGTGACGGGGGCCAGCCTGCTCATCGATGGCGGGTTTGCGGCCTGATCCAGAGCGCCCCTGGACGCGTTGGCCCCGTGCGGCAGGCTGATCCGCCGCGTCGCTTACGTCGCTTACGTCGCATCGGCGCGGGCAGCCGTCGTCGGTGGGAGTGTGTGGTGCGATGTCTTTGCCGCCCAGGGGGATCAGGGCGGGTGGTTGCGCCCGCAGCGATATAGTGGCCCACCCTTCCACCTGGGACCACGTTTGTGAACCACACTCCTCGCCTCTTGCGCAGCGCCTGCGCCACTGCCGCAGCATTGGCCGCACTGACGGCCAGCTTCACCCTGCACGCCGCCACCACCGCCGAGTCCGGCTATGTGGGCGAATACCGGGGCGGCTCCGTGGACACCATCGCGCAACTGGCGCTGCTGGCCGACAACACCTTTTGTTTTGCCTTGACCGGCGGGGCGCTGGATATGGTGATGGCGGGCCGCTGGAAGTCGGAAGGCAGCGGAGTGCGGCTGCAACAGGTGCGGCAGGACCAGACCTTGTTCCCGGCCTATGCCCGCAAGGTGGCCGCATTGGGTGCCATGGTGGAGTTCGACTTTCATGGCCACACGCTGTCCAGTGCCCGCGCGCCGGTGTTTGCGGTGTCGGCGGACGACAAGGCCCCGGCCGCGCTGCGCCCGCTGTTTGGCCAGGGCAACAGCAACTGGTCTGAAAACTACCCGCTGCCCCCTTTGCCTGCGGAGTCGGTGCGCTACTTCTACCTGGGCGACGTGGTGGAGGAGGCACCGGGCAAGCCCGCGGTGGTGAAGGTGGTGCAGTACCGGCTGGACGGTGCCAATTCGGTGCGGGTGGGGTTCGATCCGCTGCAGGCCATGCCCCTCATGAACCAGCGGGCCGAGCTGCAAGGGGACATGTTGTTTCTGTCGGGCAGCCGCCTGGGCAAACGCCGGGCGCTGGACCCTGAAGTGGTGCAAACGGTGCGCACGGGTTGCATAGCGCCCGCGCTGAACCCTGGCGCCCCGCGCCCTGCGCTGAAACAAGGCGAGACCCAGCCCCTGCAGCCGCTGAGAACTTTTACCGTCAGCCCGTCGACCATCCAGGGCACGCCGTTCTTCGAAGCCAAAAGCAACTGAGCTGTGGTGAGCGGTCGTCGGGCCGGATGGGGGCCGACTCAGGCTGAAATCGCCGGGCCTGCGGGCGCACGCAGGGGGGTCTCGATCTGCATCTTGGCCAGCCGCAGCGCCTTGCGCATGTAGCCGCGCCACAGCAGGTTGGCCAGCAACCAGAGCACCGGTGCGGCCCACTTGGAGCGGGGGTGGAAGGCGTGGCGCCAGCGCACGGTGGTCTGCGTGCCGCCCGCCTGGGGGTCAAACCACCACGCCCCGTTGGCGCCGGTGGCCAGCCAGCGCATCGCACCCGTGAAGCCGCTGACGGTGTAGCTGAAGTACTGCGCCGGGTGGTAGTGCTTGAGCCTTTCTTCGACCAGGCTGCCATCGGACAGCGCCACGGTGCGGGTCTGCCCCGGCGTGTCCCAGGCGCCCGTCTGGTCGCGCGTGCCAGTCACTGCGGGCAAAGGCCCGTAGCCGGTGAACAGGGCGCGCGGGTCGATGGGCGCGATGTGCTGGAACGCCAGTGCCGGGGAGGCCTTGATGTGCGTCTGGACCGTGGCAGAGAAGGTGGTCATGGGTGAATCCGGTGCGTTGCTTCCGCCTCTCGGGCAGTCAAGTCACTGTAGGGCGCGCGGCGAAAGCGATAAATACCCTTTTCCACAACGGACTGTTTGCCGAATGGCCAGCAATCGCCCCTTTCCCAGGCGAAGAAGCGGTGCGCCAACACGGCTTGGGGGCGCACGGCTGCATGTGGCGGCGCGAGCTACATGTGCCCGTTCAGGCCAACGAGGGCTTGCGCCGCCGGGGCCTTGGGGCCGTGCCCCGCAGCTCCTGCGCGCTCAGGCCGAACGCCGGGTTGTCTGCCAGCATCTCCACCGCCAGATCGATGAAGGCGCGTGCGCGGGCCGGCTGCGCCGCCCGGCTGCCGTAGTACACGTACAGGCCCAGGTGCTGGGGCACGAATTCGGTCAGCACCGGCACCAGTTGTCCGCTGCGCACCAGTGGCGCCGCCGTCACGCCAACGAGCTGGCCGATGGCGTGGCCGCCCAGCACGGCGCGGGCTTCCAGCTCGATGTCGTTGACGCAGAACGCAGGCGGTATGGCATGGGCCACGATGTCATCGCCCACCTGGAACTCCCAGGGCATGGGCTTGCCCGTGCTGGGGTGGCGAAACCCACTACAGCGGTGCTGCGCAAGGTCTTCGATGCGGGTGGGTGTGCCATGGCGGGCCAGGTAGTCCGGCGTGGCGCACGCCACCAGCTGCAGCGCCATCAGGCGCCGCGCAATCACCCCGCCCTCGGGGGGGTAGCCTGAGCGAAAACCCACGTCCACCCGGTCCTCCACCCAGTTGCCGATGCGATCGTCCAGCTGCACATCGGGCTCCACCAGCGGGTAGCGGCGGCAGAACGCGTCGAGCACGGGCCAGACCACCTCCAGCATGACGGAGCGCGGCGCCACGATGCGCAGCGGCCCCGCAATCTCCTCGCGCCCGCGCCGTGCGCCGTGCACCGCCCGCTGCAGGGTCGAGAGGCCCGGTTGCGCAGCCTCCAGAAACTGGCGCCCCTCCTCGGTCAGGCTCAGGCTGCGCGTGGTGCGGTGGAACAGCCGCACGCCCAGGTGCGATTCGAGCTGCCCCAGCGCCAGGCTGGCGGCCTGCGGGGTGATGCCCTGGGCCGAGGCGGCCTGCCGCAGGCTGCCCAGTTCGGCGGCTTTGGCAAACGTGGCAATGGCACGCAGTTCATTGATGGCCATGGTGTCCGTTTCGAGAGATTGGCAAGTTTTGCTTGTAAATAAAGTCAGCAATTATGGGCTAGTGCGATGGCAATGGTCTGCCTAAAGTTCACCTCCATGGCCGCGCCTCAGCATCTCTGCGTGTTGCGTTTGCCAGAACCCCGTTCCCAATCCCTTTCAAGGACTTCCGACATGACCGCTTCGACTGCTATCCCTTCCTCCTCCTTCCCCCGTGTCTGGATGATCACCGGCGCCTCGCGCGGCATTGGTGCCCGCATTGCCGAGGCCGCGCTCGCACAGGGCGACGCTGTGGTCGCCACGGCCCGCGATGCCGCGTCGATTGAAAAGCGCCTGGGCCCCAGCGACGCACTGTTGCCTGTGGCGCTCGACGTGACCGACGAAGCCCAGGCGCGCCACGCTGTGGGCGCCGCGCTGGAGCACTTTGGCCGCATCGACGTGCTGGTCAACAACGCGGGCTACGGGCTGCTGGGCGCGGTGGAGGAATCCACGGCCGACGAAGTGCAGCGCCTGTTCGACACCAACGTGTTCGGCCTGCTGCATGTGACCCGGGCCGTGCTGCCCGCCATGCGCGCGCGCCGCGCAGGGCACGTGATCAACATCTCGTCGCTGGGGGGGGTGCGTTCCAGCGCAGGTTTTGGCGTGTACTGCGCCACCAAGTTCGCGGTGGAAGGCCTGACCGAGGCGCTGCATGCCGAGTTGGCCCCGCTGGGCATCCATGCCACGGCAGTGCAGCCCGGTTATTTCCGCACCGAGTTCCTCGACGGCGCCTCGCTGGCCGTGGCGCCGTGCGTGCTGGACGACTACGCCGCCAGCGCGGGTGCCGTGCGCGAAGCGGCGCGCCGCATCAACCTGAACCAGCCTGGCGACCCCGTGCGCCTGGCCCAGGCCGTGATGAAGCTGGTGGCCAGCCCCACGCCGCCGCTGCGCCTGCCGCTGGGCACGGACACGCTGCAGACCATTGCCGACACACACGCCTTCGTGGCGCAAGAAACCGCGCAGTGGCGGGCCGTGGCAGCGTCCACGGACTTCCCGGCGCACGAGGCCGCGCAGGCAGTGACTGCGTAGGCGTGGTTAATTGCTTCTCTTTTGATAGCATTCACCGCAATGGGATAAAGCGGTAGTGGCCATTTTTATGGAAAAGCAGACGCTCACACCATCCCGCCATTGGCCCGCAGCGTTTGCCCATGGATCCACCCGCCATCCGGCCCGGCCAGGAAGGCCACTGCGTTGGCGATGTCCTCGGGCGTGCCCAGGCGCTCCATCGGGTTGGCCTGGGCCAGGCGCTCGATCAGCTCGGGCGTCTTGCCGTCCAGGAACAGCGCGGTGGCTGTGGGGCCGGGCGCAATGGCGTTCACCGTGATGTTCCGGCCGCGCAGTTCCTTGGCGAGCACGCTGGTCAGGGTCTCCACCGCGCTCTTGGTGGCCGCGTACACGGCATAGCCTGGCAGGGCCGTGCCGACCAGGCTGCTCGAGAAGTTGACGATGCGCCCCCCGGGCTGCAGCCGGTGCGTGGCCTCGCGCAGGGTGTGGAACGTGCCCTTGATGTTGATGGCGACCAGGCGGTCGAAGGTGGCATCGTCCGTCTGCGCCAGGTGCGGCAGGGTGGATGGCATCACGCCCGCGTTGTTGACCAGCACGTCCACGCGGCCAAAGGCCTGCTCGGTGGCATCGAACAACTGGCGCACGGCGCTGCTGTCGGCCACGTCGGCCTGCACCGCGATGGCCTCTCCGCCCGCCGCCGTGATCGCCTGCACCACCATCTGTGCGTCCGCGGCGCGGCCCGCGTAGTTGACCACCACACGAAAGCCGTCGCGCGCGAGCCGGTGGGCAATGGCGGCGCCGATGCCACGCGATGCACCGGTGACGAGGGCGACGCGCGGGCCCGCGGGGGTCGACGCCTGAAAAGGGGTGGTGGTGATCGGGTGCATGGCAAGGCTCCTGGTGCGGTGATTGGGGCGCCGGGTGGGCGGCGCCAGGGATGGAGGCATTGTTCTGTTGTTGTCAGAATTGATAAATACCTAAAATTGCCATCACTGTTCAGCTGAACACAACAATCGCTCACAGCCAGAAGCCCTTTCGTGATGGACCGTTTTCAATCCATGCAGCTTTTCACGCGCATCGTCGAGCTGGGCAGCTTCACGCGCGCGGCCGAAGACCTGCAGCTGCCGCGCGCGAGCGTGACCCTGGCCGTGCAGGACCTGGAAAAGCGCCTGGGCACGCGGCTGCTGCAGCGCACCACGCGCCACGTCAGCACCACGCCCGACGGCCAGGCGTACTACGAACGCTGCCAGCGCCTGCTGGCCGACCTGGAAGAAACCGAAACCGCGTTCGGCAACGCCGTGAGCACGCCGCGCGGCAAGCTGCGCGTGGATTTGCAGGGCACGCTGGCGCGGCACTTCGTGCTGCCGCGCATCGGCGAGTTCTGCATGCGCTACCCCGATGTGGAACTGGAGATCGGCATGGGTGACCGGCTGGTGGATCTGGTGCGCGAAGGCGTGGACTGTGTCCTGCGCGGCGGCGAGCTGCGCGACTCGACCATGGTGGCGCGGCGTGTGGCGCTGTTGCCGCAGGTGACCTGCGCGAGCCGCGAGTACCTGGCGCGCCACGGCACGCCCACCACGGTGGACGCGCTGCGCGGGCACCGTGCCGTCAACTTCCTCTCGCAGCGCACGGGCAAGCCGCTGCCTTTTGACTTCATTGTGGATGGCGTGGCCAGGAGCGTGCAGCTCAAGGGCCCCGTGGCCGTGAGCGATGCCGATGCCTATCACGCCTGCTGCGCCGCGGGCCTGGGGCTGATCCAGGTGCCGCGCTACCACATCGCGCCCCGGCTGGCCGATGGCAGCCTGTGCGAGGTTCTGGCGCCGTTTCGCCCCGCGCCCATGCCGGTGTCCGTGCTGTATCCGCACAGCCGCCAGCTTTCGCCACGCGTGCGGGTGTTCGTGGACTGGCTGGCCGAGGTGATGTCGGCCGCGCACTGAACGACCTGATTGCGTGCTGCGAGGCTTACGTCGGGCGCGAAAACTCCATCACCCAGTTCACCTCCCAGGTGGTGCCGCCGTCGTCCGAAAACGCCTGTTGCCAGCGCGGCGCGCCGCTGTGCTTTTGCGACCATTCGAAGCGCACGCGCACCGGGCGGCCTTCGAACACTTCTTCGCCTTCAAAGAGGCCTGCGCCGTCCTGGAAGCCGCCCACCACGGGTGACTGCAGCAGGCCGGTGGCAGGGTCCAGGCCGCCCGTGGCGTTGTCGAGCCAGTAGATGCTCCAGCGCTTCGATACCGGGTTGAACACGCGCAGCGTCATGCCGACGAAGCCGGGCTTCCAGGCCAGGGGCGTGAAGTCGTCGCAGTTGCCGATGCCGCCAGGCAGGGCGTGGGCGGTGCCGGTGGCATCGAACACTTCCCAGTCGTTGCAGCCTTGCAGCCGGTGCACCAGGCGCGTGTTCCGGATGCGCCAGGGGCCCAGGAGGAAGTCGAAGTCGCGTGCGGCGCTGGGGGCTTCGGCAGGCGAGGGAATGGTGATGAGGTTCGGCGTGGTCATGGCGGGTTCTTTCATCGGCAAGGCGAGCGGGGGGACGTCAGGCATGCAGCGCAGAGCGGGCGGTGGGCTGCAGGCGGTGGATTTCGGGCGCGCGGGCCAACCAGGGTGCAAGGCCCGGCGCCACACCGCGCGCCCATGCGGCGCTGTCGGTGAAAGCCTCCAGCGCGGCCTCGCGGCCGAACAGCGCCAGCCCCAGCAGCACGTGTTCGCCCTCGCGCACGGGCAGGCGGGGAAAGGTGTTGGCGCTGGTCTCGGTGCAGTACCAGGCCACGTGGCGCGCGCCACCGCGTTGCAGCGTGGGGGCCATGCGGTGGCGGCAGAAGTCCAGCAGCGCGGGTGTGGCGGCCTCGTGCAGGTGGAACACCGTGGCGGCCAGCACGCCCGGGGCCGAGCCACTGGCACCAGCCGCGGGGCGCGCGTGCTGCGGCAGCGCGCCTGCCGCCCCAGGCCACGCGGGGCGCAGCAGCAACACGTTGTCGGAGTCGACCATGGTGGCGTTGGCGGCGTTGCGGTGCGCGGCCCAGGTGGGGCCGCTGTAGAAGGCTTCGAGCGCCTGGCGGCGCGCCTCCATGCTGCCAAAGCCGCGCAGCCAGACAAACTGATCAGGCCGGTCCAGGTCGCGGAACTGGCCCAGCACGCGCAGGCCCTGCGCCTCCTGGGTCTCCACGAACTCGCGGTCGAACAGGTCGATCAGCACATCGCGCTGCCCCGCGTGCAGCGTGTACTGGCGCAGTTCGACGATGGGGCAGTCGTCGGCAACGACGGCGGCGGCAGTGATGGGGACGGATGTGTGGCGCGTGGCCATGGCGGTGTCGGGCATGCGGGCTCCTGGTGGGGTGGTTTCAACAGTCAGGCTGCAGTCTGCGCCGCAATACCTGCCAACCTATGGCAGGTATTTGCGCTATCTTTCGCCATTGCCTCAAGCGACTAAAAATTCTTAGCCGCACCACACAAACTGACTCCCCATGCGCGCCAGCCGCCTGCTTTCCCTTCAGATGCTGCTCGAAACCCAGGGCCGCATGAGCGCACAGGCGTTGTCCCAGGCGCTGGAGGTTTCGGTGCGCACGCTGTACCGCGATGTGGACCAGCTCAGCGCGGCCGGTGTGCCGATCTACGCCGAGCGCGGGCGCCATGGCGGTTTTGCGCTGCTGCCGGGCTGGAAGACCACGCTCACGGGGCTCACACCGTCGGAGGCGCAGGCCGTCTTTTTGAGTGGCCTGCCCGGCCCCGCGCAGGAACTCGGCCTGGGCGGCGATGTGGAGGGGGCGCGGCTCAAGCTGTTGTCGTCGCTGCCCGCGTCGTGGCGCGAGGACGCGCAGCGCGTGAGCACCCGCCTGCACCTCGACCCGGTGGACTGGTACCGCGAGAGCGATCCCACGCCGCACCTGCCCACCGTGGCCGCCGCCGTGTGGAGCGGGCACCAGGTTGCGATGCGCTACGAAAGCTGGGCCGACACGGTGGAGCGCACGGTGAACCCGCTGGGCCTGGTGCTCAAGGCAGGGGTCTGGTACCTGGTGGCTGTGCCTGCGGGCGCGGCCGCTTCTGCGGAGGGCGGGCCACGCACCTACCGCGTGTCGAACATCCGGGTGGCCACGGCGCTGGCCACGCCGGTGCGCCGCCCTGCGCGGTTTGACTTGGCCGGCTATTGGGCGCAGTCGATCCAGCGCTTTGAAGCGGGGCTCTACACCGGCGAGGCGGCCCTGCTGGCCACGCCATCAGGGCTCAAAGGGCTGCGCGCGCTCAGCCGTGCCGTGGCACGCGCGGTGGCGGCCGCCCCGCCGCCCCGCCGCAATGACGGTCGCGTGGCCGTGACCATTCCCATCGAATCGGTGGAGCATGCCTGTGGGCAACTCATGCGGCTGTCCCCGCAGGTGGAGGTGCTGCGGCCTGCTGCGTTGCGCCGCGCGCTGGTGGCACGGGTGAGGGCCACAGCGCAGCTTTATGGGTTGCCGTGACTGGGGCTGGATGGAAAATGCTATCTAACTTGTAGCTGTCTACGCTTTGTAGATAAGCGGCAAAGGTATAAAAGCGTCAAAAAAAAACGAGCAGGCACGTCAACGCAGACCGTGCCCCGCCGCTGCAGCCGCCGTACCGATATTTGTGGATGGTGTCACATGGGCGACATGCACCTTCAATACCTTCGGCAGGCTTTAACCAATGGTCTGCGGTGATGCAAACAGTGATGGTGGTGCCAGGGGAGTCCGAGCGGTTCTGGAACCAGACCCCTTTTCGTTCGTATTTGTTCAATGCGTTGTCGTTGCTGCTGCCCTCGGGGGAGCAGTTTGTGATCCGGGCGATGGAAGATGCTGCCACGCACCTGCCCGAAGGCGCACCGTTGCAGGACGAGGTGGCGCAGTTCGTGCGCGAAGAGCGTGCCCACCAGCGGGCGCACCGCTTGTACAACGCGCAGTTGGCGGCCCAGGGCTACAACGCCATAGCCCTGGAGGCGCGCATTGAACGCGCCGTGCAGGGCCTGGAGCATGCGCTGTCCTGGAGGGAGCGACTGGCCCTGGCGGCGGCACTTGAATACCTGACAGCGCTGGTCTCACGCCATGCGCTGCGCGGCGAGGGATGGCTGGTTCACAACGCGTCCCGCCAGTCCAGCCTGTGGCGCTGGCATTGCGAAGAAGAGGTGGCACACCATGGTGTGGCGTTGCGCATGCTCTGTGAGGTGGGTCGGGTGGGCTACGGGCGCCGCATGGCGCTGTATGTGCTGGCGTCCCTGATCCTGTTGGGGGATGTGGCGCGCCACACCTGGGACTTTTTTCAGACCGACCGCGCGCAAGGCCGGCTGGGCTGGCTCGGTGGTGCCCGGTCTGTGGCGGGTTTTGTGCTGCGACAGGCCGTGGGTCTGGCCCGCATGGCGGTGGGGTGGCTGGGCTACGGGCTGCCGATGCACCGCCTGGCGCCAGCCTCGCAGGTGGGCCGAAACGCAGAGAAGGCACGCATCGAAGTGCGCCCGCTGCAGGCCTGCGACATCCCCCGCTTGCTGGTGCTGGAGCACAAGAAGTGGAGCGACGGCCAGGCTGCCGATGCAGACGCCATGGCGCAGCGCATCGCGGCCCACCCGCAGTTGTGCATGGGGGCGTTCTGCCCGCGCACGGGCGAGGCACTGGCCTCGCTGTTCCTCAAGCCCATTTCAGCGGTGCAGTTGCAAAGTGCCCGCACCTGGGCAGATTGCGCGAAGATTTGCAGCCATGACGGGGGGCAATCCAGCCGTGACCTGTTCGGCATCAGTCTGAGCAGCATCAGCCCGCAAGGCGTGGAGGCGATCTTTGCGTTCTTCTGGCCACGTGCGCTGAAGGCCGGCTGGCGCCAGATCTACCTGGGCTCGCCCGCGCCGGGCCTCGCCCGCTGGCGCAGGGGGGAGCCCCATGCCCCGGTCGAGTCGTACGTCTACGCCATGCGCCGGGGTGGGCCGCAAGACCCGCAGCTGCGTTACTACTGGAAAAAGGGCTTCAAGACCATCGTGGCCTGCAAGGCGGGCTACTTTCCGCATGCAGCGTCGCTGGACTACGGGGTGGTGGTGCGGGGGCGCATCCCGCTGTCCTTCCTGGCTCCGCTGTGGCGACATGTGCCGTTGTCCTGGCTGCGCGGGATGGAACGCTGCCTGGCCAGGGTGCTGTGATGGCGGGCCATGAAGGCGCGTGGGAGCCATTGGCCGTGCAGGCAGGTTCCGTGGCCGAGGCCATCGGCCGCCGCGAGCCCTGTGTGTTTCGCCAGCGCGCAGCCCATTGGCCAGCCGTGGCGCAATGGACCTGGGAGCGGTTGGGTGCGCTGGCCCCCGACCTGCCCGTGCGGCTGGTACAGGGCAACCGCGAGCTGGGCGCCACGGTGTTCCAGTCTTCCACCCTGGGCGCCTATCTCCAGTCCTTGCAAGGCCCCGCTGCCACCGGCAAGGTGCCGATGTACCTCAAGGAATTTGACCTGCTGGGCACCTTCACACCGCTGCGCGCCGATGTGCGCCCGCAAGAGCTGTTTCCGCCCGGGGCGCTGCATGACTCCCAGACTTGGATCGGCCCTGCAGGGGCGCGCACCGGTTTGCACAATGACTACCTCGACAACCTTGCCGTGCAGCTGGTGGGACGCAAGCGCTTTTATCTGCTGCGCCCGGGGGTGGTGGAGCGGCTGGGTGCCGTTGCCGCCAAGCATGACCGCTGGGCGGCCCTGGCTTCACTGAATGCTGATGCCGTGGTGGACCGAGGTGTTGTTGCAGGCGACGCCTGGGCGGTGGACCTGGAGCCCGGGGACGTGCTCTATGTGCCCGCGCGCTGGTGGCATGAAGTGGTGAACCACACCCCCAGCGTGTTGCTGAGCGGTTTTTTTGGCGCGCGCGCTACCGTTTACGCGCAATGGGTGTGGCGCCAGGCTGTGCATGGGGCGCACCTTGCGGGCCTGTGGCGGCGTGGGCACTGCACCTGCCATCCGGCGCGGGGTTAAATCCCCCGCTCCACCATATCGAGCAGCCGCTGTCCCAGGCCATCCAGCATCTGCTGCGGCGTGCCCCGCAATGGTCCGTCGATGGAAAGCAATGCCATGCCGTGCACGGTGGACCAGGCCAGGTATTCGGCGCCGGGGCGGCGCGCGGGCGGCAGGGCGCCTGCGGTCACCAGGTCATCGAGCGCTGCGCTCAGGTGCTGGAACGGGTTGAGCCCGGTGGCGCCACCCATGGCGGGGTCGGGGTCGTGCTGCACGGTGAAGCGGCCACCGAAGGCGGTGCGGAACAGCCCGGTCTCGGCGTGCGCAAAACGCAGGTAGCCCGCGCCCACGGCGCGCACCTTGGCGTGGGCCTGCGCGGTGGGTGTGCCGGTGGTGGGCACCTGGGCCAGTTCGGCTTCCATGGCCTCGGCCACGGCCGCCAGGGCCGCCGTGCGGACGGCGGCCAGCAGGTCGTCCCGGTTGGCGAAATGGCGGTAGGCCGCATTCGGCGCCACGCCCGCGCGGCGTGTGGCCTCGCGCAGCACCACGGCATCGGGGCCGCCCTGGCGCGCCAGATCGATGCCGGCCTCCAGCAGGGCGCGGCGCAGGTCGCCATGGCGGTAGGTGCTGCGGAGGGTCGGCGTGTTGCGGTTGGTTACGGTCATGGACGATGGAAACGTGGACACCGTCCATTCTCTTTGTTATGGTTTGTGGACGGTGTTCACAATTGTGCGCCGAAATCACGTTGCTGAAACTTTGGCAGGCATTTGGCCCCGGCGGGGCGCCTGCTTTTACCCCCAAGGAGACGCCCCATGAAAGTCGAGCCCTATCTGATGTTTGAAGGCCGCTGCGAAGAGGCCCTGGATTTCTACCGACGCGCCCTGGGTGCCGAGGTCACGATGCTCATGCGCTACAAGGACAACCCCGAGCCCGCTGCCGGCCAAGGTTGCGCAGAAGGCGGCGGCCCCGGCCCCACGCCCGAGATGGTGATGCACGCTGCGTTCAACGTGGGCGAGACGCAGGTGATGGCGTCGGACGGCATGGGATCGGGCAGCACGAACTTCCAGGGCATCTCGCTGGCGCTGAGCCCCGCGAACGAAGCCGAGGCCAAGCGCCTGTTCGATGCATTGGCCGAGGGCGGCCAGGTGCAAATGCCCCTGGGCAAGACTTTTTTTTCACCCGCCTTCGGCATGGTGGCGGACCGCTTCGGCGTGGCGTGGATGGTGGTGGCACCACAATGAGCGCGACCCGATACCAAGGCAGCTGCCATTGCGGCAAGGTGGCGTTTGAGGTGGAAGGCACCATCGACAGCGGCCTGGCCTGCAACTGCAGCATGTGCGGCCGACGCGGGTCGCTGCTGTGGTTTGTGCCACGCGACGCGCTGCGGCTGACCACCCCCGAGGCCGACGTGGCCACCTACACCTTTCACAAGCATGTGATCCAGCACCGCTTTTGCCCGGCCTGCGGCATTCATCCCTTTGGCGAAGGCGTGGACCCGAAAGGCAACCGGGTGGCGGCGGTCAACCTGCGTTGCCTGGATGGCGTGGACCTGGATGCCGTGCCGGTGCACCACTACGACGGCAAAGCGGTGTAGCCCCTCGGGTCGGCACGTGCTCTTGCCAACCTCTTCAACACCAAGGAGACCGACATGATGAATCCCGAACCCCATGCCATGCACCGCTGGCTGCAGCAACTGCTGGGCGACTGGACCAGCACCTCCAACTGCGACGCGGACCCCGGCCAGCCGTCCGAGCAGTCGCACGGCACTGAACACGGGCGCGCGCTGGGCGACCTGTGGGTGATCCTCGAAGGCACCGGCACCATGCCCGGTGGCGGCGAGGCCCGCATGCAGATGACGCTGGGCTACGACCCCGAGAAGAAAGAGTTTCTGGGCACCTGGGTGGGCTCGATGATGGCCCACATGTGGGTCTATCGTGGCACGCTGGATGCCGACCAGAAGGTGCTGACGCTGGAGACTGAAGGCCCGAGCTTCAAGGACGACGGCAAAACCGCCCGCTACCGCGACGTGATCACCATCGTCAGCGCCAACGAGCGCACGCTCACCTCGTTTGGTCAGCAGCCCGACGGGAGCTGGAACCAGTTCATGCAAGCAAAGTACGTAAGAACCCCCTGAGCCGCTGCGCGGCTTCCCCCTGAAGGGGGACGCACCCGGTGGACTGGCGGAGCCAGATCCACGGGTGCACTGGCCTTGCGCCGCGCCAGTTGCCGCCGCCGCGCGTGACAAACTGTGGGGCGCGTCTTCTGCGCTTTCCACATTCCCATTGACCTCCATGACCCTCTCCATCGAAGGCCGCGCACGCTGGCCAGCGCTCATCCTGCTGTGCCTGGGCGAGCTGATGATCGTGCTCGACACCACCATCGTGAACGTGGCGCTGCCCAGCATCAAGGCCGATCTGGGCTTTACCGAAACGTCGCTGGTGTGGGTGGTCAATGCCTACATGCTGACCTTTGGCGGCTGCCTGCTGCTGGGCGGGCGGCTGGGGGATCTGTATGGCCACCGGCGGTTGTTCCTCGCGGGCATCACCTTGTTCACCCTCGCGTCGCTGGCCTGTGGGCTGGCCCACACGCAGGGGCTGCTGGTGGCGGCGCGTGCGGTGCAGGGCGTGGGTGGGGCCGTGGTGTCGGCCGTGGCGCTGTCGCTCATCATGAATCTGTTCACCGAGCCCGGCGAGCGCGCGCGGGCCATGGGGGTCTATGGTTTTGTCTGCGCGGGGGGCGGCAGCATTGGTGTGCTGCTGGGCGGTGTGCTTACCAGTACATTGAGCTGGCACTGGATCTTTCTCGTCAACATCCCCGTGGGCGTGGCGATCTACGCGGCCTGCCTGGTGCTCCTGCCGGGCGGCAAGGGGCAGGCCCACGGGCAGCGGCTGGATGTGGCGGGCGCGGTCACCATCACCGCATCGCTGATGCTGGCGGTGTACGCCATCGTCAACGGCAACGAGGCGGGCTGGACCTCGCTGCAGTCGCTGGGCTTGCTGGGCGCATCGGCCGTGCTGCTGCTGGTGTTTCTGTACATCGAATCGCATGTGGCTGCGCCGCTGGTGCCGCTGGCCTTGCTGCGGCTGCGCAATCTGGCCATCTCCAACGTGGTGGGGGTGTTGTGGGCCGCAGGCATGTTTGCGTGGTTCTTTTTGTCGGCGCTGTACATGCAGCTGGTGCTGGGCTACGACGCGATGCAGGTGGGCCTGGCGTTCCTGCCGTCCAACCTCATCATGGCGGCCTGCTCGCTGGGGCTGTCGGCCTGGGTGGTGATGCGCTACGGCATCCGCAGCACGCTGGGCTGGGGCCTGCTGCTGGCCACTGTGGGTCTGGTGCTGTTTGCACTGGCGCCCGTGGACGGCCAGTTTGCGCTGCACGTGCTGCCCGGCATGCTGCTGCTGGGCGTGGGGGCGGGCATTGCGCTCAACCCGCTGCTGCTGGCAGCCATGGGCGACGTGAAGCCCGAGGATTCGGGCTTGGCATCCGGCGTGGTCAACACTGCCTTCATGATGGGTGGCGCGCTGGGCCTGGCCGTACTGGCCAGTCTGGCCGATGCACGCACGGGCGCGCTGCGCGAGGCGGGCGCATCGGTGCAGATGGCCTTGAACGGTGGCTACCAGCTGGCCTTCTGGGCGGCGGCCGGGGGCTCGCTCGTGGCGGCGTTGCTGGGCGGCCTGGTGCTGCGGCCTGCGCAGCCGTCTGGTGCAGGGGCACCGGTGGCGGTTCATTAAAAGGTGCAGAGCTATTAAAATAATAGCTAACAGCGCAATACTGATAAGCGCCAGGGCCTGATTTGATTCAAATTTGAGCGGAATGCGTCTGCCAGGATCGTCCCACTGTCCTGCCCGGTGCACCGCACTGTTCCACCGGGCGCACTTCTGCTCAGGCACCATTGGCTCCATATTCCACTGGCATACCGCCCGATCGTGGTGGTGCACAACACGAGGAGCCTTCGTATGTCGTCGTCCACACCTGCTGCAACCACCGCCCTGGTGCCCATCGTGCGCGCCCAGTTGCTGGGTCCGCAGTGGCCCACGCTCGACCCGTTTCTTTTCTGCGCCCACCACGACGATGCCTACCCCGCGGGCAACGCCGCGTTCGGCCCTGCCGTGCCCATTGAAGATCGCCAGATCGGCAGCGACTTCAGCGGCAAGGACGGCTGGAGCATGTACCACGGCGACACCGTGCCCGGCTTTCCGGGCCACCCGCACCGCGGCTTCGAGACCGTGACGTTGGTGCGCAAGGGCCTGATCGACCACTCCGACTCGCTGGGCGCGGCCGCACGTTTTGGCGGCGGTGATGTGCAGTGGGTCACGGCCGGCAAGGGCATCGTGCATTCCGAGATGTTCCCGCTGCTCAATGCCACCGAACCCAACCCGCTGGAGCTGTTCCAGATCTGGCTGAACCTGCCCGCCAGGAACAAGATGGTGGACCCGCACTTCACCATGCTGTGGGACGAGCGGATTCCGCGCCTGGTGCACCACGACGCCGCAGGCCGCGCGACCACCGTCACCGTGGTGGCCGGTGCCCTGCCCGGCGCGCCCGAGCCTCTGGCACCGCCGCCCGAATCCTGGGCTTCGCAGCCTGAAGGCGACGTCGCCATCTGGACGCTGCGCATGGACCCGGGCGCCGAGTGGACGCTGCCCGCCGCGCAAGGCGAAGGCACGCAGCGCATGCTGTACTTTTTCGTCGGCGACAGCGTGCGCGTGGGCCCGCAGGACGTGGACCGCCACGCGGCGCTGCAGGTGCGTGCCACCGAGGACTGGCTGCTGACCAACACCGGCACCACCGCCGTCGAGTGCCTGGTGCTGCAAGGCCGGCCGATTGGCGAGCCCGTGGCGCAGTACGGTCCCTTCGTGATGAACACGCAGGCCGAGATCATGCAGGCCATGAACGACTACCGCCGCACCCAGTTCGGCGGCTGGCCCTGGCCGGACCAGGACCCGGTGCATGGCACCGAGGCACGGCGCTTTGCGCGCTATCCGGGCCACACCGACGAAGAGCGCCCTGCCGAAGTGGTGGCGGGCGCATAGGCCCAGGCGCAAAGCCCGCCCACGAGGCGCCCGGCAAACACCCCACGCCTCGTGGACAATTCAGGGTTTCGATTGGCGCAGCGGCTGGCGGCAGTAGCCCGCCAGCCCGCGCCGTTCTTTCACCGTCTGAAAGCGCAAGCACCACCATGGCCACCATCACCAAAGACTCCGCCGTCACCATCACTTACAAGGTCACCACGCCCGAAGGCAAGCCGCTCGACGCCGGCAGCCTGTCGTATCTGCACGGCGGCTATGAAAACATCTTCCCCAAGGTCGAAACCGCGCTGGAAGGCCAGGCCGTTGGCTTCACCACCGCGCTGGACCTCGCCGTTGAAGACGCCTTCGGCGCCCGCGACGAAAGCCTGGTGCGCACGATCCCCAAGGCAGAGTTCCCCCCAGGCGTGAAGGTCGGCGGCCAGCTGCAGGGCGTGGGCAGCGACGGTCAACCCGCCGTGTTCAATGTGGTGAAGATCAAGGGCCCTGAAGTGCACCTGGACGGCAACCACCCGCTGGCAGGCCAGGCGCTGAAGTTCAGCTGCAAGGTCACCGAAGTGCGCGCTGCGAGTGCCGAAGAAGTGGCGCACCGCCACGTGCATGGGGCGCACGGGCACCAACACTGAAGTAGGGGGCGGGCCGCAGCGCGGCGGAAAACGCCTGCAGGTGGGGGCTGACCCGGTCTGCCTTACCGGTGTCATGGTGCGCTACACCCTCTGGCCTTCATGCGGCCTTTGGGTGTGATTGCACACAGAACAATCGGCCATTAAAAAAGCCCGCACTGCGGGCTTTTTTGCGGAAGAAGGCTTCGCGAATTACTTTGCCGCTTCAGGCTTGGCGGCGTCTGCCTTTTTCTCTGCCGTGGCCTTGGTTTTCTTGGCCTTTGCCTTTTTCTCCACCTTCTTGTCTGCGGGTGCAGACGCCGCGGCGGCTGGCGCTGCTACGGCGGGTTTGACTTCAGCTTTTGTAGCTGGTGTGGCAGGCGTGGCCGGGGTTGCTGGCGTCGCGGGCATTGCCGATGTTGCTGGGGCTGCGGGCGTTGCAGCCTTTGCGGGTGTGGCTGGCGTTGCAGGGGCAGCAGGTGCCTGGGCAAACGATGCGGACACAAAGAGACCGGCGAGCAGGGCAGCGATGAGCTTGTTCATGAGAAATCCTTTCAGATCGGATGACCGCCCGACAAAGCGTCGGACTTGTGTATGCAACGGCGCGGGGACGGGCGGCGATGACAGGTCACGAAGTGATTGGCAACAAGGCGTTACCGCGTCCCAGGCCACGACCGTTCAGAACCGGTTCCTTGGCGAGGCGTTCGCGGGCCCACTCCACAAAGGACCGTACCTTCGCGGGGGCCCGCCGCCCTGCGGGGTACACGATGTGCACAGGCACCGGCGGCAGCTCGTGCTCGGCCAGCACGATGCGCAGCCGGCCTGTTCGCAAGCTGGCGGCGGCCTGGTAGGCCAGGCAACGGGTCAGGCCCAGGCCAGCCTCTGCGGCGGCAATGTCCACCTCGTTGCTGTTGCTGATCCATGCGAACTGAGGGTGGCCCGTTGCGCCGTCGCGGAACTTCCAGGGCGCCGGAGCCCGTGCGTCAAATGAAAATCCGATGGCCCGATGGGTACTTAGATCAGCGGGGTGGCGCGGTCTGCCGTGCTGCGCCAGATAAGCGGGTGACGCCACCGCCAAGCGGCGCAAGGCACCCACCTGCACGGCGGTCAGCCCTGAATCGGGCAGGTGGGCGATGCGGATGGCCACGTCCATGCCCTCGTCCAGCAAATGCACGAGGCGGTTGACGAACAGCGTGCGCACCTGCACGCGCGGCTGTGCCTGCAGAAAACCTTGCACGATAGGCGCCACATGCTGAATGCCGAACATCTGTGGCGCGGTGATGGACAGCAGGCCCTGCGCTTCGGCCTGTGCGCCACTGGCCGCCTGCTCGGCCTCGTGCAGGTCGTTCAAGAGGGGGCGGCAGTCCTGCAAAAAGCGCTCGCCCGCTTCGGTGAGCCGCACCATGCGCGTGCTGCGCTGAAACAGCAGCACACCGAGCCGGGCCTCCAGCGCTGCAATGGCGCGCGTGACGGCGGCGGCCGAGCAGCCCAGTTGCCGCCCCGCGACTGCAAAGCCGCCAACATCGGCCACGGCCACAAAACAACGCAGGGTGTCGAGGTGGTCCATTGTTTCAGTTCACGCAATTTTGAAAGCTGCACTATGGCTATTAACACTGTGCCGTGCAATAGATAAGGTCGGGGCTTCTTTGTTTACCCTTCTCACAAGGACCTCCCCATGGCACCCATCGCACCCCTTCGTCTCTATCGCATGCCCGTGTCGGGCCACTGCCACCGGGTGGAGCTGATGCTGTCGCTGCTGGGCCTGCCGCACGAACTGGTCAACGTGGACCTGCGGCGCGGAGAGCATCGCAGCACGCAGCACCTGGCGCTCAACCCGCTGGGCCAGGTGCCGGTGCTGGTGGACGCAGGCACGGCCCTCAGCGACAGCAACGGCATCCTGGTCTACCTGGCGCAGCGCTATGCACCGGGCAGCGCCTGGATACCGCAGGATGCTTTGGGTCAGGCGCAACTGCAGCGCTGGTTCAGCCTGGCAGCAGGCATGCTGGTGCCGGGCGTTGCCACACCCCGCTACGCAGCGCTGTCAGGCCGACCGCCGGGTGCTGACCGCGAAGCTGCGCTCGCCACCGGCAAGCGCCTGCTGGACTACATGGAGGGTGAGTTGCAGGGCCGTGTGTGGCTGTTGGGCGGCGAGCAGCCCAGCCTCGCGGACATCGCCATGGTCAGCTACACCTCGCAGGCGCACATCGCGGGGCTCCCGCTGGCGGCCTACCCGCGCATTGCGGGATGGGTGGCGCGCTTGCAGGCGCTGCCCGGCTATGTGCCGCTGGCCGACACCCTGGCCCCGTCCGCGCGGGAGGCAGCGTGACCACCACATCCGACGCCTTCCACGCGGGCGAGCAGGCGCTGCAGCAGCGCGTGGGCCTGCGCGATCGCATGGCCGCCATCGGCCCCTTGGTGTTGCGCGACCACATGCCCGACCAGCACCGGGAGCTTTTCGAGAAACTGCCCACCTTGCTGGTAGGTGCGCTGGATGAACAAGGTCAGCCCTGGGCGACCATGCTGGCAGGCCCACCCGGTTTTGTGCAGACGCCGGATGCGCGGCAGATGGACATCGCCACCGCGCCCAAGGCCGCCGACCCCGTGTTGAACCGGTTGGCGCCAGGTGCCCCGGTGGGCGTGCTGGGGCTGGAGCCCCACACCCGCCGCCGCAACCGCATGAACGGCGAGGTGGCCGCCTTCAGTGAGGCAGGTTTGTCGATTGCCGTGGTGCAGAGCTTTGGCAATTGCCCCAAATACATCCAGGCCCGTGAACCGGGCCTGCGTGCCACGGTCACCCCGCCGGGGCCTGTGCAGGTGCTGGGCCCGGCGCTCGATGCCGAGGCTCTGGCCCGCGTGCAGCAGGCCGACACGTTGTTCATCGCCAGCGCCTCGGCCGCGCAGCCGGGCAGTGCGCGCAACGAAGGTGTGGACGTGTCGCACCGGGGCGGCGAGCCCGGCTTTGTGCACGCCGAGCACACCGCGCACGGCGTGGTGCTGCGCCTGCCCGACTACCCGGGCAACCAGTTCTTCAACACGCTGGGCAACCTGGCGCAACACCCGCTGGCGGGCCTGCTGGTGGTGGACTATGACGGCGGTGGCTTGCTGCACATCGCCGCGCGTGCGGAGCTGCTGTGGGACGATGCGGCGCGTGCGCCCTGGCCTGGTGCACAGCGGGTGCTGCAGCTCACGGTGCAAAACGCGCTGTGGCGACCTGGGGTGTTGCCGTGGCGGTGGACGCCACCGGTGGCGGCTGCGCAGTTCAACGCGCTGCGCCGTCCCGGGGCCGCTGTGCCACCGGGTTGATGCGCCGACGCGGCACGGTGGCCTCGGCCTCCACCATCTTCGCGCTGCGCTCGTGCGCCGTCTGTGCCAGTTCGGTGATGAGCGCCGCCTCGGGCAGGTTGTGCCAGTAGCGCGTGGGCATTTCCTTTTTCATCATGCCCAGCTTGAGCCGCGCGGGGTTGAAGATGTGGCGGTAGTAGGTGAGCCACAGCGCCTCACCCGCATCGGGCGGTGGTGCGTCGCTGCGCTGCGCGCCGGGGCCGGTGTGCAGCTGCTGCCCGTCCCAGCGCACGCTGGCGTCGGGTGTGAGGATGGCCCAGCGCATCTGCGTGAAGCGGCGGATGAAGAAGCCCGCGTTGGCCTCGGTGATGTAGTGGTCGGGCTCGAACCAGGCCATGTGCAGTGGCTCGCCATCGGGCTCCACCACAGGCCGAAAGCGCACGAATGCGTGCATCTTGTGTTTGTCGCGCGCCACGGCGCGGGCCATGTGGTGGGCCACCATGCGGTCCGCGTCCAGCGGGTCGTGCCGCGCGGCTTCGGCCTCCGTTCCGCCTTGCGCCATGCGCCACAGCAGGCGGTACATCAGCGGGAAGCGGTCCGGGTCGCGGTGCAGAATGAGCTGCTCACACAGGTGCACAAAGTCGGGCGGTACGCGCAGCGCGGGCGCATCGGGGCTTGGTGGTGGCAGGACGTTGTGGCTGTGAGGCTCGGGCGCAAACAGGTCGCTGGCCGCATCGGCTTGGCAGCGCCAATCCACGGCCTGCGGAGGCACGTTGGCTTGCACCAGGGCGCGTGCGGCCGTGCGAAAGCCTTGGCAGTCGGTGGGGTGGGCTAGCGTGATGGTGTGGCGCTGCATGCGGACCTGACGGAACTTGCGGGCTCAAAACAGGTTGCGCTGGACCGGCGGCGGCGCCAGTTGCGCCGCCAGGTCGGCCGCGTCCAGCGCACGCCCGGGGCGGTAGTCGGCCGCCTCCACAAACGGCAGCACTTTCTTGAGCGGCACATGCAGCCGCGCCAGGTCGGCATGCCGCAGGCGGCGCACGCGGCGGGCGGCCAGCAGGCGCTCCACCGTCTGCACACCAAACCCGGGCACGCGCAGCAGCAGTTCGCGCGGGGCGGTGTTCAGGTTGACCGGAAAGCGCTCGCGGTGCGCCAGCGCCCAGGCCAGCTTGGGGTCCATGTCCAGCGCCAGCATGCCGGCCTGACCGCCTGGGTTGCCTTGACTGGGCGGCACGATCTCTTCGTGGGTGAAGCCGTAAAAGCGCATCAGCCAGTCGGCCTGGTAGAGCCGGTGCTCGCGCACGGTGGGTGGCGCGGCCAGCGGCAGGGCGCGGGCCGCATCGGGGATGGGGCTGAAGGCCGAGTAGTACACGCGCCGCAGCCGGTGCACACCGTACAGCCGCGCGCTGGTGGCGAGGATGGTGCGGTCGTTGGTGGCATCGGCCCCCACGATCATCTGCGTGCTTTGCCCGCCGGGTGCAAAGTGCGGCACGCTGGCCCGGCTCGTGGTGCGCGATTGCGGCATCGACACGATGGTTTGCGCGGCCTGCTCCTTGCGCGCGGCGCGCGCCTGCCCAATGTGCACCGCCATGCGGGCCATGGAGCGGTCGATGGCGGCGCTGTCTTTTTCTGGCGCCAGGGCCGTGAGGCCTTCGGCCGTGGGCAGCTCGATGTTGATGGACAGGCGGTCCGCATAGCGGCCTGCGCGCTCCATCAGCTCCGGCGCTGCATCGGGGATGGTCTTCAGATGGATGTAGCCGCGAAAGTCGTGCTCCTCGCGCAGCACGCGGGCCACCTCCACCACCAGCTCCATGGTGTAGTCGGGGCTCTGGATGATGCCGCTGGACAGGAACAGCCCCTCGATGCAATTGCGGCGGTAAAAGTCGAGCGTGAGCTGCACCACCTCGTCGACCGTGAAGCGCGCCCGGGGCACGTTGCTGGTCACCCGGTTCACGCAGTACAGGCAGTCGTACTGGCAGAAGTTGGTGAGCAGAATCTTGAGCAGCGAGATGCAGCGCCCGTCCGGCGCGTAGCTGTGGCAGATGCCCATGCCTTCGGTGGACCCCATGCCGCGCCCGCCCACCGAGTTGCGCGGCGCAGCACCGCTCGATGCACAAGATGCGTCGTACTTGGCGGCGTCGGCCAGGATGGCGAGTTTGGATTGTAAATTCACTGTATGAATTTACAGTATTTCTCCATCTTCAGCTAGCCCAAGGGATTTTTGTGCTATCAAAAAAGTAGCTTCTGGCGTAGATGGGTAAAGCGCTAAGGGCCAAAATGGCTTAAAACCTGTTGGCTGCGCCGCTTCCTGTGTCTGCACCGCCGTGGCCAGCACGCTGCCAAGCGGTGTAAGGTAGCCCGTCGGCACCATCCACGGACCGACAGGAGGAACCCCATGCCACCGCCCATTGCCTCAAGCCGGGCCATACCGGGCCCCGGCTTGCCGGGGCAGCCCGCTGCCGCCTGTGCGATGTGGGGCTTTGAAGAATGCCTGCCTTACCCCGTGCGCCGCCTGGAGGTCGCGCACGCGGGCATCAAGCTGATCATCGGCTGGCATGCGGCGTATGGAGTCAGGCTGCCCGCTGGCACCCTGCAGCCCTACCAATCCCTGGTGGTCGGGCTCGGTGGCGGGCCGGTGGTGACCGAGCATCGGGGCGCGCAGTCTTGCGTGGAGGTCACGCTGGCGCCCTGGCTGGGCTTTCAGCTGTTCCATGGCAGCCCGGACGTGCTCTCGTGTTCAGTGGTTGCGCTGGCCGATGTGTGGGGCAGGGAGGCCGCGCAGCTGTCCGAGCAGCTGCACCATGCGCCGGATTGGCCGGCGCGCTTTGCCTTGGTACAGCAATGCCTGCAAGGGATGCTGGCCCGGTCGCGCCACACGGTGCAGGCACCGGTGCGGCAAGCCTGGGAGATGCTGAGCGCGCAACGCGGCAACTTGCCCGTGTCGGCCCTGTGCCGCGCCGTGGGCTGGAGCGAGCGGCACCTGGCACTGCAGTCCTGCCACCAGCTGGGGGACACGCCCAAGCGCCTGGCGCGGCGATTGCGGTTTGGGGCTGCCCACCAGGCCCTGGAGGGGGTCACTGGCCCCGCAGGGCAAACCGACCTGGCGGACTTGGCCGCCCGCTGCGGATTTGCCGACCAGAGCCACCTGAGCCGGGAGTTCCGGCACTTTGCGGGTTGCTCGCCAGCGGCCTACCAGCGCGCGGGTTTTGCCGATGTGCCGGGCAAGCCCGCCAGTTTGGTGGAGACGGCTGAGTCAAGGGGCTGACGATCTGCGAGCCACCCGGCACCAGGTCATTTTTCTTCAAGACGTGCGGGCACAAGGCGCCCAGACTGGCGCACTTGCCATGTTTTCCTCAAGGGAGCTTTCGATGCACGCCAACGTCTCATTCCTCGAAATCGGGGCCGACAACGCCCAGGTTTCGCAGCAGTTCTTCAGCCAGTTCTTTCAATGGACTTTTGAGCCCACGGAGAAGGAGGGTGAGGGCTGGTTTGTGAATGGGGGCATGAAAGTCGGCCTGCACGGCGCAGACCCTGCGCAGTCCATCACCCCGTTCTTTGAAGTGGCCGATGCGGCGCAGGCGGCCCAGCGTGTCCGGGCGCTGGGCGGGACCGTGCAGCCACCGGGCCCGGAGGAGCCCGGTTTTGGCGTGTTGCTGATGTGCGCCGACCCCGGTGGAGTCCGCTTTGGGCTGCACCAGCCCGCACGGCGCTGACGGGCAACGGACGCAGCGCTCTGCGCTACACCGCCTCCAGCGCCATCACCGCCGTGGCCGTGTTGGAGATCGGGATGTGGTAGTTGCTATGCACCCGCCGCACTCCCGCACTCGCAGTGGCCAAGGCGCCCCGCATGGCCACCCACATCAGCAATTCCACGCCCTGTGTGCCGGTCTTTTCCACCAGCTCGTGCACGCTGAACTGCGTGGCCCATTCGGGGTTGGTGGTCAGGCTTTCGATGAACTGCAGGTCAAACGCCTTATTGATAAAGCCCGCGCGCTCGCCGTCGAGCTGGTGGCTGAGGCCGCCCGAGGCGATCACCGCCACCTTCTTGTCGCTGTCCCAGCTCTGGATCGCCTGGCCCACGGCCTTGCCCAGGGCGTAACAGCGCTTGGCCGAGGGCAGCGGGAACTGCACGGTGTTGATGCACATCGGCACCACCGTCACGGGGCAATCGCCTTCGGGCCAGAAGAGCTTGAGCGGCAGCGTGCAGGCGTGGTCCACCAGCATCTCCTGGCAGGTGGTCACGTCAAACTCCTGCTCGACCAGCGTGTTGATGAGGTGCCACGACAGGTCCACCTCGCCCGGGAAGGGCGGCAACGTGGGGATGCCCCAGCCTTCGTCGGCGTTGTTGTATTGCGCCGCTGCGCCCACGGCAAAGGTGGGCATCTTGTCGAGAAAGAAGTTCAGGCCGTGGTCGTTGTAGAACATCACCACCACGTCGGGCTGCTTCTCGCCCAGCCACTGGCGGATGGGCGGAAAGCCGTCGAAGAAGGGCTTCCAGTAAGGATCGTTCTGCAGGCCCTTGTGGATGGCGTTGCCAATGGCCGGGATGTGCGAGGTGCCGAGGCCGCCGATGAGTTGTGCCATGTTATTTTCCTGATGAAGGTTGTTGTGGCGTGCGTTGCTTCAGGCGGCGCCGTACCGCCCCAAGCCGCCTGCGGCCCCCTTTGGGGGCAGCGAACCACACGCAGTGGGGAGCGTGGGGGCTTAGTCTTTGCCCGCTGCGACCAGCATGGCTTTGAATTCGTCTTTGGTCATGCCCGTCTGCTGCGCGCCGATGTCCTGCATGTCCAGCTTGAAGATGCCTGCAAACTTGGCCAGGTAGTAGGCGTTGCCGCCTGCGGCAATCAGCTGCAGCACGTTCTTGGCGCGGATGGCGGCAGCCTGCTGCTCGTTCAGGCCGTACTGCTTCATGTACGCCTCTTCGTCGGCCACAAAGGCCTTGCGGTTGGCCTCGTTGTTGAACGAGAAGCACATCTTGTTCAGCGCATAGCCCTTGCGGGCCTGGTCGCCATCGAACGGCGTGGTGCCGGGGATCGGGGGGTTGCGGGAAGGCATGGAAGTCTCCGGAGCTTGATGTAAGTCAGCCCGCAGTGTCGCGACGGCATTGCCAAAGATGAAGGGCCCCAAGATCATTGAATGCATGAGCAAATGCGATGGATCACAGCTGGATGGGCACCTGCTGAAGCTGCTGCTGGCGGTGTTGGAGACCGGCAGCATCACCGCCGCCGCTGAACGTCTTGGTGTCACCCAGTCGGCGGTGAGCCATTTGCTCGACAAGCTGCGCGCCATCACCGACGACCCGCTCTTTGTGAAGCGCGGGCGCGGCATCGTGCCCACCGCACGCGCCGAGGCCCTGGCCCAGCCCGCGCGCGACATGCTGCACCAGATGCAGCTGTTTGCCCAAGGGGCCGACTTTGACCCGCGCGCCTGGCAGACCGAGCTGACCATCGCCGCCAACGACTTTCAGCGCGACCTGCTTTTGCCCGCGCTGGCTGCGCGCCTGCGCAGCGCTGCACCGGGCGTCACGCTGCGCATCGTGCCCAGCGGCGCGCCCAGCGCCGAGCTGCTGCGGTCCGGCGCGTGCCAGCTCGTCATCAGCCCTCGCCCACCCGAGGGCACCGACATCGTGCAAAAGCGCTTGTTTGAAGACCAGTACCGCGTGTTCTACGACCCTGCGGTGCGCAACGCCCCGACTTCAGAGGCGGACTACCTGGCGGCCGACCACGCCACTGTGGCCTATGAGGCGCGCCGGGGGCTGGACCTGGACCGTCAGCTCGACGCGCGCGGTGTGCACCGCCGGGTGGTGGTGCGTGTGCCGGGCTTCGCTGCACTGCCCGCGTTTGTGCGGGGCACTTCGCTGCTCACCACGGCGCCGTCATTGATGGGGCGCACCGCATTGGCTGCGCTGGCGGGTGTGCCTGTACCGGTGGCCTGCCCCAGCCTGCCCATGTACCTGATCTGGCACATGCGCTACCAGCAAGACGCGGCACACCGCTGGCTGCGCGAGCAGATACAGGCGGTGGTCGGGCCTGCCATGGGGATGGGAGGCTAGGCCCGCTTTGCCAGCGCCCGCCGCAGCAGCCGCGACGCCCGTTCACGCAGGGGCGGTGAGGGATGGGCTACCGTCCGTGGGCTGGCCTTGGCCAGTTCGCAGGCAGACAGAAAATCCTCCAGGATCGCGGTGTCGTCCAGCGTGTCCGAGCCGACCTTGTGAAACTCGGGGTGCCACTGCGTGGCGGCGATGTAGCCACGGCCCGGTGCCGGTTGCAGGCGGATCGCTTCAGGCACGCCGTCGGGCTCACTCAGCGCTTCGACGACAAAGTCCGGCGCTACCCGCTTGATGCCCTGGTGGTGGATGCTGTTGACGCGTGCACGTGGTGTGTCTGGGTACAACTTGGCCAGGTGCGAGTCGGGCACGATGTGGATGTCGTGAAAGTGCTGGTCGTACGTGCTGGCGTTGCGGTGTTGCTGCGCGCCGGGGTGCTGGGTCTCGATGTCCTGGTACAGCGCGCCGCCAAAGGCCACGTTGATGAGCTGCAGGCCCCGGCACACGCCGAAGATGGGCTTGCCGACCTGGGCAAACGCCTTGACGACCGCCAGGTCGTACAGGTCGCGCACGCGGTCGCCCACCCACTCTTCGCGCAGGGGCTCCTCGCCATAGTTGCCCGGCCACACATCGGCGCCGCCGTGCATGACGATGCCGTCCAGCCACTCGGCATAGTGGTCGAGCGTCACGTCGCCGCGTGCCGTCTCGCCAGTGGGGCAGGGCACCATGACCACCATGGCCCCGGCCGACATGAGCCAGTGGGCAATGGACTGTTCGACGTACTGCAGGGTTTTGCCCTTGAACAGCGGGCGGGCGGGGTCGGCGTGTTGAAAGCAGGCAGACAGACCAATCTTGAGGCGGCGGGCGGCGGGCATGTTTGGAGGCTCCAGGCAACACGCGCGGGGCGTGTGATCAATGCAATCTTGGGTTACCAATTTGTAGCACCGCACCCGCGCCGCGTCTGTAGGAAGGGGCCGTGCGGGGCTGCGCTGACGCTGTCGCCGGCGACGCAATGCTACGAAATGTGGCTTTCTTCATGAAAATGCAACCGCGCGGCGCGGGGCAAGAAGCTGTTTTGAGGGGTGGGCTCGCGATAATTTCTGCTCGCCGGGCGCCAGGGAGGTTGCGCCGGGTGGTGCCATTCCAGCCTTCCCCGAAAGCCCACGACATGTCCCACAAGAAGCATTGCCTACCCGCGCTCACGGCGCTGGCCACGTTGACCGCTCTGGCCTGGCCGCTGTTGGCCCAGGCCGCCGTGCCCGCAGGTGCTGCGGCCGAGATCGTCAGTCTGCAGGGCACGGGCGACCAGCGCGCCGCCGCTGCGGCCGACTGGCAGCCGGCGCGCCAGGCCCAATCCCTGGCCACGGGTGACTTCGTGCGCACCCGGCAGGCTGCCAGGATGGCCCTGCTGTTTGCCGACGATACCCAGCTGCGCCTGCACCAGAACACGGTGCTGCAGGTCAAGGGCGTGGCCACACCGGCCCAGCCGGTGACCACGCTGCTGCTCAACGCTGGCCGGGCCTGGACGCAGACACGCCGCGCCGACGGCTCCCGGCTGAACCTGGAGACCCCGGCTGCCACGGCGGCGATCCGGGGCACCGACTGGGACATCAGCGTGGAAGACGATGGCCGCACGTTGCTGACTGTGCTGTCGGGCACGGTGGAGTTTTCCAATGCGCAGGGGCAGGTGTCGGTGGGGGCCAATGAGGCCGCCTATGCCGAGGTGGGCAAGGCCCCGGTCAAGCTGGTGCTGAGCCAGCCGCGCGACCGCATCCAGTGGGTCAATGCCCTGCGTGCCGACCCGCTGCCGCACCTGGCCGCCGAGCCCGTGCCCGAAGCACTGGCCCCAGTGCGTGCCGCGCTGGTGGCCCGCGATGTACCCGCAGCGCGCGCGGCGCTGGCGCAGGCACAAACATCTGGCAGCGCACCAGCACCCTGGGTGGCCGTGATGGAAACCGCCATCGCACTGCAGGCCGGCGACGTCCTCGCCGCGCGCGAACAATTGGCCCGCCAGGCAGCCACACCGGCGGCCCCGCTGCCGGTCTGGCTCATGCAGTCGGATGTGCAGCTCATGGACGGCGAAGCGCCCGCCGCGGTGGCCACATTGCGCACCGCCCTGCAGCGCTGGCCTGCGCACCCGGCCCTGGTGGCGCAGCTGGCCCGGGTACAACTGCTGAGCGACCGCGTGGACGAGGCCACCGCCACGCTGGCCCCGGCACAGGGCGCGGCGCACGCGGAGCTTGCGATGGTGCGCGCCGAGCTGGCCCGGCGCCGTGGCGATGCACCCGGCACGCTGGGCGCGTACACCGAGGCCACGCAGCTGGCGCCGCAAGACGCCCGGGGTTGGCAGGGCCTGGGCAGCGCCCACACCGAACGCGAAGATGCCCGCCCCGCCCGTGCCAACCTGCAGCAGGCGCTGGCCCTCTCGCCACAAAGCCCCGGCGCCTGGGGCGAACTGGGCACGCTGGAAACCTTCGCCAACCAGTTCACCGAGGCGGGCCAGGCCTTTGCCACCGCGCTGGGCGATAACCCGGCGGACTACGTGGCGCTCACGGGCCAGGGGCTGCTGCACCTCAAGCAGGGCTACCCGCAGGCGGCGCTGGATGCGTTCTTGCGCGCGGGCGTGATGGAGCCCCGCTACGCGCGCGCCAAGACCTGGACGGCCGTGGCGTACTACCAGCTGGGCCGCCACCGGGACGCACTGGCCACGCTGCACCAGGCGAGCAGCCTGGACGACAAGGACCCCGTGCCCTACATGCTGCTCGCACAGATCCACACCGACCTGTTCCAGCCCGGCGAAGCGGTGGAGGCGGCCCGCGCCGCCGTGGCGCGCATGCCGTACCTGAAGTCGCTCAACCAGGTCGCCAACGACCAGAAAGGCAGTGCCAACCTGGGCGCATCCATGGCCTTCTTTGGCATGGAAGACTGGGCGCTGGAGCTGGCGCAGCAGAGTTTTTATCCCTATTGGGGCGGTAGCCACCTGTTTCTGGCGGACCGGTATGCGGGCGAGTTCAACAAGAACTCCGCGCTGTTCCAGGGTTTTCTCACCGACCCCATGGCGTTTGGTGCGAGTCAACGCTATTCGTCGCTGTTGCAGCAACCCGGGGCCCATGGGGCGGTGGGGGTGACGCTGGACCGCGACCAGTACCGCATGCGTGCCCCCGCGGTCACGCTCAACGGCATGGACAACAGCCGTGTGCCCGTGTCGTGGTTCTTCAAGGCGCAGTCGGCCAATGCCAGCGAGTTCCCGTTTGACCTCCAGGTCAACGATGCGCCTGCCGTGCGCGGTGGCTATGGCGACGTGCGCGCTCGGGCAGTCACGGTGGGGGCTGGCATGCAGCCCAACGAGCGCATCAACCTGTTTGCCTATGTGAACCAGTTCGACATGCGCCTGCGCAGCCAGAACCTGTTCGAGACGTCGATGGACAACACCAACACCCAGGGCGCCGTGGGCATGTCCTACCGCTGGGGGCCGACCGAACAGACCTGGGTCAAGCTGGGCCGCAGCGTGGAAAACATCCTGTTGCTGCGCTATCCCACCGTGTACCTGGAACCGCCGTTTGTGAGCCTGATGGGTGTGAGCAGCGAGCCCAAGAAGCAGATCAATGACCTGCAGCTGCGCCACACCGTGGACACCACGCCCGGGAGCCGATGGAGCGTGGCGCTGGAGCATGTGCGCGAGCGCCAGAACAACCTGATCGGTGGCGAGGCCGTGGTGGGCGCCGACATTCCCGGTGAGGGGCCCTATCGTGATTACCTGCTGGTAGGCGGCTACAACCATGTGGATCGGCGCTACACGGGCCTTACTCTGGCGACGACGCAGCGGCTGGACCCGGCGCTGAACCTGGACGCCGCGTTGGGGTTGCAGCAGATACGCCACCGCGTGGATGGCCTGACGCAAAGCTACCTGGTCGGGCTGGACCGATTTAGTGAGGCGGAGGCGCGCCGCGCCGAAATGGAGCGCGTCGTCACCCCCCGGGTAGGCATGGTGTGGCAACCCGCCGCAGGCACCACCGTGCGCATGGCCTACCAGGACTGGCTGCGGCCGCTCAGTGTTTCGACACTCACCAGTGTGGAGACAGCAGGCATTCCCGTTGAGGACCGGCTGGTCGAAGCCGGTGGCCGCCACAAGCGTACCGTGGCGCAATTGGGCATGGAGCTGGGGGCCAGCACCTTCCTCAGCCTGCGCGCAGACCACCTGCGCGTGCGCAACCCCGGCACGGTGGGCGTCGACCTGCGGACCCCGAGCCTGCCGTTCCTCGAAGAAATGCGCAACGTCCAGCTGGTCAACCTCTCCACCACCGACCTGCTGGAAGACACGCCTAGCTTCGACGCTGGCACCCTCAAGACCTTGGGCGCAGGCGTCAACCACATGTTCAGCCGGCGCTGGTCGGGCTATGCCAAATACCTCTACCAGGGCAGCGAAAGCCGCAGTTACGACACGGATGGGCTGGTGGGCCGGATTCCCTACATCCCGCGCCATACGGCCGTGCTGGGTGCGACCTGGGTCAGTCCGCAGCGGTTTTACGTCAGTGGCCGTGCGGTGTACCGGTCGGAGCGTTTTGAAGACAAGGAAAACCTCACGCGCATGGCGCCGGGCTGGGGCGTGGACCTGATGGGCTTCTGGGAATCGCAGGACAAACACTGGGTGGTGGGCGTGGCCGCATTGAACCTGTGGGCGCCAAAGTCAGACCGCAGAAAGACCCGGTATGTCCTGGACGCGCGCTACCGTTTCTGACTCCGCATCGCCAGCGGTCCGGCGCCAGCAACAGTTCTATGCGCTGGCAGCTTGCGCGCTGGCGTTGCTGCTGCTGGGGGCGGCCACGTTCAGCCGTACCTGGCACGCGCTGGAGTTCAAGACCTTCGACGTGCTCACGGCCTGGACTGCGCCACAGCGCACGGCACTGCCCGTGGTGATCCTGGCGATTGACGAACCCACGTTTCAGGAGCTGCAGCACACCTGGCCCTTCCCGCGCAGCGTGCATGCAGCGCTCTTGCAGCGTTTGCACGACGAGGGCGCCGCGGCCATAGGCCTGGACATCGTGTTCGCCGACCCGTCTACCGAGGCCGAAGATGCATCGCTCGCGCAGGCCATCGCAGAGACCGGCCCCGTGGTGCTGGCCGCCACGCGCGAAAAGATCGACAGCAGCAACGCTGCACTGTGGCTGGACGTGATGCCACTGCAGCGGTTCCTGGACGCCGGGGCCGATGCGGGCGATGCGGGGGTGGAGCCCGACGACGACTTCGTGGTGCGCCGCGTCCCCGTGGCACGCGAGAGTTTTGCCCTGCGGCTGGCGCAGCGCGCGGCCGAGGCGCGCGGCAAGATGCCGGTGCTGCGCCACTTCGACTGGATCGGCTACCGGGGCCCGCGCGGCACGTTTGACACGCGCTCGTACTACCAGGCGCTGGAGCCGGGCCTGCTGCCCGCAGGCTTTTTCAAGAACAAGATCGTGCTGGTGGGGCGGTCTGCACGCACCGCGACCGAGTTGTCGCGGTCGCAGGCCGACCTGTTCAATTCGCCGTTTGGCACCGCAGGGGGCGAGCGCCTGTTTCCTGGGGTGGAGCTCCAGGCCACGCTGGTGGACAACTACCTCACCGGCGGTGGGCTGCGCAGCGTTTCGGACGCCTGGACGCTGGCGCTCGTGCTGCTGCTGGTGCCCTTGCTGCTGTGGGGCAACCGCAGACTGCACCCAGCGGGCGCCGCGGCGCTGGCAGCAGCGCTGGTGGCGGCAATAGCGGGGGCCTCGTGGTGGCTGTTTGGACGTTTTCAGCTGTGGTGGCCTCCATTGCTGCCTGCAGCGGCAGCGATGGCGGTCTACGGCGCAGCGGCGCTGGCGGGCTACGCCTTTGTGCGCCGGCGCGCGCGCCAGACGCGGGCGATGTTTGCGCAGTACGTGCCGCCCGCCGTGGTCTCGCGCCTCATTGCGCAGCCTGATCTGATGCGCCTGGGCGGCGAGGCGCGCGAGGTCACGCTCATGTTCACCGACCTGGCCAACTTCACCACCCTGTCGGAGCAGCTGAGCGCCGAGCAGACGGTGGAAGTGCTCACTGCGTACTTCAACGCCATGACACCCATCGTGCACGCCACGGGCGGTACGGTGGACAAGTTCATCGGCGACGCCGTGATGGCCTTCTGGGGGGCGCCACTGGACGATCCGCAGCACGCCGAACACGCCGTGGCCGCCGCCGTCGCCATGCAGCAGGCCATGGCGGTACTGGTGGCCGACCTGCGTGCGCGGGGCCTGCCGCCCATCCACATGCGCATTGGCCTGCACACGGGGCGTGTGGTGGTGGGCAACGTGGGTTCGGAGCAGCGCTTTTCGTACACCGCGATTGGTGATGCCGTGAACCTGGCCGCCCGGCTGGAGGGGGCCAACAAGGCGTTTGGCACCGGCATCTTGTTGTCGGCCGCCACCGCAGCCCAACTGCCGCCCACGGTGTCACTGCGTGCGCTGGACGACGTGATCGTCAAGGGCAAGACCGAGCCGGTGCGCGTGTTCACGCCATGCGACGATGCCGCGGTGCGCGATGCCAGCCTGGCTGCGCTGGACGCCTTCCAAGCGCGCGACTGGGAGCGCGCCAAGGGCTATCTTGCGCAGGTGCTGGCGCGCGTGCCCGATGATGCGGCGGCGCTGCGCCTGCAGGAACGCGTGGAAGTGGCGCGCGCCTTGCCCGCTGGCAGTGACTGGTCGCCCGCCGTGGCGCTGGACAAGTTGTAAGAGCCTGTTCAAGATCTTTTCGGGGTCGCACAAGTGCCTTGCCGGGATGGCAAGCGCCGCAACGTCGCAGACCGCCCGGCAAGGCACTTGCCCGAAGGGTTGGAGTGAAATCGGGCCAACGACCTCGGAGCTTTGGCGCCCCGGCTGCCTGCATGGGCATGAGCCCATGCGGCGCATCCGAAGCATCCACGTCCATCACGATGGCACTCCAATGTGATCCCCGAAAAGACCTTGAGCAGGTTCTTAGGATGTTTTGACATGTGTTTACCGGGGGCAAGGCCTGCGGTGCCATCATGGACCCCTGAGCAACGTCATCTGAAAGGAATCCTGATGCAAGTACAAGTCAACACCGACGACCACATCCACGGCGGCGAGTCGCTCGCGCAATGGATCACCGACGAGTCCAAGAGCCGGCTGTCGCGCTTTCAGGACCACGTCACGCGGCTGGAGGTGTTTCTGTCGGATCTGGACGCGGGCAAGTCCGGCGCCAACGACAAGCGCTGCCGCATTGAAGCCCGCGTGACCGGCCGCCAGCCCGTTACCGTGACCGACGAAGCCGACAAGATGGCCAACGCCTTTATCGGCGCCGCCGACAAGCTGGCCCGCGCCCTCGATACCGACCTGGGCCGCGCCAAGGACCGCCACGGCCGCGACACCATCCGGACTGCAGTGGAAGAGTAAAATTTGAATGAAATTGGCCGCTGGCGCTTGATGGATATGCGCTAGCAGCTATAAATTCAGGAGTAATTCGGCCCAGCTCGAGCGCGCCACCGCGTGAACTTGGCGCGCCCAGCGCGAAGGACGCCGAGCAAGGGCTGCCCCGCAGCGTGGGCGTCGTCCCCCCTTCAGGGGCTGAGGGCTGCGGCTCCGGGCCTGCCTGTGCAGGTCTGGACGAGCCGCCGACTCTGGCGGCGGCACCGAGGTGCCGCAGGCGACTCAGGGGGTGTTCAATTTCACAGATCCAGCACCAGCAGCTTGCTGCGCGCGCGCGAGCAGCAGGGCATGAACTGTTCGTTGGCGGCCTTTTCTTCGTCCGTCAGGTACATATCGCGGTGGTCCACCTCGCCCTCCAGCACCCGGGTAAGGCAGGTGCCACACACGCCCTGCTCGCAAGAGGTCAGGATGTCGATGCCTTCACCGCGCAGGGCTTCCACCACCGACACATCGGGCGCGATGGCGTAGACCTTGCCGGTGCTGGCAATACGCACTTCAAAGCCCTGGTCGCCCGAGGTGTCCTGTGCCGGCGCGCCAAAGTACTCCAGGTGAATGTGGTCCTGCGCCCAGCCCATGGCCTTGGCGGTGTTCACCACATGGTCGATGAAACCCGCCGGGCCACACACATACAGGCGCTTGTCCGGGCCGGGCGCGGCCAGCACGGCGGCCAGGTCCAGCTTCTGCTCGGGTGTTCCTGCATCGAAATGGAAGTGCACACGCGGCGCCATGGGTGATGCGGCGATTTCGCCCGCGAATGCCGTGCGTTCGGCAGAGCGCGTGCAGTAGTGCAGGGCATAGTCCGCACCGGTGCGGGCCAGCCGGTCGGCCATGCACAGCAGGGGTGTCACGCCGATGCCGCCCGCCAGCAGCACCGTGTGCTGCGCCGGGTGCAGCGCAAAGTGGTTGCGGGGCGTGCTGATGGTGATCTCGTCGCCCTCGTGCACGCTGTCGTGCATGGCGACCGAGCCACCGCGCGACGCCGGGTCGCGCAGCACGGCAATGCGGTAGCGGTGTGATTCGTGCGAGGCGTTGCACAGCGAATACTGCCGCGTCAGACCACCAGGCAGATGCACATCGATGTGCGAGCCTGCGCTGAACGGCGGCAGCGCGGCGCCGTCCACGCGCGCCAGCTCAAAGCTGGCGATGCCATCGGCCTCGGCCTGCTTCCTGACGACGCGGACCTGGAGTGTTTCCTGCGCGGTCATGCGGCCACCACCTGTTGCGGCTCAGGTGCGCGCTCGGCGGCGATGACGCGGTCGAGCACCTTTCGCGACTGCACGCCACCGGCGTCGATGTTGAGCATGAGCAGCTTGCGTTCGGGGTAGCGCAGCAGGTTCTGCTGCTGCATCTCCAGCATTTCCTGGTCCTCGGCAAAAATCTTGCCCTGGCCTTCGCGGATTTGGGTCGTCAGTGAAGGGTCTTGGGGTTTGAAGTTGCGCGCCATGCCCCAGAAGTAGTGGATGGAGGTCTCGGTCTCGGGCGTGATGAAGTCCACCACGATGCTCGATGCCTTCTTGTCGGCCGGCGCGTCGTAGCCGCCGTGGCCGGCCAGCGCCACGCCCACCTCGATCAGCACATGGCTGGGCGGCGTGAAGTGGCAGATCTGCCAGCGGTCCACCAGCTGGTCGTCGGGCAGGCCGTTCATGCGCAGCGCCATCTTCCAGAAGGGAGGGGCTTCGATGCCTTCCATGAAGCGGCTGGTGATGACCTCATCCCCCTCCACACGGGTCTTGCAGGGCACCTCGTCGATCTCTTTTTGGCCGATGCTGGTGGAGTGCACGTAGGTCTCGTGCGTGAGGTCCATTAGGTTGTCGACCATCAGGCGGTAGTCGCAGGCAATGTGGTACAGCCCGCCGCCATAAGCCCACTCGGGGTTGTCGGCCCAGTGCAGGTGGTGGATCTTGGTGGGGTCGGCCTGTGCGGCATCACCGGGCCACACCCAGATGAAGCCGTAGCGCTCGACCGCCGGAAAGCTGCGCGTCTTGGGAAAGCCCTGCACACGCTGTCCAGGCATGGACACGGACTTGCCGGTGCATTCCACGCGCAGGCCGTGGTAGCCGCATTGCAAGTGGCCGTCACACACGCTGCCCAGCGACAGCGGAGCACCCCGGTGAGGGCAGAAGTCATCCAGCGCGGCGACCTGGTCGGGCGCAGGGCGGTAGAACACCATTTTTTCGCCGCAAATCGTGCGGCCCAGGGGCTTGTCGGCGATCTCGTCGGGTGTGCAGGCTACGTACCAGGTGTTTTTAGGAAACATGGTTGTCTCTCTCCGTGGGGTGGATGTGGTCGTCGCAGGCTTGGTATACAGCCAGCCGGCAGATCGCGTGTTTCGTGGGCTGATTGTGCGAAAAAGTGGAATTTATGTATACATAGAAAAGGCATAAAACAGTTATTTCACTCTGGTATATCTCGTAAGTTGTTGTTTTGTATGGTGGTCATGGATTTTGAGATGGATGTGCAGTAGATTTGTGTATACATTGCTGCCAGGCGTGCCGCGCACCCGCCTTGTTTCTGCTCCGCACCGTTCCCCCTGCCCACGCCACCCACCATGAACCCTCCCGAACCCCTGGTCGCAGCCTCTTTGGGCGAGGCGGCCGAAGCCGGTACGTCCCAGGCCGTCAAGGCGCAGTTGCGGCTGCGCGAGATGATCCTGGCGGGCGAGCTGCCTGGCGGCGCGCGCATTGCAGAGCTGACCCTGGTCGAAAAGCTGGGCGTTTCGCGCACGCCCATCCGCGCGGCGCTGATGCGGCTGGAGCAGGAGGGCCTGCTGCACCGGCTGCCCGGCGGGGGCTATGCCGTGCGCACGTTTTCCGAGACCGATGTGGCCGATGCCATCGAACTGCGCGGCACCATGGAGGGGCTGGCGGCGCGCCTGGCGGCAGAGCGCGGTGTGGAGCCGGCGGTGCTGGCCGAGGCCCATGCCTGCCTGGACGCGATTGACGCCACGCTGAGCCCGCCCACGTTGAATGACGAGGGTTTTTCGCGCTATGTGGAGCTCAACGCACTTTTTCACCGGCTGCTCAGCCGCATGGTGGGCAGCGATGTGGTGGCCCGCGAGCTGGACCGGGTCAAGGGCCTGCCGTTTGCATCGCCATCGGCCTTTGTGGTGGTGCAGACCCATTCACCGCAAGCGCGCGACATGCTGGTGGTGGCGCAGGACCAGCACCGCCAGGCGCTTGACGCCATCGAGCGGCGCGAAGGCGCGCGGGCCGAGGCCATCATGCGCGAACATTCGCGCATCACCCGGCGCAACCTGCTGGCCGCCGTCCAGGCATCCCAGGGGCAGGGTCTGCCCGGGGTGCAACTGATCCGCTAGCGCCTCGGTACGAATCGAGCGTGGGTGTGGGCTGCGGATCAGGATGGGCTGCAGGGCGAAAGCCGCGGTGATCGGATCGCCTGAGCCGTTGCGAGGCATTGGCAATGCCGCAGGTCGCCTGGGACCGCAGATCCGCACGCCCGTGGGATGCGCGCTGAGGCTTCCTGGTGCGCATAACCCCGCGCCTGGCGGGGTGCGGCTATGCCGTTTTGGGATACCTGAATGCTCGAATTCTCGCTTGTGAAATAACGCGGGCCACGCCAAACTCCCTCCAGCATTTTTCTGTATACAACGACATCCACAGGAGACAACGATGCAAAAACGCCGCCTTCTTCGCGCCTCGGCCGCTGCCGCCGTGGCCCTTTCCGCAGGCCTCCTGGCCGCAGTGCCCGCATCGGCGCAGGACAACGTCTTCAAGATCGGCCTGATCCTGCCCATGACGGGCCAGCAAGCCACCACTGGTCGCCAGATCGAAGCCGCTGCCCGCCTCTACATGGCGCAAAACGGTGACACCGTGGCGGGCAAGAAGGTGCAGCTCATCATCAAGGACGACACCAGCCTGCCCGACGTGACGCGCCGCCTGGCCCAGGAACTGGTGGTGAACGAAAAGGTCAACGTGCTCGCCGGCATGGGTATCACGCCCTCGGCCATGGCCACCGCGCCCTTGGCCACGCAGTCCAAGACCCCGCTGGTGGTGATGGCCGCCGCCACGTCCAGCATCACCGAGGCATCGCCGTATGTGGTGCGCACCAGCTTTACGCTGCCCCAGGTGTCCGTGGCCTTGGCCGACTGGGCGCCCAAGAACGGCATCAAGAAGGTGGTGACCCTGGTCAGCGACTACGGCCCGGGTATCGATGCCGAGAAGTATTTCAACCAGCGCCTGACCTTCAACGGCGGCCAGGTCACCGAAGCCCTGCGCGTGCCGCTGCGCAACCCCGACTTCGCACCTTTTCTGCAAAAAGTGCGCGACGCCAAGCCCGACGCACTGTTCGTCTTTGTGCCTTCGGGCGCGGGTGCCGCGGTGATGAAGCAGTTCCTGGAGCGCGGCATGGACAAGGCCGGCATCAAGCTCATCGCCACCGGCGATGTGACCGATGACGATCAACTGAACGACATGGGTGATGGCGCCTTGGGCGTGGTCACGTCGCACCACTACTCGGCCGCACACCCCTCGCCGCTGAACAAGAAGTTTGTCGAGGCTTTCGAGAAGGCCAACAAGGGCCTGCGCCCCAACTTCATGGCCGTGGGCGGCTACGACGGCATGCGCGTCATTTATGAAGCGCTCAAGGCCACCAAGGGCGCGGGCGGCGGTGACGCACTGCTGACCGCCATGAAGGGCCAGATCTTCGAGAGCCCCCGCGGCCCCGTGTTCATCGATGCACAGACCCGTGACATTGTGCAGAACGTGTACCTGCGCAAGGTGGAGCGTGTGAACGGCCAGCTGTACAACGTGGAATTCGACGTCATCAAGGACGTGAAGGACCCCGGAAAAACAAAATAGGAAGCCCCCCTGAGTCGCTTCGCGCCTTCCCCCGGAGGGGGACGCCACCCGTGGCCTGGCAAAGCCAGTTCCACGGTGGCACTGGCCTGGGGCGCGCCGGTTACTGCGGGCGGGGGCGGTTCTCAATCCGTTGTGGGGCGCGCCAGTTTTTGGGGTGGTGGCATTCCTTCCTCCATCCGTTCGGGCTGAGCCTGTCGAAGCCTTGGCGCTGTGCATGCCGGGCCTCACGCTGTGACCGGGGCATGTCGATGGGTGACCCTTCTTCGCCTTCATTAAAGTGAATTCATGCTGACCATTCTTTTCGACGGCGTTGCCTACGGCATGCTGCTGTTCATCCTAGCGGTGGGGTTGGCCGTGACCATGGGGCTGATGAATTTCATCAACCTTGCGCACGGCGCCTTTGCCATGGCGGGGGGCTACATCACCGTGTTGCTCATGCAGCGCCTGGACGTGCCCTTCCTGGTCTGCCTGCCGCTGGCCTTTTTGGGCTCGGCGTTGTTGGGTGGCGTGCTGGAGCGCACGTTGTACCGGCCGCTCTACCACAAGGCCCACTTGGACCAGGTGCTGTTTTCCATCGGCCTGGTGTTCATGGCGGTGGCCAGCGTGGACTACTTTGTGGGCTCCACGCAGCAGATCATGCAGCTGCCCGAATGGCTCAAGGGCCGCACCGAGATTGGCGAGGGCGCGCTGATGCTGGGCATGGGCCACTACCGGTTGTTCATCATCGCGGTGTGTGCGGCGCTCACCATCGCACTGCAGTACGTGTTGACCAAAACCCGCTTCGGCAGCCGTCTGCGCGCCAGCGTGGACGACCAGCGCGTGGCCGCTGGCATGGGCATCAACGTGAACATCGTGTTCCTGTCCACCTTTGCGTTCGGCTCGGGCCTCGCTGGCCTGGGGGGTGCGCTGGGCGCCGAGGTGCTGGGGCTCGACCCGAGCTTTCCGCTCAAGTTCATGATCTATTTTCTGATCGTGGTGGCGGTGGGCGGCACCTCGTCCATCACCGGCCCGCTGCTGGCCGCGCTGCTGCTGGGCATTGCCGATGTCGCGGGCAAGTACTACATCCCCAAGCTGGGCGCTTTCATTGTGTACAGCCTCATGATCCTGATCCTCATCTGGCGCCCCCAAGGCCTCTTTGTGCGCAAGGGAGGCAAATGATGGCGAACCCGCAAAACACCTTGTTGCAAGCGCGCCGCTTCCGCTGGTGGGAGCCCGTGCTCTGGCTGCTGGCCTTCGTGGCGCCGCTGGCACTGCCCAGCCATGCGCTCATCATCAACGAGATCGCCATCGTCGCGCTGTTTGCCCTGTCGCTGGACCTGATCCTGGGCTACACCGGCATCGTCTCACTGGGCCATGCGGCCTTCTTCGGGCTGGGCGGCTACGCAGCGGCGCTGTTTGCCAAACATGTGATGCCCGATCCGCTGGTCGGCCTGGCCGTGGGCATTGGCGCTGCCACCGTACTCGGCGCCGTGGCGTCGCTCACCATCATGCGCGGCACCGATCTCACCCGCCTCATGGTCACGCTGGGCGTGGGCCTGGTGATGCTGGAGCTGGCCAACAAGCTCGACTGGCTGACCGGCGGCGCCGATGGCCTGCAGGGAGTGGTCATGGGCCCCGTGCTCGGAAAATTTGATTTCGACCTCTACGGCCGCACTGCTGCCTGGTATTCGCTTACCGTGCTGCTGGTGTTCTTTTTGATCGCTCGGCGTATCGTGCAATCGCCGTTTGGTGCCACGCTCAAGGCCATCCGCGACAACCGGCTGCGCGCCATGGCCATCGGCATTCCGGTGACGGCCAAGCTGGCCCAGGTGTATACGCTGGCCGCCGCGCTGGCCGGGGCTGCGGGCGCCTTGCTTACGCAGACCACAGGTTTTGCATCGCTTGATCTGTTTGAGTTCCACCGCTCGGCCGATGTGATGTTGATCCTCGTGATCGGCGGCGTGGGATGGCTCTACGGCGGCATCCTGGGCGCTATTGGCTTCAAGCTGCTGCAGGACGTGATCTCGTCGGTCACGCCCCAGTACTGGACGTTCTGGATCGGCCTGTTCCTCGTGGTGCTGGTGCTGGTGGGGCGCGAACGGCTATTTCGTCCCTGGACGTGGTTCGGGAGAAACGCATGAACACCGATAACACCACCGTGCTCTCCGCGCAGGGGCTCGTCATGCGCTTTGGCGGCATCACCGCCACCAACAACGTCACGCTGAATCTGAAAAAGGGCGCACGCCATGCGCTCATCGGCCCCAACGGTGCGGGCAAGACCACGCTCATCAACCTGCTGACCGGCGTGCTGGAGCCCACCGAAGGCTCGATCACGTTGGAAGGCCAGGACATCACCCGCCTTGCGCCGCACCAGCGTGTGCAGCGCGGCATGGTGCGCACGTTCCAGATCAACCAGCTGTTCGACACCCTCACGCCGCTGGAGACGCTGGCGCTCACCGTGTCACAACAGCAAGGCCTGGGCGGAAAATGGTGGCAACCGCTGGGTGCGCGCAAGGCCGTCACCGAGCGCTGCGAGCAGCTGCTGGAGCAGTTCCACCTCACCTCGGTGATGGCCGAGGAAACGCGCGTGCTGGCCTACGGCAAGCGCCGCCTGCTCGAAATTGCGATTGCCCTGGCCTGTGAGCCGCGCGTGCTGCTGCTGGATGAGCCCGTGGCCGGCGTGCCTGCGGGGGAGCGTGAGGAACTGCTGCAGACCGTGGCAGCCCTGCCCGCCGATGTCTCGGTGCTTTTGATCGAACACGATATGGACCTGGTTTTCAGCTTCGCCAACCGCATGACGGTGCTGGTCAACGGCACGGTGCTCACCGAGGGCGACCCCGACACCATCGCCAACGACCCGCAAGTCAAGGCCGTGTACCTGGGCCATGGGGAGGATGCGCATGTCTGACTTGCTGCGTATTGACAACCTGAGCGCGGGCTACGGCGAGGCCGTGGTGCTGCAGGGCATCTCCCTGTCACTGGCCGAAGGCGACACACTGGCCCTGCTGGGCCGCAATGGCACGGGCAAGACCACGCTCATCAACACGCTGGCCGGGGCCACGCGCCAGCATGCGGGCAGCGTGAGCCTAGGCGGCGTGGCGCTGCACAAGCTGCCGTCGCACGAGCGCGCAGCCGCCGGTATTGGCTGGGTGCCGCAAGAGCGCAATATCTTCAAGTCGCTCACGGTGCACGAGAACCTCACGGCCGTGGCGCGCCCCGGCCGCAAGGGCTCCAGCGCCCGGCCCTGGACGCCTGAGCGCGTGTACGAAATGTTCCCGCGCCTGGCCGAGCGCAAGACCAACCTGGGCACACAGCTGTCGGGGGGCGAGCAGCAGATGCTGGCCGTGGGCCGCGCGTTGGTGCTCAACCCACGCCTGCTGCTGCTGGATGAGCCGCTCGAAGGCCTCGCGCCCATCATTGTGGAAGAGCTGCTGCGCGCCATCCGCCGCATCACGCGCGAAGAGGGTCTCTCGGCCATCATCGTGGAGCAGCATCCGCAGGCCATCCTGGCCATCTCAGACCGCGCCGCCGTGCTGGACCGGGGCACGGTGGTGCACACCGGCACGGCCGCCGAGCTGAGTGCGCAGCCCGAGTTGCTCGACCGCCTGCTGGGCGTGGCAAGGTAGCGGTCACCATGCAAGCACTGCACCGCAGAACCCTTCTGAGCTGGCTGGCGGCGTCGTCTTGCGGTGCGGCTGCACCTGCCGTGGCGCAATCGGCCTTTCCTTCACGCCCCCTGCGCATCGTGGTGCCCAACGCCGCTGGTGGCGCGGCCGACATCACGGCACGCACCGTGGGCCAGAAGATTGCTGGCCCGTTGGGGCAAAGCGTGGTCATCGAGAACAAGCCCAGCGCGGGTGGCGTGGTGGCAGGTGACCTGGTGGCGCGTGCCGAGCCCGATGGCCACACGCTGCTGTTGGTCAGCAGCGGCACGGCCGTCAGTGCAGCGCTTTTCAAAGCCTTGCCGTTCGACACCCTCAAGGACTTTGCCCCCGTCTCGCTGCTGGCCACGTTCGACCTGGCCGTAGTGGTCAAGGAAGGCGGGCGCTTTACCACCCTGGCCGAGCTGCTGGCCTACGCCCGCGCCCACCCTGGCAAGCTCAACATTGGTACCCCGCAGATCGGCACCACGCAGAACCTGGCCGCCGAGCTGTTCAAGGTGACGGCGGGCATCGACGCGCAGGTGGTGCCCTTCAACGGTACGCCTCCCGTCATCACCGCGGTGCGCGGTGGCGAGATCGACGTGATGATCGACATCCTGGGCGGCCTCATGCCGCAAATCGGCGCCAAGGCCTTGCGGCCATTGGCTGTGATGGGCGCCCAGCGTGCCGCTCAGCTGCCCGATGTGCCCATGGTGCGCGAAAGCGGCGGGCCGTTGGCCAGCTTCAACGTCACGTCGTGGAACGGCCTGGCCGTGCCCGCCAAAACACCCGCTGCCGTGGTGGAGCGTCTCTCGCGCGAGGTGCAGGCCGCGCTGGCCCAGCCCGATGTGAAAAAGCGCCTGCTGGAGCTGAATCTCAACGCCCAGGGCAGCACCCCCGCGCAGCTGGGCGAACACCTGGCGGCCGATGTGCGCCGCTGGAGCGACGTGATCGCACGTGCCAAGATCGCGCGGCAGTGAGTACCACCGCTGCACGCCTGCGGTGCAAGCGGTGGAGCGGAGGCTGAAAGGGACATGGAATGAACATCACACACACCGGCCTCGTGGGCTATGGCGAGGTGGGCAAGATCTTCAGCGCGGGCTTGCGCGTTCAGCCCAGCGTGGCCTCCGTCGCCGCCTGGGACCTGAAGCTGGCCGACGCCGCGCACCGCGACGCATTGCAGCAGCACGCCGCGCAGGGCGGTGTCGTGGCGGTGGATTCGATGCAGGCACTTTGCACACGCTGCGACTGCGTCATCTCGGCCGTCACCGCGTCGAACACACTCGCTGTGGCGCTGGAGGCGGCGCAGCACATCCGCCCCGGCACTGTGTTTCTGGATCTCAACTCCGCATCGCCCGGCACCAAGCAGCAGGCCGCTGCGCTCATCGAGGCGCGCGGTGCGCACTATGTCGAGGCGGGCGTGATGACCTCGGTGCCCCCCTACGGCATCCGCGTGCCTATGCTGCTCGGTGGACCCCAGGCCGAAGCACTGGCCTCCGTGCTGGTGGGTTGGGGTATGGACGCCAAGCCGGTGAGTGAGCAACTGGGCGTGGCCAGCGCCATCAAGATGTGCCGCAGCATCATGATCAAGGGGCTGGAGGCGCTGGTGATCGAGAGCTACGCCACGGCCCGCCACTACGGCGTGGAAGACCATGTGCTGCCCACCCTGGCCGAGACCTTCCCGTCCATCGACTGGCACGAACAGGGGCGCTACTTCTTCAGCCGCGTGGTGCAACACGGCCAGCGCCGCGCCGAAGAGATGCGTGAGTCCGCACACACCGTGCAGGAGGCAGGCATGCAGCCGCTGATGGCGTCGGCCATAGCGGCCAAGCAGCAGTGGGTGGCTGATCTCGCGCGCGAAGGCGTCTTTCAAGGCCTGCCCAAGGAGGCGCGCTGGCAGGACTATGCCGATCGTCTCTCGGAGAGTTTGCCCAAAGCCCCTGACAGACCCTGATCCTGAGAGCTCCCCCAGCCTGTGAAACTGGCGCTGCCTAAAAGCGAGGGGCGCCAAGCAAGTGTCGCCCCGCAGCAAGGGCGCCGTCCCCCGTGGGGGGAGGCGTGCAGCGTCTCAGGGGGGAGACCTGTACAACGCTTGCAACGTGGAGCGGATCAGCTCCGCCATGGCCTGCTGCGTCAGTGTGGCTGGGCGTTGCGAACTCACCGCCATAAAGAGCTTGCTGCGCAGGCGGGTGTTGTCTTCTCCATCGGCATCGCTGCCCGCGCCGTGGATGGGCCGGGTGCTGAACACCTCGGGCTTGCCCGACGTGGTGACCGCATTCATGGGCAGCACGGCACAGCCAGCACCGTCGGCCACCAGGTCCAGAATGGCGGCCACGCCGTCGATCTCCAGGCTGATCTGCGGGCGCTTGCCCCGTGCCGCCAGTTCGGATTCCACCAGCATGCGGATCGAGTTGGGGCGCGTGGGGATCACCAGCGGAAAGCGGGGCAGCTCGTCCAGCGGCAGTGGCACGCGAGCCAAGGCGTCTGTCTCTGCCTCGCTTTGGCCCCCGGTGCGGCGTTGAACCAGAAACAGATCCTCCTCCAGGAGCGCCGTGGTCTCGATGCCGGGCGCGGGCGTGGTGTTGTAGAGCAGCGCAATGTCGAGCAAGCCTGTGGTCAGCGACTCGCGCATGGCCACCGACAGCCCTTCGCTGATGGCCAGCGCGGCGTCGGGCATCTTCACGCGGAAGGCGCGGGTCAGCGGCACGGTCAGCACCTTGGCAATGCTGGGCGGCAGGCCAATGGCCACGCGCCCGGCCAGCGCGCCGCGCACGCGGCCCAGCTCCTCGCGGGCGCGCTCCACCTGGTGCAGGATGCCGCGCCCGTGCTCCAGCAGCAGCTTGCCCGCCTCGGTGGGCGTGGCGCCCCGGCCGTTGCGCACCAGCAGGTTCTGGCGCAGCTCCACCTCCAGCAGGCGCACCTGGCGGCTCAGTGCGGGCTGGGCAATGTCCAGCACCACCGACGCGCGGGTAAAGCTGCCCAGCTCGGCCACCCGCACGAAGTATTCGATCTGCTTGAGGTCCATGGCAAGGTTCTCTGTTAGGGCCTGTTCACACTATTTTTGCCAGATGCGTTGCGAAGCAAACGGGCCAGGCGCTAGGCGCCAAACGAAGCTGGGGTGCGGCCCCAGCGAGGATTGGCAACACAGCGGATGGCCCGTTTGCATCGCAACCCGAAGGGAAGGCAACCCCAGCCACGCCACTCGTCGTTGCGTTCCTAGCCAAGGCTCCGGCCTTGGCGTCGTCACGCGTCTAGATTGGCGTGGCTGGGGCTGCCTTCGCACTGGCAAAAATAGTGTGAACAGGCCCAAATTGCAATAGCTGTGGGTCAACGATCACGGAATGATATATCTGGTAGTGCCTGTGCCGCCTTCATGTTTGGGCCGCCGCTGCCCACAATCGGCGGCATGTATACAACTGCAAGCACCGCCTGGGCCGCCCGCAGCCCGGCAGGAGACACCGCATGACCCCGCCTGTGATTCGCGGCATTTCCTCCATGGCCACGCGCCAGGTGCTGGCCGACCTGGTGGCCGGTTTTGCGCAGCAATCGGGCACGCAGGCCGCCATTGAATCGGTGGGCGGTGTGGACGCGGCCAAGCGTGTGGCGGCTGGTGAAACCTTCGACGTCGTCATCCTCGCCTCCGACGCCATCGACAAGCTCCTCGCTGGGGGCCACCTGCTGCCCGGCAGCAAGGTGGATTGGGTGCACTCTGGCGTGGCCGTGGCCGTGCCAGAGGGCGCACCGCTGCCCGACATCAGCACCGAAGACGCCGTGCGACAGGCCGTGCTGGCCGCGCGCAGCATCAGCCTGTCCACCGGCCCCAGCGGCGTGGCGCTGGCCAAGCTGTTCGAGCGCTGGGGCATTGCCGACCAGATCGCCCCCCGCATGGTGCAGGCGCCCCCCGGCGTGCCCGTGGGCTCGCTGGTTGCGAAGGGCGAGGTGGCGCTGGGCTTTCAGCAACTGAGCGAGCTGCTGCATGTGCAGGGCATCCAGATCGTGGGCCCGCTGCCGCCGGCCATCCAGATCACCACCACGTTTTCAGCGGGCATCGGCGCGCAGTCGCAACAGGTCGATGCCGCGCGTGCGCTGCTGGCCTACCTGGCGTCGCCCGCCGCCGCAGAGGCAAAACGCCAGCAGGGCATGACCCCTGCCTGACCGATCACAAGAACACATTCCAGGAGCACCCAAAAATGAGCCTCATCATCGACTGCCACGGCCACTACACCACGGCCCCCAAGGCGCTGGAGAACTGGCGCAATGCGCAGATCGCCGGCATCAAGGACCCTGCCCAGATGCCCAAGGTGGCAGACCTGCAGATCAGCGACGACGAGCTGCGCGAGTCCATCGAGACCAACCAGCTCAAGCTGATGAAGGAGCGCGGCAGCGACATCACGCTGTTCAGCCCACGCGCCAGCTTCATGGCGCACCACATCGGCGACTTCAATGTGTCCAGCACCTGGGCCGCCATCTGCAACGAGCTGTGCTATCGGGTCTCCACGCTGTTCCCCGAGCACTTCGTGCCCGTGGCCATGCTGCCGCAAAGCCCCGGTGTTGACCCCGCCACCTGCATCCCCGAGCTGGAAAAGTGCGTGCACGAATACGGCGCCGTGGGCATCAACCTGAATCCCGACCCCTCGGGCGGCCACTGGACCAGCCCCCCGCTGACCGACAAGCACTGGTACCCCATCTACGAAAAGATGGTGGAGTACGACCTGCCCGCCATGATCCACGTGAGCACCAGCTGCAATGCGTGTTTTCACACCACGGGCGCGCACTACCTGAACGCCGACACCACGGCCTTCATGCAGCTGATCCAGGGCGACCTGTTCAAGGACTTCCCCACGCTCAAGTTCCTGATCCCGCACGGCGGCGGCGCGGTGCCCTACCACTGGGGCCGCTTCCGTGGGCTGGCGCAAGAGATGAAGAAGCCGCTGCTCGACGACCACCTGATGAACAACGTGTTCTTCGACACCTGCGTGTACCACCAGCCCGGCATCGACCTGCTCAACACCGTGATCCCGGTGAAGAACGTGCTGTTCGCCAGCGAGATGATTGGCGCAGTGCGTGGCATCGATCCCACCACCGGCAACTACTACGACGACACCAAGCGCTACATCGAAGCGTCCAAGATCCTGAGTGGCGACGACAAGCACCAGATCTACGAAGGCAATGTGCGCCGCGTGTTCTCCCGACTCGATTCACGCCTGAAGGCGAAGGGGCTCTGACATGTTTGAACTTGGCGTTGTCTACCGCAATATCACCCGCGCCGATCGCGCAGCCGCCGACGGACTGGCCGCCCTGGGCTCAGCCACCGTGCACGAGGCCATGGGCCGCGTGGGCCTGCTCAAGCCCTATATGCGCCCCATCTACGGCGGCCAGCAGGTCAGCGGCACGGCCGTCACCGTGCTGCTGCAGCCCGGCGACAACTGGATGATGCACGTGGCGGCCGAGCAGATCCAGCCCGGCGACATCGTGGTGGCCGCAGTCACTTCCGAATGCACCGACGGCTACTTCGGCGACCTGCTGGCCACCAGCTTCCAGGCCCGCGGTGCGCGTGCGCTCATCATCGATGCCGGCGTGCGCGACGTGAAGACGCTGCAGGAAATGAACTTCCCCGTGTGGAGCCGCGCCATCAGCAGCAAGGGCACGATCAAGGCCACGCTGGGCTCGGTGAACATCCCCGTGGTGTGCGCCGGTGCGCTGGTCACGCCGGGCGACGTGATCGTGGCCGACGACGACGGCGTGGTGTGTGTGCCCGCCGCCCGCGCCGCAGAGACGCTCGCCGCCGCCCAGAAGCGCGAAAGCTTTGAAGGCGAGAAACGGGCCAAGCTGGCCAGCGGCGTGCTGGGCCTGGACATGTACAACATGCGCCCCGGCCTGGAGAAGGCGGGCCTCAGGTACATCGATTGAACGATAAATTCAAGTGTTTTTGGCCTCTGGCGCTTATCTATCAAGCGCTGGTAGCTATATTTAACATAGCAAAGTAGTCGCCCATGTCTGAATTCACCAAAACCCCCGGCTGGCTGGACTGGTACGCCGGCCCCAGCAAGCCCCGCTTTCAGGTGCCCGCAGGCGCCGTGGATGCGCACTGCCACGTGTTCGGCCCGGGTGCCGAATTTCCGTACGCGCCCGAGCGCAAGTACACCCCCTGCGACGCGAGCAAACACCAGCTGTATGCGCTGCGCGACCACCTGGGTTTTGCGCGCAACGTGGTCGTGCAGGCCACCTGCCACGGTGCGGACAACCGCGCGATGGTCGATGCGCTGGTGCACTCCGGCGGCAAGGCGCGCGGCGTGGCCACCGTCAAGCGCTCGGTCACCGATGATGAATTGCAGGCCATGCACGACGCCGGTGTGCGCGGCGTGCGTTTCAACTTCGTCAAGCGCCTGGTCGACTTCACGCCCAAGGACGAGCTGATGGAAATTGCCGCGCGCATCCACCAACTCGGCTGGCACGTGGTGATCTACTTCGAGGCGGTGGACCTGCCCGAGCTGTGGGACTTCTTCACCGCGTTGCCCACCACCGTGGTGGTGGACCACATGGGCCGCCCCGATGTGAACAAGCCCGTGGATGGGCCGGAGTTCGAATTGTTCCTGAAGTTCATGCGCCAGCACCCCAATGTGTGGAGCAAGGTGAGCTGCCCCGAGCGCCTCTCTGTGACCGGCCCCAAGGCCCTGAACGGTGAACAGAACGCCTACACCGACGTGATCCCGTTCGCCCGCCGCGTGGTGGAAGAGTTCCCCGACCGTGTGCTCTGGGGCACCGACTGGCCCCACCCCAACCTCAAGGACCACATGCCCGATGATGGCCTGCTGGTGGACTTCATCCCGCACATCGCAACGACACGGGAGTTGCAAAAGAAGCTGCTGGTGGACAACCCCATGCGCCTGTACTGGCCCGAAGAAGTAACCGTGGAAGACTGACACCATGTCTCTCGATAAACCCTACCTCGACGTGCCCGGCACGACCATCTTCGACGCGGAGCAAAGCCGCAAAGGCTACTGGCTCAATCAGTTCTGCATGAGCCTCATGAAGGCCGAGAACCGCGTCCGCTTCAAGGCCAACGAGCGTGCCTACCTGGACGAGTGGGCCATGACCGAAGAGCAAAAACAGGCCGTGCTGGCGCGCGACCTCAACTGGTGCATTCGTCTGGGCGGCAACATCTACTTTCTGGCCAAGATCGGCTCCACCGACGGCAAGAGCTTTCAGCAGATGGCGGGCAGCATGACCGGCATGACCGAAGAGGAATACCGCAACATGATGATCAACGGCGGCCGCTCGGCCAACGGCAACCGCGTGATCGGCGAAGACGGCGACGCCCAGGCGCACCGCCAACCGCAAGGTAGCGCGGGCAAGAAAGGAATTTGACAATGGCCAAAATCACCGCCTCCGTGTTCACATCGCACGTGCCTGCCATTGGCGCGGCCATGGACCTGGGCAAGACCCACGAGGACTACTGGAAACCCGTGTTCGCGGGCTACGACTTCGGCAAGCAGTGGATCAAGGACCACAAGCCCGACGTGATCTTCCTGGTCTACAACGACCATGCCACGGCCTTCAGCCTGGACCTCATCCCCACGTTCGCCATCGGCACCGCCGCCGACTACGAAGTGGCGGACGAGGGTTTTGGCCCGCGCCCCGTGCCCAAGGTCATGGGCCATCCCGACCTGGCAGCCCACATTGCCCAGTCGGTCATCCAGCAGGACTTTGACCTCACCATCGTCAACAAGATGGCGGTGGACCACGGCCTCACCGTGCCCCTGTCGCTGATGTTTGGCGAGCAAGACCCGGTCAAGGGTGCCTGGCCCTGCCCGGTGATTCCGTTCGCGGTCAATGTGGTGCAGTACCCCGTGCCCAGCGGCCGCCGCTGCTACAACCTGGGCCAGGCGATCCGCAAGGCCGTGGAGAGCTACGACGAAGATATCAACGTGCACATCTGGGGCACGGGTGGCATGAGCCACCAGCTGCAGGGCCCGCGTGCCGGGCTCATCAACAAAGAGTTTGACAACGCCTTCCTCGACAAGCTCATCAATGACCCCGAGGCCGCCGCGAGCATCCCGCACATCGACTACGTGCGCGAAGCGGGCAGCGAGGGCATCGAACTCGTGATGTGGCTCATCGCGCGCGGTGCCATGGCCGACGTGGCCGGGGGCAAGCCGCCCAAGCTGGCGCACCGCTTCTACCATGTGCCCGCGTCCAACACCGCCGTGGGCCATTTGATTCTTGAGAACACGTAAAAGGACATACACCATGACCATCAAAGTCGCACTCGCGGGCGCTGGCGCCTTCGGCATCAAACACCTGGACGGCATCAAGAACATCGACGGCGTGGAAGTCGTCTCGCTGATCAGCCGCGATCTGGAGAAAACGAAGGAAGTGGCCGCCAAGTACGGCATCGGCCACGTGACCACCGAGCTGGCCGACGCGCTGGCATTGCCCGAGGTGGATGCCGTCATTCTGTGCACCCCCACGCAGATGCACGCCGAGCAGACCATCGCCTGTCTCAAGGCCGGCAAACATGTGCAGGTCGAGATCCCGCTGGCCGACAGCCTCAAGGGCGCTGAAGAGGTTGTAGCCCTGCAAAAGCAAACCGGCCTGGTAGCGATGTGCGGCCACACCCGCCGCTTCAATCCCAGCCACCAGTACGTGCACCACCAGATCCAGAAGGGCGAGTTCAACATCCAGCAGATGGATGTGCAGACCTACTTCTTTCGCCGCACCAATACCAACGCGCTGGGCCAGGCCCGCAGCTGGACGGACCACCTGCTGTGGCACCACGCCGCCCACACCGTGGACCTGTTCGCCTACCAGGCGGGCAGCCCCATCGTGCAGGCCAACGCCATCCAGGGCCCCATCCATCCCACGCTGGGCATTGCGATGGACATGAGCATCCAGCTCAAGGCCGCCAACGGCGCCATCTGCACGCTCTCCTTGAGCTTCAACAACGATGGTCCGCTGGGCACGTACTTCCGTTACATCGGCGACACCGCCACGTACCTCGCCCGTTATGACGACCTGTTCAACGGCAAGGACGAGAAGATCGATGTGAGCAAGGTGGACGTGTCGATGAACGGCATCGAGCTGCAAGACCGCGAGTTCTTCGCCGCAATCAAGGAAGGCCGTGAGCCGAATGCCAGCGTGGGCCGGGTGTTGGCTTGCTACCAGGTGCTGCACCAGTTGGAGCAGCAGCTGAATGCGGGCTGATTTCTAAGGAAATAGGTCTCTAGCGCTTTGCTATAAAGCGCTGGTGGCTATCAAATCAGTAGCTATGATTTGCCGGAGAGTCCTTTGCCGGGATTGGAGATGCGTGCGTGGAGAGGGCGTTTGCCTGCTCCAGCGGTCCCCTCCGCAAGCTGCGGCCTTGGCACGCTCTATCGGATGGGTGGGGCATAAAATGCGCCTCAACGCCGTGGTGCTACCCGCTCTTTCGGGCCACAAAATGTGCCCCTGCATTCAGGGCGCATGGCTGCCTGACGTTGCCCAGCAGTTCGCTCAACCCTCCAGGCCTTTTCATATGCCCGCAACCGAAATTACAGTGACCTCCGCTGGCAAAGTGGCAGGCATGGACATGCTGATTCCCACGGGGCAAGAAGGTGCGCACTTCGCGCATATCCAGGACTGGCTCACTGCCAAACTCCAGACCAAGAAGGCCGTGCGGGACGTGAGCACGCAGGTGCTGGTCAAAGGTATCAAGCAGTGGGCGGCCTTCGAGGAAAAGTCGGGTTCCAAAAAGGTCCTGACTGTTTTCAAAATCACCTAGTTTTCATCCAGATTCAATCGGGTCAGCCCGTCTCCCCGTGGACGACCTGGCTGCCGTTTTCAGTGGTCCCACGGTCGTTGCGCCGAAGGATCTAGAGGTGGTGAATGCCATGCGAACAGGGGCAGGCCTCACCACAGACATTGGTCACAATGCTCCCGCATGACCTCCGCCACTTTCTTCGCTACCCCCGAAGCCTTCCGCCATTGGCTGCAAGCGCACGCGGCGAATGGCCGTGAACTGCTCGTAGGCTTCCACAAAGTCGGCTCCGGCCAGCCGTGCATGACATGGTCCGAGTCGGTGGACGAAGCCCTGTGTTTTGGCTGGATCGACGGTGTGCGGCGGCGCATTGATGAGCACACGTATTCGATCCGCTTCACGCCGCGCAAGCCGTCGTCCATCTGGAGCGCGGTGAACATTGCCAAGATGGAGCAACTGCAGGCCGCTGGCCGCATGACCCCTGCGGGGCTGCAGGCTTTTGCGCACCGCAAGGCCGGCAAGTCTGCGATTTATTCGCACGAGCAGGCGGCGCCCGCCGAGCTGCCTGCCGCGCAGCTGCGGGAGTTCCGGCGGCACAAGAAGGCGTGGCAGTTTTTTGAGGCCACGCCGCCGGGCTACAAAAAGACCCTGCTGCACTGGGTGACCTCCGCCAAGCGGCCTGAAACGCGGGATTCCCGATTCGCCCAGCTGCTGGCGGCCTGTGTGGCGGGCGAGCGAGTGGATCTGTGGGCCAAGCGTTCGGCTGCGGTGCAGTCGCCATAGAGATTCATCACCGCCATGCCAACAACACCTTCACCAGTACCGCGCCCCTCCACCATTGCCGAGTACATCGCAGCGGCCCCTGCGGCGGGCCAGCCGCTGCTGCGCGCGCTTTACGGGGTCTTGAAGCGCGCTGCGCCGCAGGCCCAGGAGGTCATCAAGTGGAACACGCCGTTTTTCATCGAGCCGCGTTTTGTCTATGCCTTCTCCGCGCACAAGGCGCACGCCAGTTTTGCGCCGCCTGCCGCAGCGCTGGCGCATTTTCAAGAGGCGCTGCAGACGCTCAAAACCACCAAGGGCACCATCGTGCTGCCGTATGACCACCCCTTGCCAGAGGGCCTGATTCGGCAGATAGCGGAATACAGCGTGCAGCGCGTGCGGGAGCGCCGCAGCGATGGGTTCTGGGAGTAGCCAACCCGGCCGCTCAGGAAGTCGGTGTTGACGTAAGCTCGCGCCATGCAACAAAGAAACCTTGGACCCTTCAACGTCTCGGCCATCGGGCTGGGCTGCATGAACCTCTCGCACGCCTATGGCGCGCCGGCGTCTGCCGAGCAGGGCGAGCGTGTGCTGCTGGCCGCGCTGGACGCGGGCGTGACGCTGTTCGACACGGCGACGCTGTACGGCTTTGGCGCCAACGAAACGCTGGTGGGCCGCGTGATGAAAAGCCACCGCAGCCGCTTCACGCTGGCCAGCAAATGTGGCATGCAGGGCGTGGATGTGAAGGGTGATGGCAAGCTGGTGCGCGTGATCGATGGGCGGCCCGATACGCTGCGCAAGACCTGCGAAGACAGCCTGCGCCGACTGCAGACCGATGTGATCGACCTGTACTACCTGCACCGCTGGGACAAGAGCGTGCCGGTTGAGGAAAGCGTCGGCGCGTTGGGCGAGCTGGTGCGGCGCGGGCACATTCGCACAGTGGGGCTGAGCGAGGTGTCCGCTGCCACGCTGCGCCGCGCGCATGCCGAGTTCCCGATCACGGCGGTGCAGACCGAATATTCGCTGTGGACGCGCAACCCAGAGATCGCCGTGCTGGACGCCTGCCGCGCGCTGGGGGTGGCCTTTGTGGCCTTCAGCCCGGTGGCACGCGGTTTCTTGTGTGGTGGCTTGACCGATGTGTCCACGCTTGATGCCAAGGACATCCGCCGCGCCATGCCGCGTTTTGCGCCCGAGGCCTATGCGGCCAACCTGAGGCTGCTCGATGGCTACCAGGCGATTGCGCGCGAGGTGGGCTGCACGCCTGCCCAGCTGGCGCTGGCGTGGTTGCTGCATCGGGGTGAGCACATCATCCCCATCCCCGGCACCACGAGCGTGGAGCATCTGCTGGATGACATGGGCGCGGCCGATGTGCCGCTCGATGCTGTGGTGATCGCGCGGCTTGATGCGCTGATCAATGAGCGCACGGTGGTGGGTGAGCGCTACAACGCGCAGAGCGCGAGTGAGGTGGATACCGAGACGTTCGAAAGCCGTCCGGCGTAACGCCGCTGGCGACCACCAGCCTGCCCGCAGCCCCCACCAGCCCAGTCGGCGCAACAGCCCACATTCGGCCGCCCCTGGGCCATCCAGCCGCACAAGAAAAAAATGTCTCTGCGCTCCATCCTCTCGACATTCGGACGCAAGCCTTCTTCGGTGCGGCCGAGCACGCCGTCGGTTCACGTTACCTCCCGCTGCAAGCTGCACGGCCATCCCGATTTTCAGATTCGCGTCTCGAGCAGCGCCGTGCCGCCTGAAGACATTTCCTTCCTGCTGCAGTTCTTTGAGCAACGGGTCGCTCAAGGCGAGAAGTTCCGCAGCGGCGAGAGCCTGCAGGTCGGCTGGATGTTCACGATGCTGGAAGAGGGGCCTGCTGGATTTCTGCGAGTGCTGGAGCCCGACATGAAGGTGGTGCCCGTGAAGTTTGTCGATTCGGTCGACAGCACGCTGATGCAGCTGCGTAATCAGAAAGATGTTGTCGGGAGCCTCTACCCACCCGTCGAGCCGGACTTTCCGTCGCTCCGGCAAAGCGTTGTCGTGAACGTGAACTACAAAGAGGCCAGCCGCATCCTGCTCACCCGAAACGAGGCCGTCAACGCTGTGGATTCCGGCTGGTGGCTCTCGGACCTTGACGACGAAGCGAGCCTTGAAGATCCGACGCGCTTTATCAAGACCTCCCTCTACCAGCTGGGCGTCCACCGCCCAGACCTGATCCAGTTCTTTGCTGTGCCGGTGGGATTGCAAGTTGCCGTGGATGGCGCACGGATCAGCGTGCTAGGGCCCGTAGAGGAGGTAAGGCAGATTCCGGGGTCGTACCTCAGCGAGCTGAACAAGGTTCGGCAACGCGCAATCTCAGCAGGTCAAGCTTCTGAAAGCTAATGTCAGGCCTGGGCGCAAAGAGCCTGCGCCCGTATCAAGAAGCGGACTGCCACATTCGGCGATCACAAAATACTTCGAAGTGAGAAAAGCAGATGGTTCGCATCTCCACATCGGTTCGACGGCGCTTGGAGCGTGGCATGCGTCGGCAAGAAAATATTCTTCGCAATCCTTCCTATGGAGGGAGGCCCCGTCTTTATCGCTTTGATGCGTCACTGCGGATTGTCGGCGTCGGTGCGCATCACGACGCCATTTCGTTGAGGACGGGACTCCTGCCCGCACGTCCTATTCGAAAGGGTGAGCGGCGAGTGGGGCAAAGACTTTGGACGCAGGATGTGTGGTTGTTGGATTCGCCCTTGGGGGGAGATGCTTCCTTGGATGAGCACCTTGAATGGCTTTGGAACGCCATCGCTCCGCACAGAGATTACTTTCGAGAGATCATTTCCCAGTCACCAAGTGCTGACATCGTGCTTGGGTGCTTTTCCGAAAGTCCATATCCTTACTTGACGGTGAAGAACGATTCGTTGCACCTCCTGATGGAGTTGGATTTTGGTGTCTCGTTTAACTTCACCTGCGTGTAGGCAGGGAGGCTGGCACTGGAGCCAACCGTTCAACAACAGCAATGCATGAAAAGACAAAGCCCTGGAACATCACTGCTCCAGGGCTTTCCTGTTCGGTACGCTGGCGGAATCTCGCGATTCCGCCACACCACGCCTCCGCTATTGGGCGAGGGGCGAGTGCTGAATGGCTCAACGACCGCGCAAATTCCCCTTGTCATCGGCAATCACGATCTCCACGCGGCGGTTCATCGCGCGGCCTTCGGGTGAGGCATTGTCGGCCACGGGGTGGGCCTTGCCATAGCCGCGTGCGGTGATGCGGCTGCTGTCCACGCCGCGTTGCACCAGCGCGTCGCGCACGGCCTGGGCGCGGCGGTCTGACAGGTCCTGGTTGTAGCTGTCGCCACCCACGCTGTCGGTGTAGCCCTCGATCAGCAATTTGCGATCCGGAAACTGCTTGAGGAAGTTGGCCAGCTTGTCCAGGCGCGGACCTGCCTGGGACGACAGCTCGGCCTTGTTGAAGGCAAACAGCACATCGCCCAGGGTGACCAGCAGGCCGCGTTCGGTTTGCTGGGCTTCGAGTTCGCGCAGTTGCGCTTCGAGGGCACGCACGCGGTCTTGTGCGGCGTTGGCCTGGGCCATGGCTGCTGTGGCCTGGGCTTGCTGCTGGGCGGCGCGTTGCTCGGCGCTCATTGCCTGCTGCTGGGCTTGCTGGGCGCGCAAGCGGGCGGCATCCGCCTCCTGGGTGCGGGCTTGCAGGCGGATGCGGTCGGCTTCGCTGCCTGCTTGCTGGATGCTGGCATCAAGCTGGCGGGCGCGGGCCGCGTTGGTGGCGATCTCGGCGCGTTGGCGGGCCAAGTAGGCCAGATGGTTGGTCTCGGAGGTATCGCGGTCATCGGCCCACACGCGGTCGGCCTTGGCGAGCGCGTCGGTGGCTTGCTTGAGTTCGAGCTGCGCGTACTGATTGACGGCCGGGTCCCCGGCGGCGGTGCTTACTGCGGTGCGGGCCTCTTCCAGCGCGGGTGATGGGGTGGTGCTTGCGCATGCGGCCAGCAGGCCAACGGCAATCAGGCTGGTGCACAGGGCGGTAGTGCGGTGAAAAAAGGGATGCATGGTCAGGTGTTCCTTGAAATGGGGGGAGGGCAATCGCGGGGCCCCAACGGCGTTTTGGCGTGGGGCGAAGCCAGGCCGGGCGCAAGGGCCCAAATCCTTAGCGGGGCGATCGGCGGTTGATTTCTTCCTGCAGCGCGCGGATGCCGTCTTGCACCTGCGCCAGGTTGGCGGCATTGCTGGCGGCGTCGGCGCGGGTCTCGGCCACGCGAGCGTCCACTTCTGCTTCAGCAGCCAGGCGGCGCGCGGCGACATAGTCCTTCTCTGCCATGGCTTTCTCTGCCTGGATAAGCTTTTCGCGCGCTTGTTGCAACTGAACCGGTGCGCTGGTGGCAACGGCAGGTGCTGCGCCCACACGGTTGACGGTGGTGCGGGTGACGGCCATCTGCTCAGTGGGCGCAGGGGTGGAGGAACAGGCGGCGAGGGCGCCCAGTGCGAGGACCGCGGCGGCGGTACGGATCAGTGCGGATGAATGCATGGTGTTGTGGACTCCTCTGGAGGTTGTGGGATGTGCCGCACCGACGTATCGGGCGGGCAACCAGGGGTGTTCTGGTGTTGGTGCATTGTTGGGGTCCGCACGGCACAGGGGCGTAGGCCCGGCCTCTGTATTGCTGTGGGGCATGTCTTACGAACACTTGCAAATGATGTTCAAACCATTGGCGCAGCCGGCCCTGCCCGCCTGCCTGCGGGAACTCTGACTTTCCCAGGGCCTCGATCCATGACAGCGCGCGTCCGTTGCGCTTCGGGGCAGGTGTTTCGTCACCCTGTGCCTCCGTGGCCGACCCTGTATCGGCCCCATGTCCACTGATCCCGTTCCGGCACCACGAAGAGGAGAGCCCCCACATGCAGCCAACCACCTTTCTCACATGGGTCCAGGAGACCACTTTTGCCGGCGTGCCCTTGTGGAGCCTGCTCATCGCCTTGGCGGCGACAGCGGCCACCTATGCCGCCATCCTGGTGCTTTTGCACCTGCTCACCCGCCGCGCCAAGGTGTGGGCCACGCAGTCGCACAGCGGCATGGCCCTGACGGTGGTGGATGTGCTGGAGGGCACCAGCCGCACGCTGATGCTGGTAGTGGCTCTGCTGGTGGGCGCCAGCCTGCTGGACCTGCCTGGCCGCTGGGAGAGCCGCCTGAGCCAGCTGTGGTTTGTGGCCGTGGCTTTGCAGATGGGCCTGTGGGGCATGCGCGCGATTGGCATTGGCGTGCGCCGCTATGTGGAGCGGCACTCGTCCAGTGGCATGACGCAGGTCAGTGCATCGGCCACGCTGATGTCCTGGGGGCTGCGCACGCTGCTGTGGAGCGTGGTCCTGCTGGCCATTCTGTCCAACGTGGGCGTGAACATCACAGCCTTCATCGCCAGCCTGGGCGTGGGCGGCATTGCGGTGGCGCTGGCGGTGCAGAACATCCTGGGCGACCTGTTTGCGTCACTTGCCATCGCGGTGGACAAGCCGTTCGAGGTGGGCGACTTCATCGTGGTGGGTGGCGTTTCGGGCACGGTGCAGGTGATTGGTCTCAAGACCACGCGCATCCGCAGCCTGCAGGGTGAGCAGATCGTGATGTCCAACACCGACCTGCTCAAGCAGACCATCAGCAACTTTCGCATGCTGGAGAGGCGGCGCATTGTGTTCACGTTTGGCGTGGCCTATGACACCACACCGGAGCAGGCCGAGGCCATTCCGGGCGTTGTGCGCAAGCTCATCGATGCGCAGCCGCAGCTGCGTTTTGACCGCGCGCATTTCAAGGCGTTTGGCGCCAGCTCGCTCGACTACGAAGTCGTCTACACCGTGGAAGACCCGGCCTTCAACCTCTACATGGACCTGCAGCAGGCCATCAACCTGGGGCTGCTGCGCGAGTTCAAGGCTATGGGGGTGGCGTTTGCAGTTCCCACGAGCACGGTGCACATTGCCAGTGCACCCGGGCAAGCGCAGGGGCCTGCGCCACTGGTGGCGGCATCCGCAGCGGCGGCTGTTGGTGGTGCCCGTTGAACGCCAGGCGTTCCCTACCCTCCAGGCGCGGACGGCGGGCAAAAAAAAGCCGGTGGCCTTTGCAGGCGACCGGCTTGAACAGGGTAGTTGCTACTAGCGCTTCTTCATCTTCAAAGGAAATACTGACCAAGACCCGCACAAACAGGGATGAATCCGCCGTTGCGTTCTGAGGACAAGCATGGCGCCTGATCCCCTTTTGCGCAAGTCGTACTTACTTGGATACCACGCGCACCATTTCCAGGCACTTGTTCGAGTAGCCCCATTCGTTGTCGTACCAGCTCACGACCTTCACGAAGGTGCCGTCCAGGGCAATGCCAGCGTCGGCATCAAAGATCGACGTGCGGGTGTCACCACGGAAGTCGGTGGCCACCACCTTGTCTTCGGTGTAGCCCAGCACGCCCTTCAGGGCGCCTTCGGACTGGGCCTTCATCTCGGCCTTGATTTCTTCGTAGGTGGCAGCCTTTTCCAGCTCCACCGTCAAGTCCACCACCGACACGTCAGAGGTGGGCACGCGGAAGGACATGCCGGTCAGCTTCTTGTTCAGCGCAGGGATCACCACGCCCACGGCCTTGGCAGCGCCGGTGCTCGAAGGGATGATGTTCTCCAGGATGCCGCGGCCGCCGCGCCAGTCCTTGTTGGACGGGCCGTCCACCGTCTTTTGTGTGGCAGTCGCTGCATGCACGGTGGTCATCAGGCCACGCTTGATGCCCCACTTGTCGTTGAGCACCTTGGCCACGGGGGCCAGGCAGTTGGTGGTGCACGAGGCGTTGGACACGATGGCCTGGCCAGCGTAGGTGTCGTGGTTCACACCGAACACGAACATGGGCGTGTCGTCCTTGGACGGAGCCGACAGGATGACCTTCTTGGCGCCCGCATCGATGTGCTTTTGCGCGCTGACCTTGTCCAGGAACAGGCCGGTGGATTCGATCACCACGTCGGCGCCGACTTCGTTCCACTTCAGGTTGGCAGGGTCGCGCTCTTGCGTCAGGCGGATCTTCTTGCCGTTGACGACCAGGGTGTTGCCCTCCACCGAGACTTCGCCCTTGAAGCGGCCGTGCACCGAGTCGTACTGCAGCATGTACGCGAGGTACTCCGGCTCCAGCAGGTCGTTGATGCCCACAACTTCGATGTCGCTGAAGTTCTGGATGGCCGAGCGCAGCACGTTGCGGCCGATGCGGCCGAAACCGTTGATACCAATCTTGATCGTCATAGCTTGTAGTCTCTCCAAGGTTGCAAAGTCGAAATCAGGAATCTGCCAGTGCGCGCCCGCTGCAGCAGTGGGCGCGCAGCGGGCGGGAGGAGTCTCAGTGGGCTTTGGCCTTGCTGGCCTTCTTGGCGGGCTTCAGGCGTGCGGCGCCGATGGCGACCAGCACCGCGTCGGCCACGTTTTCTTCGGTGAAGCCGAAGTGCTTGAACAGCACGGGTGCAGGGGCCGACTCGCCGTAGGTGTCGATGCCCACCACCGCCGCGCAGCCGTATTTCCACCAGCCGTCCGTCACGCCCATTTCCACAGCCACGCGGGGCACGCCAGCGGGCAGCACGCTGCTCTTGTACTTGGCGTCTTCGCGGTCGAAGGTGGTGGTGCTGGGCATGGAGACCACACGCACGGCGATCTTCTTGTCGGCCAGCAGGCGCTGGGCCTTCAGGGCCAGCTGCACTTCGGAGCCCGTGGCGATGATCACTGCCACGGCCTTCTTCTTGATGCCCACGTCAGCGGGGTCGGAGAGCACGTAGGCGCCGCGCGAGATGTCGCCCAGGTCGCGCTTGGGCGCGTAGGGCAGGTTCTGGCGCGACAGCAGCAGGGCGGTGGGCTTGTTGCGGTTGGACAGGGCCACGCTCCAGGCCACGGCGGTTTCGGCCGTGTCACCGGGGCGCCACACATCCAGGTTGGGGATCAGGCGCAGGCTGGCGGCGTGCTCGATGGACTGGTGGGTGGGGCCGTCTTCGCCCAGGCCGATGGAGTCGTGCGTGAACACGTGGATCACGCGTTGCTTCATCAGCGCGGCCATGCGGATGGCATTGCGGCTGTAGTCGCTGAAGGTCAGGAAAGTGCCGCCGTAGGGGATGAAACCGCCGTGCAGCGCGATGCCGTTCATGATGGCGGCCATGCCGAATTCGCGCACGCCGTAGTTGATGTGACGGCCACCGATCTTCTTGCCACCTTCGACCTCGGTCTGCACCACGTGGCCTTGCATGTCAAAGCGCAGGTTGGGCGTGCTCTTGGTGTTGGTGAGGTTGGAGCCCGTCAGGTCGGCGCTGCCGCCCAGCAGTTCGGGCAGCGCGGCGGTGAAGGCTTCCAGTGCCAGCTGGCTGGCCTTGCGGCTGGCCACGGTTTCGCCCTTGGTGTGGGCTGCGACCACGGTGTCCACGGCCACTTGCGCGAAGTTGGCGGGCAGGTTGCCCTCCATGCGGCGCGTGAGTTCAGCGGCCAGTTCAGGGAAGGCCTTGCTGTAGGCCGAAAAACGTTCGTTCCAGGCGGCTTCTGCGCTCTGGCCCTTGGCCTTGGCGTCCCAGCCGGCGTACACGTCTTCGGGGATCACAAAAGGCTCGCTGGCCCAGCCCAGGGCTTCGCGGGTGAGCTTGATTTCCTCGGCGCCCAGCGGCTCGCCGTGGGCCTTGGCTGTGTTCGCGCGGTTCGGGCTGCCCTTGCCGATGTGCGTCTTGCACACGATGAGGGTGGGGCGCTCGGTCTGCTTCTTGGCCTCGATGATGGCCTCGGCCACCTTGTCGGCGTCATGGCCGTCGATGGGGCCAATCACGTTCCAGCCGCTGGCCACAAAACGCAGGGGGGTGTTGTCGGCAAACCAGGGGGCGACCTGGCCGTCGATGCTGATGCCGTTGTCGTCGTACAGGGCGATCAGCTTGTTGAGCTTCCAGGCGCCGGCCAGCGACACGGCTTCGTGGCTGATGCCTTCCATCAGGCAGCCGTCGCCCAGGAATGCGTAGGTGTGGTGGTCCACCACGGCATGGCCTTCGCGGTTGAACTCCGAGGCCAGCAGCTTTTCAGCCAGTGCAAAGCCCACGGCGTTGGTGATGCCCTGGCCCAGCGGGCCGGTGGTGGTTTCCACGCCCGCGGTGTAGCCCACTTCGGGGTGTCCTGGCGTCTTGCTGTGCAGCTGGCGGAAGTTCTTCAGCTCGCCGATCGGCAGGTCGTAACCCGTGAGGTGCAGCAGTGCATACAGCAGCATGGAGCCATGGCCGTTGGAGAGCACAAACCGGTCGCGGTCAAACCACTGGGGGTTGGTGGGGTTGTGCTTGAGGTGGCGGCTCCACAGCGCCACGGCCATGTCGGCCATGCCCATGGGGGCGCCGGGGTGGCCGGAGTTGGCTTGTTGAACGGCGTCCATGGCCAATGCGCGGATCGCATTTGCCATCTGTTGGGATTGCTGGGTGTTGGCCATGGGGGGAGGGTTCAAGAGGGGTGGTGCAGGGGAAACCCGGTATTTTACCGGGGCGCGCTGCACTCACCCCGCTTGTCTTCGCCCGGGCTGCTCCAAGTTGGCTTCTGGAACGCTGTACGCCGCCCCTGGGTTCGGGGCATGGCGCGCCAGATGGGGCGTCGCCCACCGCACTTCATGGCTGCGGGGTTGACGCTGGATACAGGTGCGGTACAGCGGCTCCGTGCGGCTCTTCAGCGGACCTGCACAAACACTGGCGCAGACAGCGGGCCTTCGTTGCCTGCCGCGTCCAGCATGCTGACCTGGTAACCCCGATGACCGCGCGGAGCGGCGGTGTCTGTGAAGGTGATTTCGGTGACGGTGGCGATCAGCACGCCGTCTCTGTAGACCCGATAGCCTGCAGCCCCGGACGCGATGAACGCCTGCTTGACCGCCTGCATCTGCGGATTGCTGCTGGATTGCGGCAAATACCCGTAGTTGATGGTCCACACCAGGGTGCCGCCCAAGCCTTGCTCACGGACCCACTGGCCTTTGGCAGCAATGGAGCGCTCGTCTTCGAAGCTCAGATAGGTCACTGGCGTGTTGGGGCCGCGATTCCATGGCGGGGAGTAGGTGATATAGCCCTGTTTTGCCACGTCATCCCAATGGTAGGTGGCGCCCGTCCGGCCGAAGGCGTTGTCTTGAACCAGGCGCTGGTAGTTGTTTTCCCAATCGCCATTGTTCATCCAGCCTTGCATGCCATTCAAGCTCTGGCGCGGTCCGGTGACAGGCTTGTTGTAGTAGGCGCCATACAAACCGATGCCGATGCCCAGCTTGGAGCGTGGCACGCCTGCGTCAAGGTAGGCCTGGACTGTCGATTGGATCGACGTTGGATACAGTTCGCCTGCTCCGAACAAAGGGGAGTGGTGCCATGACAGCCAGCCCCAGTCGCCCGCCATGCTGTAAGTCATCAAATTGAAGCGATCGACTGCGGCGGCCACTTCGACGTGCCAGGGCGTGATGTCGGACTGGTTCTGGTTGACCCAGAACCCAGGCCAGCTCAATTCCAGTGGCGCGTTGGGTGCCTGGTATCGGGCCCTTTGCGCGGATGCGACGCGCAATTCACGCAGAAGTGCCAGGGCCTGGGCGCGTGCGGTGGCCGTGTCCAGGTTTTCTTCCCAGTCGATGTCCACGCCGTCGTAGTTTTTCTGTACGGCCTTGTCCAGAATGTTCTGGATGAAACGTGCGCGAACCGTGGGGTCGGCGGTGGCGGCCAGAAATCCGGGGCCGTCACTATCGCCCCCTACCATCATCACCGCCTTGACGCCCGCAGCATGGGCCTTGGCGATCAGCGCATTCTCCACCTCTGGCGAGTGCCCTCCGCCCGCTCCTTCGAGCAGATCACCCGCCCGGCCGCCAGGGAGGGACCCGAGCGCTGGTGCGTAGCGTCCGAAAACGAAGTGTGTCATCGTGCTCATGTCCACGGCTTCGGGCGGATAGGTCTCCCAGAACCAACCTGCGTAGTAGCCGTTGACCCATTTGCCGCTGCGGGCCACCGGGTCCCAAGCCAGGCTCACCCCGCGGGCGGAAACTGTCGCACTTACCCCGCTGACCGGGGGAAGCGGGTTACTGGCCTCTACCGCAACCTGCGCGGAGGCTGTGGTGCTCTTGCCGGCGCTGTCGGTACAGGTCAGGGTGTAGGCGGTGTTTTTGGTGGGACCTACCAGTTCGCTGCCTTCGGTGGCGCGCGGGCCGCTCCATCCGCCCGACGCGGCGCAGCCCGCTGCGTGGCTCGCCTGCCAGGCCAGTCGCGCGCTCTGGCCTGCGGTAATGCGGGGCGGCGTGGCCGTCAAGCTGATCGTGACGGGCGGTGGCGGCGTCTTGCGCACCGTGACGGTGGTGGATGTGCTGGCCGTGGCACCCGCCGCATTGCGGCAACTCAGACCATAGGTGGTGGTTGCGGCAGGCCGCACGGTGGCACCGCCGTTGGTGGCCTGTTCGCCGGTCCAGCCGCCGCTGGCGGCGCATGCGACGGTGTTTTCGGTGGTCCATGTCAGGATGCTGCTGCCCCCCATATCAATGGCTTCTGGCTGGGCCGTGAATGCGCGGATGCGTGGGGGTTCTGGTGGGGGCGGAGGCGTTGTGGTGGGTGTCAACCCCTCAATGAAGAGCTGCGCCAGCCCTTCGCCCCCGGCCTCAAAATACTCCATGCGCACGGTGTGATGGCCTTCCGTCAGCCGCAGGGATGCGGAGTCCATCGCGATGCTGTGCCGAGCCCAGTGGTTGATGATCCGTTTCCCATCGACGTACAGGCGCACTCCGTCGTCTGTGAAGGTGGTGAACTTGGCGGCTCCAGCGGCGAACGGCAGGCTTGCCGTCCAGCGGGCTGAGAACGCGTCCACCGGCAGGCGCGCGTCGGGGCTGTTGGTCATCCAGTAGTAGTCGATGGGGCCTTGTTCGCACCGGGTCAGCACGGCGGCCCCGGACAGGCTGGTGTTGGGGAAGTATTCCGCCAGCCACTGGCCGGGCGCGCAATCGAGCGCAAGCGCCTGGGTGCTCGCCAGGAGCAGACCGGCTGCTATGGCACGCACCCGAGGTGCGAAGTGTGGTCTGGCTGCAGCGTCGTTTGGCATGGTTGTCCTGTTGTCTGGATACGTGAAATATGTGGAGACATCGCCGCGACAGTGGCTCGCATCCGTCGAGGTATAAAAAAGTGAGCAACCAGCGCTTGATGGACAAGCGCTGAGAGCCATTTCTATAGAGGTAGAGCAGGCGTCAGCCAGTCATGGCAAGTCGTTCTTGACGCTGCCCGCAGTGCGCCCTGCGATCCTTGCTCGCACTGCGGGGCACAGTGGTGCCGAGCCGTCCATCAAAAAGCGCATGCGACGACTCTGAAGCAGCGCCATACCGGCCATCAGCACTGACAGCAGAATCAAGCCCCATTCAGACAATGTGGGAATGTTTTGCACACCACCCACCGCGCTGGGTACTGGCGTGACGGCAGCCGACGGAGGTGCTGATGCGTTGCCGCCTGCGGTGTTGGCGGTCACGGTGAAGGTGTACGCCGTGCCGTTGGTCAGGCCCGACACGGTGCACGAGGTGGCAGGTGCCTGCACGGTGCAACTCGCGCCGCCAGGTTGGGCGGTCACCGTGTACGACGTGGGCGGGGTGCCCCCCACGGGGGGTTGCCAGGACACCGTAACCCGGCCATCGCCAGGGGTGGCGCTGACATTGGTGGGCGCGTTGGGCGCTCCCCCGGCCAGCACGCGCAGGGTGACCGCATCGGATGCCATGCCGTTGGCGAACAGCGTGAGCTGATACAAGCCCGCAGTGACCCCCGACGGCATGGGGCGCCCAGTGAAGGTGGTGGCGTTGGAGTTCTCTGCTGCGAGCCAACGGACGTCCCCGTTGTCTACGCGCTGCATGCGCACCAGGGGTACGCTGGTGGCAGATTGACTGAAACCGCCGCCGCTGCCTTCGCTGTCGCCCGTAAAACGCAGTCCGCCCAATTGCAGCGCGGAGCCCTGCGCGACCTGTGCCGGCACCATCGTGATGCGCGGGCGACGCGCATCCGAAACACCCAGTTTTCCACCGTAGAGCAGCGCCGTGGCTGCGCCGTTGGCCAGACCGCCTGCGATCAGTACCTGTCCATTCGCCAGCACAGTCGCGGTGTGGTGGTTTCTCCCCTGGGGCAATGGGCCAGCAGTCTGCCAGGTTCCGGCACCTGGGTCGTAAACCTCCGCTGACCCTATGCCAGCCCCGTTGTACATACCGCCGGTGACCAGAACGCGGCCATCGCTCAGGAGCGTTGCCGTGTGGACAACGCGTTTTTGCTGTAGGTCGCTGGTGGGTTGCCAGGCATTCGTCGCGGGGTCAAATATTTCAGCGCTGTTCAGGTAGGTGAAGTTGGCTGTGCCTCCTGCCACCAAAACCCGGCCGTCCGATAGCAGCGTTGCCGTGTGCTGGCTCCGCGCACCTTGCATACTTGGGCCTGATGTCCAGGCACCCGTGCGGGGGATGTAGAACTCCACAGTAGTGGTGGTTTGTCCGTTCACGGCGTCTCCGCCTACCAGCATGACGCGTCCGTCGCGCAGCAGGGTCGCCGTGTGCCCATTGCGCGGTGTCAACATGGACCCTGCGGACAGCCATTGGTTGGTCGCTACGCTGTAAATTTCCGCCTCTCCCACACCGCCGTTGTTGGTTCCTCCTGCGACAAAAACGTCGCCACCTGGCAGCAAAGTGGACGTGTGCACATACCGTCCATGGGTGAGCGAAGGCGCAGTGGACCACCGATTGGAGATGGGGTCGTACAGTTCGACATCGTTGAGCGAATACGCGCCCCCCACCGCCAATACGCGGCCATCGGTCAGTAGGGTTTGCGTGTGGTACTGCCGTGCCTTTGCCATCGGTGCAGCCGCTTGAAATTGTCCACTGGCGATGTGGTAACGCAGCGTGGTGGCAGAGGGCTGGGCGTAACCACCGTTGGGAATGAGACCACCAGCGATAAGTACGGTGCCGTCGGGCAGTGCAGTGGCTTTGTGATAAGCCCGCAGCGCGGGCAGCGGGCCAGTCGTGGCGGGCGCCAGGGTATCTGCGCTAAACAACTCAGCGCTGTCGAGAGCCACGGCACCACCCTGGCCGCCGACCACGAGCACATCACCGGTATGCAGCACCAATGCGGTATGCATGCTGCGCGCTGCGGTCATGGGTGCAAAAACGTTGATCGAACCCGATGGTGGGTTGTAAATCTCAGCCGTGTCGATGGGTATCCCCCCCGCCTCGCCCCCGCTGAGCAGCACCCGTCCGTCGGGCAGCAGGGCCGCGGTGTGCCGTGTGCGAGAAGCGTTCAGCGTTGCCGATGGAGTCCACGTGTCGGCGGCGGGGTCGTACAGCAAGGTGCTGGCCAGCGCACCGCTTGCGTCATTGCCACCGGCTACAAACACCTTTCCATCGGGGAGCAGGGTCGCAGTGTGGTCAAAGCGAGGTGAGGGCAGCGCTGCCACGGAGGCCCACGTGCCGGTCGATGGGTTCCAGATTGCCACCGCTTTGGTGGAGGACTGGCCGTTGTCGATACCGCCGACCACGAGCACGCGTCCGTCATTCAGCAGCGTGGCTGTGTGCTGGCGCGCGCCTTGGCCCGGCATTTGTGCGATGGAACCCCAGCTCTGCGTCTCGGGGTCATAGATCTCCGCCGATCGCCGCGCTTCAGCGCCAGATTTCCCTCGGCCGCCGACGATGAGCACGCGCCCATCCTTGAGCAGCGTGGCGGTGTGGCACTCACGTTCTACGCCCAGGGAGCCTACCGTGGTGAACTGGCCCGTTTGTGAATCGAAGATTGCGGCCGATGTCTGCGAAACGTTTCCGTTGCTTCCGCCCGCAAGCAATACCGTACCGTTGCGCAGCAACGTTGCTGTGTGGCGAGAGCGGGCTCCGCTGGGCAGTGCCGGCCCGGCAGTCCATTTGCCGGTGCCCGTGTCATAGATCTGGGTGCTCGCGTTGGTGGCGCTGATGGCGCTGCCACTGCGCCCTCCGGCCACGAGCACGCGGCCATCATTCATCTCGGTGGCGGTGTGCTCATAGCGTGCGGTGGCGAAGCTGGCCACTGGTTGCCACCCTGCAGCGCTGGCCGCGGCCGCGCTGGTCACTCCCAGCCAAAGGGCGGCGGCCCTCAGCACGCGCCGCGTATTCGCGGCCAGTGCGGTATCTGTCATGCGAAATCCCTTCCAAAGAAAACAAAATGGGCCCGCTACGGGCCCGTGGTGAATTCTTTAGAAAAGAGGCCATGACGGCGACAGCCGTTCAGCGCAAATTCACAGCCGGCTGTTCGGTGGGGGCGTCGGCACCGGGCGTGACACCGCGCTCTCGCTTGTAGGCGCGCGCGAGGATCGCGCCTGTGGAATACCCCACGGCATCGGCCACTTGCTGCAAGGTGAGGCGCTGCTCTTTGAGCAAGCGCTCCGCCAGGTGCAGCCGCCACCGCGCCAGGTAGCGCATGGGCGGAAGCCCCGTCTGCGCCTGAAATCGCTGGGTGAACTGCGTTCTGCTCATGTGGCACAGCGCGGCCAGCGAGCTGGCTGTCCAGGGGTGAGCGCAGCGGGTATGAATGCTCTCCAACGCGACCAGAAGGCGCTCGTCCCGCAGGGTGCTGATGTCTCTGGCCGGGCTCTGCACCGCACGCCCAGGATCGTTCAACCACGCGAGCACCAGCCGCTGCAGGAGTGAATTCATGACATGCGTGAGCCCGACGCCATTGCCACCTCCTCGAATGTCGGCCATCCATGCGACCAGTTGCGTCATGGTGGGGAGCCAGGTCATCGCATCCGCCTTTGCCAATACGAGGACGGGCGGCAACGAGGCCATCAGCGGATGGGCTGAGAGATCAGAGCGCCAGTAGAAACTGCCGCTCCAGCGCTCGTCCGCCGATGGTGGTGTGTTTGCCGCGTGCCCTATCACGATGTCAAAGGATTTGCCGCGTCGCTTTAAACCCTGGCCCACCAGGTCAGAAAATTGCTGCAGTGGTGCACGCTCATCGGTATAGATGCGGTGGCGCCCTGCGTGCGGCAAAAACACGACGTCTCCTGCATTCAGGGCCAGCGGGGCGTTGTTCTCCCAGCACAGCTGGCAACCCTCGCTACCCACGATGTACAGCGGCGAGCGGCTGCGGCTGGTGATCTCCACGTGAAGAGGCGAGTCACATTGAAACTGAAAATGCAGAAAGGGTTCGAACGTGAGGCTGTTGACCATCGCCTCATGGGATCGGTTCGTGGGCGCCAAGGCTGGGCGTGCCTGGTCGGTGACGTTGTGGGTCGGATTGCCGACGATGGGGGCGGGGGATTCTGCACGCGCCTGAAGGGGCCATGCGGCATCTCTCATGGGGGCTCCGTTGAATAGGGTTGGGTGCGTGCATGCACCCCAGGGAGCGCGATTGTGTGGGGCGGTGGCGGTGTGTACCAGTCCCCCGGGGGGGAATGGCGTTGCGACCCAACTGCTGCTAGTGCTGCTGCAGAATCCGGCCCAGGCTCTCCCAGTCGGCGGCGCCGGTGACTTCGAAGATGGCCCGCAGATGCTTCTTGAGCGCCGCCGCGCCTACGCCTGTACGTTCCATGCACTCGCTGCGCGCGTGGCCGATACCCGCCAATAGTGCGATTTCGCGTTGCAACGGACTGAGTGGCAAAGCAAGGACGCGACGCACCACATCAATGCAGCGGGAGTGCTCCAGTTGAAGCGTCAGCATGACCTGGCCGGGCCCCCCTGCCAGAGAGTGCAGTTCGTGCGCTTTGGCCACCAGCCAGCCGTGTGGAACGGGCACGCGCGATGTGCCCTCCTGTGGCAAGCCCAAACGCTGCAACAGATCCTGCGGAAAATTTTTCGGCCGGCTTGATCGCGAGTCATCGCGCACACCCAGTCCGGCCAGATTGGCTTGACGCAGCAGCTCGGTGGCGGCCGCATCCATCAGCAGGGGGCGCTGATCGGCAGCATCCAGCAGGATATGGCCTGTGGCACCGAACCGCCCGGTTTCCCAGCGGGTGATGAGCGAGGTGGGCTGAAAAGCCCGTGACAGGCTCATGCAGGCACGCTCCAGCATCCTGGCCTGGGCATCGCTAAAGCCGGGGCCAGGCTCCAGAAACAGCGCCGCAATGGCGCGTGTGCGGCCCTCCACCTCGACGCGAAGATCCAGCGTATGTTGGTGGCCGCTGGCGCGCACCAGAAGGTTGTAGCTGTTGGACCGAAAGTACCTTGCCCCCGGGGCCAGGAGCCGACCGACCCGAGGGCCGTCGGTCTGGGCAAGTTCCAGCACGTTCGTTTCCCCGGGCCCGTTGAACAGACGCAGGTATTCGTTGAGAAACAGATCCTGCGTGGATGCGGGTGAGTCCTCGTGGTGGAACCCGGCAGGAAGGCCGTCTTCGTCCAGCCAGAAAAGCGCAGCGGCATCGGCCCCGACCAGCGTGCGCAACACCGCGCAGACGTCAGGTGCGACCGGCGCAAGCCCCAGACCCAGGTCGCAGAGCATGTCGAGCTGTTGCCAGAGCCGCTGCTGCGAGGCGACGGTTTTGGGAGTGCTGATGGCCTGCGGGCGCATTGGGTTGGGATCTGTGCAACGGCTAAGCGGGCATTATCGACAGCCCGAAACCGGTTGGCGCGATCCGGTTGGCAGAAAATCGAAGCTCTTTGTGCGGTTGCGAGCTTGTGCCAACCCGGCCGCGTCCCGCCCGCCGATGCACTACAGTGCACCCCCATGCACGGATTGCACCTCACTGCCGACCTTCATGGCTGCCGATGCGCGCCCCATTGGCTGCTGGACGCGGACGCACTGGGCCGCGCCTGCACCGAGGCGGTGCAGGCATCGGGGCTGCAGGCGGTCGCCCAGCTTGTTCATGCGTTTCCTTCCACGGAGCATGGGCCCGGAGGAGTCACTGCCACGGTGTTGTTGGCGGAATCCCACTTGTGTGTCCACACGTGGCCCGAGCAGCGGGCGGTCACCCTCGACGTCTATGTCTGCAATTTTGGTGCGGACCACTCGGGCAAAGCGCACGCGCTGATGAATGCTTTACTGGTACTTTTTGACCCTGTTGCCGCCGAGCGCCACGCGCTGCAACGCGGCGCCGTTGTCCAAGAGCGTACGCCATGAACCCTGCGGTACACGCATCTTCCCAAGTCCCCGCATTGCTGCTGGCCGCAGGCCGTGGCGAGCGCATGCGCCCGCTGACCGACACCACCCCCAAGCCCCTGCTGCAGGTGCAGGGCCAGCCGCTGCTGCAGTGGCACCTGGCGGCGCTGCAGGAGGCGGGTGTGGAGCAGGTGGTGATCAACACCGCGTGGCTGGGGGCGCAGATCAGCGATCAATTTTCAAGTGATTTTGGCCTCCAGCGCTTGATAGGTAGGCGCAAGCAGCTATCAATTTCATACTCACACGAGGGTGTGGACTTTGGCGGCGCACTGGAAACCGCCGGCGGCATCGCCCGCGCGTTGCCCCAGCTCGGCCCCGTGTTCTGGCTGGCCGCGGGTGATGTGTTTGCGCCCGACTTCGTGTTCGACAGCGCCGCCGTGTCGGCCTTTGAAGCCAGCCACCACCTGGCCCACCTGTGGCTGGTGCCCAACCCGGCCCACAACCCGCGCGGTGACTTTGGCCTGTCGGCCGACGGGCTGGCGCTGAACCTACCCGCCGACGACCCCGCGCCCCGCTACACCTACAGCACCATCGCCCTGCTGCGCGCCGATCTGTTCGCGGCGCCCTGGTGCGACATTCCGCCGGGCAACCCAGGGGGCATCAAAGCCCCGCTGGCACCGCTGCTTCGCCGTGCGATGGACAATGGTCGCGTCAGCGCGCAGCTCTACACCGGCCGCTGGACCGATGTGGGCACGCCCGAACGGCTGGCCGAACTCAACACCCTTTCCTGCGACGCTTCATGAACACCACCGTGCCTGCTTCCGTCTACGCCCAGCGCCGCGCGCACCTGGCTGCCCAGTTGGGCTCCGGGGGCATCGCCATCGTCCCCACGGCGTTGGAGCGCCCGCGCAACCGGGATAGCGACTTTCTGTTTCGCCACGACAGCTACTTCTATTACCTGACCGGTTTCACCGAGCCCGGCGCCTGCCTGGTGTTGGCCCAGAATGGCCGCAGCACGCTGTTTTGCCAGCCCAAGGACCTGGAGCGCGAAATCTGGGATGGCTACCGCCTCGGCCCGGCCGCTGCGCCCGCCGCGTTGGGCGTGGACGCCGCGCATTCGATGGCCGAACTGGACAGCAAGCTGCCGCGCCTGCTCGAAAACACGGGCTGCGTCTGGTACCCGTTCGCCACGCACAGCGGTCTGGCCGCCCGCGTGGAGGGCTGGCTCAATGTGGTGCGGGGGCGCGTGCGCTATGGCGCCATCTGTCCCGCCGAGCAGAACGATTTGTGCACTTTGCTTGATGAGATGCGCCTGTTCAAGGACGCGCACGAGCAGGACATCATGCGCCGCGCCAGCGCCATCAGCGCGCAGGCCCATATCCGCGCCATGCAGCGCTCGGCCCGCATGCTGCGCGCCGGGGAGGATGTGCGCGAATACCACCTCGATGCCGAGCTGCTGCATGCGTTCCGCGACGCGGGCTCGCAGTACCCGGCCTACAGCTCCATCGTGGCGGCGGGCGCGAATGCCTGTGTGCTGCACTACCGGGCCGATACCGCACCGGTGCGTGATGGCGAGCTGGTGCTGATCGACGCGGGTTGCGAGCTGGACAGCTACGCCAGCGACATCACGCGCACCTTCCCCGCCAACGGAAAATTCACGGGCCCACAGCGTGCGCTGTACGACCTGGTGCTGGCCAGCCAGGACGCGGCCGTGGCTGCCACCAAGGCGGGTGCCCGCTTCAACGACCCGCACGACGCCACGGTGGCCGTGCTGGCGCAGGGCATGCTGGACCTGGGCCTGCTCGACAAGAATAAGGTGGGGTCGGCGCAGGACGTGATCGACAAGCGTGCCTACTTCCAGTTCTACATGCACCGCACCAGTCACTGGCTGGGCATGGACGTGCATGACTGCGGCAGCTATGTGGAGCCCGGCGAAGTCGGCCAGGTGAGTGAGCGCAAGGACCCGCTCTCGGGCGAGACCATCACCAACCGCCCCAGCCGTGTGCTGCGCCCGGGCATGGTTCTGACCATCGAGCCCGGCATCTATGTGCGTCCCGCCGATGGCGTGCCTGAGCAGTTCCACAACATCGGCATCCGCATTGAAGACGATGCCATCGTCACGGACACGGGCTGCGAGCTGATCACGCGTGGCGTGCCCGTGAAGGCCGACGAGATCGAAGCGCTGATGCGCGCCTGAGCGTGGGCAAACCCATGGCCGTGGACAACGCTGTGTTGGCGGAATCGGCGGGTGCCCAGGGGCAACCCGCGAAGTGGCGACTGGGCGGTGCGCTGTGGTTGTTGGGCATGCCTGGCGTAGTGGCGGTGGTGTGGGCGCTGCTCCCGCCCTTGAGGGCCAACGAGGCCCTGCTGCCGTTGCCGCTCTGGGCTGTGGTGCTGCTCAGCGGGCTGCAAACGGCCGTGCTGCTGGCGCTGGCCGTGGCAATAGGTGCGTGGCTGGCGCCCCGCGTGGGCCTGCAGACGCCCGCTGTGTCTTCCTGGCTGGCCGGCAGGCCCATCGGCCCTGCGCTGCGTGCCCAGTCCCTGCCCGGCGTGTTGGGCGGTGTGGCGGGTGCTGCGTGGCTGTGGGCGCTGTCCCAGGTGGCGCCCGCGGCGCTCCAGCCTTCGGACCCCGCCAGTGCCATGCCCCTGCTGGTCAAGCTGCTGTATGGCGGCATCACCGAAGAATTGTTGGTGCGCTGGGGCGTGATGACCCTGCTGTTGTGGCTGGGCTGGCGGGTGTGGCAGCGCGGGCAGGGCCAGCCGGGCTGGGGGCTTGTGGCTGTGGCGGTGCTGTTCAGTGCCCTGCTGTTTGCACTGGGGCATCTGCCTGCTGCCCAGGCGCTGGCCGGGGTGTTGACCTGGCCCGTCGTGGTGTTCGTGCTGGTGGGCAATACGGCCTTTGGCCTGGTGGCGGGCTGGCTCTATGCGCGCCATGGTCTGGAGGCGGCAATCGTTGCCCATGTACTGGCGCATCTGTTGTCGTACCCGTTGCTCTGATGGGCCCCGGGCCACAGGGCGGATGCAAGGGGTAACTCGCATGTAACCGCTTCGTGTGAGAATTGAAACTCGATTACATCCACCAGACAAACGAGAGAAAGAGACAAACCCATGCCTACCCGCCGCGCCACCAAGATTGTTGCCACCCTGGGCCCCGCATCCAGCGACCCGGCACTGCTGGAGGCCATGATCCGAGCGGGGGTGAATGTGGTGCGGCTGAACTTCAGCCACGGCAAGGCGCAGGACCATATCGACCGCGCTGCCACCGTGCGTGCCGCCGCGCAGCGCGCAGGCCGCGAAGTGGCCATCATGGCCGACCTGCAGGGCCCCAAGATCCGCGTGGGCAAGTTTGCCGAAGGCAAGGTGCAGCTGGAGTCGGGCGCCAAGTTTGTGCTCGATGCATCGCGCACCGAGCTGGGTGACATCGAAGGTGTGGGGCTGGACTACAAGGAGCTGCCGCGCGACGTGAAGGCGGGCGACCTGCTGCTGCTCAATGACGGGCTGATCGTGCTCACCGTCGATGCGGTGCGGGGCGAAGAGGTGCACACCACGGTCAAGGTGGGCGGCGAGCTGTCCAACAACAAGGGCATCAACAAGAAGGGCGGGGGCCTCACGGCACCGGCCCTCACGGCCAAGGACATGGAAGACATCCGTACGGCGATGAGCTTCCAGGCCGACTATGTGGCGGTGAGCTTTCCCAAGAACGCGACCGACATGGAAATGGCGCGCCAGCTGTGCAATGTGGCCGCGTCCGAGTACCGTCACAAGCCGGGCCTGATCGCCAAGATCGAGCGGGCCGAGGCCATCCCCCACCTGGAAGCCATCCTGCGCGTGAGCGACGGCATCATGGTGGCGCGCGGCGACCTGGCGGTGGAAGTGGGCAACGCGGCCGTGCCCGCGCTGCAAAAGAAGATGATCCGCATGGCGCGCGAGCTGGACAAGGTCGTCATCACCGCCACGCAGATGATGGAAAGCATGATCACCAACCCCGTGCCCACGCGCGCCGAGGTGAGTGATGTGGCCAATGCCGTGCTGGATGGCACCGATGCCGTGATGCTGAGCGCCGAGACGGCCGCGGGCCGCTACCCGCTGGAGACGGTGGAAGAAATGGCCACCATCTGCGCTGCGGCCGAGGCGGCGGAGGACCATCAGTTGGACGCCGACTTCACCGGCCAGACCTTTGGCCGGATCGACCAGTCCATCGCCATGGGCGCGCTGTTCACGGCCCACCACCTGGGTGCCAAGGCCATCGTGGCCATGACCGACAGCGGTGCCACGGCCCTGTGGATGAGCCGACACAGCATCCGCATCCCTATCTATGCGCTCACGCCCAAGGTGACCACGCAGCGCAAGATGGCCATGTACCGCAACGTGCGCCCCCTGCTCATGGACACCAGTGCTGACCGCGATACGGCCCTTGAGCAGGCCGAGCGCCACCTCAAGAACCGCAACATCGTGCAAAAGGGCGATGTCTACGCCATCACCTGCGGCGAACCCATGGGTGCGCCGGGCGGGACCAATATGCTGAAGATCTGCGTGGCGAGCTGAAAAGCCAGGCGCTGAGCAATCAGCTGGCGGCCCGGGGGGGGTCGTCGGCCGCTGTGGCGGCTGCGGAGAGGGCGGCCAGGCGTGGGCGCAGGGCCGAAGCGCCCAGGTCGCACAGCCAACCCACCGTCCAGCACAGCCACCCTGTCCACAGGGTGTGGCTCATGAAGTGTGCGCCCCGCGCCTGCTGGGCGCCGCCCAGAACCAAGCCTGCCAGCAGTGCGCCTGCCAGCCACCATCGCGCGGCAGCAGGTGCTTTGTGGCGCAGCGCGAAGTAGCCCCCCACAAAAGCAAAGCCCGCTGAGGCATGGCCCGCCGGGAAGCACCGCCCGCCGCCGCCGTCGATCACCCCCAGCGCCCAATGGGAGGCATAGCGCGCCACGCCACCGAACTCCGCCAGGTCCCAGGGGCAGCTGGTGGTGCTCAGGTTCTTGACCACGCTCACTGCCGCAAGTGCCAGCAGGGCACTGAGGGCCATCTGCAGCCGCTCGCCCGCATCCAGGCGCCGCAGCACGCCCCGGGGCCACCACACCCCCAGCGTGAGCAGTAGCACCAGCAGCCACCCCAGTCGGCGGCCGCCTTCATGGAGCACCTGCACGAAGAACCATTGTTCCCGCAGCGGGAACCCCGTGGCAGAGCCAAACGCCTGGGCCAGGGGGATGTCCTGTCCCCCGGCGTCCCAGGCCACCACGGCGGCCAGGATACCCAGCGTCCAAAGGAGCAAAGTACGGTGGCGGGCGGCGAAACGACGGGGCTGGGAAGGCGGGGACAACATCCCACGGACCATAGGGTGCCCCACTTAACACTGTCTTAATGACCCTCCGCAGGGTGCACCGCGCGGCGACAATGGCTGCATGCGAATACTCGTGGTCGAAGACGATGCCGGCATTGCCGCAGGCCTGCGTACCAACCTCCAGCAGCGTGGCTATGCGGTGGATGTGTGCGATGGCGTAGCCAGTGCCTGGGGTGCGCTGCGCGTGGAGCGTTTTGATGCCGTGTTGCTGGACCTGGGGCTGGCCGATGGCGATGGCGGCGAGCTGCTCAGGCGGTTGCGCCTGAGCCCGGCGCCTGGGGCCGGGGCTCCGCAGATGTTGCCCGATCCCTCCACTCCCGTGCTGATCGTCACCGCCCGTGACCAGGTGCACCAACGCATTGCGGGGCTGGACCAGGGGGCGGATGACTACCTGGCCAAGCCCTTCGACATCGATGAACTGGATGCACGCTTGCGCGCCCTGTTGCGCCGGGCCGCCGGCCGGGCGTCTCCCACCCTCCGCTACACAGACATCGAGATGGACCCTGCGGCGCGAACCGTCCACCAGGGCGGCAAGCTGGTAGAGATGTCGCCCCGGGAGTTTTCGGTGCTGCTGGTGCTGCTGGAGGCCCGGGGGCGTGTGCTCTCGCGCCAGCAGATCGAAGAGCGCCTGTACAGCTGGGATGCCGCCATTGAGAGCAACGCGGTGGAGGTCCATATCCACCACCTGCGCCGCAAACTGGGCAGTGCGTGCATCCAGACCATGCGGGGCGTGGGCTATTTCATGCCCCAGGAGCCCTCGGCATGAGCGCCTCTGCAGCGACTCCTGTCGCGCGCGCCCGCCGGCCGTCGCTGACGCGCCAGCTGCTGTTGTGGTGCCTCGGGGCGCTGGCACTGGTGTGGGGAAGTTTCGTGTTCATTGGCTACCAGACAGGGGTACACGAGGCGGATGAACTGACCGACGGGCACCTGGCCAGTGTGGCTGCCCTGCTGCTGAACCTGCGCGCGACCGAGGCCACCGAAGGGCCGCAGGTCACGCAGCGCGCGGCCACACCCTGGCTCAAGTCGCACGACTACCAGCAGTCCCTCAGCGTGGTCCAGTGGGACGCGCAGGGTCGCATGCTCCATCACAGCGGTACGGCGCCAGCACCTGCCTTCGGCGATGTCGAGGGATTCGCCAACATGGCGCTGGGGCCGGACGAGGCGGTATGGCGCAGCTTTTCGCAGTGGGATGCCGCGCGGGCGCGCAAGATCATGGTGCTGCTGGAGTTGCGCGAGCGCGACGAGCTTGCCCAGGACATTGCCGAGCAGATGATCGAGCCTGGCCTCTGGCTGCTTCCCGTCGTGTCGCTCGCCCTGGGCCTGGCCCTGTGGCGGGGCTTGCGGCCGCTGTATGCCTTGTCGGCAGACGTCGCGGCACTCGACCCTGCCAGCGCGCCACGCCTGGCCTCGCGCCATGCCTGGAGCGAGTTCGAGTCGGTGGTCGCGTCCATCAACACCCTGCTGGACCGTCAGCAGGCCGCGCTGGTGCGCGAACGCAGGTTGGCCAACGAAGTCGCGCACGAATTGCGCACGCCCCTGTCATCCATTGCCCTGCAGGCCAGTGCCTTGGGCGGAGAGCTGGATTCCGCCGCAAGGGCGCAGGCCATTGCCCGCATTGGCCAGGACGCCTTGCGGGCTGGCCATGTGCTCAACCAGCTGCTGGCCCTGGCGCGCGCCAGCCGGGCGGAACTGCACGAGGCCAAGGCACCGGTGGACCTGTGTGCCGTGGCCCGCCAAGTGTGTGTTGACTATGCGCAGGCTGCCTGGCAGCGGGGGGATGACATCGCCCTGTCGGCGCCACCGGAGCTTTGGGTGTCTGGGCACGTGTTGCTGCTGGACATCGCGGCGCGCAATTTGGTGGAAAACGCGCTCAAGCACACGCCGGAGGGCACGCACATCGCGGTGCAGGTGGGTGCTACTGAGGGAGCGGGTGTTTGGCTGCAGGTGTGTGATGACGGCGCCAGGCGCCATGGCGACCTGCCCGCCACTGCGGGTGCGAGAAGTCCCACTGACAGCCTGCACCTGGGCCACGAAATCCTGCGGCGGGTGGCAGACATCCATGGCGGTAATTTCGGTCCAGCACCTGCCGCCCAGCCCTTTACCACCTGTTTTCGGTTGGATTTGCCCCCTTCGGCGGTCACGCCCCCCGGTTAAAATCGCGAGTTACCAAGCGGTTACCACCGCAATGACCGGCTTACAGCGCCTTCTCCAACCCTCAACGGACCCTACGACCATGCCCCTCGTTTCGATGCGCGAACTGCTCGACCATGCCGCAGCCAACAGCTATGGCATCCCTGCCTTCAACGTCAACAACCTGGAGCAGGTCCAGGCCGTGATGGCCGCTGCCGACGAAGTGGGCGCCCCGGTCATCCTGCAGGCCAGCGCCGGAGCACGCAAGTACGCTGGCGAGCCTTTCATCAAGCACCTGATCCAGGCCGCCGTCGAAGCCTTCCCGCACATCCCGCTGGTGATGCACCAGGACCACGGAACCTCGCCCAAGATTTGCCAGGGCGCCATCGACCTGGGCTTTGGCTCGGTGATGATGGATGGCTCGCTGATGGAAGACGGCAAGACGCCCTCGTCGTTCGACTACAACGTCGAAGTGACCCGCAAGGTGGTCGACATGGCACACAAGGTGGGGGTTACCGTTGAAGGCGAACTCGGCTGCCTGGGGAACCTCGAAACCGGTGAAGCCGGCGAGGAAGACGGTATTGGCGCCGATGTGAAGCTCGACCACAGCCAGATGCTCACCGACCCCGAAGAGGCCGCCGTGTTCGTGAAGGCCACGCAACTGGACGCCCTGGCGATTGCCATTGGCACCAGCCACGGCGCCTACAAGTTCAGCCGCAAGCCCACGGGCGACATCCTGGCCATCAGCCGCGTCAAGGAAATCCACCAGCGCATTCCCAACACCCACCTGGTGATGCATGGTTCGTCGTCGGTGCCTGCCGAGCTGCTGGCCATCATCAACCAGTACGGCGGCAAGATGAAGGAAACCTACGGCGTGCCGGTCGAGGAGATCCAGGAAGCCATCAAGCACGGCGTGCGCAAGATCAACATCGACACCGACATCCGCCTGGCCATGACCGGCGCGGTGCGCAAGTTCCTGTTTGAAAACCCCGACAAGTTCGACGCGCGCGAGTGGCTCAAGCCTGCACGCGAAGCCGCCAAGCAGGTCTGCAAGCAGCGTTACCTGGAATTCGGCTGCGAAGGCCAGGGCAGCAAGATCAAGGGGCTGAGCCTTCAGGCTGTGGCGGCCCAGTACGCGGCGGGTACGCTGGCCCAAGTGGTGAACTGACCGTTGGCACAAGGCCCTGCAGGGCCGCCCGATCGGCCTGGCTGCGTTGCGCAGCCAGGCTTTTTTTTGCCCCGATACGAGATGGACTGGGGAGTTCCCCCTACATCAGACAAAGGCGACAGCGGCAAGATTTTCTTCATGTAAGCTCGCGGTCAGCTTGCCCACCGGCAGCGCCGTAAGAAGTGTCCGATACCAGGGCGCTTTCAACACATTTCTCACCAGTTACACCGAGCTGGTTGTTGCATGGCAGAAGCCGTCGATGGACGGACTCGGGTGCCGTGGGATGATTGAAGGCGAATTCGTATGAACCTTTCTCTATGACTCTGACTATTTCGAAGTTTCGGCGCTTGTTGCCTGTATTTGCCGTGGCGGTGTTGACGGTGGCGTGTGCGCCCCTGACCGTTCCTCCAAAGGCCGAATATCCAGTCGGGCGCGCCCGTCTGGTGTTGCCGCCAGGGGCGTGGCAAGACCTGGGTACCTCCGATGAAGCCATTGCGGGCCCCGGAGGCCGTACCTCGCTGCAAACCCGTGACGTGGGGCTGCGTGGTGCGAAAGGTGAATGGCTGGCTGCGCTGCGTGTGCAGACCAACCGCACGGGCGACTTGCGGGGGTCTCCGCAAGGGGGGGGGTACTGTCCGGCGCAACAGGACGTCATCGTGAAGGATCCCGCCGATGGCAGCCCTGTGCGGGCCGATTGCCTGCGCTTCAAGCTTTGGGCGAGCAGCCCCAAGTGGCTCGAAAAGAACCGGCCCGATCTTGTCCAATGGATGGCCAGCCGCCAGATCGCGCTGAACGCCCCCTATTCGCATGTGGGCTACCGCTACGTCACCGAAGCGGGTGTCTGGGTGGTGGTGGATGCCCTGGTGGACCAGCGGCTGATCAGCGTCCGGCCGCGCAACAACGAAGAGTTCCTGGTCGCAGGCCTGCCCTTCCAGCAATGGGCCCATGACCTGGCCCAGGCTGTGCGCCTGAGCGCCGGCATGGTGGACGGCCACCTGGCCATTCCGCCTTTCCCGTTTGCCGAAGCCGCATCCCGGAAATGAGCGGTGCAAACAGATAACAAAACAACAAAACTACAAGACAACACAAGAGAGGGAGATTCACCATGGGCGTGATCCTGCAAATCCTGGGGCTCATCATCACTTTCACGATGGCGATGGAAGCTCTGCGCCGTTTTGGCATTGACGTAGGCTGGCTCAATCCGCTGGCCTTTTTCCGCCGCCGTGCCTGGTCCAGGAAGGTCACAACGCCGCCGCTCTACACGCTGGAGCACCCTGTGGATGTGGTGGCTGTGATGGCGTTGGCCATGGTGCAGGCGACTGGCGCCGTGACCGTGGAGCAGAAAGAGGGCGTTCTGGCCCTGCTTCGCCAACATCTGGGTCTGGGCGATTCCGATGCGAACAACCTCTGGGTTGCCAGTTCCCACATGCTGCGCAACCGCCCGTTGGCACCCAGCGAAGTGCCTGCTGTGCTGGAGCGCAGCTTAGAAAAATTCACCGATTACCACGTGCTGACCCTGCGTTCCGTGATGCAGGGCGCAGCGCTGATCGTGCCTCCAGCCAGCGCAGAGCAGCAGCAGCTCCTGGATGCCGTGGAGGCCTGCTTTGCCAAGAAGCAGGCCGCCGCACGCCCCTGGGCGGGCTGACGCAGCGGCAGACACGCCGGCCCCAACGATTCCACAACTTCGAGGAGACCTCCCATGCAGACCAGCCCCGTCCCGCAGCCGCAGCGTATCGGCGTGCCCAGGGAAATCTTCCCCGGCGAAAAGCGTGTGGCCACCGTGCCCGATGTGGTGGAGAAGCTGATCAAGCTGGGTTTTGCGGTCACTGTGGAGTCGGGGGCTGGGGACGCCGCCAACTTCAGCGATGACGCCTACCGCGCCGCCGGGGCCCAGATCGTGGGCGGCGCTGCCGCGCTGTGGGCAGCATCAGACATCGTCTTCAAGGTGCGCCCGCCCAGCAGCGACGAAGTGGTGCTGATGCGTGAGGGCACGACGCTTATTGATTTCATCTGGCCCGCCCAGAACCCCGAGCTGATGCAGCAGCTCGCGGCCCGCAAGGCCACGGTGCTGGCCATCGACTGCCTGCCGCGCACGCTCTCGCGCGCCCAGAAGATGGACGCGCTGACCTCCACGGCTGGCGTCTCCGGCTACCGCGCCGTCATCGAGGCGGCCAATGCCTTCGGCCGCTTTTTCAACGGCCAGATCACCGCCGCGGGCAAGGTGCCGCCGGCCAAGGTGTTCATCGCAGGCGCGGGCGTGGCGGGGCTTGCCGCCATCGGCACGGCTGCCAACCTGGGCGCCATCGTGCGCGCCAACGACACGCGTGCCGAAGTGGCTGACCAGGTCAAGTCGCTGGGCGGTGAGTTCGTCAAGGTGGATTACGAGGAAGAAGGCTCGGGCGGCGGCGGCTACGCCAAGGTCATGAGCGAGGGTTTCCAGGCCGCGCAGCGCAAGATGTACGCGGAGCAAGCCAAGGATGCCGACATCATCATCACCACCGCGCTGATTCCGGGCAAACCCGCGCCCAAGCTCATCACGGCCGAGATGGTGCAGAGCATGAAGCCCGGCAGCGTGATCGTGGACATGGCCGCCGAGCAGGGTGGTAACTGCGAGCTGACCGTGCCTGGCCAGGCTGTGGTGCGCCACGGCGTGACCATCGTCGGCTACACCGATCTGGCCTCGCGCCTGGCCAAGCAGTCGTCCACGCTGTATGCCACCAACCTGCTGCGCTTGGCTGAAGAGCTGTGCAAGGCCAAGGACGGCGTGGCCGTGGTCAACATGGAGGACGACGCGATCCGCGGCCTCACTGTGGTCAAGGATGGCGCGATCACCTGGCCCGCCCCACCGCTCAAGCAGGCCCCTGTGCCGGCACCCAAGGCCGCGGCAGCTCCTGTGGCTGCCAAAAAATCCAGCCATGGTCCGGGCGCACCGATGTCTGCCAAGACGCTGACCATCGTTTTTGCCGTGCTGGCCGTGCTGTTCTGGGCCATCGGTGCCTATGCGCCCGTGGCCTTCCTGGGCCACTTCACGGTGTTCGTGCTGGCTTGCTTCATCGGCTACATGGTGGTGTGGAATGTCACGCCCGCGCTGCACACGCCGTTGATGAGCGTGACCAACGCGATCTCCAGCATCATCGCCATCGGTGCGCTGGTGCAGATTGCACCGCCCGATGCGGGCATCAACGGGCGCCCGGATGGGCTCATCCTCTGGCTGGCCTTTGCCGCGCTGGTACTCACGGCTGTCAACATGTTCGGTGGCTTTGCTGTCACGCGCCGCATGCTGGCCATGTTCCGCAAGTAACTCCATCACAACAAGAACACAAGGAGCACAGAACATGTCCCAAAGTCTCGCCACCGTTGCCTACCTGGGTGCGGCCATTTTGTTCATCCTGAGCCTGGGCGGGCTCTCCAACCCCGAAACCTCGCGCCGGGGCAACCTGTTCGGCATGGTCGGCATGGCGCTGGCCGTGCTGGCCACGGTGTTCGGCCCCCGTGTCAGCCCTGCGGGCGTGGCCTGGATCGTCGGCGCGCTGGTCATCGGCGGTGGCATTGGCCTGTATGCGGCCAAGGTCGTCAAGATGACCCAGATGCCCGAGCTGGTCGCCCTCATGCACAGCCTGGTGGGCCTTGCGGCCTGCCTGGTGGGTTTTGCGAGTTACGTCGATACCTCGATCCAGCTGCAGGGCGCCGAGAAGATCATTCATGAGGTGGAGATCTATGTCGGCATCCTGATCGGCGCGGTCACGTTCAGCGGATCGCTGATCGCCTTCGGCAAGCTCAACGGCAAGATCGGTGGCAAGCCGCTGTTGCTGCCTGGCCGCCACTGGATGAATCTGGCTGCGCTGCTGATCGTGATCTGGTTTGGCCGCGAGTTCCTGCGCGCCGAGACCATTGAACAAGGCATGGTGCCGCTGATGGTGATGACGGCGATCGCGCTGCTGTTCGGCATCCACATGGTGATGGCCATCGGCGGTGCTGACATGCCGGTGGTGGTGTCCATGCTCAACAGCTACTCGGGCTGGGCAGCGGCGGCCACGGGTTTCATGCTGTCCAACGACCTGCTCATCGTCACGGGCGCGCTGGTGGGCTCTTCGGGTGCCATCCTGTCGTACATCATGTGCAACGCGATGAACCGCAACTTCATCAGCGTGATCGCGGGCGGCTTCGGGTCGGGCGCTGGCACACCAGCCAAAAAGGGCGAGGCAACCGAGCCGCAAGGCGAGGCCGTGCCCGTCAGCTCCGCCGAGACGGCCGAGCTGCTGCGCGATGCCAAAAGCGTCATCATCGTGCCCGGCTACGGCATGGCCGTGGCCCAGGCCCAGCACACGGTGTACGAGATCACCAAGACCCTGCGCGAGAAGGGCGTGGATGTGCGCTTTGCCATCCACCCGGTGGCGGGTCGCATGCCCGGCCACATGAACGTGCTGCTGGCCGAGGCCAAGGTGCCCTACGACATCGTGATGGAGATGGACGAGATCAACGAGGACTTCCCCAATGCTGACGTGGCCATGGTCATCGGCGCCAACGACATCGTGAATCCCAGCGCTCTGGATGATCCGACCAGCCCCATCGCAGGCATGCCCGTGCTCGAAGTGTGGAAGGCCAAGACCTCGATCGTGATGAAGCGCTCCATGGCGTCGGGCTATGCGGGGGTGGACAACCCCCTGTTCTACAAGGACAACAACCGCATGCTGTTTGGCGACGCCAAGAAAATGCTCGACGAAGTTCTTTCCGCGCTCAAGGGGTGACGGGCATAATTTCACCGCGAAAAAGCACGATCGTGCTGGAAATCCCAGGGCGGTCTTCACGGCATCAATAAAACTTATCAGGAGACAAAAAATGACGAATCGCCCCTGGCTGGCTGCCTATCCGCAAGGCGTCCCTGCAGACATCGACACCACGCAATACCCATCGCTCGTGGCCCTCATGGACGAGGCGTTTACCAAGTACGCGGGCCGCGTGGCCTACAGCTTCATGGGCAAGGAAGTGACCTATGCCCAGACAGACTCGCTCTCCAGCGCGTTTGCGGCCTATCTGCAGGGCCTGGGCCTGGTCAAGGGCGACCGCGTGGCCATCATGATGCCCAACGTGCCGCAGTACCCCGTGACGGTGGCGGCCATCCTGCGTGCGGGCTTCGTGGTGGTCAACGTGAACCCGCTGTACACCCCGCGCGAGCTGGAGCACCAGCTCAAGGATTCGGGCGCCAAGGCCATCGTCATCATCGAAAACTTCGCCACCACGCTGCAAAGCTGCATTGCAAACACGCCCGTCAAGCACGTGGTGCTGTGCGCCATGGGCGACCAGCTGGGCCTGCTCAAGGGAGCATTGGTCAACTACGTGGTGCGCAACGTCAAGAAGATGGTGCCCACCTACAACCTGCCGGGCGCCGTGCGTTTCAATGACGCGGTGGCCCAGGGCACGCGCGGCACGCTCAAGAAGCCCGACATCAAGCCCGACGACATCGCGCTGCTGCAATACACCGGCGGCACCACGGGTGTGAGCAAGGGCGCGGTGCTGCTGCACCGCAACGTGATCGCCAACGTGCTGCAGTCCGAGGCGTGGAACGACCCCGTGATGAAGAAGGTGCCGGCGGGCGAGCAGCCCACCAGCATCTGCGCGCTGCCGCTGTACCACATCTTCGCGTTCACCGTGAACATGATGCTGAGCATGCGCACCGGCGGCAAGACCATCCTGATCCCCAACCCGCGTGACCTGCCTGCCGTGCTCAAGGAGCTGTCCAAGCACACCTTCCACAGCTTCCCGGCCGTGAACACGCTGTTCAACGGCCTGGCCAACCACCCCGACTTCAACACCGTCAACTGGAAGAACCTCAAGGTCTCGGTGGGCGGCGGCATGGCCGTGCAGGGCGCCGTGGCCAAGCTCTGGCTGGAGAAGACTGGCTGCCCCATCTGCGAGGGCTATGGCCTGTCGGAGACCAGCCCCTCGGTCAGCTGCAACCCCGTGACCGCCAAGGAGTTCACGGGCACCATTGGCGTGCCGCTCCCCGGCACCCTGATGAAGCTGATCGACGACGACGGCCGCGACGTGACCGCCCTCGGCCAGCCCGGTGAAATCGCGATCAAGGGCCCGCAGGTGATGGCGGGCTACTGGCAGCGCCCCGATGAAACCGCCAAGGTCATGACCGACGACGGCTTCTTCAAGTCCGGCGACATCGGCGTCATGGATGAGCGCGGCTTCTTCAAGATCGTGGACCGCAAGAAGGACATGGTGCTGGTCAGCGGCTTCAACGTCTATCCCAACGAGGTCGAAGAAGTCGTAGCCAACTGCCCCGGCGTGCTCGAATGCGCCGTGGTGGGCGTCCCGGACGAGAAGACGGGTGAAGCCGTCAAGCTCGTGATCGTCAAGAAAGACCCCGCGCTCACAGAAGCGCAGGTCAAGGAGTTCTGCCGCGCAGAACTCACGGGCTACAAGCAGCCCAAGGTCATCGAGTTCCGCACCGAGCTGCCCAAGACCCCCGTGGGCAAGATCCTGCGCCGCGAGCTGCGCGACAAGAAATGACCATCCCCCTGAGCCGCTTCGCGGCTTCCCCCTTCTCTCGGCTCGCGCCGGGAAGGGGGACGACGCCAGCGGCCTGGCGAAGCCAGTTCCACGGCGTCCGCTGGTATGGGACGTGTCGGTTTCGTAGGCCATGACCACCGCCATCCTCAGCGCCTTGCCCGAAGAGCAAAGCTCGCTGGTCCCGCACCTGTTGCACCCCCAGCGCCTGGTGCATGCCGGCCGTTTCTTCTGGCGCGGCGACCTGTGCGGCCGGCCGGTGGTGCTGGCGCTCTCGGGCATCGGCAAGGTGGCGGCGGCCACCACGGCCACGGCGCTCGTCGAGCGCTTCGGCGTGGCGCGCATCGTCTTCACCGGCGTGGCGGGCGGCGTGGGCGATGGCGTGAACGTGGGCGACGTGGTGGTGGCGCAGGACTACCTCCAGCACGACATGGACGCCTCGCCCCTGTTCCCCCGCTGGGAGATCCCCGGCTACACGCGCAGCCGCCTGGCATGCGACACCGCCTTGTCTGCTCTGCTTCTGGAAGCGGCCAGCGCTTGTGTATCAAGCGCCAGCGGCCAATTTGGTTCAAAAAATGGTGTGACTGCCGCGGCCGCAGGCGTCTTGCACCGCACCCACCACGGCCTGGTGGCCAGCGGGGACCGATTTGTCTCTGCCGCCGATGAGTCCCACCGCCTGCGCAACAGCTTGCGCGACGCCGGCCACGACGTGCTGGCCGTTGAAATGGAAGGCGCCGCCGTGGCCCAGGTGTGCCACGACTACGGCATCCCCTTCGCCGCCGTGCGCACCATCTCCGACCGCGCCGACGACACCGCCCACGTGGACTTTCCCCTCTTCGTGCAGACCGTGGCCAGCCGCTACGCCGAGCACATCATGCTGGCGTTTCTTCAAAAACTATAAAATTGATAGCTACTCGCGCTTGTTAAATAAGCGCTAGGGGCTATTTTTATTGGATGTTTTCATGCGTGGCCGTAGATCATCGGTCGCCGCGCCGTGAAACTGGCGCTCCTCCATGCCAGCGCCACAGGGGGCTACTTCAACCAGCCGCGCTTGCGGAAGTACCACATGGGCCCCACCGCACTGGCGATCATCAGCAGGATGCCGTAGGCATACCCGTAGCTCCACTCCAGCTCGGGCATGAACTTGAAGTTCATGCCGTACACGCTGGCGATCAGCGTGGGGGGCAGCAGCGCCACGCTGGCCACCGAGAAGATCTTGATGATCTTGTTCTGGTTGATGTTGATGAAACCGACCGTGGCGTCCATCAGGAAGTTGATCTTGTCGAACAGGAATGCCGTGTGGTTGTCCAGCGATTCGATGTCGCGCAGGATCTGGCGGGCTTCCTCGAACTGCTCGGAGTTGAGCATCTTGCTGCGCATCATGAAGCTCACCGCACGGCGGGTGTCCATCACGTTGCGGCGGATGCGTCCGTTCAAGTCTTCCTGGCGGGCAATGGCGCCCAGCACCTCGCCAGCAAGGGCATCGGTCACGTCGCCGGCCAGCACCTGCTTGCTCACCTTTTCCAGCTCGTCGTAGATGTTCTCGAGCGTGTCGGCCGAATACTCGGCGTCGGCGTCGAACAGCTTGAGCAGCACTTCCTTGGCGTCTTCGATGAGGCCTGGTGCGCGGCGTGCGCGCATGCGCAGCAGGCGGAACACCGGCACGTCTTCGTCGTGGATGGAGAACAGCACGCCCCGGCTCTTGAGGTTGGCGTTGTGCTGGTTCAGGATGAAAGCCACCCGCACCGAGCGCGGGTCTTCATCGTCGTCGATCAAAAAGTCGCTGCGAATGTGCAGCTCGCCGTTGTCTTCTTCGTAGAAGCGGGCGGATTCCTCGATGTCCTCGTCCATCGCATCCTCGGGGATGGACAGGCCGTAGTGCTGCTTGATCCAGCGTTTTTCTTCGAGGGTGGGGGCTTCCAGGTCCACCCAGATCGGCTGGAAGCGGGTCAGCTCTTCCAGGGATTCGATTTCTTCCTGGAACAGCCGGCCATTGGCGAGCGTGAAGATGTTGAGCATGGGCTCACTCCCTTGTTGTGTGGCATCTGCGGTGTGGGGGATCGGGTGCTTTCAACCCCACAGCAGGCAGGCCGGGGAGCTGAAAGCTACCAACTCGGGTAGGTTTCCAAGGAGCTTTCTCCGTAAAAAATGGACAGGCGGCGGATTATGGCACTGCAGCTGCAACGGGCCCTAAGAGGCCGTCGGACTTGGAAATCGCCGGCTGCAAATCGACCGCAGCGGTCCGATTTTCGCTGATCGGCGCTCCAAGTCCGACGGCCTCCAGGCAAAAGCCCGCGCCCGCGGTGGTCAGCGGGATGTGGCCTGGCGCACGATGGCCAGGGCCCGGCACAGGTCGGCCCAGGCAGCGGCCTTGACGTCTTGCGAGCGCAAAAGAAACGCGGGGTCGTAGGTCACCACGGCCGGGCATCCCGCCAGCTGGTGCGGGCCTGCGCGCAGGCGGCCCAGCGGCTCGGTGCGACCCAGCGCCGCCCGCGCTGCCACATGGCCCAGCACCAGGACCAGGGCGGGTTGCAGCGCCGCCACGGCGTCGGCCAGCGCTGCGGGGATGTTGTGGTCACCACCGGGTTCCGCGCCGGAGGCCGTGCGCTCCAGTGCCGCCAGGAACACGCGCGGGTGCTTGTTCAGCTGCATGGCGCGCAGCATGTTATCCAGCAATCGGCCCGCATCGCCACCCAGCGGCTCGCCCGGTGTAAGGCTTTCGGTCACGATCAGCCAGCTCGCACCCAGCCCGGACGGGGTCTGCGCCGGGTCGGCGGTGGGGTACAGCGCCTGGGGCGCATGCAGCCGCAAGGTTGGGGTAGCCAGGGCTGCGCCTGTGCTCTCTGCCGCAGGTGCGGACACTCGCGGGGGTGTTGGCTGGGGCGCGCGTGCAGCCGGTAGGCTTGCTGCGGCGGGTGGCGGGGTGGGGGTGGGCACCACGCGGGTTGCAGGGGCGGGCGCCGGGGCTGCCGTGCGGGCTGCTGGTGCCTCCTGTGGCCCCCACACGGTGACCCCCATTTCTTGCAGCATGGCGCGCTGCCGCGCATCGAGGTGAAGACTCATGGGAAAAGGGGCCCGTTGAAGGTGTTGCTCACAATGCCAGGCTCATGACCACGGCATCTTCGCGCTGGCCCAGTTCGGCGGGGTAGTAGCGCTTGCGTTCGCCCACGCGGCGAAACCCGTGGGTCTGGTAGATGTGCTGGGCGCGCAGGTTGCTCATGCGCACTTCCAGCCACAGCCATTGGGCGCCGCGCCCGCGCGACCACAGGGCCAATGCGTCCAGCAGCACCCGCGCCCAGCCTTGGCGCTGGAATTCGGGGGTGACGGTGATGTTGAGCAGGTGCACTTCATCCACCCCCAGCATGGCCACAAAGTAGCCCAGCAGGTGCTCTCCGGCCATCAGCACCTGCGCCTGGTAGCCCGAGGCCATGGCATCGGTGAAGTTGCCGCGTGTCCAGGGGTGCGAATACGCGCGTTGCTCCACCGCCAGCACGGCATCCAGCCGCGAGAGCGCGAGGGCTTCAAAGCGCGCCTCGGGCGCGCCGGCAGACGGGTTGGGCAAGGCGCTCATGGTGGGGTCTGGCAGGGATGATTCACTGGGGCGCGTCCACCGCGCGTTCTTGCTGGGCGGCGCGCAGCGCAGCCCGCTCGGCGGTGGTTTTCGCCACTTTATCGCGGATGTAGCGCGGCAGCGCATCGCTGGCGGGCACGCCTTCGCCCGCCGCCAGCAGGGCTGGGGCCAGGCGCAGCAGAGCGCTGGCCGTGGGCAGTGTGGCCACATGGGCGGCTGTGGGCGCCAGTCGTTCGCCGTAAGGTGTGCGCGCGTTGCCCGCCACCGTCCATCCTGCGGGCACGAGCACGGATTCTGGCGCCCCCAGGCCAAAGTCGGCATCAGCGTGCCAGCGGCCTTGGGCGCCGATCCACTCGCAGCGCGCGTGGTAGACCTCGTCCATGCGCGCGTCCAGCACCGCAACCACCTGCGTGCAGCCGCGCGCCTGGCGCGCTTCCTCGGCCACGGCCAGCAGGGTGTCCACGGGCAGCACCGGTATGCCGTGGCCCCCGCGCGCGCCAAACGCCAGCCCCTGGGCCACGGCGCAGGCGGTGCGCAAGCCGGTGAAGGAGCCCGGGCCACGGCCAAACACAATGACCTCCAGCGTGTCGAACGACAGGCTGGCCTGCGCCATCAGGCTGCGCACTGTCGGAATCAGTGTGGCCGAAGCCTGCGCGCCCCCGGGGCCCGTGTGCTGCCACACGGCATCGCCGTGCTGGACGGCGATGGAAAGGGTGTCGGTGCTGGTGTCGAAAGCGAGCAGATTCATGGGGCCAGAGGGTTTNGCGGGCGTGGGCGGGACGACCACGCCCGCCTGACTTTTGCGCAGCACGCCCAGCAGGATACCGGCAGTCACCAGCAGCAGGCCGGCGACGAGGTTCCAGTACATTGGCTCGTCCAGAAAAATCACTGCACCGATGGCCGAGAGGCCAGGCACCAGGGCCGTGATCATGGTGGATCGCACGGGCCCATAGTGCTGGATCATGCGCGTGAAGCCGATGCCCGAGATCACCACCGAGCCGCCGCCCTGGAACACCATGTGGAAGACGATCTCGCTCCAAGGCGCCAGCGCCAGGCGGCTGGTGACGGCGCCCAGCGTGGTCAGCAGGGCATAGCCCGGCACATAGACCAGGCATGCAAACGCGGTGATCGCGATGGTGGCCTGCACGGCATCCACTGCATGGCGCCGGGCCAGCACGCTGTAGGTGGCCCAGCACGCGGCGGCCAGCATGAACAGCACATCGCCCTTCCACACATCCCCGCCCGAAAACGCCGCCAGCAGGCTGCGCCCGCCGACCAACAGGTCGCCTGCCACGATCAGGGCCAGGCCCGCCGCACGCAGCGGCGTGATGTGGTCGCGCAGCAGCACGGCAGCCAGCAGCGCCGTCCACAGCGGCAGGCTGCCCGGCATCAGCACCGCCGCATGGGTGGCCGGTGCATGGAAGAATCCCGCGTAGGCCAGCATGGCGTAAAGCAGCCCGCCGAAGGTGCCCAGCAGGGCCGTGGTGCGCAGCGGCAGGGGCGAGATGCCCGCCAGGCTGGAGGGCGGGGCGGCCGAGCCCAGCGCTGCGGTGCGCCGCCGCACCAGCCACCAGCCCCAGGGCAGCAAGACCAGGCTGGCACCGGTGATGCGCAGCAGGGCAATGTCGAACGGTGTGAGCGTGCGCTGGGCCGAGGCGCGGGCAATGACGATGAAACCCGTCCAGATGGTGACCGTCACGACCGCCGCCAGCAGGCCGATGGCACGAGGAGAAAAACGCATCGGGGGATTATCGGTGCGTGGGCGTGGCGGCGCTGGCATCCGGGTTCCTGGTCTCGCGCGGCCTGCGGGCGGCGCGCTGCCGGGCGATAGACTCGCGCCATGTTCTTGTTTCCTGATTCTTGGCGCCACTTCGCGCTGCGTGGTGCCCTGGGCGGTGTGGCGGTGTGGTTCGTTCTGGCGGGGGCTGCTGGCACGGCCCAGGCCCAGGCGGCGGCTCCCGCCCCGCTGCCACCGGAGGTCGAAGCCGCCCTGGGTCGCGCCAAGTTGCCGCGCGAGGCCCTGTCGGTGATGGTGGTGGATGCCCAGGGGGGCAAATCATCGCCTGCACGCCTGGCGCACCGTGCCCAGATGCCGGTGAATCCGGCGTCGGTGATGAAGCTGGTGACCACTTATGCAGCGCTGGAGCAACTGGGCCCCGCCTATGTGTGGAACACCCCGGTCTACGTGCACGGCTCGGTGCAGGACGGCAGTCTGCGTGGCAATGTCTACATCCAGGGTCAGGGAGATCCCAAGCTGGTCATGGAACGCCTGTGGCTGCTGATGCGGCGCCTGCAGGGCCAGGGCATCCAGGTCATCGTCGGCGACATCGTGCTCGACCGCACGGCCTTTGACGTGCCCGACCACGATCCGGCACGTTTTGATGGCGAGCCACTGCGCCCCTACAACGCCGCGCCCGATGCGCTGCTGCTCAACTACAAATCGTCGGTGATGACCTTTGTGCCGGATTCCGCCGCAGGCCTGGCGCGCATCCAGTACGACCCACCCCTGGCGGGTGTGGTGCGCCAGGCCACCGTCGCGCTGGCCGCGCCGGGCACCGAGTGTGGCGACTGGCGTGGCGCCTTGCGGGCGGAGCTGGCCGACCCCGCCAAGGTGAGCTTCCAGGGGGTGTACCCGGCCACCTGCGGCGAGCGCGTGTGGCCCGTGGCGGCGGTGGACCCACGCGGCTTTGCGGGGCGTGCAGTGGAAGGCATGTGGCGCGAGCTGGGGGGCAAGCTCACGGGTAGCGTGCGCGAGGGCAAGGTGCCGCCCGGCTTGAAACCCGCCTTCGTGGCCACCTCACCCGCGCTGTCCGAAGTGGTGCGTGACGTGAACAAGTACAGCAACAACGTGATGGCGCAACAGGTGTTCCTGACGCTGGCACTGCAGAAGAACGGTGTGGCCACCTTCGACGGTGCCCGCGAGGCCTTGCGCCAGTGGTGGCTGTCGCGCATCGGTGATGCCGAACTGCCCCTGGCCGACAACGGTGCAGGCCTGAGCCGCGATGCCCGCCTGACGGCGCAGGCGCTGGCTCGCATGTTGCAGGTGGCCTGGGTGTCCCCGGTGATGCCGGAGCTGGTGGCGTCGCTGCCGATCTCCGGGGTGGATGGCACGCTGCGCCGCAGCCAGAGCCGCGTGGGCATGGCCCATCTCAAGACCGGCAGCCTGCGCGACGTGATGGCCGTGGCGGGCTATGTGCACGCGGCCAGCGGGCGGCGCTATGTGCTGGTGGCTGTCGTCAACCATGCCAATGCCGGCGCTGCGCGGCCTGTGCTGGACAGCCTGGTCGACTGGACCGCGCGCGACCAGTGAATAATGGGGCGTTGCCCTGCCACACGCGCCAGAGCCTTCAGAACTTTCCCCCGTCCCATGCCCACCACCGAGCTCATCGGCTACCTCGCCGCCATCCTGACCACCTGCAGCTTTGTGCCCCAGGCACTGCATACCTTTCGTACGCGGGATGTTCGGGGCATTTCGCTGGGCATGTACAGCGTGTTCACGGCCGGTGTGGCGCTGTGGCTGGTGTATGGGCTGACCCTGGCGGCCTGGCCCATCGTGGTGGCGAACGCCATCACGCTCGCGCTGGCGGGGACGATCCTGGGCATGAAGGTGGTCTACGGGGCGCGTGGCCAGCGCTAAGCGCGACTCGCAAAACGCTTCTGGTTTCGTTGCCGCAACTTGCCGTGCCGCGCGTACTGCTTGCGACTCAGCGCCTGGCCAGAACCGCTTCGCTGGGTTCTGTGCGTCGCTCCAAATGCTCGCCTGTGGCGGGCCACTGTCACCTAGGCGTCTGCCCACTGGTTCGGTCCGCGTTATCCCCTATGGATGGTGCAGTGCAGGTGCGCGCACGATGCGTCGTTGTTTCTTGACCTGAGGTATCCATTCATGAAGTATTTCCGCCTTACCTGTGTTGCCGCTGCTGCGGTGCTGCTTGTCGCCTGCGGCGGCTCCGACGATCCAGACCGTGGCGCGTTGATTGACCCCCCTGCCGTCATGATGACGCTGACGGCCGCGCAGATCGATGCAGGCACCTCCAGCAGTGGCCTGCAGGCCATCAGCGGCAAGGCGAAATGCGATGTGAAGGTGGTGGCTCTCAATTACGCCACCGCAGGCGCCAAGAGTGGAGAGCACACCAACGCTTCGGGCGTGATGCTGGTGCCCGCAGGCAGCTGCAACACAGCCGCACCGCTGATCGCCTATGCCAAGGGCACCGATGTGCAAAAGCCCCGCACGCTGGCCAACCCGCAGGACAACGAAACCTTCCTGCTCGCCGCCATGTATGCCGCCCAGGGCTATGCCGTGGTGGCCACCGACTACCTGGGCTTTGCCAAGTCGGGCTACAGCTACCACCCCTACCTGCATGCCGACTCGGAAGCCACCTCGGTCATCGACTCGGTGCGGGCCGCACGCAATGCAGCGGGCACCGTAGGGGCTAATCTGTCGGGCAAAGTGATGTTCACGGGCTACTCGCAGGGCGGGCACTCGTCGATGGCAGCACACCGCTCTGCGGAACGCGACTACGGCACTGAATTCAATGTGGTCGCAGGTGCCCATCTGGCCGGCCCTTACAACCTGTCGGGCTCGCTGCGTATCCCGGACGCCATTGCGGGTGTGCAGTTCTTCGTACCTTATCTGGTGACGGCCTGGCAGAAAGTCTATGGAGACGTCTACACGGACGTGAAGCAGGTCTTCAAGGCCCCGTATTCGGGCTACATCGAGACCTTGCTGCCCAACCCTACGATGACCTACACCACGTTGCTCACCTCGGGCACCCTGCCCGCCGGTACGCCCAACCAGGCGCGGGATGCGCTGTTCCAGTCCGCGTTCATCACGGGCTCGCAGACCAGCACCACCCACCCTCTGTACCTGGCGGCCAAAAAGAATGACCTGCTGGGCTGGAGCCCCAAGGCCCGCGTGCTGCTGTGTGGTGGCGCAGGCGATCCCACCGTGCCGCCTGCGATCCACCAGCGCGTGATGAAGGCCGACTTCGACAGCCGAGGCCTGACCAACGTAGCATCGGTGGACGTCGATGCGGCCATTCAGGCCACCTTTGGCCCGGGTGGCCAGGCACCCACCGATCCGACATCGGCCGCATTTGCCACCTACTACGGCGCCTACCATGGCACCTACGAACCGCCGTTCTGCCACGCCCAGGCGCGTGCAGTGTTCGACATGGTCAAATAAGGCAGCCAGCAAGCGGCGGCGTGCCGCACATCAAAAAAGCCGACCCTGGGGTCGGCTTTTTTGATGGCTGTGGTGCCTGCATAGAAGCTGCAGCGTGGACACAGCTGCCAGTGGCCAAACTACCAGCGGGCGCGCAGGCGGTCGTAGGCGTAGGTGCCGAACTGGCGCTGCGCCGAGGGCGTGAGGTACACCGGGTCGGCAAACACGTAGGAGGTCTGGCTGGCGCCCGACAGCAGCGTGGACGGGGTGCACAGGGCCGAATTGACCTTTCCGGCGCCAATGCCGATGCCATTGGTGGCGTCCACCGAGGTGCACACGGCGGTGGTGGCATTGTTGAAGCCGTAGTTGGCGGGCACGCCGGTATACAGGTTCACGTAGTAGGCCAGGTCCACATACAGCACGTTGGCACCCAGGTCCACGATGCCCACGAGCAGGCCATCGTTGAAGCGGCTGCTGGCGTCGGTCAGCAGCGCCTCGCGGCCGATGGCCTTGGCCCATGGGGTCTTGCTCAGGTCGTAGGTGCCGGTCACCACCACGTACTTGGCACCGGCGGTCACCAGGCGGCGCACCTGGGCGGCCATGTCTTCACCCGCCTGGCGGGCTGCGGCCACCATGGCGGCTTCGGTCTGGGTGCCTGCCTGCACGGCGGCCATGCTGGCGATCACGTCGCTGATGCCGCCGCTGAGGATCACCACATCGTTGGCCGCGAAGCTGCCGCTGGCCAAAAAGGTGTCGATCTGCTCGGTGATGGTGGGCGTGCTGGCGTTGCCAGCGGCATCGGGCTTGGCCTTGACGCGGGCATTGCCTACGGCATAGCTCTTGCCTCCCGCAGAGACGGCCGAGAGTGGCTTGCCATAGTTGGCGGCCACCTGCAGGGTCCAGTTGTTCACGCTGCCGTCGTTGACGGTATAGCGAGAGCCTTTTTGCCCCACATCGCTGTTGGCATCACCAAACGCGATGAAGCGCTCGGGCGTGATGGCCGATTCGGTGGTGCTGGAACCGCAGGCCGCGAGCAACGCGGCCGACGCACATGCGGCGACCAGTACGGTGCGGCGCATCCAATTTGCTGCCATGTATTTCTCCAGAAAAGTGGGGGGTAGTTTAGCGGTGCAACGTCAACGCATGTAAAGCCGCCTTGTGCGGCTGGAATCATGCGGCAGATGCACGTTGCAGGCGGTCGTGCACACCTTCCCACTCGGGCTCGGCGGGCGGGGTCTCGATCCAGATCAGTTTCACGCCATCGTCGTCAAAGCCGCGCAGCACCGCAAACAGCTGCTGGGCCGTGGCGGCCGCGTCGTCGGGCATGCGGCGCATCACGAGCTTGGAGGATTGGGTGCGCAGTGCGGCGCGGGCATAGACCGCGATGTGGGCGGCGTCGGCGCCCAGCAGGTCCAGGCCGGTTTGCAGGGCCTTGGCGTCCATCAGGCGCACCTTGGCGGCGGGCGCGTAGTGCGCTTCGAGCGTGCCCGAGGCGCGGGGCGTGAGCGCGGGCATGTCGTCCTTGGACAGCGGTGCAATGCCGCAGGCGGCCTCAATCTGCTCGCGCGTGACGGCGCCCGGGCGCAACAGCACGGGCACACCGCGCGTGCAGTCCACGATGGTGCTTTCGATACCCACTTCGCACGGGCCACCATCCAGCACCAGCAGCCCGGCGCCCAGCTCGTCCTGCACATGCTGGGCGGTGGTGGGGCTCACGCGGCCAAAGCGGTTGGCGCTGGGGGCTGCCACGCCCCACACCGGCGGGCCGCCTTGGGCCTCGCTGTCGCCCGGTGCGGCGCAGGCCAGCAGCAGGGCATGGGCCACGGGGTGGGCCGGGCAGCGCAGCCCCACGCTGTCCTGGCCGCCAGTGGCGGCGCCAGCCACGCCGGGCAGGCGCGGCAGGATGAGCGTGAGCGGGCCGGGCCAGAAGGTATCGACGAGCTTCTGTGCAAAACCCGGCACCTCGCTGGCGAAGTGGCGAATGCCTTCGGCATTGGCTACGTGCACGATCAGGGGGTGGTCGCTGGGGCGTCCCTTGGCCGCAAAAATCTGCGCCACGGCGGCATCGCTGCTGGCGTCTGCCGCCAGGCCGTACACGGTTTCGGTGGGCAGGCCGAGCAGTGCGCCGCTGCGCACGGCCCGCGCTGCGGTGGCGATGGATGCGGGCTGGGTGCCGTCAAGAATCATGGGTTGGAAGGCCGACATCAGAACGGTGCAATACCCAGCAGCGCAGCGGCCTGCAGGGCCGTGGCGCGCGCCGCCCCGGGGGTGGCGGCGGTGATGTTGAGGTGCCCCATCTTGCGGCCGCGCTTGGCCTCGCGCTTGCCATACAGGTGCAGGTGCGTGCCGGGCAGGGCCAGCACCTCGTCCCAAGGGGGCGTCTGCTCGGTGTCGCCATGGGCAAACCACAGATCACCCAGCAGGTTGAGCATCACGGCGGGGCTGTGCTGGCGCGGCTGCGTGAGCGGCAGGCGGGCCATGGTGCGCACCTGCAGCTCGAACTGCGACACGTCGCAGGCGTTCTGGCTGTAGTGGCCACTGTTGTGCGGGCGGGGGGCGATTTCGTTCACCACCAGGCTGCCGTCCTGCAGCACAAAAAACTCCACGCAGAGCACGCCGACGTACTGCAGACCGTTTGCTATCGAAATTGCAGCTGCTACCGCTTGCTGAATAAGCGCTAGAGGCAGATTTTGTTCAAAAACCTCCGTCACGGCCAGGATGCCGTCGCGGTGCAGGTTGCGCTGCACGGGCAAGTGCACGGTGGCGCCGTCGGCGCCGCGCGCCACGATCACCGAACATTCCAGTGCCAGGGGCAGCATCTTCTCCAGCACGCAGGGCACCTTGCCGACCGAGTCCCAGGCGGCGGCGAGTTCGGCAGCGGTCTTCACGCGCACCTGGCCCTTGCCGTCGTAGCCCATGCGGGCGGTTTTCAGGATGCCGGGCAGTAGATCAGATGAAACTGCGGCCAGTTGCTCAGCCGTTTCGATCACCGCATACGGCGCACAGGGCACCCCGCAGGCCACAAAGTGGGCCTTCTCCCGCGCACGGTCTTGCGCCACCGACACGGCGCTGGCGGCGGGCGACACGGGGCGCTGCGCTGCCAGGGCGGCCAGCGCCGCAGCGGGCACGTTCTCGAACTCGGTGGTCACTGCATCCGACAGGCGGGCCAGCTCGGCCAGGCCCTGCGGGTCTTCATAACCCGTCTGGATGTGGTGGTGGCTCACCAGCCCGGCAGGGCTGGAGGCGTCGGCATCGAGCACGGCCGTGAAGTAACCCATGGCCTGCGCCTGGTGCACAAACATACGGCCCAGCTGGCCGCCGCCGAGCACGCCCAGCATCGATCCCGGCAGGAGGGGTTTGTTGCTGGCGCTCATGCGGCGGGCGGCAGGGTCATGTTGCGCGCCACCTCGGTCTGTTCGGCGCGGAAGGCTTCGAGCCGCTGGCGCAGTTCGGGGCTTTCGTTGGCCAGCAGGGCCACGGCAAACAGGGCGGCGTTGGCGGCGCCTGCCGTGCCAATGGCAAACGTGGCCACGGGGATGCCCTTGGGCATCTGCACGATGGAATGCAGTGAATCCACGCCTTGCAGGTGGCGGCTGGCCACCGGCACACCCAGCACGGGCACCGTGGTCTTGGCGGCAATCATGCCCGGCAGGTGGGCAGCACCCCCGGCCCCCGCAATGATGGCTTTGAGGCCCCGGCCCGCAGCGGCCTCGGCATAGGCAAACATGTCGTCGGGCATGCGGTGGGCCGAGACCACGCGGGCCTCGTGCGGGATGCCGAACTGTTCAAGAATCTGCACTGCATGCTGCATGGTGTCCCAGTCGCTGCTGGAACCCATGACCACGCCGATCTGGATGGGTTTCATGGTGTGGAGGGTGCTGGTGGGCAGGTTGCGCCTGCCCCACCGCTGTAGGTGGAACCCGCGATTTTACTTTTTGCGCCCCCTGGCTGGTGTGGGGCTGTTTCGATGGGCCAAAATAGCGGGCAAACTGCTCCACAGGCCCCTGGCCCCCACACCATCATGATTGACGTCACCGTAGAGAACTTTGAAGCCGAGGTGGTTGCCGCCTCGATGAACGTGCCCGTGCTGGTGGACTTCTGGGCACCTTGGTGTGGGCCCTGCAAGTCGCTGGGACCGGTGCTCGAAAAGTTGGAGACCGACTATGACGGCCGCTTCAAGCTCGTCAAGATCGACTCGGACCAGGAGCAGCAGCTGGCGGGCATGTTCGGCATCCGCAGCATCCCCACCTGTGTGTTGCTCATGAACGGCCAGCCCGTGGACGGCTTCATGGGCGCCCTGCCCGAAGGCCAGGTGCGGGCTTTCCTCGACAAGCATGTGCCCACCGCCGAAGAACTGGTGGCGGAAATTGAGGAAGAAGAAGCCCAGGACGCCCTGGCCGAAGGCGACACCGGCACCGCGCTGGAAAAGCTGCAGCATGCCGTGGTGACCGATCCTTCCAACGACGACGCACGTTTTGACTACGTCAAGCTGCTGCTGCAGCTGCACCGCGAGGACGATGCCAAGGTGGCCTTTGCCCCCGTCATCGCCAAGGCCGCAGGCTCGCGCAAGCTGGGTGCGCTAAAGGCCTGGATGGATGCTATTGATTTCGTAGCTTCCAGCGCTTATGGAGAAAGCGCTGGGGCTGAATTTGATGCAAAAATTGCCACCAACAAGCGCGACTTTGACACCCGCTACGCCCGTGCCCGCTGGCTCATGGCGGGCCAGCGCTGGACGGACGCCATGGACGAGCTGCTCGAAATCCTCATGCGCGACAAGGCCTGGGGTGAGGAGGTCGCCCGCAAGACCTATGTGGCCATCCTCGAAATCATCGAACCCCCGAAGGTGAAGGTGGCCGACGGCCAGATCCCGCCCGATGATCCGGTGGTGGCGACCTACCGGCGTCGCTTGTCGAGCGTGGTGCTGAGCTGAGCGGGGTTCGCCCCACCGAAAAGAAAAGGCCCTTCCCGGGCCTTTTCTTTTTGGTGGGCTGACGGAGGGGTCAGGCCGTCAGCCGTTCCAGCGCTTCCCGGTACTTGGCGGCGGTTTTTTCGATGACTTCGCGCGGCAGGCGGGGGGCGGGTGCGGTCTTATCCCAGGGCTTGCCGTTCACCTGCGCCTGTTCGAGCCAGTCGCGCACGAATTGTTTGTCGTAGCTCGGTGGGTTCTGGCCGGCGGCGAGAGCTGCTTCGTAGCCTTCCACCGGCCAGTAGCGCGAGCTGTCGGGCGTGAGCACCTCGTCCATCAGCACCAGCGTGCCATCGGGCGCCAGGCCAAACTCGAACTTGGTGTCGGCAATGATCATGCCTTTGGTCAGCGCGATCTCGGCGGCGGCCTGATAGATGGCGATGCTGAGGTCGCGGATGCGGGTGGCCAGGTCCAGGCCGATCATCTCCACCGTGCGCTCGAAGGTGATGTTCTCGTCGTGCTCGCCCATGGCGGCCTTGGCGGCGGGGGTGTAGATGGGCGCGGGCAGCTTGGCGGCATTGGTCAGCCCTTCGGGCAGCGGCACGCCGCAGACCGAGCGCGATTCCTGGAATTCCTTCCAGCCGCTGCCGGCCAGGTAGCCGCGCACCACGGCTTCGACCGGGATGGGCTGCAGCCGCTGCACGAGCATGGACCTTCCGCGGATCTGTGCGGCCTCTTGTGCGGACACCACGCTTTCAGGCGCGTCGCCCGTCAGGTGGTTGGGGCAGATATACCCGAGCTTGTCGAACCAGAACAGCGCCATCTGCGTGAGCAGCTCGCCCTTGCCCGGAATGGGCTCGCCCATGATCACGTCGAAGGCCGAAAGGCGGTCGCTGGCCACCATCAGGATGCGGTCGTCACCCACGGCGTAGTTGTCACGCACCTTGCCGCGTGCCAGCAGGGGCAGCGACGTGAGGGCGGAGGTGTGCAGGGCGTTGGAGCTGGGCTGGGTCATGGTGTCGGTGTGGGCGATCGATGTGCGCTGCAGACAGGCCGAAAAACGGGGAGTGAGGCGCGGGAGCGGGTGAAGTTGTCACTGCGTTCGCGCAGCTTGCGGATTTTACGCGCGAGCCCGAAGCGTGCCTGCGGCGGGGGGCCGAACGGCGCCTGCGTGGAGGGCGGGCGATGCCCTGCGCGCGGGCCGCCCTTGCGGCACACTGTGTGGCCCTGAAGCTGACCGGGCCACCTTTGGCCACTCCTTGTGCCCTCACCCCCTGTACTCACCCCGCGCCGCGAACTGTGGCTGCTGCTCACCCTCGCGGGCATCCAGTTCACCCACATCCTGGACTTCATGATCATGATGCCGCTGGGCCCTCGGTTCACGCAGCTGTTTTCCATCAGCGACGCGCAGTTCGGGCTGCTGGTGTCGGCCTATACGCTCTCGGCCGGGGTGTCGGGTTTGCTGGCCTCCACCTACATCGACCGGTTTGGGCGCAAGCGCCTGATGCTGGTGTTGTATGTGCTGTTCGGGCTGGCCACGCTGGCCTGCGGCGTGGCACCTACTTACGGCACGCTGATGGTGGCGCGCATTCTGGCGGGGGCGTTCGGGGGCGTGTTGTCGGCCTTGTCGCAAACCATCGTGGCCGATGTGGTCCCGTTCGAGCGGCGCGGCCGGGCGATGGGCATCGTGATGACCTCTTTCTCCGTGTCCACCGTGGCGGGTGTTCCGCTGGGGCTGATCCTTGCCGAGCATGGGGGCTGGAACATGCCGTTCATTGCGATTGCCGCGATGGTGGGGGTGCTGGCCGTGCTGGCGGCGCGCACCATGCCCGCAATGACGGCCCATGTGCAGGCGGCCAGCGGCAGAACGGCGCTGGGTGGCATCGGCCAAGTGCTCGCAGATCCGAACCACCGCTGGGCGTTCCTGTTCTCTGCGTTGCTCATGTTTACAGGTTTTACGGTGATTCCCTACATCACCATCTACATGCAGACCAATGCAGGCGTGCGGGCCGATCAGATTCCATGGGCCTACCTGTGCGGGGGTGTCGCGACCCTGTTCACCGCCCGCCTGTTTGGCGGGTTGACGGACCGGCTCGGTAAGGTGCGAACGTTTCGCGGGCTGGCCCTGGCTGCGGCGCCCTGCCTGCTGGGCATCACGCTGGTGCAGGGCTTGCCGCTGTGGGGGGTGCTGGCGGTGTCCACCCTGATGTTTGCCTTCGTGAGCGGCCGGATGATTCCCGGCATGGCCATCGTTGCCTCCGCGGCGCAGGCGCCGTTGCGTGGCACCTTCATGACCCTGAACGCATCGGTGCAGTCCGCCGCCATGGGCGCGGCGTCTTTGGTGGGCGGGATGCTGATCAGCCGCGATGCGCAGGGGCTGGTGCAGAACTACTGGATGGCTGCGCTGGTGGGCATTACAGCGAGCCTGTTGTCGATGCTGGTGGTGGGGCGGTTGACGCTGCATGGTGCGGCGCCTTCAGGGCGCTGAGCCAAGGCCCGCTGGCTTGGGGCGCGTGCTGCCTGTCAACTCAGCCATTGTGCGCGCTTTCCGGGCGCTTGGCACCTTGGCGGGCATAACCCAGCGGGCGGGGGCGGAATGGGATTGCTTTTCAGGAAGGGCAGGGGCATAGTGACTTCACGTCAACGGGATGCATCCAAGTTCGCCGGGCCGCTCCTCTGATCCAGGGCGGCGTTTCTTCCACAGAGAGTGTTACAGGAGACTTATTTATGAACCTGACGATCAGCGGTCACCACCTCGAAGTTACCCCAGCCTTGCGCAACTACGTCACCACCAAGCTGGACCGGATCACCCGCCATTTTGACCAAGTTGTCGACGTCAAGGTACTGCTGACGGTAGAGAAGCAAAAGGAGAAGGAAAAGAGGCAGCGAGCGGAATGCAATATCCACGTCAAGGGCAACGACCTGTTTGCCGAGAGTTCCCACGCAGACCTGTATGCCGCCGTGGATGAGCTGGTGGACAAGATGGACCGCCAGGTCGTGCGCCACAAGGACCGACTGCAGGACCACCACCACGAAGCCGCCAAGCGCGAACTGCACGCTTGATGCGCCAGCCCTGAGCCTGGCACAGCAGCCGCCCCTTTTGGGCGGTTTTTTTGTTGCCCATAGCGCCGCGCTCAGGGTTTTCGCCAATATGTGCATAATTGTTACCCTTGACCATGAACCGACTCGCCTCCATCCTGCCCTCCGCTCAAGTGCTTGTGAGCGTGGACGCCACCAGCAAGAAGCGTGCTTTTGAAGAAGCGGGTCTGCTGTTCGAGAGCCAACACGGCCTCTCGCGTGCGTTGATCACCGACAGCCTTTTTGCGCGTGAGCGCCTGGGCTCCACCGGTCTGGGCCATGGCGTGGCCATTCCCCACGGGCGCATCAAGGGGCTGAAAGCGCCCATGGCGGCCGTGTTCCAGCTGCTGAATCCGATTGGGTTCGATGCCCCGGACGAGTTGCCTGTGGGCCTGCTCATTTTTCTGCTGGTGCCCGAAGCGGCCACCCAGAAACACCTTGAAATCCTGTCCGAGATTGCCGAACTGCTCAGCGATTCGGCCCTGCGTGAAAGGCTCAAGGCCTGCACCGATGCCGCCGAACTGCACGGCATGATTGCGGGCTGGCAGTCCACGCAAACGGCCTGAGCCCGTCGGGCGCTGCGCACTTTCGCTGATTCGCCGTGAAACCCAATGTTGTCAGCGCCGATGTTCTTTTTGAGGAATTTCGCGGCCCCCTGAAGTGGGAATGGGTGGCCGGGCTGGGGGCTTCCGAGCGGCGCTTTGACGAAGTGGCCGTGCGGTCCGCGCGCTCCGGGGCCGATCTGGTCGGCTACCTCAATTACATCCACCCCTACCGCGTCCAGATCCTGGGCGAGCGGGAGATTGCCTATCTCGGCAGCGCTTCGCCCGACGATTGCAAGCGCCGCATCGCACGCATCGTGACGCTGGAGCCGCCCGTGCTGGTGCTGGCCGACAACCAGACCGCACCTGACGCGCTGGTGTCGATGTGTGAGCGCGCGCAGATCCCGATGTTCTCCACGCACGAGTCGTCGGCCTTCGTGATCGACGTGTTGCGGGCCTACCTGTCCAAGCACTTCGCCGACCGCACCACCATGCACGGTGTGTTCATGGACATTCTGGGCCTGGGCGTGATGATCACGGGCGAGTCGGGCCTGGGCAAGAGTGAACTCGGCTTGGAGCTGATCTCGCGCGGTAACGGTCTGGTGGCCGACGATGCGGTGGATTTGTTCCGCATCAACCAGACCACCATCGAAGGCAAGTGCCCCGAGTTGCTGCAGAACCTGCTGGAAGTGCGCGGCATTGGTCTGTTGGACATCCGCGCCATCTTTGGCGAGACGGCCGTGCGCCGCAAGATGCGCCTGAAGCTCATCGTGCACCTGGTGCGCAAGGAAACGCTGGAGCGCGACTACGAGCGCCTGCCCTACGAGCCGCTCACCCAGGACGTGCTGGGCGTGCCCGTGCTCAAGGTGGTGATCCAGGTTGTGGCCGGCCGCAACATCGCCGTGCTGGTGGAAGCTGCAGTGCGCAACACCATCCTGCAATTGCGCGGCATTGACACCTACCAGGAATTTGTGGAGCGGCACCGCCGCGCCATGGAGCGCGACACCGGCGTCTGACGCAAGCGTCTGCACGCCGACTGGCGCTGCATGTGCCAGCGCCCCCGCGCAAGGGCCGCCCCGCCGCTGCCCTCGCAGAGAAGGCGCGAAACGCTTCAGGGGGAAACTTATTTACTTGCGCAGTTTGCGCATTGGCCATACAGGGCCATGGTGTGGTCTTGCACCAGCCACCCCTTGGCCTTGGCCACGGCCTGCTGGCGCTTTTCAATTTCAGGGTCGTAAAACTCTTCGACCTTGCCGCAGGACGTGCAGATGAAGTGGTCGTGGTGCTGCCCTTCATTGAGCTCGTACACCGCCTTGCCACTCTCGAAATTGCTGCGGATCAGGATGCTTGCCTGCTCGAACTGCGTGAGCACACGGTAGACCGTGGCCAGCCCGATGTCCGAGCGCTCTTCCAGCAGCACCCGGAACACATCTTCCGCCGTCATGTGGCGCTGTCCGCCCTTCTGGAAAATCTCCAGAATCTTCAGGCGGGGCAGCGTGGCCTTGAGTCCCGTGCTTTTGAGTTCGTCGATGTTGGTCATGGCATGGTCTTTCGGGATGCGGGCCTTGGCCTCAAGGTTGGAAGGCCTGCCGCTACAATGGGGCGATCATATCCTCAGCCCTTTTACCCATGCCCGTCAAAGCCCGTTGCAGCGCCCGCCTGGGCCTGGTCCTCTTGATCGGTGCCAGCGTGGCCGCCCTGGCCGGTTGCAGCAGCCTGGATGGCGCCAGTACCCGCATTGCCAGCATTGTCACCCCCTACAAAATCGACGTGGTGCAGGGCAACTTTGTGTCGCGCGAGCAGGTCGAGGCCCTGCAGCCCGGCATGAGTCGCCAGCAGGTGCGCGAGATCCTGGGCACGCCGCTGGTCACCAGCCTGTTCCATGCGGACCGCTGGGAATACGTGTTCACGCTCAAGCGCCCGGGTCAAGAGGTCCAGACCCGCAAGCTGACCGTGTACTTCAAGGGGGATGGGCTGGATCGCTCCGAAGGCGACCCGATGCCCACCGAGACCGAATTCGTGGCCACGCTGGGCTCGCGCGGCTCCAAGGGCAAGGTGCCCGTGCTGGAGGCCACACCGGAGCAACTGGCCCGCTACCCTGCGTCCCAGCGGCCATCTGCCTCCCCGACGGCGGCGCCGCTGGAGCCCGCATCCGTCAGCTATCCACCGCTTGAAGCGCCCGCCCGCTGATTCTTGCGGTCTGGCAACGGGTAGATGGATGTCTGCCGCACTTCAACGTCAACGTACAGGACACTCATGACAGGGACCCCTTCGCCTGCCCCCACATCCACGCCCTCGCGCGCCCTCCGTGTCGCCGTCGCAGGTGCATCCGGCCGCATGGGCCGCATGTTGATCGAGGCCCTTCGCGCCAGTGACGACTGTGTGCTGGCGGGCGCGCTGGACGTGCCGTCCAGCCCGGGCATTGGTTCGGATGCCACCGCCTTTCTCGGCCATGCCAGCGGCGTCACCATCACGGCCGACATTGCTGCGGGCCTGAAAAATACCGACGTCCTGATCGATTTCACGCGCCCCGAAGGCACCCTGGCCCACCTGGCCGTGTGCAGCGAACTCGGGGTGAGGGCCGTGGTTGGCACCACGGGCTTCACCGATGCGCAGAAGGCCGAGATTGCCGTCTTTGCCCAGCGCACCGCCATCGTCATGGCGCCCAACATGAGCGTGGGTGTGAACGTTACGCTCAAGCTGCTGCAGATGGCGGCGAAGGCCATGGCCACGGGTTACGACATTGAGATCATCGAAGCCCACCACCGCCACAAGGTGGATGCGCCCTCGGGCACTGCGCTCAAGATGGGCGAGGTGATTGCCGACGCCATGGGGCGCGACCTCAAGGAGTGTGGTGTGTACGCCCGCGAAGGCGTCACGGGCGAGCGCGACCCGTCCAGCATCGGTTTTGCCACCATCCGTGGCGGCGATATCGTGGGCGACCACACCGTGCTGTTTGCCGGCATCGGCGAGCGCATCGAGATCACGCACAAGTCCTCCAGCCGCTCCACCTATGCGCAGGGCAGCCTGCGTGCAGTGCGGTTCCTCGCCGGGCACAAGACGGGCATGTTCGACATGTTCGATGTGCTGGGCTTGAACTAGGCCGCTGGCTTTCCATGGACGCCCTCCATTGGTGGCGCCAGGGCGATGCGGTGACCCAGGGCGCGGCCCTGGTGCTCTTGGCCATGTCGGTGGCCAGTTGGGTGGTCATTGTTTGGAAGCTGCGGCTCATGCGCCAGGCCAGTGCCGATGTGGCCCGCTGCACGGCGGCGTTCTGGCAGGCACCATCCATGGAGGTTGCAGCGCAACGTTTGCAGTCTTTTGACCGCGCTGCGCTTGTCCTGCCGCTGGTTGTTGCTGCAAATTCAATAGCAAATCATTCCAGCCCCACTGGGCAGGTCACCCTGGCTACCGCAGGCAGCCTGTCGCAGCGGCTCACCCGTGTGCTGCGCGACGCCTTGCACGACGTGCTCGGGCGCCTGCAGTTCGGCCAGGTGCTGCTGGCCACGGTGGGCTCCACCGCACCGTTCGTGGGGCTGCTGGGCACCGTGTGGGGCATTTACCATGCGCTGACCGCCATGGCAGGCGCGGGCCAAATCACCATCGACCGCGTCTCCGGCCCCGTGGGCGAAGCGCTGGTGATGACGGCGGCCGGGCTGGCCGTGGCGATCCCCGCCGTGTTGGCCTACAACGTGTTTGGTCGCCTGATTGGCCGCATCGAGGCGGACCTGGAAGGCTTTGCGCGCGATCTGCGCGAACTGCTGATCGACACGGCGCCGCCCGCCGATTCGCGGTCCTGAATCCCTGGAGGTCTGCTTCAGCCATGGCCTTCGGAAGACTCGAACGCACCACGGGGCCCCAGCCCATGAGCGACATCAACATGACGCCGCTGGTGGATGTGATGCTGGTGCTGGTGGTCATTTTTATTCTCACGGCACCACTCATGGCCAGTTCCATCCGGCTTGAGCTGCCACGCGCCGAGGGTGCCACTCCTGGAGCGGCGCCACAGTTCGTCACGCTGGTGGTCGATGCATCGGGCCAGGCCTTTCTGCAGGATGAGCCCCTGTCGCAGCCCGCGCTGGCTGAGCGCCTGCGCCGCATCGGCGCCGAACGGCCCGACACCGAAATCCAGCTGCGTGCCGATGCGGCCGTGCCCTATGGGCGTGTGGTCGAGGTCATGGGCGCGGCGCACCTGGCTGGGCTGCAGCGCATCGGTTTTGTTGCCGAGCCACAGTCCGCAGGGGTGCCGTCTGCCCCTGCCAAAGCCCCCTGAAACCGCCGTGCGCCGTCGAGCCAGCCGGTCTGCGCAGGCCACTGGCGGCGGTGGGCGCGAAATGCGGTGCCTGACAGCCTAAAATCTGCGCAGCGCGGCCCTGCGGCCACACCCCTCTCTCACCCCCGAGCCCCCATGCAAGACAAATACTCCCCCCAAGACGTCGAGCGCGCCGCGCACGACCACTGGACCGCCACCGACGCCTACCGCGTGACGGAAGACAACAACAAGAAGAAGTTCTACGCCTGCTCAATGCTGCCCTACCCCAGCGGCAAGCTGCACATGGGCCATGTGCGCAACTACACCATCAACGACATGCTCACGCGCTACCTGCGCATGAACGGCCACAACGTGTTGATGCCCATGGGCTGGGACGCCTTCGGCCTGCCGGCCGAGAACGCAGCGCTGAAAAACGGCGTGCCCCCCGCCAAGTGGACGTACGAGAACATCGCGTACATGAAGCAGCAGATGCAGGCCATGGGCCTGGCCATCGACTGGAGCCGCGAAGTCGCCACCTGCGACCCTACGTACTACAAGTGGAACCAGTGGCTGTTCCTGAAGATGCTGGAAAAGGGCATTGCCTACCGCAAGACCCAGGTCGTGAATTGGGACCCGGTGGACCAGACCGTGCTGGCCAACGAGCAGGTGATCGACGGCAAGGGCTGGCGCACTGGTGCCACGGTGGAAAAGCGCGAGATCCCCGGCTACTACCTCAAGATCACCGACTACGCCGACGAGCTGCTTGATTTCGTGACCGGCGACAAGCTGCCTGGCTGGCCCGAGCGCGTGAAGCTGATGCAGGAGAACTGGATCGGCAAGAGTGAAGGCGTGCGCTTTGCCTTCACGCACGACATTCGCGGTGACGACGGCGCGCTGATCGGCGACGGCAAGATGTACGTGTTCACCACGCGCGCCGACACCATCATGGGCGTGACCTTCTGCGCCGTGGCGCCCGAGCACCCGCTGGCCACCCATGCCGCCAAGACCAACCCTGCATTGAAAGCTTTCATCGAAGAGTGCAAGAGCGGCGGCACGACCGAGGCCGAACTGGCCACGCAGGAAAAGAAGGGACAACCCACGGGCCTGTTTGTCACGCACCCCCTGACCGAAGAACAGGTCGAGGTCTGGGTGGGCAACTACGTGCTGATGGGCTACGGCGATGGCGCCGTGATGGGCGTACCCGCGCACGATGAGCGCGATTTTGCTTTCGCCCTCAAGTACGACCTGGAGATCAAGCAGGTGGTGCTGGTCGATGGCGAGCACTTCGACTACCACCAGTGGAACGACTGGTACGGCGACAAACAGCGCGGTGTCACCATCAACTCCGACAGCTTCAGCGGTCTGCACTACAAGGAGGCCGTGGCGGCCGTGGCCCACGCTCTGCAGGCCAAGGGCCTGGGCGAGACCAAGACCACCTGGCGCCTGCGCGATTGGGGCGTGAGCCGCCAGCGCTATTGGGGCACGCCCATCCCCATCATCCATTGCGATGAACACGGTGCCGTGCCCGTGCCCGAGAAGGATCTGCCGGTGGTGCTGCCCACCGACTGCGTGCCCGATGGCTCGGGCAATCCGCTGCACAAGCACGAGGGTTTCCACGCCGGTGTGACCTGCCCCGTGTGCGGCAAGGCCGCACGCCGCGAAACCGACACCATGGACACCTTCGTGGACAGTTCCTGGTACTTCATGCGGTATTGCGATCCCAAAAACGACGATGCGATGGTGGCTGACGGCACGGCCTACTGGATGCGCGATCCGCAGGCGGCCAAGGGCGGCAGCGGGATGGACCAGTACATCGGCGGTATTGAGCATGCCATCCTGCACTTGCTGTACGCCCGCTTCTGGACGAAGGTCATGCGCGACCTGGGCCTGGTGACGGTGGACGAGCCTTTCACGAAGCTGCTCACGCAGGGCATGGTGCTCAACCACATCTACTTCTGGCGCGATGAAAAGGGTGGCAAGAACTACTTCCCGCCGGAAGCCGTCACGCAGGTGCTGGATGCGCAGGGGCGGATCGTGGGCGGCCGGCTGACCGAGGCCGAAGGCCAGTATCCCCAGGGCCTGCAGCTGGAATACGGCGGTGTGGGCAAGATGGGCAAGACCGAGCGCAATGGTGTCGATCCGCAGGACCTGATCGCCAAGTACGGCGCCGACACGGCCCGCCTGTACACCATGTTCACCGCCCCGCCCGAAGCCACGCTGGAGTGGAACGACGCGGCCGTGGAGGGCAGCTACCGATTCCTGCGCCGCGTATGGAACTTCGGGCTCAAGCTGTCTGCTATGGATATGGAAGCGGCTACCGCAAGCGTGGCAAGCGCCAGCAGCCTGAAAGAGGTCGAATTTGGCAAAGAAGCCAAGGCCCTGCGCCTGGAGATCCACACCGTGCTCAAGCAGGTGGACTACGACTACCAGCGCATGCAGTACAACACCGTGGTCTCGGGCGCGATGAAGATGATCAACGCGCTCGAAGACTTCAAGGCCACCGACTCGGCCGGCGCCCAGGTGGCGCTGATCGAAGGTTTTGGCATCCTGCTTCGCTGCCTGTACCCGGCCACCCCCCACGTCGCCCACAGCCTCTGGAGCGGCCTGGGCTATGCGGCCGAGCTGGGCGACCTGTTGGACGCGCCCTGGCCCAAGGTGGACGCGCATGCGCTGGTGCAGGACGAGATCGAGCTCATGCTGCAGGTCAACGGCAAGCTGCGTGGCTCCATCCATGTGCCTGCGCAGGCCGACAAGGCCGAGATCGAACGGATTGCCCTGGCCAGCGAGGCGTTTGTGGCCCAGGCTGCAGGCGCGGTGCCCAAGCGCGTCATCGTGGTGCCCGGTCGCCTCGTGAACGTGGTCGTGTAACCGTCATGAACAAGCGCACACTGCTTTCCCTCGCGCCCGTGGCCCTGATGTCCGCCTGCGGCTTTCGGCTGCGGGGCGTGCCCGAGTTCGGGTTTGACTCGCTCTACATCGCGGCGCCTGCAGGCTCGCCCCTCGCGCGGGAGCTGCAGCGCACGCTGGAGGGTTCGGGCGGCAAGTTGCAGCTGCTGCGCGACCCGGCGTCCATGCCCACCGCCCAGGCCATCCTGGACCTGCTGCAGGAGCAGCAGGAGCGCGCCGTGGTGGGGCTCAACGCGTCCGGCCAGGTGCGCGAACTGCAGCTGCGCCTGCGCATCAGGTTCCGGCTGCGCACCCCGGCAGGTGCCGAACTGATTCCCGAGACCGAACTGCTGCAGCAGCGCGACATCAGCTACAACGAAACCATCGCCCTGGCCAAGGAGGCCGAAGAGGCGCTGCTGTACCGCGACATGCGGACCGACCTGGTGCAGCAGCTCATGCGCCGCCTGGCTGCCGCAAAGCGCTGAGCCCAGGGCGTGGGGCTGTGGCCTCCTGTCGGTAGTGCACTGCGGTGCAGCTTGCAGCGATAGCGCCGTGCCGGGCGCCGGCGACGGGCGAGGCACAGGCGAGGACATCGTCTCCCTTCCCGCATCGCGCAGCGATATGAGAGAAGAGCTGCTGCCGCTGGCGGCCAGCACTGGGCGGCGGCGCAGCCGCTCAGGGGGATGTCCGCATCAGCGTGCTCTTGCCAAACAGCGACTCGACCAGGTCCACCGCCAGCACGGCCGTGCGGTTGCGCACATCGAGCGCGGGGTTGAGTTCCACAATGTCCAGCGACGCCAGGCGCCCACTGTCGGCAATCATCTCCATGCACAGCTGCGCCTCGCGGTAGGTAGGGCCGCCAGGCACCGTGGTGCCCACGCCGGGCGCGATGTCGGGGTCCAGAAAATCCACATCAAAGCTCACATGCAGATGGGTCTGGGCGTCCAGCCCGGCCAGCGCCTGCTGCATGGTCTGGCGCATGCCCACCTCGTCGATGTAGCGCATGTCGAAGACTTCCAGACCCTGCTCGTGCACGAAGCGTTTTTCGCCCGCATCGACGCTGCGGATGCCGATCTGGCGGATCTGGTCGGGGCGCAATGCGGCGCCACCCCCCGGCATCTGGGCCAGCCCGGTCAGCGCCTCGGGGCCAAAACCACACAGGCAGGCCACGGGCATGCCGTGCACATTGCCGCTGGGGGTCAGCGCGCTGGTGTTGAAGTCGGCATGGGCATCGAGCCACAGCACGCGCAGTTTTTTGCCCGCCTCTGCGCAGTAGCGCGCCACGGCACCGATGCTGCCCAGGCCCAGGCAGTGGTCGCCGCCCAGCAGGATGGGCAGGTGGCCCAGCTGCAACTCGGCATACACCGCATCGAACACGCGCTGGTTCCATTCCACCACCTCAGGCAGGTGGCGGTAGCCATCCACGGGCGGTAGCCAGGGGTTGGCTGGGCCACTCAAGTTGCCCCGGTCGAATACCTGCAGCCCGTGCGATTCCAGCGCCGCCTGCAGTCCCGCCACACGCAGGGCCTCGGGCCCCATCGAGGCGCCGCGCGCCCCGGCGCCGATGTCGGTGGGGGCGCCGATCAGGCTGGTGGGCTGGGCGCTGCGCAGGGCTGTGGGGGGCATGGTGCAAGGGCTTTCGGAGAGGGCTAGGGGATCGATGCGGGTGGTGCGGGCGCGGGCGCCCGGGAGAATTCTCGGGGCTTTGGGCGCCAATGAACAGTAAAAGAGCTGATCAGTCCGTGGCCTCCATCGCGCACTGTGTGGGGAGAGCCTGGCAGTTTGTGCAAGGGGCCGCGTGGCAAGGCGATAAACTTTGCCGCATGCAAGTCGCCCTGGCCCAACTCTCACCGCATCTTCAACGGGGCCTGTCGCCGCTTTACGTGCTGCACGGCGACGAACCCTTGCTGCAGCAGGAGGCGGCCGACACCATCCGCGCCACGGCCCGTGCCCAGGGTTATACCGAACGGACTTCGTACACGGTAGCAGGTGCTCACTTTGACTGGAGCGCCGTGCTGGCTGCGGGCGGCAGTTTGAGTTTGTTTGCCGACAAGCAGATCGTCGAGATCCGCATCCCCTCGGGCAAGCCCGGCAAGGATGGCAGCGTGGCGCTGCAGCAGATTGCTGAATCCGCCAAGGGCAACGACAGCACGCTCACGCTGGTGATGCTGCCGCGCCTGGACAAGGCCACACGCACCGGGGCCTGGTTTGCGGCGCTTGAGTCCAGCGGCACCTCGATCCAGATCGACCCCATCGAGCGCGGCATGTTGCCGCAGTGGATTGCCCAGCGCCTGGCCGCCCAGGGCCAGCGTGTGGTGGCGGGCGAGGAGGGCCAGCGCACGCTGCAGTTTTTTGCCGACCGCGTGGAGGGCAACCTGCTGGCCGCACACCAGGAGATCCAAAAACTGGCCCTGCTGCATCCGGCGGGTGAACTGACGCAGGCCCAGGTCGAAGCCGCCGTGCTCAACGTGGCCCGCTACGATGTGTTCAAGCTCTCCGAATCGGTGCTCGCCGGGCAAACGGGCCGCGTGCAGCGCATGCTCGATGGCCTGCAGGCCGAAGGCGAGGCCGAGGTGCTGGTGCACTGGGCGCTGGCCGAAGACATCCGGGCCTTGAAGCGCGTGAAAGACGCCATGAACGCGGGACGCCCCCTGCCCATGGCCCTGCGCGAGAACCGCATCTGGGGCCCCAAGGAGCGATTGTTCGAGCGCATCCTGCCCAAGGCCAGCGACGCCGCCCTGGCGCGGCTGCTGCAGTCGGCCCACACGGTCGATGGCATTGTCAAAGGTCTCAAGCAGCCCGATTGGCCGACCGATGGCTGGCAGGCGCTGCAGCGGCTGGCGTTTCAGCTGTGTCGCCTGACGCAGGCGGCACGCTAAGCCCCATCGTTGGGCGTCAGGGTTTTGGCATTTTTTGGCCCCTGGCGCTTATCTGGTAAGCGCTGGTAGCTATCAAATAAGTAGTTTTTGACCGCATCCAGGCGTGTGGCTCAAGGCTGCTCCAGCACCCCGCGCGCCTTGTCCACCCACATCCGCAAACTGTCGAGCAAGTCTTTCTGGCTGAACGAGCAGCTTTCTTCGGAGAAGAGTGCACTGGATTCGAGTCGGTCCAGCAGGTCATGCAGCACGGTTGCATAACGGGGCGGTAGTGCTGCAAGGAGCGCAGTCTGCGCACGGGCTTCGGCGCTGAAGGTGGCAGGACGGACGTCACCGCGCTGCAGGGCCACCAGGGAGGTGTCCAGCGCGTGCAATTGAAGGGCGGCATTCGACATGCGCCGAATTATCTCCGCCGGGCGGCGAAAAAGCCGGTCCGCCGGATCGCGGGCCTGGTGCCCGCTGACCCAGCAATTCGTTGATTATTTGTCGGCGAGTACGAAAGTGACCTGCATGTTCACCCGGTAGCTCGTGATGCGGCCGCCTTCGATGGAGACCTGCTGTTCCTTGATCCATGCGCCGCGCACGTTGTCAATGGTGTCGCACGCCCGTGCAATGCCTTGGTTCATGGCGTCCTCGAAACTGGTTTCGCTGGTGGCGCTGATTTCAATAACTTTGGCGACGCTCATGGGAGTTCCTAAAAGTGGGCAGAAGCCGCCATGCTAGGAATCCTGCGTTCGGCAGGCTGTGGGACAAGTGCGCCTTGCGGCGTCAGCGTGGGCAATGGGGGCGCCCGGCTGGCAAAGGGCCGCCCATAAAAGGCGAATGCAGCCCGCGATGGGCATCTGCGGCAAAATCGCCCAATGAATGCCCTTAACGTTGCTGAATACACGCACACCCTCGGATTTCAGGCAAAAACGGCCTCAGCGCTGATGGCCAAAGCGCCAGCAGCTATCAAAAACAAAGCATTGAAGGCCCTGGCCCGCCTGCTGCGCGAGAACGTGGATGCGCTGCAGGTGGACAACGCCCGCGATCTGGAGCGCGCCCGCGCCGCAGGCCTGGCCGAGCCGATGGTCGACCGCCTGAAACTCAGCCCCAAGGTGCTGGAAACCTGCGCCGAAGGCTGTGAGCAGCTGGCCGCCATGCCCGACATCATTGGCGAGATCCTGGGCATGAAACAGCAGCCCAGCGGCATCCGCGTGGGCCAGATGCGCGTGCCGATCGGCGTGTTCGGCATGATCTACGAGAGCCGGCCCAACGTGACCATCGAGGCCGCGTCGCTGTCCATCAAGAGCGGCAATGCTTGCATCCTGCGGGGCGGCTCGGAGGCCATCGACTCCAACAAGGCGCTGGCCAAGCTGGTGCAGCAGGCGCTGGCCGAGGCGGGCCTTCCGCAGGACGCGGTGCAACTGGTTCAGACCACCGACCGCGAGGCCGTGGGCCAGCTCATCACCATGCCGCAGTTCGTGGACGTGATCATTCCGCGCGGCGGCAAGGGGCTGATCGAGCGCATCAGCCGCGATGCCAAGGTGCCCGTGATCAAGCACCTGGACGGCAACTGCCACACGTACGTGGACGACCCCTGCGACATCGCCATGGCGGTGAAGGTGGCGGACAACGCCAAGACGAACAAGTACAGCCCCTGCAACGCGAGCGAAGGCCTGCTGGTGGCGCGTGGTGTGGCGGCGGAATTTCTGCCGAAGATTGGCGCCGTCTATGCCGCCAAGGGCGTGGAGATGCGCGGCTGCCCCGAGTCGCTGGCCATCCTGGCCTCGGTGCCTGGTGCCCAGCTGGTGCCCGCCACCGAGCAGGACTGGAGCGAGGAATACCTGGCCCCGATCATCAGCGTGAAGGTGGTGGCCGGTGTGGACGAGGCCATTGCCCACATCAACCACTATTCGAGCCACCACACCGACGCCATCCTGACGCGTGACCACATGCACGCCCAGCGCTTCCTGCGCGAGGTGGATTCGGCCAGCGTGATGGTGAATGCGAGCACGCGGTTCGCCGATGGCTTCGAGTACGGGCTGGGCGCCGAGATCGGCATCAGCACCGACAAATTCCACGCGCGTGGGCCGGTGGGCATCGAGGGGCTGACCTCGCTCAAGTACGTGGTGCTGGGCGAAGGCGAGGTGCGGGGTTGATTTGCTATCTATTTGATAGCTATTAACGCATATTAGTCGCGCGCAGAGGCCCAATTTTTCTATGAAAATCATCATCCTCGGCGCGGGCCGTGTGGGCCAGAGCGTGGCAGACAGCCTGGTGTCGGAGCGCAACGACATCACGGTGATCGACACCGACGCCGCGCGCCTGCGCGACCTGGAGTCGCGCTTTGACCTGCGCGGGGTGGTGGGCAATGGCATCGAGCCCGCCGTGCTGGCCGAGGCGGGTGCCGAGGACACCGACCTGCTGATCGCCTGCGCCGCGCAGGACGAGACCAATCTGGTGTGCTGCAAGATTGCGCAGCTGCTGTTCAACATCCCCAAGCGCATTGCGCGGGTGCGCTCCAGCGGCTTTCAGGGCGACGACCGGCTGGTGGGGCCCGAGGGTTTTGCGGTGGACCGCATCATCTGCCCCGAAGAATCACTCACCCGCTACATCGGCAAGCTCATCGACTACCCCGAGGCCATGCAGGTGCGCGAGTTTGCCGGTGGCCGCGCCTGCCTGGTGTCGGGCCGGGCCCGGCCCGGCGCGCCCATGGTGGGCCCCACGATTGGCGAGCTGCGCGAGCGCGCGCCCGAGATGGCGATGCGCATGGTGGCCATCTACCGCCGTTTTGCCGACGAGCCCGACCGCTTCATCGCCTGCGACGGCGCCACCCGCATCGAGCCGGGCGACGAGGTGTTTGTGCTGGCGGCGCACGAGCACATCGCCCAGGTGCTGGCGGCCTTGCACCGCCCCGCCGCACAGCAGCCCCAGCCCGTGCGCCGCATCATGATTGCGGGCGGTGGCCGCGTGGGCCTGCGGCTGGCGCGCCAGCTCAGCCAGACGGGTGGGCGCTTTCACATCAAGATCATCGAAGACCACGCGGACCGCTGCGTGGAGCTGGCGTCGGCCTTGCCGTCCGACGTGCTGGTGCTGCAGGGCGACACCACCGACGAGGACCTGCTGGGTGACGAGGGCATCGAGGAGGTGGACCTGTTCCTTGCGCTCACCGACGACGACGAAGACAACATCATGTCCTGCCTGCTGGCCAAGCGCATGGGCGCGAGCCGCGTGCTCGCCCTCATCAACCGCCGCAGCTATGCCGACCTGATGCACGGCACGCAGATCGACATTGCGCTGTCGCCCGCGCAGGCCATGCTGGGCGAGCTGCTGGCCTATGTGCGCCAGGGCGACGTGCAGGCGGTGCACAGCCTGCGCCGGGGCGTGGCCGAGGCGCTGGAGATCGTGGCGCGCGGCGACCGCAAAAGCTCGCGCGTGGTGGGCCGCAAGGTGAGTGATCTGCAGTTGCCGCGCGATGTGCACATCGGCCTGATCGTGCGCGGGCTGCCGGACGCATTGGACGCCACAGGCACTGCCACCGCCAGCCTGCGCGAGCCCGAGGTCATCATCCCGCGCAGCGCGACGGTGATCGAGAGCAATGACCACGTGGTGTTCTTCCTGCCCAACAAGCGGCTGGTGCGTGACGTGGAAAAACTCTTCCGCGTGAGCGCGACTTTCTTTTGATGCACCCCCCTGAGTCGCTTCGCGCCTTCCCCCCGCTCTCGCGGCGCTGCGCGCTGCGGGCAAGGGGACGCCGCCAGCGCGGCGGGGCGGCCCTTGCGCGGCGGCCCTCCCCTGGGCTGCGCCAGTATCGACGGCTGTATGCGATGTCGGCTGCCATGGACCAAGGGGGCCCGTCATGACGGACATGTTTCCCGTTCTGCGCGTGCTGGGCATCCTGGTGATGATCTTTTCCCTGTCCATGGGGCTGCCGCTGGCGGTGTCGCTGTGGACGCGCGACGGCGTCTGGCATGTGTACCCGCTGGCCATGGGCGCCACGCTGCTGGCGGGCGCATGGCTGTGGTGGCGGCTGCGGCTGTTTCGGCAAGAGCTGCAACCGCGCCATGGCGTGATGCTGGTCTCGCTGGTGTGGATGCTGCTGCCCCTGTCGGCCGCGTTGCCGCTGATGCTGGCGGGGCACCACACCGGGCATCCGCTGTCGTTCACGCACGCCTATTTCGAGGCGGTGTCGGGGCTCACCACCACCGGCTCCACCGTGCTCGCGGGCCTGGATGCCATGCCGGTTTCGGTGAATGTGTGGCGCACTTTCCTGCAGTGGATGGGCGGCATGGGCATCCTGGTCCTGGCCGTGGCCGTGCTGCCCTTGCTGGGCGTGGGCGGCAGCCAGCTGTTCAAGGCCGAGGCGGCGGGGCCATTGAAGGACACCAAGCTCACGCCGCGCATGACCGGCACGGCCAAGGGACTGTGGGGCGTGTATGCGCTGTTTTCGGTGCTGTGTGGCCTGGCCTACTGGGCCGGGGGCATGGCGCCGCTGGATGCGCTGATGCACATGTTCACCACCGTGAGCCTGGGCGGGCTGTCGTCGCACGACCTGAGCTTTGGCTACTTCCAGTCGCCGCTGCTGGAGGCGATCTGCATCTTTTTCATGCTGGTGGCCAGCTGCAACTTTGCGCTGTACTTTGTGGCGTTTCGCAAGGGCCATTGGGGCGGTTTCTGGCGTGACCCGGAACTGCGCGCCACGCAGTTTGCGCTCATCGGCGGCGGGCTGGTGGTGGCGCTGCTGTTGTGGGCCAAGGGTGTGTATGCGCCGCTGGAGGCATTGCGCCACGGCATGTTCAACCTGGTGTCGCTGGCCACCACCACCGGCTATGCCACGGTGGACTACCTGGCCTGGCCGGTGTTCGCGCCCGTGTTCATGCTGCTGCTGTCGGGCGTGGCCACCAGTGCCGGGTCGACGGGCGGGGGGATCAAGATGGTGCGCATGCTCATCCTCGTCAAGCAGGCGCGCCGCGAGATGAATCGACTGGTGCACCCGCGTGCCGTGCAGCCCGTGCGGCTGGGCGACGCCGTGGTGGACAACCGCGTGATCTTTTCGGTGCTGGCCTTCATGCTGGTCTATGGCGGCACGGTCTTCGGGCTCAGCATGGTGATGCTGCTGACCGACTTGGACCCGGTGACGGCATTTTCGGTGGTGCTGGCTAGCGTGAACTGCGCGGGGCCGGGCCTGGGCAGCGTGGGGCCCGCGTCCAACTATGCGGTGCTGACTGATTTTCAGATCTGGGTGTGCACCTTGGGCATGCTGCTCGGGCGGTTGGAAATCCTGAGCTTCATGGCCCTGCTCACCCCGGCGTTCTGGCGGCGCTGAGCCCGGAGCCTCCGAAAAAGCGGTTGGTCGGACTTGCGAAGGCCCTGTCACGCCCCAACCCTACAATGGATTGCAATCGTTCCCGTCTCCTCTGAAGGCTCCCCATGGTTCCGCATCTCATCACGGCTCTGACCGGGCCGATCAACGAACTCGAACAGCGCGTTCTCGACTCGATGCCCGCCATCGAACGCTGGTTCCGGCTGGAGTGGATGGAGCACACGCCGCCGTTCTACACCTCCGTGGATATCCGCAATGCAGGTTTCAAGCTTGCGCCCGTGGACACCAATCTGTTTCCTGGCGGCTGGAACAACCTGACCAAGGAGATGCTGCCCCTGGCCGTGCAGGCCGCCATGGCCGCCATCGAGAAGATCTGCCCCGAGGCGCGCAACCTGCTGATCATTCCGGAAAACCACACGCGCAACACCTTCTACCTGGCCAATGTGGTGCAGCTGCAGCGCATCTTCAACATGGCGGGCCTGAACGTGCGCGTGGGCTCCATCAGCCCCGAGATCAAGAAGCCCACGCTGATCGAGTTGCCCAACGGCGACACGGTGACCCTGGAGCCCGTGGTGCGCACCAAGCGCCGGCTGGGCCTCAAGGACTTCGACCCCTGCACCATCCTGCTGAACAACGACCTGTCGGCCGGCCCGCCGGGCATCCTGGAAGACATCCACGAGCAGTACCTGCTGCCCCCGCTGCACGCGGGCTGGAGCGTGCGCCGAAAGAGCACCCACTTCAAGAACTACGAAGAGGTGGCCAAGCGCTTCGGCAAGATGCTGGGCATCGACCCCTGGCTCGTCAACCCCATGTACAGCCAGTGCGACGGCGTGGACTTTGCCGAGGACAAAGGCATGGACAAGCTGCAGACCACGGTGGATGCGCTGCTGACCAAGGTGCGCCGCAAGTACAAGGAATACGGCATCAACGAGAAGCCCTTCGTCATCGTCAAGGCCAACAACGGCACCTACGGCATGGGCATCATGACCGTGCGCGACGCCAAGGAACTGGACGCGGTCAACCGCAAGACCAAGAACAAGATGGCGGTCATCAAGGACGGCCAGCCGGTCACCGACCTCATCATCCAGGAGGGCGTGCTGACGCAGGAACGGGTGCACGAGGCCGTGGCCGAACCCGTGGTCTACATGATGGACCGCTACGTGGTGGGCGGCTTCTATCGCATGCACGCCGAGCGCGGCGTGGATGAGAACCTGAACGCCCCGGGCGCAAGTTTTGTGCCCCTTGCCTTCGAGCACAGCACCCATATGCCCCAGCCCGGCATGCGTCCCGGGGTGAGTGCGCCCAACCGCTTCTATATGTATGGCGTGGTGGCGCGCCTTGCGATGCTGGCGGCCAGCTACGAGCTGGAGGCCACCAACCCGGACGCTGAGGTGTACGACTGAATGGGAGCCCCCCGCTGAAGGGACAACCCTCTTGCAGCGGGGTGGTTCTTGCTTGGCGTCTCTTTGTCTGATCGCACCAATTACATAGGCAAGGTGCAGCGTTTTGGGTACCTTGAAATGTGCGACGTCGGGGAGGCCTGCCATGTCTATGCCCGGCTGCCAAGGGCGAGTTGCTGCGTTGCAACATGGAGAGATGCCCCCAGGCACTTGATCTGGCTCAGGCGCACAATAGCGTTCCCAAAAGTAACGGAACCCCGTCTGGCCCTGCGCCCGGGGGCGGTCAGTGCAAAGCTCCAAGTCATCGCTCGCAGCGCTCACGCTGGGCGCCATCGGTGTTGTGTATGGCGATATCGGCACCAGCGTGCTGTATGCCATCAAGGAGGTCTTCGGGTCCGGCCATGTGCCGTTCACCCCAGCCAATATCTACGGCATCCTCTCGATTTTCTTCTGGACGCTCACGGTCATTGTTTCGCTGAAGTACGTGGTGCTGGTGCTGCGCGCCGACAACCACGGCGAGGGCGGCCTCATCGCCATGCTGGCGCTGGCGTCGCAGGCGGTCAAAGACAAGCCCCGGCTGCGCGGCGTATTGCTGGCGGTGGGGATCTTCGGGACCTCTCTTTTTTATGGCGACGGCGTCATCACGCCCGCCATTTCGGTGCTGTCGGCGGTGGAAGGGCTGGAAGTGGTCTCTCCCCACTTCAAGCAGTATGTGATTCCCATCACCCTGGTCGTGCTGTTTTGCCTCTTTGCGGTCCAAAAGCGCGGGACGAGTGGCATTGGCAAGTTCTTCGGACCCATCACCCTGGTGTGGTTCGCCACCATTGCCTTGCTGGGGGTCTCCCACATCGTCGGCCACCCCGAGATCCTCTGGGCGCTGAGTCCACACCATGCGCTCGGTTTCATGTGGGCCCATCCGGGCACCAGCTTCATCATCCTGGGCGCGGTGGTGCTGTGCGTGACCGGAGCCGAGGCCCTCTATGCCGATCTGGGCCACTTTGGAAAGCGCCCCATCCGCCTGGCCTGGTTTGGCGTGGCAATGCCGGCGCTCACGCTGAACTACTTTGGCCAGGGGGCGCTGCTGCTGGCCGAGCCCGAGGCGGTCAAGAACCCGTTCTACATGATGGCACCCGACTGGGCGCTGGTCCCGCTGGTCATCATGGCGACCATGGCCACGGTGATCGCATCGCAGGCCCTTATCACCGGCGCGTTCAGCGTGACCAAGCAGGTCATCCAATTGGGCTATTTGCCGCGCCTGAACATCCAGCACACCAGCGTGCGCGACACGGGGCAGATTTACATACCGCTGGTCAATTGGGGGCTGTTTGCCGCCATCGTGCTGGCCGTGGTGATGTTCCGCTCGTCCAGCAATCTGGCCGCGGCCTATGGCATCGCCGTGACGCTGGACATGCTGATCACCACCACGCTGACGTTTTTCGTGATCCGTTATGGCTGGGGTTACCCGCTGGCGCTGTGCATCGCGGCCACGGGGTGTTTCTTCGTGGTGGACCTGGCGTTCTTCGCGTCCAATCTGCTCAAGCTGTTCCAGGGCGGCTGGTTCCCGCTGCTGATCGGCGGCATCGTGTTCTCTTTGATGATGACCTGGAAGGAAGGGCGCAGGCTGCTCAATGACAAGCTGCGTGCGGATGCCATCGACCTCAAGGACTTTCTGGAGTCGGTGTTCATCAGCCCCCCGACCCGGGTGGACGGAACGGCCGTCTTCCTCACCGCCGACGTGGGCGCCGTGCCCAATGCGCTGCTGCACAACCTCAAGCACAACAAGGTGCTCCACCAGCAGAACCTGTTCGTGACGGTCCACAACCATGAAACTCCCTGGATCGGGATGGACAAACGGCTGCAGGTCGAGCCGCTGGGCCACGATTGCTGGCAGGTTGTCATCCACTACGGCTTCAAGAACGACCCCGACGTGCCGCGTGCGCTGGAGTTGTTGCGGGGGCGGGGCTGCGAACTGGAGCCCATGACCACCAGCTATTTCCTCTCGCGCGATACGGTCATCCCCACCATGGGTGGTGGCATGGCCCCTTGGCGCGAGAAGCTGTTCGCCCAGATGCACCACAACGCGAGCGGCGCTGCGGACTTCCTGCACCTGCCCAACAACGCCGTGGTCGAACTCGGGTCCAAGATCGAGATCTGAGAGAGTTAGTGGGCTTTTGAGGCCTGGCGCTTATCTATAAAGCGTTATTTGCTATTAAATATGTAGCAATTCGGATGTTTGCTTCGCGAGGCATGCACTGGGTGGCCTGCGGTGGCGCGGTGCCAGAATCCCGTCCATGCAATTTTTTAAAGACTTGAGCCTGTCGGCGTTCACTGCGGGGTTCGTGGCAGTGCTGGTGGGCTTCACGAGCTCGGTGGCCATCGTGTTCCAGGCCGCACAGGCGTTTGGTGCCACCCCGGCTCAGGTCACATCCTGGATGTGGGCGCTGGGTCTGGGCATGGGCTTGTGCTCCCTGGTGCCTTCGCTCGTTCTGCGCCAGCCCGTCATGGTGGCCTGGTCCACGCCCGGTGCGGCCGTGCTGGCCACCGCCGGCCTGGCGGGTGGCTTCCACATGGGCGAAGCGGTGGGGGCTTTCATGGTCAGTGCTGCACTCATCATCCTGGTGGGCGTGACACGCTGGTTCGAGCGCGCGATGGGCCGCATCCCCATGGAGATCGCTGCCGCCTTGCTGGCCGGTGTGCTGGCGCGCTTCGGCCTGCAGGCGTTTGCCGCTGCCCAGACGGCATTGCCGCTCGTGTTGACCATGTTGGTCGTGTACCTGTTCTCGCGCAAGTTCGCCGCACGCTATGCCGTGGTCATCACGCTGGCGGTGGCCGTGGTGTTCGTGGCCCTGCAAGGACAGATGGCATGGTCCGCCGTACACCTGGAGCTGGCCATGCCGGTATTCACGGCCCCTCAGTTCAGTCTTGCCGCCACCATCAGCCTGGCCATCCCCCTTTTTGTGGTCACGATGGCGTCGCAGAACCTGCCCGGGGTGGCGGTGATCCGCGCCTCGGGCTACGACCTTCCTGTCTCCCGCCTGATTACGCTGACGGGACTCGCCACCCTGGTCCTGGCGCCGTTTGGCGCCTTCGCGCTGAATTTCAGCGCTATCACCGCCGCGATGTGCATGGGCCCCGAGGCACATGAGGACCGCCGTCGGCGTTATGTGGCAGCCGTGTGCTGTGGTGCCTTATATATAGCGATTGGCTTGTTTGGCGCGGTGATCACGGGTTTGCTGACAGCGTTTCCCAAGGAACTGGTGGTGGCGATCGCGGGGCTTGCCTTGCTGGGCACGATTGGCAATGGCCTGGCGGTAGCCCTGCGCGACGAGTCGCACCGTGAGGCCGCATTGGTTACGTTTCTGGTGACCCTCAGCGGGGTCGTGATCGCCGGAGTCGGATCGGCCTTCTGGGGCGTGGTCGCCGGCAGCTTTGCGCTATTTGTGCAACAGTACAGGCGTTCACCAGCGTGAGGCACGTGGCGCCTTGCATGCGCCGCACCCAAATCTCTTTCTTTGTCAGCAAGTGATCTGCCATTGGCAGCGCCTGCGCACCTTTCTGACCCGACACCATGAAATTGCTCTTCATTGCCGATCCCCTGCAAAGCTTCAAGATCTACAAGGACACGACCTTCGCCATGATGCGCGAGGCCCAGCGGCGCGGACATACCCTGTCGGTGTGCGAGCCGCAACACATCACCTGGCAGCGTGGCAGCAAGGTGACGGCCCGCGTGTGCGACATCCAACTGACGGGAGACCCGGTGCAGTGGTACACCGCGCAGCCCGTGCACAGTGCGCCCCTGGCGGGGTTCGATGCGGTGCTGATGCGCAAGGACCCGCCTTTTGACAGCGAGTATTTCTATGCCACACATCTGCTGGAGCAGGCCGAGCGCGACGGCGCCCGTGTGTTCAACAAGCCCCGGGCGCTTCGCGATCATCCGGAGAAACTGGCGATCATGGAGTTCCCGGAATTCATCGGCCCCACCCTGGTGACACGGGATGCCGCAGACATCCAGCGTTTTCATGCGGAGCACGGGGACATTATTCTCAAGCCGCTCGACGGCATGGGCGGCATGGGAATCTTCCGCGTGGGCCCGGATGGGCTCAACTTGGGAAGCATCACCGAAACCCTGAACCGCCACGGCGCGCAGAGCGTCATGGTTCAAAAGTTCTTGCCTGAGATCACCGAAGGGGACAAGCGCGTTCTCATCATTGGCGGAAAACCGGTGTCCTTTTGCCTGGCGCGCATCCCACAAGGCAGTGAGGTGCGGGGCAATCTGGCTGCAGGGGGCAAGGGCGTGGCGAAGCCGCTTTCGGCGCGGGACTGGGAGATCGGCAACGCATTGGGGCCAGTGCTGCAGGCGCGGGGCCTGCTGTTGGCAGGAGTGGATGTGATCGGCGACTGCGTCACCGAGATCAATGTCACCAGCCCAACCTGCTTTCAGGAGATCTTTGACCAGACGGGGTGCGATGTCGCTTCCTTGTTCATCGATGCCCTGGAGGCTGCAATGACAGCCTCTGCCCCATAGCCTTCTGGATTTTTGCAGCCAGATCTTTTTAACCCCCTAAAACTAGTGCTATAGTCGAGGGCTTCGCTACTGAGGCGGTTCTGCAGAAATGCAGGG
>NZ_LMJH01000008.1:1045086-1116101 GCF_001428965.1 Acidovorax sp. Root275 | reverse complement strand
GTAGCGAAGCCCTCGACTATAGCACTAGTTTTAGGGGCGGCAAGAAAGATGGGAGGAAATTTTTAGATTCACCTATAGGACAACCATCCTTGACCACCCCTCTACACCCGCCACTTCTCCAACAACTTCTCCGGGCTAAGGCTGTCGTAGCCTTCGAACGGCTGATGAATCCAGGGATTGGTCGGCAAAAATTCCACCGAATAGTCCGGAGTGAATGTCGACAAGCCCTTGGTCCAAATCACGGCGCTGCGCAACTCAGTGATCGGAGCATAGTTGGTCTTCAGCATGCTGATCACCGCATGCAAGGTGTGCCCAGAGTCCGCAAGGTCATCTACCAACAGTACCTTGCCGGCAATTTCACCCTTGGGCGTTGTTATGAAACGCGCAATATCGAGATGTCCCTGCACGGTTCCGGCCTCTGCACGGTAAGAACTCGTGGACATGATGGCCAGAGGCTTGTCAAAGATGCGACTCAGAATATCCCCTGGACGCAACCCCCCGCGTGCAAGGCAAAGGATCGTGTCGAACGCCCAACCCGATTGATGCACCTTCAGTGCCAGCTTCTCGATGAGACTGTGGTACTCGTCATAGCTGACATAAAGGTGCTTGCCGTCTTCGGTCAACATGAAATGGCTCCTGGATAGATAGGTGCGGGCTCGTGAGTCAGTGGCATCGGTAAACCACTAGCCCGCGACATAAGGGTGACGCATCATGATGGTGTGGTCGCGGTCGGGGCTGGTAGAGATCATGTCGATCGGCACACCCGTAACCTGCTCAATGCGCTCCAGATAGCGGCGAGCGCTCTGTGGCAACTTAGCGTAGTCCGTCACACCCACGGTGGACTCACTCCAGCCGGACAAGGTCTCATAGATCGGCTTGCACCGCGCAATGTCTTCCGCACCCATGGGCAGGAGATCAATCTGCTCCCCGTCGAGTTCATAGCCCGTACAAAGCAACAACTCTTCGAGACCGTCCAGAACATCCAACTTGGTAATGCACAAACCAGAGAGACCGTTGACTTGAGCGCTACGCTTGAGCAACGCAGCGTCAAACCAGCCGCATCGACGGCTACGCCCAGTGGTCACCCCCTTCTCTGCGCCCACGGTGCTCATGTGATATCCAGGCGTTCCCGGAACTTCCCAATCAAGCTCCGTCGGGAAAGGACCTCCGCCTACGCGGGTGCAATACGCCTTGGTAATGCCCAAGATGTAATGCAACATCCCTGGCCCAACACCCGACCCTGCCGCTGCGTTTCCGGCAACACAATTGCTGGACGTGACATAGGGATAGGTCCCATGATCCACATCCAGCAGCGTGCCTTGCGCACCTTCAAACAGGAGATTGGCGCCATCGCGATGGGCGTCGTTGAGTTCACGCGACACATCCGCCATCATGGGCTTGAGCAACTCTGCATGGCGCATCGCCTCTGCGTAGACCACGTCGAATTGGACTTCACCGCCCTCAATGTAAGGCTTGAGGGCATCACCAAACATGAAGGAGCCAGAGCGCAGGTAGGTCGTAAGGATGTGGTTGTGGAGATCCAGCAATTCACGCAGCTTGGCTGCAAACCGCTCTGGGTACTTCAAGTCTTGGACGCGCAAGGCACGGCGGGCAATCTTGTCCTCGTACGCAGGGCCAATCCCTCGTCCGGTTGTTCCAATTTTCTCCGTACCGCCCTGTTCACGGGCAGCTTCGCGCGCCACATCAATGGCAGCATGGAATGGAAGAATCAAGGGGCAGGCCTCGCTGATACGCAGGCGCGAGCGGACCTCAACACCTGCTTTCTCCAACCCTTCGATTTCCTCGAACAGCTTGGCAGCCGACAAAACTACGCCATTGCCGATATAGCACTTGACGCCAGGGCGCATGATGCCGCTGGGGATCAAATGCAGCGCCGTCTTCACCCCATTGATAACCAATGTGTGGCCCGCGTTGTGCCCGCCCTGAAAACGGACAACACCTTGTGCACTTTCAGTCAGCCAGTCAACCAGCTTGCCTTTGCCCTCGTCGCCCCACTGGGTTCCGACTACCACTACGTTGCGACCTTTGGTTGCTTTCATCTCAAACCCAATTCAATTGACAATTGCTCAAACAGCCTGCACGACCCATTGGCCCGCAACCTGCACCAGTTCCCTGTCGCAGTGAAACTCATCCACTTCGCTCCCATGTCCCGGCAGAACGCAAACCACCGTCTCACCGGCCTTGCGCAGCTCGGCGATTGCGGCATTCACGTCATCGGCCTCCCCCCAGGGGGCGCGGATGGCAGCCTTTAGCGCACGCGGCGAGACCACACCCACCACCTGCTTGATGTCCAAACTGAATCCCGCCGCTGGACGGGTCCGACCGAACACTGCGCCCACCTCGTCATAGCGACCGCCACGGACGAGCGCGTCGCTTGCACCCGGGGCATAGATCGCAAAACGCGCGCCACTGTAATACGCATAGCCACGCAGATCAGCCAGATCGAAAGTAACAGCAGCCCCTTCTAAGCGGGAGGCAAGCCATTTCAAATTTGATAGCACTTGAGATATTCCAGGAAAGCGCTGGAGAGATTTTTGAGCCTCAACCAGTACGCCCTGATCTCCATAGAGCTGAAGCAGAGCCAACAAACCTTCACGAGATTCAGGGGGAAAATCGCGGGTCAAGGCCGCCAATTCAGCCGCATCCTTGGCCGCAAGTGCGGCATGGATACCACTCAGGATCTGGGGGTTCAACGGCACGCCCGCCAGAAGAATTCGGACGATCCGCACATCCGCCAGGTCAATTGTGGTGTTGTGCACATTGGCAATGCGCAAACATTCTCGGGCCAACTGCAATGCCTCAAGATCAGCCTCCAGTCCGGCATGCCCGTAGATCTCCGCGCCAAACTGAAGCGGTTCGCGGGTCGCATGGGGACGATCTGGCCGTGTGTGCAGCACCGGGCCGCAATAGCAAAGGCGGGTGACCCCTTTGCGGTTGAGCAGATGCGCATCGATACGAGCCACTTGGGGGGTGGTGTCCGCTCTGAGCCCCATGGATCGCCCGGAGAGCTGGTCCACCAGCTTGAAGGTCTGGAGATCGAGCGCCTCGCCAGTGCCTGTCAGCAGAGATTCAAGATGCTCTAGCAAAGGAGGCATGACCAGCTCATAGCCGTAACAACGGGCTGTATCAAGCAGCCCGCGACGCAATTCTTCGATGTGCCGCGCTTCGGACGGCAAGACATCGGCAATGTGATCCGGAAGGACCCAAGCAGACATGGAGAAAAAGGGGGGCTGTTAAAACCGTGATTCTACCGGGAGCGGAGAGAAGTCCCGAGAGACTCCATCCACCATCGGCTCATGCGCTGGTCAAAGCCAGAGCATCAACACACCAGCGACGATTGCCAACAAGGCGAAAAATCGAACCTGGCCGTCCCGCAGCAGCAAAATCTGGGCAACAGCGCGTCGCCAACTCTGGGGTGAAAAGAAAGGCAATAACCCCTCAATCACCAGAACCAGCGCCAGTGCTGTCCATAGGTTTTCAGAAGTCAATGCGGCCGGCCTTCGACGACGGGCCCAAGATCTACCTGCGAGGTGCGGCAGGTACAGCCACTGAATTACCACCTCGGAAAGTCTTGAAAAACTCCGACGAAGATGGGTCAAGAACCATCACATCGCTTTTCTTGTTGAAGCTGGACTTATAGGCTTCCAGACTCCGGTAGAACTGCGCAAACTGTGGGTCGCGGCCAAAAGCCTCTGCGTAAATGCGCGCAGCTTCGGCGTCGCCCTCACCTTTGATCTTCTGAGCATCTCGATAGGCATTGGCGATCGTGATTTCACGCTGGCGATCCGCATCAGCACGGATTTTTTCACCCTCTGCCGCCCCCGTGGAGCGCAACTCATTGGCCACCCGTTTGCGTTCAGCTTCCATGCGCCGATACACCGATTCCGTAATCGCCTCCACGTAGTCGACGCGGGTAATGCGTACATCCACAACATCGACACCCCAAGGCTTGGCACCACGGACCGTCTCCAGCACCTCACGCTTCACATCCGCCATCAATGCTTCCCGCTTGAGGGAAAGCAATTCCTTGACGGTGCGCTTGTTGATCTCTTCTTGGAATGCATTGCGGACAACTCGGTTCAACTGCATCGCGCCAGCACTTTCGTCCAGACCGACATTGCGGATGTACTCCGTAGGCTCAGAGATCCGCCAACGCACATACCAATCAATCACCACACGCTGCTTCTCCGCTGTCAGCATAGGTTCCGTATCGCTGCTGTCCAGCGTCAGAAGGCGTTTGTCGATGTATGACACATTCTGGAAGGGTGGTGGCAGCTTGAAATTCAAACCCGGCTCGGTGATCACTTCCTTGATCTGCCCCAACGCATACAACACACCAAATTGGCGCTGATCCACCACAAAAAGCATGGAACTCATGAGGGCCAGTACCACCAGGAGGGTCGATGCAATAAATCCGACTCTGTTCACGAGCTGCTCCTAGCGAGATTCACGATCACGTGTACGACTGCTGTCACGCGCTCGGGGGTCATTAGAGAAAGTAGACGAAGGCACCGCCGGTGCCGCCACAGGAGCCGTAGTGCTCGCGGCAGGGGCATCAGAAGCCCCTCCTCCGCTGGCGACACTTTGCATGATCTTGTCCAGTGGCAAATACAACAGGTTGGACCCCTGTCTCGATTCAACTAGCACCTTGGTCACGCTGCCATAAATCTGCTGCATGGTCTCCAGGTACATGCGGTCACGGGTCACCTGCGGCGACTTCTGGTACTCCGCAAGGATGGAAGAAAATCGCTGCGCATCACCTTGCGCCTGGGCAACAATCCGCGCCTTGTAGGCTGCTGCCTCTTCGTTCAGGCGCGATGCAGAACCCACGGCCCGAGGGATAACGTCATTCGCGTACGCTTGGGCTTCATTCTTGGCCCGCTCGCGCTCCTGGCCCGCTTTGAGTACATCGTCAAAGGAGGCCTGCACCTGCTCTGGGGGGCGCACCCCACCTTGCTGCAGATTGATACCGACCACCTCCACGCCCACCTTGTAGCGATCCAGGATGGTTTGCATGAGAGTACGAACACGCGGTGCAATCTGATCACGCTCTTCGGCCAACGCCGTATCCATGCGCATCTTTCCAACCACTTCGCGAACTGCCGTCTCCGCCGCCTGAACCACGGCATCCGTCGGGTTCTTGCTTTCAAACAGCCAAGCGCGGGCGTCACTCAAGCGATACTGAACGGCAAATTTGATCTCTACGATATTCTCATCTTCCGTGAGCATGGCCGACTCCCGCAACCCCGTGCTCTTGATGATGCTGTCACGCCCAACATCTGCGGACCGTATCTGGGTCACAAAGACCAGTTCGTGGCGCTCAATGGGGTAAGGCAGGCGCCAGTTGAACCCCGCCCCCACCGTGCTTTTGTACTTGCCGAACTGAGTAATGACGGCCTGTTGGCCTTCCTGGACGATGAAAAAACCTGTCCCCATCCAGATGACGAAGACGATCCCTGCGATCAGCCCCACGCCCACGCCTGCGCTCTTCATATCCGGCTGAAATCCGCCACCAGAACTACCGCCGTTGCCTGGCCCTCGACCACCGCCGTTCTTGGAACCAAAGAAGCCTCCGAGCTTCTTGTTCAGGTCACGCCAAAGTTCATCCAGGTCCGGCGGTTGCCCATTGTTCGGCCGCTGGTCGTTGCCCCGATTGCCGGCCGGTGGGGGTGTAGCAGGCCGCTCATCCGGTCGTCCGCCATCGTCAGTCTTGTTGTCCTCGCCGCGCCCCCAGCGAGGGTCATTCAGATTGAACATGCCCCGAATGCGTTCTGGCAACGATGCCCAGCGTAGGGTGCGATTTTGGAAATTCATGCGCAAAGTCTCTGGTTCTCTGTATGGCATTGGTAATGCTGGCATTGTGCCCAATCAGGGCACGGTCCCTGGCAATTCAATGGCGGCTTCAGGGGTCATGCGCTCCTGGACAGCAACGACTCGGGATGAGAGCGCTTGGCGCAGCGTACCCAATCCCTCGCCAGAACGTGCGCTCACAAACAGGCGCGGAAACAACTGACCATCGACGTCATACTGGTCCTCAAGAAGCGGCGGGCGCTGCTCGGCCTCCAGTGAGTCCAGCTTGTTGAACACCAGTATTTGGGGAATGTCAGCCGCCCCGATCTCGTGCAATACTTTTTGGACCTGAGCCATCTGCTCCGGAAAGCCCGGATTGGATGCATCCACGACATGAAGCAGTAGATCCGCATCAATGGCCTCTTGCAGCGTTGCCTGGAACGCATCCACCAAGCCGTGAGGCAAATCCCGGATAAATCCCACGGTATCGGACAGTGAGACCGATCGCCCGGCATCACCCAAATAGAGTTGCCGTGTCGTGGTATCCAGTGTCGCAAACAACTGGTCTGCAGCGTAGGCTCTCGCCTTCACCAGTGCATTGAAGAGTGTGGACTTACCTGCATTGGTGTAGCCCACCAATGAAATGTTGAAGGTATCACGTCGCTCGCGCTGCCTCCGCTGCGTGGACCGCTGACGCTTGACCTTCACCAGGCGGTCACGGGTACGCTTGACTGCATCACTGATCATCCGGCGATCCAGCTCAATCTGCTTCTCGCCGGGACCGCCACGCGCCCCAATCCCACCCGTTTGGCGCTCCAAATGCGACCAACGACGTACAAGACGGGTACTGAGATACTGCAATCTCGCAAGCTCCACCTGGAGCTTGCCTTCATGACTGCGGGCGCGCTGGGCAAAAATTTCCAGAATCAGCAACGTGCGGTCATTGACTGGAAGCTCTAAGTGACGCTCCAGATTTCGCTGCTGTGCCGGACTGAGGGACTGATCGAACAGAACTTCCACCGCACCGTGCATCTGCGCCAGAGTACGAATTTCATCCGCTTTGCCACTACCAACGAATAAGGCAGCATCCGGAGCTTTCCGCTTGCAAGTCAAGCGGCCAACAGGTTTCATGCCAGCTGTCTGCGCAAGCAACCCCAATTCCTCAAGATCACCATCGAAGTGCGGAAGACCAAAGTCAACCCCCACGAGCAATACCGGAGTACCGTCTACCGATGAAGAGGTCATCGAATGCAAAGGAGTTTGCCCTCTAGCCCGATCAGGACAAGAGGCGAAGACGGATTCAGGAACAACAACTTAAGCGTTGTTGCTATCTGCATCAGAAGTATCGGCAGTGGAAAAATTGACCGCGCGACCTGGCACGATTGTAGAAATGGCGTGCTTGTAGACCATCTGGGTCACCGTATTGCGCAGCAACACGACGTATTGGTCAAACGACTCGATCTGCCCCTGCAGCTTGATTCCGTTCACGAGATAGATAGAAACAGGAACATGCTCCCGACGCAAGGCGTTGAGGAAGGGGTCTTGCAAAAGTTGGCCTTTATTGCTCACGATATTCTCCGTGTTCAAAAATGTTGTTGTAAACCAGCACCTTACCACAGCCTGAGACACGCTCCAGACTCAGGACGCATGGCCCTTCAAGGATCGAGCCTTTGACCTTTGAATCAGTCGTCGTCCTTGTCTGCAAAGGGATTGTGCGAGGTCTTCATCTCTATTCGCAGCGGCGTACCCACCAAATCAAACTCTTTTCGGAAACGACCTTCCAGAAAACGCTTGTAAGCATCGGTGACATGCTCCAGCGAATTGCCATGGACAACGATGACCGGAGGATTCATGCCACCCTGGTGCGCGTATCGCAATTTCGGCCGGAACATGCCCGCCCGTTTGGGGCTCTGGAATTGCACCGCTTCCAACAGCAGACGTGTCAATATCGGGGTCGACATCTTGCAGGTCGCCGCTTTGTGCGCCTGCGCAATGGACGTCCAGAGCGGCCCCAGGCCCTGGCGTTTTTTGGCCGAAATGAAATGCAAGGATGCGAACTTCAGAAATGCGAGCCGGGTCTCGATAGACCGCTCCAGCAACTGGCGCTGGTAGTCATCGACCGCATCCCATTTGTTCACAGCAACAACCACCGCCCTGCCACTCTCAAGGATGTATCCCGCGATGTGCGCATCTTGGTCCGTGACGCCCTGGGTCGCGTCGAGCAATAGCAGAACCACATTGGCCGACTCAATAGCTTGAAGCGTCTTGACGACCGAGAACTTTTCGATCGCCTCAAAAACCTTCCCCTTGCGTCGCAACCCTGCCGTGTCCACCAGTTCAAAGCGTTGACCATTGCGCTCAAATGGTACGGTAATGGCGTCCCGGGTCGTGCCCGGCATGTCGAACGCAACCAAGCGCTCCTCGCCCAACCACGTGTTGATCAGGGTCGATTTACCAACATTCGGTCGCCCCGCAACAGCAAGCTTGATGATGCCCTTGTCAGGACCGCCATCGGAGTCATCGGGCTCAGGAAGCTGTAGGGGCTCAAGGGCAATATCCACCAAGCTCCGTATACCTTGTCCATGCGCCGCAGAAACCGGATAGACCTCACCCAGACCCAACTCATAGAACTCGGCGAGTTGCACGCCTTCAAGCATGCCTTCTGCCTTGTTGGCAACGAGAACACAAGGCTTGCCAAGACGGCGCAAATAATTCGCAATGTCATGATCTTGTGCTGACACGCCCGCACGGGCATCTACTACAAAAATGACCACATCGGCTTCGGCGACAGCCTGCTGAGTCTGCTTGGCCATTTCCTTGTAGATACCACTCGACGCATCAGGCTCAAAACCCCCTGTATCGATAACGATGTATTCGTGCTTACCTTGCTTGCCATTACCGTAATGCCGGTCACGCGTAAGCCCTGCGAAATCCGCAACAATGGCGTCGCGGGACTTGGTCAGGCGGTTGAAGAGCGTGGACTTGCCGACATTCGGACGCCCCACGAGGGCGATAACTGGCTTCATTAAATAAAATCCATCAATCTGGACGGAATCCGTAGACACCACCATTGCGAGTAACCACTACCAACGTATCGGCGGCCACAGCGGGTGCTGCGGCAATACCTGAACCATCCGTGGCCATGCGGTTGAGCGGAGAACCATCCGTACGGGATAGCAGATGAACGAGGCCTGCGTCGTCCCCAATCACCACCGAGCGCCCTAGCAGCAGAGGCGCCGTCAGTTTGCGGTGCTTGAGCCTGTCAGTCGTCCATAGACGCGAACCATCGCTGCGGCGCCACCCAACCACCGTGCCATTGCTCTCTGCACCGAACAGGGCCTCCCCATCACCATGCACACCATCGGGACCATTGGCCGGCTGCGCCCAAGCCACCGAACCCCTGGCAGCATTGACACAACCCACAGCTGTCTGAAATGCACGCGCACAGATGGAATCGCCCACTCTGCTGGTACGCCCGACCAGCTCTACCAAACGCTCAACATCGTTGGTACCGCGCGAACTGGCCAACGGAGCTTCCCAGCGCACACTGCCATTGTCTGGATTCAAGCCCACGATACGGCCGGCAAAACCCGCCACCAACGTATCGCCAACCGCCAGAAGAACGCCTGCCTGACGCAAAATCAAGGGATCTCCAGAGCGCTGCTGGCTCCAGAGTTTGTGCCCCGTCGCAGCATCGAAGGCCGCCAAGGAACGATCGGCCGAGAGTACAAATACGCGTCCGCCAGCGACAAGGGGAGGAGTGAATACTTGCGCAGCCAGTGACTGGCGCCACCGCTCACGGCCAGCATCCAAAACGATCAGCGCATTGCTGCGGGAAACAACTGCGGCCGACTTGCCGTCACTTCCAACCCCCGCAGACAACGGCTCCGCCAGAGCCGCGCGCCATACATCCCCGCCGGTGCGGGCATCGATCGCAGCCACAATCCCATCGGAAGATGCGACAGTAACGACATTGCCTGCCGTGTGGATATCAAGGGGCAAGCCAGCAACACTGCCAATCCGGTTGGTCCAGGCCTGCCGCACGCCAAGCACTGCGACATTGGCTCCCAGATCAGCAGGCACAGGCTTGGCGGCGCCACTGCTCCATAGCGAGCATCCTGCCAATGTGGCCACCAAGACCCCCGAGACAATGCATCGCAACCCAAACAACCCGCACTTCGCCTCGTTTTCACGAATGAACGCCATGGTTATTTCACTCCGTCTATGGATCCAGCGGCAGCCATCGCAACACCTTGGGGAGAGACACCCAAAGCCCCAAGCTTGACCTCCACAAGGCGACGGTACTCAACACTGTCTTCAAGAGACTTATAGGCCTTGGCGTACTCAGCAATGGCTTCTGCACGTTTTTCCTGCAAAAGATAGATGTCGCCTCTACGATCTGCAAACACAGCATCAAACTCCAGCGGAGCACTGCCAGACAGCTGTTTGAGTGCTTCGTCGTAGCTTTTTTGATCCATTAGCACGCTGGCCAGGCGCAATTTGGCCAAGGCCTTAAGGCCATCATCTCCCGACTGGGTCGCCACCCAACCGAGTGCCTCTTTGGCGCCATCGGCATTGCCTGTATCCACCATGGTCTTGGCCAACGCAAGCCCCGCCTGACTGGCCTGGGTCGTGCCCGCGTACTTGGCCTTCAGGTCAGCAAACGCCTGCACCATCCGATTTTGGTCACCTGCCCGGGCTGCCACCTCCACAGCGTCATAGAGCGCTGCGGCTTGGCCCGCCTGCCGGTTCTGCCAATATTGATATCCGTTCCAAGCGACCAAAGAGCCCGCTACCAAAATCAGCACCGAACTGATCAGCGTGCCCCAGGTGTTCCAGAAATGCTTGAGCTGATCAAGCTGCTCTTGTTCTTCGAGATCGAGGTGATTTGCCATGGAATGTGTTCTGTTTAGCGGTTGGATTGTAGGGTGGGCGCCCATTCGGCCAGGGAATCCAGAGTGTGGTCGGACTGTGCGCCCACACCATCACGCAATGACTTGACAACAACCATCCCACGGGACAGCTCATCTTCGCCGAAGACCAGCGCGTAAAGCGCGCCACTCGCATCTGCCTTCTTGAATTGGGATTTCATGCTGCCCATGCCCTCACCCCCAGCGGGCGCAGCGTGCATTTGTACACTGACACCAAGCTGCCGCAACCGCTCGATGGTGGTCACAGCCACGGGTAGAGCCGCCACGGATGGAATCACGGCATAAACGTCAGGCGACAGGGCAGGTAGCGTACTGGCTTGTTCCTTGAGAAGTTCAAGCACACGCTCAACCCCCAGCGCCCATCCCACCGCAGGCGCAGCCTTGCCACCGATCTGCTCGATCAGGTAGTCATAGCGACCGCCGCCGCAAATCGTGCCCTGCGAGCCCAACTGATCGGTGACGAATTCAAAAACCGTCAGGTTGTAGTAGTCCATGCCCCGAACAAGCCGCGGATTGACAGTCCAGGAGACTCCGTTGGCGCTCAAGATGGACTTGACGGCATCGAAATGCGCGAGTGACTGAGGCCCCAAAAAATCGATCAAACGAGGCGCAGCTTCCACCATGGATTGCATAGCAGGATTCTTGGTATCCAGAATGCGCAACGGATTGCTGTGCAAACGTCGGCGCGCCTCTTCATCCAACACATCCATATGCTGCTCCAGGTAGGAAATCAGCGCAGCACGGTGGGCCTTGCGTTCATGCGGCTCACCCAGGCTGTTTAGCTCCAGCCGCACGTTCTGCAAGCCCAGTTCACGCCACAGTGCCTGGGCGAGCAAGATCAATTCCGCGTCGACCTCGGCGCCAGGAAAACCCAGCGCTTCAGCTCCAATCTGGTGGAACTGGCGGTACCGCCCCCGCTGCGGACGCTCGTGACGGAACATGGGCCCCATGTAGTAGAGGCGCTTGCCTCCGTCATACAGCATGGAATGCTCTGCGACGGCTCGGACAACCCCGGCAGTCGCCTCAGGACGCAAAGTGAGATGCTCACCATTGAGACGATCCTCAAAAGAGTACATCTCTTTTTCCACAATATCGGTGACCTCCCCAAGCCCCCGCACAAAGAGCGGCGTAGGTTCAACGATCGGCGTACGGATATTGCGATAGGCATAGCGCGCCATGAGGTCGCGGACCTTTGACTCCAGCCACTCCCAGCGGGCAGATTCCGGAGGCAAGATATCGTTCATGCCTTTCACGGCGACCAATTTTTCCGGCTTGGGCGCCAAAGTGCTTTTTTCGTTACTCACAACTGTTCTTTTCTCTATCTGGCAGTTCTTGGAAAGGCATTGCTGCCGCCACAGCAGGCAGCTGAGCAGCAATCAAAGGCAAGGCGAGCGAAACTCAGGCCGCAGACACGACGGCAGCGCCAAAGCGCTTCTCAATGTACTGCTCGACAATTTGATGGAACTCATTGGCAATGTTGTCACCACGCAGCGTCATGGCCTTTTCGCCATCGATAAACACAGGCGCGGCAGGAGCCTCTCCCGTGCCAGGGAGGCTGATGCCGATGTCTGCGTGTTTGCTCTCTCCAGGGCCATTGACGATGCATCCCATCACTGCGACGCGTAAATTTTCGACGCCGGGATAGCGAACGCGCCACACAGGCATCTGGGCACGCAGAAAATCGTCGATCTGCTTGGCAAGGTCCTGAAATGTTGTGCTGGTGGTACGGCCACAACCTGGGCACGCGGTAACACTGGGGACAAATACACGCAATCCCAATGCCTGCAATATCTCCGAGGCGACCACCACCTCTTGGGTGCGCGCTTCACCAGGCTGGGGGGTCAGAGATACACGGATGGTGTCGCCAATCCCCTCTTGCAACAGCACAGACAACGCGGTAGCCGACGCTACTGTGCCCTTTGTGCCCATGCCTGCTTCGGTGAGTCCCAGGTGCAACGCGTAGTCACAGCGACGCGCAAGTTCGCGGTACACGGAAATCAGGTCCTGCACACCACTGACCTTGCAGGACAAGATGATCTGATTGCCATCCAGGCCCATTTTTTCCGCCCGATGGGCGGACTCAATGGCTGACGTGATTAGCGCCTCGTACATGACCTGGCGCGCCTCCCAAGGCTTGGCGCGACGGCTGTTGGTGTCCATCAAATTGACCAGCAAATCCTGGTCAAGACTGCCCCAATTCACTCCGATCCGCACGGCCTTGTTCCAGCGCATGGCCGCATCAATCATCTGACCAAATTGTCGATCCCGCTTGTCGCCCTTGCCAACGTTGCCGGGATTGATGCGGTACTTGGAAAGAGCTTGCGCGCAGTCAGGAAATTCGGTGAGAAGCCGGTGTCCGTTGTAGTGGAAATCTCCCACCAACGGCACGCTTTCTCCCATCCGGTCCAACTGTTCACGGATGTAAGGCACTGCCGCCGCCGCCTCGGGGGTGTTCACGGTAATCCGGACAAACTCCGAGCCAGCCTGTGCCAACTCCTTCACCTGTATAGCCGTACCAATGGCATCCACGGTGTCGGTATTGGTCATAGACTGCACACGCACCGGCGCGTCCCCGCCCACGGTTACCACGCGCGAACCCCATACGATCCTGGCCTGGCGCGACCGCCGAGGCAAAGGGGACGCTATAGCAATGGGATCCATCTCACACGGTAGCTTTTCCACTATTTCACCTCGAAGCGAGCTACGTTTTCACGCGAAACCGTCGTCAAGTCAAAAGGTTTTCCACGCACGAACACCTCCGTTGCGTCTGCACGACCGATGACGACAGCAAAGGGCATCTGTCCAGCGACCGACACCGACTCACCTGCCGCCAGATTGCGCTGTAACGCCACAGCGCCTGCCGAGTCCCGTACCTGCACCCAGGATTCACTGCGCGCGCGCAACACCAACGCACCTGCCGGTGGGGTGGCCGCACTGGCGGCAACAACCGGGGCAGAGGCGACGTCGTTGGCAACCGGAGCAACGGCGGCGGGGCGTGTCAGTTCCGGGCGCCCCACTGCCGGCGATTGAGGACTTTCGGGCACACGCTCCGCAACCGCGGATACTGCACCCGAAGCACCCCCTACGGGGGGGATCGCCTGCTGCTCGACGACATGAACGGCAGGGTTGGCGGGCGCAGATGCCGCAGACGGACTCGTTGCACCGTCCTGTGGCCGAGGGAAAAAGACCAGGACCAGCGCACCCGCCAGCAATGCCAAAACGACCACCGTCACAGACCGTGAGGTTGATCCCGACGAAAAGGACGCCGAGGAGGAAGACGACTTCCCAATACTCCCTTTTACCGGAGCATTCAGTCCTGCGCTGTCAGTTGCCAAGCGCGGGCTTTTACTTTGCGGCAACAGTGACAGAATCGGCGCGGGATCCAGCTTAAGCGTCCTGCACATGCTGGAAGCAAGCGCGCGCACAAACACCGTATCGGGCAAGGCTTCGTAGTTATCCGCCTCCAGCGCCTCCAGCTTGCTGACAGGTACCTTCAGCGCCACAGCCAGGGCAGCGATGTGCATACCAGATGCTTGCCGCGCCTCTCTCAGCAACCCACCCGCGGTGGCCCCGTCACTCTCCAAAACCTCACTCATTGAAAGCCCCACGCTCGAATGCACCCAATTCCCGCGAATCCGGGAAACGCTTGCGCAACTGGTCCGCCAGTTGCTTCATGGCCACGGAGTCGCCCAAAGTGCGCTCCACCTTGATTCCCAACCACAACGACTCGGAGTTGGCAAACTGGCTATTGTTGAGGCGCCGGATATAGAACTGCGCCCGGGTCAATTCATTGCGCCGCAACAAAAGCGCCGCCAAGTGGTAACCCACCACAGGATTCGCCGCATCCAGCTCATAGGCCTTCAGCATGGACTGCTCAGCCTCCGCGAACTGACCAGCACCCGACTGGCAAAGTCCTCGGGCCATCAACGTCTTGCTGCGCGCCGTGTAAGACGGACTGGTGAGGGCCCGAGCAAAATGCTGATCCGCTTCCGCATATTTTTGCTGCTGGCACAACAACCATCCATAGTTGTGCAGCAGATTGGGATCTCCCCCGCGCAAAGCCAATGCTCTGCGAAAACTATCGTCAGCCTGGACAAGGTCGCCCAACCGCATGTAAATGAGACCGCGGAGATTGAAAGCATCGGCATACGTGGGATCGGCCACCAACGCCTGTTTGACTTCGTCGAGCGCTACGGCCGTCTGGCCATTCTCGAAGTAGTTGGAAGCAAGCTCCAGGCGTATGCGGGCGCGGCGCCTCGTTTCTGGCTCGTCGGACGGAGTAATCAATCCGGCATTGGTATCGGCGGCAGGCATCCCATTATTGGTGGTAGCACACCCCTGAAGTGCCGCCACACAGGCCGCCACACTACATGCCGTGAGCGTCCAGCGGCCCCATTGCTGCCAGCGTCCAATCAATCCCACCATGTAGAGCCTCCTTGAAGTATGCCGATTGCTTGCTGATCAAGTCACCGGTTTGAGCACGATTGTCCGCTGCTTTGCCATGCGCTCAGCAGCCCGCGTGCGGTCCTTGACATCCCCCGCGAGTTGGCCACAAGCAGCGTCGATATCATCCCCGCGAGTCTTGCGCACGGTCGTGACAATACCCGCTTCGCTCAAGACTTTGGCAAAGGCCAACACCTGGCTCTGCGGCGAACGCAAAAGCCCCGATGCAGGAAAAGGATTAAAAGGGATGAGGTTGAATTTGCAGCGCACCCCTTCCCCTCGGGCCGGCCTGACCAATTCGATCAACTGCCGCGCATGCTCCACCTGATCATTGACCCCGTCGAGCATGCAGTACTCAAATGTGATGAAGTCACGCGGCGCATGCGCTAGATAGCGATTGCAGGCAGCCAACAATTCGTCAATAGGGTACTTGCGATTCAGCGGCACCAGGTTATCGCGCAGCGGATCGTTCGGTGCGTGCAGCGACACTGCCAGAGCCACAGGACAATCCTGGGAAAGGCGATCCATCATTGGAACCACGCCCGACGTGGACACGGTCACCCGCCGACGCGACAAACCATACCCGTGGTCATCCAACATGGTGCGCAAGGCAGGCACGAGAGCCGAGTAGTTTTGCAGAGGCTCGCCCATCCCCATCATCACCACGTTCGATATGACGCGGTCCTCGGACTTGAGGCGTTGACGCAAGGAATGTTCAGCAAACCAAAGCTGGGCGATGATCTCACCCGTGGTCAGATTCCTGCTGAAACCCTGGTGCCCCGTGGAGCAAAAACGACACCCCACAGCACAGCCGGCCTGCGAGGAAATGCACAGGGTTCCCCGGTCATCCTCAGGAATGAAAACAGCCTCGACCGCATTCCCATCTCCCACGTCAAACAGCCACTTCACCGTGCCGTCCGAGGAAACATGTTCGGAGACGACGGGTAGGGCTTCGACACGAGCGCAGCCTTTGAGCTTGTCGCGCAAGGCCTTGGCCAGGTCGCTCATGGCGTCAAAGTCACTGGCGCCGCGCTGATGAATCCAGCGGAACAGCTGGGTGGCGCGAAACCGCTTTTCACCCAACTGCTGGCAGAAGGCCGCCAGACCGTCGAGGTCAAATTCCAATAGGTTGGTGGTCGTCACTGCGCTCCCCCCTGGGTGGGCCGAACGCAGTCGTCCCCATGGCGCAGGTCTCCCACGTTTGCGGGAACAGGCATGGGGACACCCATATCAGCGCGAGTAGATGTTCAGGCCTGGGAAGAAGAAAGCCACTTCTGCCTGGGCCGTTTCAGCCGCGTCGGAGCCATGCACTGCGTTGGCATCGATGCTGTCAGCGAAGTCGGCGCGGATGGTGCCAGCTTCTGCCTTCTTGGGGTCCGTAGCACCCATGAGTTCGCGATTCTTCAGAATCGCGTTTTCGCCTTCCAGGGCCTGGATCATCACAGGGCCGGAGATCATGAAGTCCACCAGGTCCTTGAAGAAAGGACGCGCTTTATGCACTGCGTAGAACTGCTCGGCTTCCAGGCGCGACAGGTGGGCCATGCGCGCTGCTACAACCTTGAGGCCAGCCGCTTCAAAGCGTGCATAGATCTGACCGATAACATTCTTGGCCACTGCGTCGGGCTTGATGATGGAGAGAGTGCGTTCGATTGCCATAGTAATTTCCTGAATTGATGTTGCTGTATTTTCGTTTGCCCACCGGACAAAGCCCTCGATTCTAACCGGGGAGACCTGCGCTACGCGCGCTTAGCGCCCGCCTCCGCGACGAGGGCCTCCCCCACCGGGGCGTCGCTTGTCCTGGCGGTGCCGCGAGAGACTGTCCATGCCGATATAGCCTACCGATGTTTTCATCGGGTCGGGTTGTGCGGCTCCGCGCTGGCGGTCACCACCACCGCTACCACGGTCGGAACCCTGCCCTCCGTCGCGGCGCGGTTTCTGACCACGGGGACCACCCGATGCCCCCTGCGACATGTCGCGGCGCGGACCATCACCCACACGAGGGCCACTGCGCCCACGGTTGCGCTTGTTGCCACCTCCCCGCCCGCCGGCAGCATCCGAACCTTCGTCCGGACGGCCTTCAACAGCCTCCGGGCGCCCCGCACCAGCCGCCTGTACTAGGGCACGGATATCACCCTCGTCAAGCTCCAGCCAGGCGCCACGCTTGAGTCCACGCGGCAGAACCATGGCACCGTAACGGATACGGATCAGTCGGCTGACCGCGTGACCCACAGATTCGAGCATGCGACGCACCTCACGATTGCGCCCTTCGGAAATGGTGACCCTGTACCAGCAGTTGGACCCTTCGCCGCCACCGTCCTCGATAGAACCAAACGACGCCATGCCATCGTCCAGCCGCACACCATCCAGCAACTTCTGCTTCTCCTCGTTGCTGAGGGCGCCGAGCACACGCACGGCGTATTCGCGCTCCAGCCCGAAACGGGGATGCATCAGCTTGTTGGCCAGCTCGCCCGAACTGGTAAACAGCAGCAGGCCTTCGGTATTCAGATCCAGACGTCCAACCGACTGCCACTTGCCCTGCATGAGCCGGGGAAGCTTGCGAAAGACGGTGGGCCGGTTCTGCGGATCGTCGTGGGTCACCACTTCGCCCACAGGCTTGTGGTACGCAATCACGCGCGCAGGAGGAGGGTCGATGCGGTAGCGGATGGGTTTGCCATTGACCTTGACCTGGTCGCCGAACTGGATGCGCTGCCCGATATGGGCAGGCTCATTGTTCACCGAGATGCGACCTTCCAGAATGAGCTGCTCCATCTCCAGACGCGAGCCCAACCCCGCCTGGGCCAGCACCTTGTGGAGCTTCGGAGTTTCCACCTGGGGCAACAGCACGCGCTTGGCGGGAACCGTCTCTGCAGAGGCATCGTCCTCGTCAAAGCGGCCCGACACCACATCTTCAAACTCATAACCCTGCACAGCGGGCACAACGGCTTTGCGCTTGTCCCGAGCAACCCCTTCAGCGCGTGGTTGCCGCCCCCTGGCGTCCCCACGGTGCTGGCGCTCGCCTTGCCCTGGCGCGTTCATCGCGTCAGGAACACCTGCCTGAACCGTTGCAGGCTCGGCCACAACCAGTGCATCCACAGGCACATTCTGCTGAAGAGACCGGGACAGCAACTCGACGCCCGGGGCTGGTGCCGTGGCAGCATCCCGCCGATCCGCAACAGCGCCGCCCTCGGCTTCCACGTTGTCCACTGGCTCGGCCTTCTTCTTGCGCGGAGCACGTTTGGCAGCGACCTTTTTGGGCGCTGCGGCAGCCGCTGAAGGATCAGCCTCCGGCAGATCAGCCGGAATTTCGGGGGTCGAGTCGTTCATCAAGTATTTCCCTGGATACCACCCGGGGTATCGGCATCGTCATCGCGGAGATCCGTCTCCACATTCTGAAAAAAATCGTCCACCTGCGGCCACTGCCCACTGGCAGCAACAGTCTCTGAAGACTCAAGTGACTGGGCATCTGAGCCCATCGCCACCAGCTCAGCCTCTGGCTCTATCACTCCCTGCGCAGCAGCAGCCATTGCCTCCAACACGTTCGCATTGCCTGAGGGGTCGTCGAGCACCGGCAGTTGATCCAGCGACTGCAATCCCATGTCATCCAGGAACTGCCGGGTGGTTGCAAACAGCGCCGGGCGCCCCACCGTTTCCCGGTGCCCGATGACCTCGACCCAGCCACGGTCTTCCAACTGCTTGACGATCAGGCTATTGACCGTCACCCCCCGGATGTCCTCAATGTCGCCCCGTGTTACGGGCTGGCGATACGCAATGATCGCCAGTGTCTCCATGGTGGCCCTCGAATAGCGCGGAGGCTTTTCGGGGTGCAACCGGTCAAGGTATTCACGCATTTCGGGACGGCTCTGGAAGCGCCACCCTGTGGCCACCTGAACCAGCTCTACACCCCGCTGCGCCCATTCCAGCTGCAACTCCTGCAGCAGCACCTTGAGCGTGTCCGACCCCAATGCATCATTAAAAAGCACTCGCAGCTCGCGCAGGGGCACAGGCTGCTGCGCGCAGATCAGCGCAGTTTCGAGGACCCGTTTGGCATCCACCGTGTTCATGGTTCAGCGATTCCTGGAAAAGTGCCACGCGTTGCAACGGGTGGCACATCAACAGCAGGGGGCAATCAATGGCGCGCTGTGCAAGGGCGCTGGCGCGACGCAAGAGCCCGGCGGGATTCCGTCTACGGGCTGGGGGGGCCAGTCTGGCCGTCAGGGCGCATTGTAGCCCAGCCCCCACAAGGAGAGTGCCTGGCGCATGTCTTCGGGCACGGGCGCATGGAATTCCAGCGCCTCGCCCGTGACGGGATGCACAAAAGCCAGGCGGTAGGCGTGAAGGGCCTGCCGCTGCATCGCGCCAACCGGCGCGCCCCCATAGAGGCTGTCCCCCACCAGCGGGTGCTTCAGGGATGCCATGTGCACCCGTATCTGGTGGGTACGCCCGGTGTGCAGCGTGCATTGCACCCAACAGCCTTCGTCCGAACCAGCCAACCAGCGCACGTCGGTCCGCGCCAGCTTGCCCGCATGGAGCGCCAGGTCCACCACAGCCATGCGCAGGCGGTTGCGTGGATCTCGGCCGACGGGAGCATCCACCGTGCGGCTCTTGGGACCTGACCATGCGCCGTGGGCCAGGGCCAGGTACTGGCGCTGCACCTTGCGCTCCGCGATCAGTGCGACCAGCGCGTCCATGGTGGAGCGATCCCGTGCCACCACCATCAAGCCGCTCGTGTCCTTGTCGAGCCGGTGGACGATGCCGGCACGCGGCACGGTCAGTGCTTTTTCGTCGCGGGCGAGCAGGCCGTTGAGCAAGGTGCCACTCCAGTTCCCGGGCGCTGGATGGACCACCAGGCCCGCTGGTTTGTTCACTACCAGCAGATGCGCGTCCTCATGGACGACCTCGATCTCCATGGGCTCGGGTCGGAAAGCCTGGCTTTGCAGGGTGGGCCGCATTTCCAGCACCACCTGATCGCCCACCTTTACGCGGGTAGCGACCTTGGTGACCGGCTTGCCGTTGAGGCTCACCAGGCCCTGCGCCAGCAACTGCTGCAGATAGCTGCGCGAGAACTCGGGAACCAGATCGGCGAGCGCCCGGTCCAGCCGGGCGGCATGTTGCCCGGCGCCGATCTGCGCGGAGCGAAGCTCGCTCCCCGATTCTTCCGCAAGCCCCTCCGACTCTTCGTTCAGCAGGTCATCCACGGTTCGGACCGGGTCCTGCACATCACCGGTTGCACCCACGGACGGTAGCGCCACAACAGCGGGATTCAACGGGGAGGCAGGTAACGCGACGGATCGACAGGCTTGCCCTGGCGACGAATCTCGAAGTGCAGCTTGACCCGGTCGGCGTCAGTGCTACCCATCTCGGCAATTTTTTGCCCCTTGCGCACAGCCTGATCCTCCTTGACAAGCAGGGTCTGGTTGTGGGCGTACGCCGTCAAAAACGTGTTGTTGTGCTTGAGGATGACAAGATTGCCATATCCGCGCAGCCCCGCCCCTGAATACACCACACGGCCATCGGCAGCGGCCAGGACCGGGTCCCCCGCCTTGCCAGCAATGTCATACCCCTTGTTGCGCGCCTCGTCAAAACCGGCAATCAACGAACCTGGGGCTGGCCAGATAAACGCCATGTCATCTTCTGCTGCAGCCTGGGGAGCCGCAGGCGTGGCGGGTGCCACTGCCACCACGGGGCCAGAGGCCGCCGAAGTGGCAGGCTTGGCCGCGCTGGCAGCGGGCGCTGGTGTGCTGGCAGGTGCTGCAGGCGTCACGGTGGAGGACGTGACAGGCCGCGTTACCACGCCACTGTCCGAGGCGACTGCCTGCGAAGCAGCTACCGGCGGCGCCACGCGCAGCACCTGGCCGACTTCGATCAGATTTGCATTGTCGAGGCTGTTCCAGCGCGCAATGTCTTTCCAGCTCTGGCCAGATTCCAGCCCGATGCGGATAAGGGTATCTCCTGGCTTGACCGTGTAATAGCCTGGTTTGCCAGCGTTCTCGGCGCCAGGCAGCGGCTTGACGGGGGCGCCAACCACCACACCGGGTTGTGCGGAAGAAGAAGGTGTGGAGGAGGATGTGCCTCGGTCTTCCACTGGAGCCTTGTTCAGCCGGGTACCGCAGCCGGTGAGCGCAAAACCCGCCAGTGCCACAGTCAACCCAACCACAAGACCACGCGATACGAACATAAGCAATTCCCTTCAGGCAATCCCCGATTTTAGAGGGACAAAATGCACAGGCTCCAGCACGCTTTGTTTCAATCCGTGCGGAGTTTTGTCGATCACAAGCAACATCTGCTGCCCACCCGCCAGTGCCATGGGTGCAACCAGCCTGCCGCCAACGGCCAATTGATCGCACCAAGCCTGGGGCACGGCATCGCCACCAGCTGCGGCAATGATGGCTGCATAGGGTGCGCCCTTGGCGTAGCCCAACATGCCGTCACCAAACAGCAAATGAACATTGGCCAGGCGAAACGGGCGCAGATTGTGGCGCGCCTTGTCATGCAGGCCACGCAGGCGCTCCAGCGTGTAGACCTCGCGTGCCAGGTGGCTCAGCACGGCGGCCTGGTAGCCGCAGCCCGTGCCGATCTCCAGCACGCGCCCCAACCCACCGGTGCGCGCACCTTCAGCCCCCAAAAGCAATTCACACATGCGGGCAACGACATTGGGTTTGGAGATGGTCTGCCCGAGGCCAATCGGCAGGCTTGTGTCCTCGTACGCCTGATTGACCAGGGCACTGTCCACAAAACGATGGCGCTCCACAGTGCCCATGGCCTGCAACACCGCCGCCGACGTGATACCACCAGCCGCCAGTTTCTGCACCATGCGCGCGCGGACCGCCGCAGAGTCCAACCCGATGCCTACCGGGGCTGCCGCCACTGGATTGCGGGCGGGCGTCGCCACCGGCGCGGTCCGGGCTGGAGCATGTCCAGACCCCGGCAACCGGGCTGGAAATCCTGGGCGGCGCTGCATCAGAGCTCAGGGGCGCCAGCCGCCCCTGCCGCAAGCCGGGACGCCGTTTGCGCCCAGTAGCCAAGGTTGTCGTGGTCGGTCAGATCCACCTTCAGCGGCGTGATGGACACATGGCCCTGCGCCGTGGCATGGAAATCCGTGCCCTCCGCGTCATCCTTGGCTGCCCCTGCGCCACCGATCCAGTACATCGCCTCGCCCCGGGGGCTTTCCTGCACGATCACACGCTCGGCCGCGTGGCGGCGCCCCAGGCGGCACAGCTTGAGGGGCTTCAGCGCGTCGAGGGGCATGTTGGGAATGTTCACGTTCAGCAGCCACGGTGTTTCGTTCACGAGCTTCTGCGCCAGCATCTGCGCAACGATTTCGCGCGCCTTGGCCGCAGCGGCCTCGATCTCGCCCCACCCCTTGTCCACCTGGGAGAAGGCAATGGCAGGAATGCCAAACAGATAGCCCTCCATGGCCGCGCCCACCGTGCCCGAATAGATGGTGTCATCGCCCATGTTGGCGCCATTGTTGATACCCGACACCACCAGATCGGGCCGGTAGCCCAGCAGCCCCGTCAGGGCGATGTGCACGCAGTCGGCTGGCGTTCCGTTCACATAGCGAAAACCGTTGAAGGCCTTGTGCACATACAGCGGCGAGTGCAGCGTCAACGCATTGGACTTGGCGCTGTTGTTGTGCTCGGGCGCGACCACTTCCACCTCCACCCCATCAAGGGTTTTCAAGGCATCGTGCAGCGCAACGATGCCCGGAGCCTGGTAGCCGTCGTCGTTGGAAATCAGAATTTTCATGGGTTGCGGTGGAGCTTGCAACGGATTGTAGGTGGGGCGTCCGGCCTTGGCCCCACGGCCAGCCCCCGTCGCTCGTGGGACATCGCGCGCCCGGTTGCCCCGCCTATCATGCAGCCCACATTGACAGGAGACTTTTCCATGCACGCTTGGCTTTGCACCAACCCCACCGGCGTTGACGCCCTGGCCTGGACCGAACTGCCCACGCCCTCGCCCAAGGCGGGCGAGGTGCTCATCGAGATCAAGGCCGCCAGCCTGAACTTCCCGGACCTGCTGATCGTGCAGAACAAGTACCAGATGAAACCGCCGCTGCCCTTCGTGCCCGGCTCTGAATACGCAGGCGTGGTCGCGGCGGTAGGCGATGGGGTCACCCACCTCAAGGTCGGCCAAAACGTGGCCTGCCTGTCGGGCACCGGTGGTTTTGGCACCCACACCCTTGCCCCGGCGGCCCTGTGCATGCCACTGCCCGACGGTTTTTCGCATGTGGACGCCGCCGCGTTCATCATGATCTACGCCACATCCCACCATGCGCTGGTAGACCGTGCACAGCTCAAGGCCGGCGAAACCGTGCTGGTGCTGGGCGCTGCCGGGGGCGTGGGCACAGCAGCCATCCAGATTGCCAAGGCGATGGGCGCGCGCGTGATTGCAGCAGCCTCCAGCGACGAAAAGTGTGCGCTGTGCACCTCCATCGGCGCGGACGCCACCATCAACTACAGCAAAGACAACCTGCGCGACGCCATCAAAACACTCACCGACGGCAAGGGCCCCGACGTGATTTATGACCCCGTGGGCGGCGACTTTGCCGAGCCCGCCTTCCGCTCCATCGCCTGGCGTGGCCGCTACCTGGTGGTGGGTTTTGCGTCCGGCCCCATCCCGGCCCTGCCCTTCAACCTGGCACTGCTCAAGGGTGCCTCCATCGTGGGTGTGTTCTGGGGCGACTTCGCCAAGCGCGAGCCCAAGGCCAACGCCGCCATGATGGGCGAGCTGGCGCAGTGGTACGCCCAGGGCAAGATCAAGCCCGTGATCGACCGCACCATGCCCATGGCCGAACTGCCCGCCGCCTACGCCCACATGGGTTCGCGGGGGGTGATGGGCAAGCTCGTGATGGTGAACTAGGAATCCCCTGCAGCGGCTGCGGCGTCATCCCCGGGGGACGCCAGTAGCCAGGCCAGGCCCATTCCACGGCGCCTGCAGGTCTGCCGCCGCGCCAGTGCGATCCACAGCGCCCCCCACCAATAGGTGGGGCAATGTGCGAGCCGCTGTGTCACACTCGTGCCTCCTGATTTCCCCCGACACTGGTGTCCGTACATGGCCGACCGACCACCTTCCGAAATTGCGCGCGAGACGCTCAAGCAGCTGACCGCCCGCCGTCTGCCCCCGACGCCCGACAACTACCTGGCGCTGTACGACGAGATCTCAGGAACCCGCAGCCCCCAGCCGTTCCCGGAAGGCCCGCTGCACCACATCCTGAGGGTGTTGCCAGGCCAAACCCCCGCACAAAAGCGACTGCTGGGGCAATTTGAGCGCGCCGTCAACAACAAAGACTGGACTTCGCTACAAAGTGTGCTGGTCGGCTACGCCAACCTGGGGCTGAACCCGGCGGCGGCGGCGGCCACCCCAGTAGAGACAGCGGCAGATGCCCCGGGCACCGCCAACCCTGGCGTCCTGCCGGACGAGTTTGCGCAGATGCTGGCCCGCCTCATCGACAACACGATGCCCGCGCTGGGCGAGGACGATGCCCGCGTGATCGAGATGGCGGAAAAGCTCATCGCCTTTCTGAAAGAACCCGCACCGCCCATCTCCACCGTCCAGCTCATGCTGGGCAACTTCACCTACCGGCTGTCGTTTGCCACCGAAGACCAGGCCGCCATCCGCTCCAGCCTGCTGGAGTTGCTGCACATGGTGTTCGAGAACATCGCCGTGCTCAGCGTGGAAGACCGCTGGCTGCACGGCCAGGCCGAGGCACTGATGGCCGCCTCCACCCCGCCGCTCACGCTGCGCCGCCTGGACGATGTGCAGCGCCGGCTCAAGGACGTGATCTTCAAGCAGACCGAGGCCAAGGCCCGCACGGTCGAGGCGCAGGAGCAGATGAAGGACATGCTGGCCACGTTCATCGAACGCCTGGCCAAGATCACCGCATCCAGCACCACCTACCAGGGCACGATGGCCCGTTGCGCCGACCTGATCGGCAAGGCCAACACCCTCGAAGAAATCGCCCCCGTGCTGCAGGAAGTGATGACCGCCACCCGCTCGATGGCGCTGGACAGCCGCGTGGCGCACGACGAACTGCACGACCTGCGCGAACGCACCGAAGCCAAGCGCGCCGAAGTCGCCAGACTGCAAGAAGAGCTGGACCGCGCCAGCGCCCAGGCCCGGCACGACCCGCTCACGGGCTCGCTCAACCGCAAGGGCCTGGACGAAGCCATGGAGCGAGAAATTGCCCGCGCACGCCGCCTGGGCTCGCCGCTGTGCCTGGCGCTGCTGGACGTGGACAATTTCAAGACCATCAACGACCGCCTGGGCCACTCGGGCGGGGACGCCGCGCTGGTGCACCTGGCCCAGGTCACGCGCGAGGTCATGCGGCCACAGGATCTGCTGGCGCGCTATGGCGGCGAGGAATTCGTGCTGGTGCTACCCGACACCCCGGCGGAAAGCGGCGTGGCCGCCATGACGCGGCTGCAACGCGAGCTGACCACACGCTTTTTCCTGCAGGGCAGCGAGAAGGTGCTCATCACCTTCAGCGCCGGGGTCGCCCAGCTGCACGACAGCGAAGACAGCGCCGATGCCATCCGCCGTGCCGACCAGGCGATGTACCTGGCCAAACGATCGGGCAAAAACCGCGTCATGGCCGCATAGGGTGATGAAACACCCCCTGAGTCGCCTTCGGCGCCTTCCCCCTCTCCTTCGGGAGGGGGACGCCACCAGCGCGGCGGGGTGGCCCTTGCGCGGTGGCCGCTGGCCTGGACTGCGCCCGTTTTAAGCGCAGCGCATATATCCAGCCCGCCGCAATGACACAAGAGCAGCGACGAATCTTTTTGCGGCACGCCGCCTGGGCTGCCGCTGCCGTCACCTTGCCCCGCTGGGCGTGGAGCAACCCGCCGTCGCTACACGCCAACCCGTTCGCGTTGGGCGTGGCCAGTGGAGACCCGGCGCCCGACGGTGTGGTGCTGTGGACGCGGCTGGTGCTGGCCGACCCGGCGCAGATGCAGGCCACCCACACCGTGCGGTGGGAGGTGGCGCACGATGTGCGTTTTGCGCAGATCGTGCAAAAAGGCGAAGCCACCGCCCTGCCCACGCTCGGCCACAGCGTGCATGTGGAGCTGCAGGGCCTAGCACCAGGCCGCTGGTACCACTACCGCTTCATGCTGGGCGATGCCATCAGCACGGTGGGCCGCACGCGCACGGCCCCGGCACCCGGTGACCTGCCAGACGCGCTGCGCCTGGCGTTTGCATCCTGCCAGCGCTGGGAACACGGCCACTACGCCGCGTGGCGCCATCTGGTGGCCGACCAGCCCGACCTGGTGCTGTTCCTGGGCGACTACATCTACGAGTACGCCACGCCCAAGAACACCACCGACCTGGCCCGTACCCACAGCCTGCGCCTGGCCAGCACGCTGGCCGACTTCCGTGACCGCTACGCCCTGCACAAAAGCGACCTCGCCCTGCAGGCCGCCCACGCCGCCTGCCCCTGGGCCGTGACCTGGGACGACCACGAGGTGCAAAACGACTACGCCGCCAGCACAGGGCATGCGGGCCGGGGCGACGACGCCAGCTTCCTGGCGCTGCGCGGTGCCGCCTGGCAGGCCTTTTACGAAAACATGCCGCTGCGCGCCGCCAGCCTGAACCGGCCATCCCCCGACACCCGCTGGGATGCCCTGCAGGTGTACCGCCGACTGCGCTGGGGGCGTCTGGCCCACATCCACCTGCTGGACAGCCGCCAGTACCGCAGCTGGCAGGCCTGCCGCTCGCCCCAATCCGCCAGCGCCGGTGCCGTGCGCGCCGCCGACTGCGCCGACCTGGCCAGCCCCGCCCGGACACTGCTGGGCACGGCGCAAGAGCAGTGGCTGCACGCGGGCCTGGCCACAGACGCCCGCGACCAGAACACCACGCGCTGGAGCGTGCTGGCGCAGCAAACCCTGTTTTCGCCACGCCACTACCCCTCGGGCGTCACGTCCACCGACAGCTGGGACGGCTACCCCACCGCCCGCGCACGCCTGCTGCAGGCCGTGGGCCAGCATGCTCCGCGCAACACCGTGCTGCTGGGCGGCGACATCCACCAGAACTATGTGTGCCGCGTGCACGCCGATCCCGACCGCCCCGATTCGTCCGTCATCGCCAGCGAGTTCTGCGGCACCTCCATCAGCTCGCGCTCGGGCACCACGCAGGACAAGGTGGATGCCATCGTCCGGCACAACCCGCACGTGCTGCTGGCCCGCTGCGACCAGCGCGGCTATGGCCTGGCCGACATCACGCCCGCGCGTTGGACCACCACCCTGCGCGTGCTGGATGACCCGCTGCGCGTGGACAGCACCGCCACCACGCTCGCCCAGTTTGTGGTGGAAGACAAGCGGCCTGGCCCTGTACGTGTCTAAGCGCACGCCCGCAGCGCAATTACTCCTGTTTTAATAGCTTCCAGCGCTTTTCCATCAAGCGCTAGAGGCCAAAAACATTCATATTTTCAAAGCCTGTAGCGTGATGTAACGCTGCGGCGCCCCGCAGCGAAGGCGACTTACCATGGCCGCTTCTTGCACCGAAGGAGCCGCCATGTCAAAAGCACCCACGCCCAGAACGCTCGCCACGCCCTCTCCCCGCGCATTCAACAGAACACGGCTCGCCACTGCGGCCCTCACCACCCTGGTCGCCATCGCAGGCTGCGCCAGCGCCCCCTCACAGTTCGCCTACACCGTGCCGGCCCAGCCCGAAGGCTCATCGGGCTACACCGAAAAGCCCGGCTGGGCCACCGAGAAGTTCGCCGTGGCGGCCGCCAACCCGCTGGCGACCGATGCGGGCTACCAGATCCTCAAGGCCGGGGGCTCGGCCATCGATGCCGCCATCGCGGTGCAGATGGTGCTGACGCTGGTGGAGCCCCAGTCAAGCGGCATCGGTGGCGGCGCCTTCCTGCTGCACAGCACCGGAAAAACCGTGGAGGCCTATGACGGCCGCGAGACCGCGCCCGCTGCCGCAGACGAGAAACTCTTCCTCGGCGCCGACGGCAAACCCGTGCCGTTCTACGACGGCGTGGTGGGCGGCCGCTCGGTCGGCGTGCCCGGCACCGTTCTCATGCTGGAGCTGGCGCACAAGCAGCACGGCAAGCTGCCCTGGGCCACGCTGTTCCAGCCCGCCATCACCCTGGCCGAGGGCGGATTCAAGATCAGCGCGCGGCTCAACACCCTGGTGGCGGCGGACCCGCACCTCAAAAAGGACCCGGTGGCCGCCGCCTACTTCTACAAGGCCGATGGCGATGCCCGCGACGTGGGCGTGAACCTGCGCAACCCCGAGCTGGCCGCCGTGCTGCGCAAGATTGCCGCCGAAGGCAGCAAGGCCCTGCACGAAGGCGAGATCGCCCAGGCCATCGTCGACAAGGTGCAAAAACACCCCACCAACCCCGGCAAGCTCAGCATGGCCGACCTGGCCGGCTACCAGCCCAAGAAGCGCGAGGCGCTGTGCCACGACTACCAGGTGGCCAGCAAAGACTTCCGCGTGTGCGGCTTTCCGCCGCCCAGCTCGGGTGCCATTGCCATCGGACAGATCCTGGGCATCCTCAAGAACACCGACGCCGCCGCCAAGCCGCTGCAGGACGGCCTCCCCTCGGCCGACTGGCTGCACCTGTACACCGAAGCCGCCCGCCTGGCCTTTGCCGACCGCGCGCAGTACGTGGGCGACCCCGACTTCGTACAGCCGCCTGCCGGCAGCTGGAGCAGCCTGCTCGCCCCGGCCTACCTGGCCGAGCGTGCCAAGCTCATCGGCGCGCAGAGCATGAAGGCGGCGCAGCCCGGCAACCCCGGCGCTGTGAAAACCAGCTATGCGCCCATGCCCGACCAGCCCGAGTACGGCACCAGCCACATCAGCATCGTCGACGCGTTCGGCAATGCCGTGGCCATGACGACCACCATCGAAGACCAGTTCGGCGCGCGGCAGATGGTCAAAGGGTTTTTGCTCAACAACGAGCTCACCGACTTCAGCTTTGCCCCCGCCGACGCCCAAGGCCAGCCAATCGCCAACCGCGTGCAGCCCGGCAAGCGCCCGCGCTCGTCCATGGCACCCACGCTCGTGTTCGACAAGGCCACAGGCGAGTTGCTGATGAGCGGCGGCAGCCCCGGCGGCGCGGCCATCATCCACTACACCGCCAAGACGCTGTACGGCGTGCTCAACTGGGGCCTGATGCCGCAGCAGGCCATCAACCTGCCCAACTTCGGCTCCATGAACGGGCCCACGCTGCTGGAGGAAAAACGCTTCCCGCCCGCCACGGTGGAAGCCCTGCGCGCGCGTGGCGCCGAGGTGCGTGAGATGAATATGACGAGCGGGTTGCAGGCCATCACGCTGGGCAACGCCCATGGCAAGAAGCTGTGGATGGGCGGCGCCGACCCGCGGCGTGAGGGTGTGGTGATGGGCGACTGAGACAACCTATTTTTGCAGCAAAGAGGCCGACAACGCTCTTCCATAAAGCGCAAATAGCTATCAAAAAAAAGCGTTCTGCGGGCACGGCCGCAGAACGCCTTTGTGGCCTTCGGACTCAACGCCGCCGCGGGATCCCGCAGGCGTCGCTCACTGCTCGGCGATCACATCCACGAACACCAGCGGCTCCGTGCCGGTGTTCACGAGCCCATGCGACTCGCCCTTGCGCACGATGGTCACGTCGCCCGGCTTCACGGCCACGTCCTTGCCATCCTTGTCGCGGAAAGTGCCCCGACCCGAGACGATGATGTAGGTGTCTTCGTTGGTCGTGTGCTTGTGGTAGCCGATGGAGTCGCCCGGCTGCAGCGTGAGCCAGCTGATCTCCTTGATGGCGTGGTCCTTGAGCGCCTTGTCGCGGGTGAAGGCGTACTCACCGATCAGCGTGCCCTTGCCTCCGCCGGCCGCTTCCTTGTTGGCCTTGATCAGCTCTTCCTTGGTGAACACCTCGGCCAGCGCCGGCGCGGCGGCCAACGCCAGGGCCATGGCGGCGCCCGCAGTGCGGACCAGGGTCTTGTTATGTGTTGTTGTCATGAAGTCTCCTCGGTGGATGAAGCCGCAGCTGCGCCGTGCAGCCTGGTGCGGCAGCCACGCCCGCGTGCAACAGGGCGTGTGCCGGGGAGCATGTTAGGGCTTCGGGCGGCGTCGCGCGCCACCGCCTGCGCTCCTCGCGGCGGCGTACCCGCAAATGTGCCCGCAGCTGCTGCAAAGAAAGGACGCGCGACGAAGGCGCGACATGTACAGCCACGAAACGCCAGAGGGAACAATGATGGCCCAAGCCACACATAGAACCACGACAGCGTCCGCAACAAGGCCGACGATGGCCCCCAGGCTCACAACAAGCCAGGCGAGGGGTTCTCCGCACAAGAAGACTCCCAGGCTTTGCGCCGGTGTCAGATCTTCCCGCATCTGGCGGAGCCGATGTCCGCAATGTTCGCAATGTTCGCAGCGGAGCTTCGGCCAGACCACCGGATCGGTAACGTATTCCATCTGCATGTAGCGCCTCGCGTGAATGAGAGCAGGAATCCATGAACAGGGCCGGCACAAAAGCGGACGGCCCATTGTGGACTTATGTCAGCCGCGCCAGCACCCGGGGCACGCTCGCCACCAGCATCGCCACGCCCGACAGCGTGAGCATGCCCAGCACGATCTGCCGGAACCGCGCGTCGCTGATGCCGTGGTACAGCCGGGCGCCCAGCAGCGTGGGCACCAGCATGGCGGGGACCACGATGGCCAGCAGGGGCAGGGCCTCGCGGGTGATGAGGCCCGTGGCCGCGTAGGTGCCGAAGGTCACCAGCAGCATCGCCAGGTTGAAGTTCTGGATGATGGCGCGCTGCACGTCCTTGTCCATGCCGCGCAGGGTGCACCACAGCGTGGGCAGCACCCCCGTGAAGCCGCCCAGGCCCCCCATCATCCCGCCGGCCATCCCGACCACCGCATCGGCCACGCGGCCGCCGCGGGTGATGCGCGGCAGTTGCTTGGCCATGAGCATCGCCGGGCACCACAGCACCAGCAGTGTGCCCAGCACCAGCTTGAAGGCGTCCATGTCCAGACGCGGCAGCACGGCCACCCCCAGCGGAATGCCCGCCAGCCCGCCCAGCACGAAGGGCAGCAGCCGCGCCTTGTCAAAACCCCGGCGCACCGAGAACGCCGCCACCAGCTGGCCGGTGAGCGCGCCGCACACCGTCAGCACCGCGCCCAGGCGCGGCTCCAGCGTCCAGGCCCAGAACGACATGGCCACCATGCCAAAGCCAAAGCCCGACAGGCCCTGCACAAAGCCCGCCGCCACCGCCCCGAGGGCCACCACCCAAAGCACTGAGTCCATCGCCTTCCCCTCCGTTGTTGCCGTGCATTGTGGAGACTTCCCATAAGCAAAGCATCAGCAATTAATATCAAGCCATATTGATTTTCTAATGCCTTGAACCGCCATGCCTGCGCCCTTGCCCCTTGATTCCGACGCTGTCCAGGCCCGCCTGCTCTCGCGCCTGAAGGTGCGCCACCTGGTGTTGCTGCAGCAGATCGAGGCGCATGGCACGCTCACCCGCGTGGCGCACCACATGGCCACGAGCCAGCCGGCCATCACGCATGCGCTGGCCGAGCTGGAAGCGATCTTCGGCGCGCCGCTGTTCGAGCGGTCCACGCGCGGCATGGTGCCCACGGCGCTGGGCACCGTGGCGCTGGCCCGTGCGCGCACCCTGCTGCAAGACCTGGGCCACTGGGCGCGCGACATGGAGGCCGCCAGCGCAGGCCGCGCGGCGCACCTGCAGGTCGGCGTGATCCCGTTCGTGCCGGGGCGCCTGCTGGCTGCGGCCATCGGCCAGACGCGGCCCCGCGGCCTGCGCGCCACGGTCAGCATCCACGAAGGCACCAGCGACCACCTGCTGCAGCGCCTGCGCGGGCACGAACTCGACTGCGTGATCGGCCGCACCTCCGCCGTGCTCGACATGCACGGGCTGGTGCACGAGGTGCTCTACCACCAGGAGCCGCGCCTCATCGCCCACCGCCGCCTGTCGGCGCGCCTGGCCCGCAAGCCCCTGGCCTGGGCCGAGCTGGCGGACCTGGACTGGGTGCTGGGCGCGCGGCAGACGCCCATGCGAGAGCAGATCACCGACTTTTTCCTGCGCGCTGGCGTGGTGCCGCCGCAGCCATATGTGGAAAGCCTGTCGTCCAAGGTCATCGGCGAACTGGTGGCGGCCAGCGAACGGGCCGTGTCCATCGTGCCGGCAGACATCGCTCAGGAGCTGGTGCGCATCGCCGGCGTGGCCATCGTGCCGCACCGCTTCGGCTGGACGCTGCCGCCCATCACGCTGTTCCAGCGCCAGCGGGACGCGCAGCATGCCGAGGTGGCGCAGTTTGCGCAGGCGCTGCGCGAGGCGGCTGCGGCTTTCACGGCCGAGCAGGCCTGAGGGTTCGAGCCCCTCCGGCCGATCCTCTCAGAACCTGTTCAATATCTTTTCGAGGATCGCATGGGAGTGCAATCGGGATGAGTGGATGCTTCGGATGCGCAGCATGGGCTCGTGCCCATGCAAGCGGCCGGGGCGTCCAATCGCCCGATTTCACGCCAACCCTTCGGGCAAGTGCCTTGCCGGACGGTCTGCGGCGTTGCGGCGCTTGTGGATAGCTGAGCTATCCACAAGCGCCGCACCTTGCACCCCATCCCGGCAAGGTACTTGTGCGACCCCGAAAAGATATTGAACAGGTTCTCAATACAACGTCGCCTGCTGCCGCGCTGGCAGCTCCTTGTCATACGCCGCGCCATCGAATGCACCGTGCGTGATGGACGCAAGGATAGCGCCGGGGGTGGGCACCGGGCGCGGGGTGCCAGGCGGCACGGCATCCCACAGGCGCGAGCGCTGGATGGCGCGGGCGCACTGAAAGAACACCGTCTCCACATCGACCACGACCACGCACTTGGGCAGCTGCCCGTTCACGACGAAGCGCGCGAGCAGATCGGGCGCCACGCTGATGCGGGCGCGGCCGTTCACGCGCAGGGTTTCACCCACGCCGGGCATGAGAAAGAGCAGCGCCACGCGCGGATCGGCCACGATGTTGCGCAGGCTGTCGGCGCGGTTGTTGCCCCGACGCTCGGGCAGCAGCAGGGTTTTATCGTCCTGCAGCTGGACAAAGCCCGGAGGGTCGCCACGCGGCGATGCATCGAGCCCACCCGGGCCGGTGGTGGCCAGCACCGCGAACGGCGAGGCCTCGATCATGGCGCGGTAGGCCGGGTGCACGTAGGGCACCTCCTTGTGCAGGGAGGCATCGCTGAGGGCCCCCAGCAGTGCATCCAGGCGCGCAAGGGTGTCAATGGCGTACTCGTCGCAGGGCGTAGTCATGGCTGTTTCTCTTTCGGGGGAGGACAAGGGACAGGCCATGGTGCGGCACGGCTGCCGCACTGACAAACGACATTCCCGCCCGGCATGCGTGACAAAACCGCACGCATGCAGCCCTGCAAGCCCCAGAATCTGCCCCGCTCCCTGTCCCAGGGGTTTTCGCGGCAGTTGCGGCGGATGCAGGCCACGTCGCGGGGCCGGCGGTACCTTGAACTGCGCGCAGCCCCGCAGGTCAGCGCGCGGGGCGCAGCTTGACGCCAGGGAAATCCACCGACACCGCGAGCGCCACGTTCACGTAGTTGGTGAACAGATTGAGCGCCACATGGGCGACGATCTCGACGATGTGCTCGTCGCTCAAGCCGTGGCCTCGCAGCGCCTGCACGTCGGCGGCATCGACCTGGCCGCGTCCGTTGACCAGTTGGAGCGCAAAGCGCAGCACGGCAGCGGTGCGCGGGTCGGCCGATTCGCCCGACTGCGCGGCGGCCAGGTCATCGCCGCTCACGCCCGCCTTGCGGCCCAGCGCCGTGTGGGCGGCCAGGCAGTAGTCGCAGGCATTGCGGTTGGCCACGGCCACGGCGATCTGCTCGCCCAGCGCAGCGCCAATCACGCCGCCACCCAGCGCGCCAAAGGCGGACCACATGCTTTGCAGCGCGGCGGGCGAGTTGGCCACCGCGCGAAACATGTGGGGCGTGGCGCCGAAGGCGCCGTGGATCTGGTCGAGCACCGTGCGCACCGGGCCGGTGGCGGTGGAGCGGTCCACAAGGGCAACGCGGGCAGTGGAGAGGGCGGTAGCGGACATGGTGTTTTCCTTGAAAGTGTTGGCAGGTTGGGTGACCGGCGCCGTTGTGAAGGCCGGGTGCTAAAACACAGCACCTCTGCAGTGTCTTGGGTGGCGTCGCACAATATGGCATTAATAATCCATAATTCATACCAAATCATCCAAACACCATGAATACCTCAGACCACTGCACCACGCCCTTGCCAACACCGGCGCCAGCACCCGTGCCGTTTGACCGGTTGTCGTCGCTGCTGGAGCGCTTTCGGGTGCGCGCCCATCTGTTCCACAGTGGGCCGCTGTGCGGCGTCACGCACTTTGCGGCGGCGCCCGGGCGTGGCTTTCTGCATGTGCTGCGGCACGGGGAAATGGTGGTCACCCACCAGCCCCAGGCGGGCCCACCGGAGCGGCTGGAGGTGCGCGAGCCCAGCCTGCTCTTCTATGCCCGGCCGCTGGAGCACTTCTTCCACAACGCGCCCACCGAGGGCTCGGACTTCGCCTGCGCCGCACTGGACTTTGACGGCGGCGCCAGCCACCCGCTGGCCCGCGCCCTGCCCCCGCTGGTGTTGCTGCCCCTGGGCAAGGTGGACGGGCTGCAGCAGTCCCTGGACTTGCTGTTTGCCGAAACCGACCGCCTGCGCTGCGGGCACCGTGTGCTGGCCGACCGGCTCTTTGAAGTGGTGCTGCTGCAGCTGTTGCGCTGGCTGCTGGACCACCCCCAGGAGGCTGCCATGCCACCGGGCCTGCTCACGGGCCTGGCCGACCCGCCCCTGGCCCGCGCCCTCACCGCCCTGCACGATGCCCCGGGCCAGCCCTGGAGCCTGGCGCAGATGGCGGCGCAGGCGGGCATGTCGCGCAGCGCGTTTGCGGCGCGCTTCAAGGCGGTGGTGGGCGACACCCCCGCCGACTACCTGGCGCACTGGCGGCTGACGCTGGCGCAGGCCCATCTGCGCAACGGCCGGTCGTTGAAGTCGATTGCCAACGAGCTGGGTTATGCCAACCCCTCGGCGCTGTCGCGCGTGTTTGCGCAGAAGCTGGGCATGTCGCCCCGGGTCTGGCTGGAGGGCCTTGCCGCATAGCCAGCGGGCAAAGCCGATCCCCCTGCCCACCTCGACGCGGAGACCACGGGCCGCCACAATGTCCTGCGCCTGCCGCAAAGCACTTTTTTAGGAAAAAACAGGCCCTGGCGCTTGTACTGATTGCGCAAGAAGCTATTTAATTGATAGCAAAAATCCGCAAATGGATCAGCTGCCGGAAAGGATGCACGCCATGAACGCCGCTCTCACCCAACTGGCTGCCGACTGTGGGCTGGCCAGCGACGCCCAGACCCCGCTGCGCCTCGCGTTTGGCCTGGTCTGTGTGCAGCGCGTGCGCCACCTGCTGGAAGACCCGGAGGCGATCGCGGGCCTGGACACCCTGGCCGCGTTCACGGCAGGCGCGGTGGATGCTGCCACGTTGGCCAACGCAGCCGCCCGGCTCAAGGAAGTGGCCTCGCACCACCGGGGCTCGCAGTCGCTGGACGGATCGGCCCATGCCGCCGTGTCTGCCACCTACGCCGTGGCCAACGCGCTGGCGGGCCGGGCGCTGGAGGCCGCCAGCTACGCGGCCTATGCCACGGTGTATGCGTATGGGGGGTATGCGGTGCAAGACCTCTCGGCCTTCGAGCCGGAGCACCGGTGGCAGGTGCTGGCCCTGCAGCGGCTGCTGGGCGATGCACCGCCCGAACAGTCGCCAAAGCCCGTTGCCGCCAGCCAGCCCCGCGCATGAGCCGCCAGCAGATTCCCGCCGCCCTGGCCGCCCCGCTGCGCGTGATCCTGGAGGCCGAGCTGGCGCGGGGCAACACCATCGACGAAGTGGCGGACTGGCCGCCCCAGTGCGAGCTGCTCGTCATCCTGCGCCGCCCGTTCGCAGCAGCCTACCCGACCAGGCCTGGCGTGGAATTCACCGCCATCGAAGACCGGCACTACTGGAAGTCCGAATACAACCTGGATGGCGGCCGGCAGACGCTGGCGTGCGGTTTTGGCTGAGCCGGATGATCAGACGTCGATGGCCGCCGCCGACCCCGCCAGCTTGCGCAGCTCGAACTTCTGGATCTTGCCCGTGCTGGTCTTGGGCAGATCGCCAAACACCACGGCGCGGGGCACCTTGAAGCCTGCGAGGTGCTTCTTGCAGTGGGCCACGATGTCTTCGGGCGTGGTCTGGGCACCGGCCTTCAGCTCGACAAACGCACACGGCGTCTCGCCCCACTTGGCATCGGGCTTGGCCACCACGGCGGCGGCCAGCACGTCGGGGTGGCGGTAGAGCACGTCTTCGACCTCGATGGACGAGATGTTCTCGCCGCCCGAGATGATGATGTCCTTGCTGCGGTCCTTGATCTTGATGTAGCCGTCGGGGTACTGCACGGCCAGGTCGCCGCTGTGGAACCAGCCGCCTGCAAAGGCCTCTTCGGTGGCCTTGGGGTTCTTGAGGTAGCCCTTCATGGCGATGTTGCCCTTGAACATGATCTCGCCCATGGTTTCACCGTCCTGCGGCACGGGCAACATGGTCTCGGGGTTCAGCACGCGCACGTCGCGCTCCAGGTGGTAGCGCACGCCCTGGCGGGCATTGAGGCGGGCGCGTTCGCCGATGTCGAGCGCGTCCCAGGCCTCGTGTTTGGCGCACACGGTGGCGGGGCCGTAGACCTCGGTCAGGCCGTACACGTGGGTCAGGTCGAACCCCATCTTCTCCATGCCCTCGATCATCGAGGCCGGGGGCGCTGCACCGGCCACCATGGCCTTGACGCCCCCTTGTGCGAGGTTCTGCACACCGGACTTCATTGCATCCGGCGCATTGACCAGCAGGCCGTGCACGATGGGCGCGCCGCAGTAGTGCGTCACGCCATGCTGGCGGATCGCGTCGAAGATGGCCTGGGCGTCCACACGCCGCAGGCAGACGTTGACGCCCGCGCGGGCCGCGATGGTCCAGGGAAAGCACCAGCCGTTGCAGTGGAACATGGGCAAGGTCCACAGGTACACGGCGTGCTTGGGCATGTCCCACTCCAGCACGTTGCTGATGGCGTTGCTGGCCGCGCCCCGGTGGTGGTAGACCACGCCCTTGGGGTTGCCCGTGGTGCCGGATGTGTAGTTGAGCGCAATCGCGTCCCACTCGTCAGCGGGCAGGCTCCAGGCAAAAGTCGGGTCACCCGTGGCGACAAAGGCTTCGTAGTCCGTGCCGCCCAGGCTCTGCGCGGCAGGGCCGTACAGCACGTCCTGCACCTCGATCACGCGGATGGGCGTGGTGCAAGTGCGCAGGGCCAGCGCCTGGGCCATGGTGCCGGTGAACTCGGGGTCCACGATGACGGCCTTGGCCTCGCCGTGGTCGAGCATGAAGGCAATGGCCTCCGGGTCCAGCCGGGTGTTGAGCGCATTGAGCACGGCGCCTGCCATGGGCACGCCAAAGTGTGCCTCCACCATGGGTGGGGTGTTGGGCAGCATGACGGCCACCGTGTCGTTCTTGCCGATGCCCGCCTGCACCAGGGCACTGGCCAGCTGGCGGCAGCGCGCGTAGGTTGCCCCCCAGGTCTGGCGCAGCGGGCCATGCACGATGGCCAGGCGGTCGGGGTAGACCTCGGCCGTGCGCTCGATGAACGACAGGGGGGACAAGGCAGCGAAGTTGGCTTCGGTGCGAGGCAGGTGCTGGTCAAAGATGGAGGTCATGGGTGGCGGATGTGGGTGAACAGATCACAGACTACCTCCCCAGGCTGACTCAAACCCTTCGGCGGCGACTCTGCTTGACACGGTACATCGCCGCGTCGGCGCTGGCCAGCAGCGTGTGCGCATCCTGGGCATCGCGCGGGAACAGGCCCACGCCAATGCTGGCACGCATGGGCAGCGGCTGGCCTTCGATCTGCAGTGGGGCCTCGAAAGCAAGCTCCAGCTTGGCGGCGACCTGCAAAGCGGCGTCCTCGGAATCCACGTTTTCGCACAGCACGGTGAACTCGTCGCCCGCGAGCCGGGCCACGGTGTCGGCCTGACGCACGGCACCCACGATGGTGCGGGCCACGGCCTGCAGCACCAGATCGCCCACGGCATGGCCCCATGCGTCGTTGACGGCCTTGAAATCGTCCAGATCCACAAACAGCAGGGCACAGTCCCGTCCGCTGCGGCGCGACAGCTCCAGCGCCTGCGCCAGGCGCTGCTCGAACATGCGGCGATTGGGCAGGCCGGTGAGCGCATCGTGGTGCGCCAGATGGGCCATGGCATCGCGGCTGGCGTTGAGCTCCGTCATCTGGCGGCTGATCTGCTGCTCCATGTCCTGAAAGCTGCGCGCCAGCTCGCCCACCTCATCCTTGCGCTGCACGGGCAGCACACCGTGCGACCGACCCTGCGTCAGAGCCTGCGTGGCCCGCACCATGGTCTTGAGCGGCTGCGTGACCACGCGCGACACCCACCCCGCCAGTACCACGCCTACAGCGCTCAACACGAGCAGCATCTTGAGGATGCTGTTGCCCAGATTCACCACCTCCCCCTGCACCGCAGCCAGCGGCTGCGAGAGCCCCACCACCATGAACCGCTCTTCCCCCTGGCGCCCGAAAGGCATGCGTACGAACGAGAAGACACGGGCCTCGTCGTCGTCAGTGCCGGGCTGGCTGAGGACCACCTCTTCCTGGCTGCCCTCGACCAGTGCAGCCACGGGCGCAAAGCTGTCCTGGATCAGGATCCGTTGGCCCCGGTCGAACCCGAAGGCCTGGCTGGCGTCCGGGTGCACCAGAAAGTCGCCCCAGCGGTTGCTGAGGAAGAAGCCATAGGGCGCGGGCAATGCCGTGTTGAAATTGCGCAAAAACTGCTGCGCCGCCACACGCACCACCACCACACCACGCACCTGCCCCCCCCGCACCACGGGCGAGGCCATGCTGAACACGGGCAACGGCTCGGCATCGGCAGCGCCTTCGTGGTTGATGCCGAACTCCGACACGTAGACCTCGCCCGGCGCCAGCGCCAGGGTTTCAAACACAAAGGGGAAGTGGGCCTTCTCCTGCAGTTCTTCCTCGCTGGCACGTATCCAGGCATCACCCCTGCGGTCAATACGCACCAGCTCCAGGCCAAAGTCCTGCACACCGATGAAGCGGATCTGCTGGTAGCTCGGGTGGGTGATCAGGCTGGCCCGGAATACATCGGCCAGCACGTTCTTGTCCTGCTCGATGGCCGCCACACTGGCCAGAAAGGCCGTATCGCGCGACACGGTGCCGAAACCGGCCTGCATGTGGCGCGCCAGCACCTGCGTGGTGGCCAGCAGCGACTGTTCGGCCCGCCCCTGCAGGCGTACCCGGCTGGAATCAAAGGTGTAGTAGCCCGCCAGAACGGCCGCAAAGACACTGAAGGACGCGAGCAGCACCCCCAGCCGCAGCGCAATGCCCCATTTCATGCGGGTTTTCATGGTTCAGAACCGGTTCGGTCGGTCGCCCGACAGGATGCGCTGCCACAGTTGTGCACGGCGGGCCTCATCTTCTACGGGCTCCAGCCACACGATGGCGCCCGCAGGGGCATCGTCCGACAGCGCGGGCGGTTCGTCGAGGGTGTTGGCCAGCCCCTGGCGCCGGGTCAACTCGCGGCTGACGGAAGGATCGAGCATGTAGTTGATCCACTCGGTGGCCAGCGCCACCTGGGTGGACCGGCGGGTAATGGCCCAGCAGTCCAGCCAGGCCAGCGCGCCTTCGCGCGGCACCACATAACCCACATCCAGCCCCGCATCCCGCAATTGCTTGAGCTGCTGCTGGCCGTAGTTGGCATGCATGACCGCGATGCGGTGTTTGCGAAACAGCTCCAGCGACTCTTCGGGCAGGCTGTAAAACGAGCGCACGTTGCGGCGCAAGGCCACCAGGTCCTTCGCCAGAGGTCCAAACTGCGCAGCGGGGATCTGGAACGGCGGGAGCCCCCGGTGCATCGCCGCCAGGGAAAAGCCATGGCTGCTGCCATCAAACGCCAGCACGCGGCCCCGCCAGCGGGGGTCCCACAGCACGGCGATGGAGTTGGGCGGCGTGCTGATCTGCTGGCGGTCGTAGATGAGCCCCATCTCGGAATAGGTGTAGGGCATCGCGTACACGTCCGTGCCCTGGGCGATGCCCGCGATGGCATGCAGTTGCCGAAAGCGTGGCAGCTGGCGCCCGGTGTTTGGAATGTGGTGTATGGGCAACGGTGCAAGCAGGCGGCGGGCCACCAGCCGCGAAATTTCGGCCGTGTTGGCGGCCACCAGGTCAAAACCGGCCCCCTGCGGGTTGGCCAGCTTGGCACGCAACACGTCGTCAGAAGCGACAGTGGTGATCTCCACCTTGGCGCCATGGCGCTTCTCGAACACCGCCACGATATCGGGGTCGGCATACCCAGGCCAGGACAGCACACGCAGCACCGGCGCCGCCTGCGCGGCCGTTGGCCACAGGCCTGCCGCCGCCAGCGGCAGCAGCACAGCCACATCCCGGCGCCGCAGCATGTGCTGCGCCGAAGTGCCCGTCCCACCCATCGCCTGCTGCCGCCACGTGACTGCCATGCCGAAAGCCCCGCTTCTGCAATATCTGGTAACAAATAGTTTACGCGGACAATAGGCGGTGTGACGATCCCACAGTCTTTCATTCAGGAACTGCTCGCCCGCGTCGACGTGGTCGACATCGTGGGCCGCTACGTGCAGTTGAAGAAAGGCGGCGCCAATTTCATGGGGCTATGCCCCTTCCACGGCGAAAAATCTCCGTCCTTCAGCGTCAGCCCCGCCAAGCAGTTCTATCACTGCTTTGGCTGCGGCAAGAACGGTAACGCCATCAGCTTCTTGATGGAGCACGCGGGCATGGGGTTCGTCGAGGCGGTGCAGGACCTGGCCCAGCAAGTGGGCCTGCAGGTGCCCGACGACGACATCTCTCCCCAGGAGAAAGAGCGCGCCGCCGCCGCGCGCCAGAAGCAGGCCACGCTGACCGATGTGCTGGAGAAGGCGGGCGATGCCTACCGCCGCCAGTTGCGCGAGTCGCAGCGCGCCATCGCGTACTTCAAGGGCCGTGGCGTCTCGGGTGCGGTGGCCAAGCGCTACGGCCTGGGCTATGCCCCCGAAGGCTGGCGCAGCCTGGCCAGCGTGTTCCCGCACTACGACGACCCGCTGCTGGAAGAAAGCGGCCTGGTCATCGTGGGCGAAGACGGGCAGGACAAGCGCTATGACCGATTCCGCGACCGGGTGATGTTCCCCATCCGCAACATCAAGGGCGAATGCATCGGCTTTGGCGGCCGCGTGCTGGGCGACGACAAGCCTAAATACCTGAACTCTCCCGAAACCCCGGTGTTCCACAAGGGGCGCGAGCTGTACGGCCTGTTCGAGGCCCGTACTCCCATCCGCGAACACGGCTACGCGCTGGTCACCGAGGGCTACATGGACGTGGTGGCCCTGGCGCAGCTCGGGTTTCCGAACGCGGTGGCCACGCTGGGCACGGCCTGCACGCCCGAGCATGTACAAAAACTGCTGCGCTTTACCGAATCGGTGGTGTTCAGCTTCGACGGAGACGCCGCCGGCCGGCGCGCCGCGCGCAAGGCGCTGGACGGCGCCCTGCCCCACGCCACCGACACGCGCAGCATCAAGTTTCTGTTTCTGCCGGCCGAGCACGACCCGGACAGCTTCATCCGCGAGCACGGCACCGATGCCTTTGCCCGGCACGTGAGCGAGGCTGTGCCGCTCAGCCGCTTCCTGGTCGAATCGGCAAGCGACGGCTGCGACCTGGCCACGGCCGAGGGCCGCGCCCACATGGCCAGCAACGCGCGCCCGTTGTGGTCAGCCCTGCCCGACGGCATCTTGAAGCGCCAGGTGCTGGGCGAACTGGCGGACCTGACCCAGCTCAAGGCGCAGGACCTGGCAGACCTGTGGGGCCAGGCCACGGCGCGCGAGGCACCGCGGTCCTCCTACTCCGGCCACATCAGCGCAGGTAGTGCGCCAGCCCGGCAGGCCCCCGCTGCCTATGATCACGAGCCGCCATCCTGGGACGCCCCGCCCGACGCCGGCACATGGCCGCCGCAGGGGGGACCGAGCGGAGGATATGACGGCGGATACCAAGGCGGCTACGGCGGCGGTGGCAACGGGAGCGGTGGCCATGGCAGCAGCTACGGCAACAAGCCCCCGTTCCGCAAGGGCGGCGACTGGAAGAGCAACTGGAAAAAACGGGACAAGGACGCCCCCTGGCCACCCCAGCCCCGCCTGCCACGCACGCCCACCGCCAGCCGCACCGACCATGCCGCGCGCCTGCTGCTGTCGCATATGGCGTTTCTGGAAGAGCTGACCCACGACGACCACGCCACCCTGTGTGCGCTGCAGCCGCCCCATGGCCCGCTTTTTGGCTGGCTGGAGGCGCAGTTTCACGAACACGGCCCCCTGGCCTGGGCCGTGCTGCGCGAGAGCCTGCGCGAGCACGAGTGCGAGGCGCTGGCCGTGAAGGTGATGACGGGCTCGCACGCCCAGACCGAAGGCGACCTGCAGGAGCTGCGCACGGAACTGCGGGACCTGCTCAGCCGCATGCAGATCGAAGACATCGAGGAGCAGCAAAAACTGCTGATGCTGCAAGCCGCCACGGACCCGACCGCCCTGGAGCGCTACCGTGCGCTGGAACAAAAACGCAGGGTTTTGCTGGGAGTGGCTGTCAAGGCCGCTTGAAATCCCGCCAAGCGGTATAATGTAGGGTTAGTTAGCGGCAAGAGCGACAGCAGCACCTCCGAACCGGGCCACCGTGACAAACGCGCACAACCAGCCCAACCATCGCAAGGACTGCACACCAAATGATCGCCCAGACATCTTGCCCCTGAGGGCCTCCCCTCAAAGCGCGAAGCCCTTGTAGCTTTGCGTTGCCACCCGCGCCGGGACCTGAGGCGCTTGCGTTTTCTTTGTGTCCGTTTTTGATCCTGAGGTTGTTCCATGCCCGCTCAAAAGTCCGCGAAGCCATCCAAGTCTGCTCCAGGCCCTGCCGCAAAGGCTGTCTCCAAAACCGCTGCCAAAGCCCCGGCCAAGGCTGCTCCGAAAAAAGCCGCCGCCGCGCCCGCCCCGGTTGCCAAGAAAGTGAAAACTGTGCCTGTGAAAAGTTCTGCCGAGCTGACAAAAGCTGCTGATGAATTGCTGAAGAAGAAGCCCGCAACCGCCAAGGCGGCCGCATCGGACGACGACGAGACCCCCAAGAAGCGCCCCGGCCGTCCTGCCAAGGCCGCAGGTGCCGCAGAAGCCAAGGCTGCCCCCGCCAAACGTGGCCGCAAGCCCAAGGCTGCGGCTGCTGGTGGTGACGAAGGCGGCGACGATACCGATCTGTCCGACATCGAAGCCGACCTGGAAGGTGAAGTCGAAGAGACCACCGAAACCGCAGCCACGGTCGAGAAGGTCAAGCCCCTGCGCATGAAGATCAGCAAGGCGAAGGAACGCGCCTTGATGAAGGAATTTGGCCTGGACGAGACCGTCCTGTCCGAAGAAGACATGGCCAAGCGCCGTGCGCGCCTGAAGGCACTGATCAAGCTGGGCAAGACCCGCGGCTACCTCACGCACGTTGAAATCAACGACCACTTGCCCGACAAGCTGGTCGACGCCGAAACCCTCGAAGCCGTCATCACCACGCTGAACGACCTGGGCGTGGCGGTGTACGAGCAGACGCCCGACGCCGAAGCGCTGATCATCACGGACAACGCCCCCGCCGGCGCCACCGAGGAAGAAGCCGAAGAAGCCGCCGAAGCCGCCCTGTCCACCGTGGACTCGGAATTCGGCCGCACCACCGACCCGGTTCGCATGTACATGCGTGAAATGGGCACCGTGGAGCTGCTGACCCGCGAAGGCGAAATCGAGATCGCCAAGCGCATCGAAGGCGGGCTGATGGCCATGATGGAGGCGATCAGCGCATCGCCCGCCACCATCGCCGAGATCCTGAACATGGGCGAAGACATCCGCGAGGGAAAGGTCGTCATCTCGACCATCGTGGACGGCTTCTCCAACCCCAACGAGGCCGACGACTATGTGGCCGAAGAAGACTTCGACGAATTCGACGAAGCCGATGACGACGACGGCAAGGGCGGCTCCAAGGCGCTGACCAAGAAGCTCGAAGAACTCAAGAAGCAGGCGCTGGAGCGCTTTGACAAGCTGCGCGAGCTGTTCGAAAAAGTGCACAAGGTGTACGACAAGGAAGGCTACGGCACGCCCGCCTACGTCAAGGCGCAAGCCGCTTTGTCCGCCGAGCTGATGACCATCCGCTTCACCGCCAAGACCATCGAGAAGCTGTGCGACATGGTGCGCGGCCAGGTGGACGACGTGCGCAAGAAGGAGCGCGAGCTGCGCCGCATCATCGTGGACAAGTGCGGCATGCCGCAGGAAACCTTCATCAAGGACTTCCCGCCCAACCTCTTGAACCTGCAGTGGGTCGAGAAGCAGGCCAACGCCGGCAAGCCCTGGTCGTCCATCATTGCGCGCAACATCCCGCCCATCCAGGACCTGCAGCAAAAGCTGATGGACCTGCAGTCGCGCGTGGTGGTGCCGCTGACCGAGCTCAAGGGCATCAACAAGCGCATGAACGAAGGTGAAGCCACCTCGCGCGATGCCAAGAAGGAAATGATCGAGGCCAACCTGCGCCTCGTGATCTCCATCGCCAAGAAGTACACGAACCGCGGCCTGCAGTTCCTCGATCTGATCCAGGAAGGCAACATCGGCCTGATGAAGGCCGTGGACAAGTTCGAATACCGCCGCGGCTACAAGTTCTCGACCTACGCCACGTGGTGGATCCGCCAGGCCATCACCCGCTCGATCGCCGACCAGGCGCGCACCATCCGTATCCCGGTGCACATGATCGAGACGATCAACAAGATGAACCGCATCAGCCGCCAGCACTTGCAAGAGTTCGGCTTCGAGCCCGATGCGTCCATCCTGGCGGCCAAGATGGAGATCCCGGAAGACAAGATCCGCAAGATCATGAAGATCGCCAAGGAGCCGATCTCCATGGAAACGCCGATCGGCGACGACGACGACAGCCACCTGGGCGACTTCATCGAGGACGGTGCCAATACCGCCCCCATCGAAGCCGCCATGCAGGCCGGCCTGCGCGACGTGGTCAAGGACATCCTGGATGGCCTCACGCCCCGCGAAGCCAAGGTGCTGCGCATGCGCTTCGGTATCGAGATGACCAGCGACCACACGCTGGAAGAAGTGGGCAAGCAGTTTGACGTGACCCGCGAACGCATCCGCCAGATTGAAGCCAAGGCGCTGCGCAAATTGAAGCACCCCTCGCGCTCGGACAAGCTGCGCAGCTTCATCGACTCGCTGTAATTCCGGCGCTGCCCACGACACGCTGAATCCATACAGCCGTTCAGCCCGACGCCCTGCCCCGCCATTGCGGAGCAGGGCGTTTTTCATGGCGGGCCACGCGGGCCGGGCGTGTTTACCCTGATACTCTCGACAGCAGACTGACAGCTTGGATGGTGACCATTGCCATCACATTCCATCAAGAATGGGGAGACTTCCATGCAGCAGTATCCACCGCCCCTTCTGGGAGTCTGTCGGACTTGGAGTGTCGAACGCGAAAACCGTAGGTTTCACCAAAATTGGCCCCAGCGAGGACAGTTTTTGCCGGATTTGCAGCCCCATAGCCCGGCTATGGGGCAAAAAGACGGTGGAAAAATGGACCGCTGCGGTCAATTTTCAGCCGACGATTTCCAAGTCCGACAGGCTCCTGAAAACGGTTGCGCAACGAAGTCGGCCGTGCTGTCCGGTTGCGTGAAGGACATGCTTCCCATCCCTGTGTTTTCACGAGGTACACCATGACCCCCATTGACCGCCGCAAGGCACTCGCCCACGCTGTGCTCGCAGCAACGGCGTGGACCACATTCACCCCAGCCGCCTGGTCACAAGCCAACACCACGGCAGGCCGTGCCGCACCAGCCAAGCCCCCCAAACTGGCGGGCACCCTGCGCATCGTGATCCCCGCCAACCCGGGCGGTGGCTGGGACCAGACGGGCCGGGCGCTGGGCGCAGCCCTCGCCGCCGTGGGTGCGGCGGACCAGATTGAGTACGAAAACATCGGCGGCAAAGGCGGAACCATTGGCCTGGCCAAGTACGCCGAGAAATACGGCAACGATGCCAACACCCTGCTGATGGGCGGCATGGTGATGGTGGGCGCAGTGGCACTGCAAAAGCCCGCTGTGGACATGACCCACATACAACCCCTGGCACGGCTCACCAGTGACTACCTGGTGGCAGCCGTGGCAGCCAAGTCCCCCATCAAGAACACCAAGGATCTGGCCAACGCCATGCGCGCCGACCTGCGCGCCCTGCCGGTGGCCGGCGGCTCGGCTGGCGGGGTGGACCACATCTTCGCCGGGGTGCTGGCCCGAGCATCCAAGGCCAAGCCAGAAGACCTGGTCTACAAGCCTTTCCCCGGCGGCTCCGAAGTGGTGGATGCCCTGGTGTCTGGCAGTGCGGCCATGGGGCTGTCGGGCTACAGCGAATTCAGCGATGCGATTGCGGCGGGCAAGCTGCGCGCCATCGGGGTGTCGTCCCGCCGCAGCGCCTTCGGCCTGCCCTCCTTTCGCGAGCAGGGGCTGGACGCCACCATGGCCAACTGGCGGGGCGTGTTCACCGGCAAGGGGGTGCCAGCCTCCCGCATGGCCGAGATACTGGCCGCCGTGGAGGCCGCCACCGCCCATGAATCCTGGCTGCGCACGCTCAAAAGCAATCGTTGGGAACCCTCTTGGCTGACGGGCAAGGATTTGGCAGAGTTCATGGAACTGGACCTCACCACGGCGCGCGTCATGGTGTACCTGCTCAAGCTGAAGGCTTGAACCACTCCCTGAGTCGCTTCGCGCTGCTGGGCTTGTTCACTCCAGGGGAATTCCGCCTCTAAGGAGCCGCTGATGAAAATGTCCAACTACTCCATCGGCGCACGCATGGCGACCGCGCTGGGCCTGGTGCTTGCGCTGCTGCTGGGCGCCGCGCTGTTCGGCATCGCGGCCCTGTACCGCAGCCTGGGGACCTACGAGACCACGGTGCAGGAGCGCGTAGCCCAGGAACGCGCGGTGAGCCGCATGGAAAATGAGTTCAAGACCCAGGTGCAGGAGTGGAAAAACACCCTGCTGCGGGGTGAGGATTCGCGCAAGCGCGAGCTGCACTGGGCGGCGTTCCAGGCCAGTGAGAAGCGCGTGGCCGACGCCGCCAAGGCGTTGGAGCCCCAACTGACCGACGCCCAGGAAAAGGCGGCGCTGCAGAAATTCACCCAGGCCCATGCGCAAATGGCGCAGGGCTACCGCAAGGGTTTTGAAGTGTTCCAGTCACTTGGTTTTGTGCCCTCTGCGGGTGACGCGGACGTGGCCGACATCGACCAGGGCCCTGCCAGGCTGCTCACCGCACTGAGCGAGCAGGTGGCCGCCAGCAGTGCGGCCATTGCCGAACAGGCGGCGCTGAATGCGCGGCGTGCACTCATCAGCAGCCTGGTGGCGCTGGCACTGGTCACCGCCCTGGGCGGCTGCGCGGGCTGGCTGCTCACGCGGTCGGTGGTGCGCCCGCTGCGGGTAGCGGTCTCGGTGGCCAACAAGGTGGCGGCGGGCGATCTGACCACGACCATTCTGGTCGACGGCAAGGACGAACCCGCGCGGCTGCTGGAAGCCCTGCGCACCATGCAAGAGAACCTGGAAAACGTGGTGTCGGGCGTGCGCAGCAACGCTGAGGGCGTGGCGAGCGCCAGCGCCGAGATCGCACAGGGCAATGTGGACCTGAGCATGCGCACAGAAGAGCAGGCATCGTCGCTGGACGAAACCACGTCTTCGATGCAGCAGCTGCAGGCCACCGTGCAGCAGAACGCCTCCAACGCCCAGCGCGCCAGCGAGCTGGCCCGCAATGGCGCATCGGTGGCCCAGCGCGGGGGCGACGTGGTGACGCAGATGGTGACGGTGGTCCAGGGTATCCAGGACAGCTCGCGCCGCATTTCCGACATCATTGGCGTTATCGACAGCATCGCGTTTCAGACCAACATCCTGGCGCTCAACGCCGCCGTAGAGGCCGCGCGCGCCGGCGAGCAGGGGCGCGGCTTTGCCGTGGTGGCCAGCGAGGTGCGCAACCTGGCCACCCGCAGCGCCAGCGCCGCGCGCGAGATCAAGGCGCTGATCCAGACGAGTGTGGAGCGCGTGCAGGCCGGCTCTGACCTGGCCCGCAATGCGGGCAGCACCATGGGTGAAGTCGTTTCCTCGATCCAGGGCGTGAGCACGCTCATGGACGAGATCAGCCAGGCCAGTGCTGCCCAGACCTCCGACATGCTGCGCGTCACCCAGGCCATTGTGCGCATGGACGAAACCACCCAGCAAAACGCCGCGCTGGTGGAAGAAAGTGCTGCCGCAGCCGGCAGCCTGAGCGGCCAGGCCCGCCAGCTGGTGGAGGCCGTGGAGGTGTTCCGCCTGCGCGGCAGCCACCGCACCCTGGCACTGCCACCTGCGGCACATTGAATGCGTACCAGGGATGTACAAACTTGATTGCTATATTTTGTATAGCAATAAAACGATACCCAATAAGCGCTGGGCACTAATTTTTTAGTTTTCCAGTGCTGAAACGGAGGATCTCTCCCATCCATGGACCTGGGCACCGCCGACGAAACTGGCGCAGCCCAGGCGCAGGACGCCCTGCCAGGGCCCCCGCAGCGAAGCGAGAGCGGGGAAAGGCGCGCAGCGCCCCAGATATGGGGATGTTCTCTAATCAATCTTGAGCCCGGACTGCTTGACCAGCTTGGCCATGCGCGCCACTTCGGTCCGAAAGAAGGCCGTGGTCGCCTCCGGGGTAGTGCCTTGCAGCTGGTAGCCCTGCGCCAGCAAGGCGTCTCGTGCCTCCGGCACCGCCAGGGTGGCCCGCACCGCCTGGTACACCCGTTCCGTTTCCGCCTTGGGCAAGCCCGCCGGCCCCACCACGGCCACCCAGCCGTCCAATGCGTACTGCGCCAGCCCCTGTTCGGCGATGGTGGGCAGGTCGGGCAACAGCGCTGAGCGCGTGGTGGACGACAGCCCGATGGCCTTGAGCGTGCCAGCCTTCACATGCGGCACGGCCACGGCCACCGCGATGAACGCCAGCTGGATCTGCCCGCCCAGTACATCGGCCGTCAGCGGCCCCATGCCTCGGTAGGGAATGTGCTTGATGTCCACCTGCGCTTCATGCACGAACATTTCCGCAGCAAGGTGCAGGATGGTCCCGTTGCCGGACGATCCATAGTTGAGCGCCCCGGGCTGCGCCTTGGCCAGCGCGATGAGTTCGCGCACGTTCCTCGAGGCCACCGAGGGATGTGCCACCAGCACGAAGGGCGTGGCGCCAATCACCGTGATGGGCGTGATGTCGTCCACCGCGTCGTAGGGAATGTTCTTGAACACGCTGGGGTTGACCACGTGGTTGTTGGACACCATGCCCAGCGCCGACCCGTCCTTGATACCCTTGACGATCATCGACGTACCAGTGATGCCCCCCGCGCCTGGAAAGTTCTCCACCACCACCGGGCGCCCCAGCGCCTTGCCCAGGCTGGGCCCCAAGGCGCGGGCCACGCCGTCCACCCCCGAGCCTGCGCTCACGGGCAGGATCATGCGGACCGGGCGGTCGGCTGCCTGGGCCCAGGCAGCCGAGGGCACTGTTGCACTACCGGCGAGGCTGGCCAGGGCAGCCAGCAGCGCGCTGCGCCGCCGCAGACCCGGGGGTTGCAACGGGCTTGCAGGGAGGAAGGCAGGGAGTGGGCTGTCGTGGTGCATGGCGTTTGTCTCCGTCGTTGTATTCATTCATCGAATGCCAGGCGCAGATCTCCACAGGGAGATGCCGGGTCCTTCAACCCGCTCAGGCCACGGCATGCTTTTGCTGCAGGGCCCGCACCTCTTCGGGTGTGTAGCCCAGCTCTTCCATCAGCGCTGCGGTGTGCTGCCCCAGCACCGGCGGCTGCAGGCGCACGCCCAGCCGCTTGCCATCCATGCGCAGCGGGAACAGCGTGGTGCGTGCGGTCTGCCCGGCCCGTTCGCCATCGGGCAGGGTGATGTCGGCCAGGCCCCCCGTGGCGTTCAGGTGCGGGTCGTCAAACAGCTGCTCGGGCCGTGAAATAGGTGCAAAGGGCAGCCCGTGTTTCTCAAAGACCGCCGCCAGCTCGGCAGCGCTGTAGGCAGCCAGGCGCTGGCGCAGGTCGGGCATCAGCGTGGCACGGGCGCGCACGCGGTCGTTGTTCGTGGCCAGTTGCGGGTGGGCCTTGAGGTCGGAAAACCCCATGGCGTCGCAAAAGGTGGTCCATTGCGCATCGCTCACCGCAGCCAGGAAAATCTGCTCGCCATCCTTCACGCTGAACACGTCGTACAGCGCCCACGACGAAATGCGGTCGGGCATGGGGGCCGCCGGTTTGCCGGTGACGGCGTACTGCATCATGTGCTGGCCGACCAGAAACACGTTGTTCTCGAACAGGGCGGAGTCCACCTCCTGCCCCCGCCCGGTGATGCCACGCTGCATCAAGGCCGCCATGGCACCGATGGCACCGAACATGCCGCCCATGATGTCGTTCACGCTGCTACCGGCGCGCAGCGGGTCGCCCGGCCGTCCCGTCATGTAGGCCAGGCCTCCCATCATCTGCACCACCTCGTCGAGCGCCGTGCGGTGCTCGTACGGGCCAGGCAGAAAACCGGTGTGGTTCACATAGATGAGGCGCGGGTTCAGCGGGCTCAGGGCTGCGTAGTCCAGCCCGTACTTGGTCATCACGCCGGGCTTGAAGTTCTGCGCCACCACGTCGGCCGAGGCGGCCAGCTTGCGCGCCACCTCCAGCCCCTCGAGGCTGCGCAGGTCGAGCGCAATGCTCTTCTTGTTGCGGTTGAACATGGGAAAGAAGCCCGCGCCCGCGCCCAGCAGGTGGCGCGTGCGGTCGCCGTCCACGGGCTCGACCTTGATGACCTCGGCGCCCAGGTCGGCCAGCACCATGCCGCAGGTGGGGCCCATGACCATGTGGGTGAACTCCACCACACGCAGGCCTTCGAGCGGCAGGCGGGGGGACGAGGGTGCGGGTGGTGTGTCGTTCATGTTCGGAGAATGGATAAGAAGATCAGGCCGTTGCTGCCTCTCGCAGCGCGGTGCGTGCGGCATTCTGCGGCAGCCCGGCCTGCCACAGCGTGCCGTGCAGGGTCTCACCCGACAGCCATCCGGCCACGCGCTGGCGCAGCGCCAGCAGCGCGGTCACGTCGATGCCGGTGGCAACGCCCATGCGCTCCAGCATGAACACCAGGTCCTCGGTGGTGACATTGCCGCTGGCGCCCGGCGCATGCGGGCAGCCGCCAATGCCGGCCAGGCAGGCGTCAAAACGCGTGATGCCCACCTGCCACGCGGCGTAGGCGTTGGCCAGCCCCATGCCACGGGTGTCGTGGAAATGCGCGCACCACAGGCGGTCGCCCACCAGCGCGCGGGCCTTCTCGAACAGGCGGGCCACCCAGGCCGGGTCGGCATAGCCCACGGTGTCGGCCAGGCTCACGCGGTCGGCCCCGGCATCCAGCAGGGCCTGCATCAGGCGCAGCACCTCACTCTGGGGCACCTCGCCCTGCAACGTGCAGCCAAAGGCCGTGCCCACGCCCCCCTCGATCAGGCAGCGGCTGCCGCTGGCGTCGCGCAGCGCGCGGATGCGGGCCACCTCGGCCACCACCGCATCGGGTGTCTTGCGCAGGTTGGCCAAGCTGTGGGCATGGCTGGCAGACAGGGGCACCACCATCAGGCCAGCACCACATTCGAGTGCACGCTCGGCGCCTTTGTAGTTGGGCACCAGCACTGAGGCCAGCAGGCCCGGCAGGGTTTTGGCATGCGCCAGCACTTCGGCGGTGTCCGCCAGCTGGGGCAACAGGCGGGCGGGCACGAAGGAGCCCACTTCGATCTCGCGCTGGCCTGCAGCGTAGGCAGCGTTGATCCATTCGATCTTGTGCGCGGTGGACACCAGGGTGGCGATGCTCTGCAGGCCATCGCGCAAGCCCACTTCGCGCACCACGGCCCGAGCGGAGGCGCCATCGGGCGCGGCGTGGGTCGCGGGAAAAACAGAGGGTGTGCTCACAGGTCGTCTCCGGCTGGGTGTGTTCTTGGGGTCATTCTAGAAATTCCCAGAAGAATCAGAAAATACATCTCGGAAGCCATATGATTCCCAAACGGAATATCACACCCATTCCATAGAAAGGAATGTCATGCGCGATCTCGACCTGCAAACCCTGCGGCTTTTTGCCGCCGTGTGCGAGCAGCGCAGCATTGCGCGCGTGGCCGAGCAGGAGTCCATCGTTGGCTCGGCCATCAGCAAGCGGCTGGCCCAGCTGGAGGACACGGTGGGCACAGCGCTGCTGGTGCGCAAACGGCGCGGCGTGGTTCCGACCCCGGCGGGGGAAACGCTCCTGGAGCACGCGCGCACCATGCTGGCCAGCGTGGGCCAGATCGAGCGCGACATGGCGGCCTATGCCACCGGCACCCGGGGCCATGTGCGCATGCTGGTCACGGCCTCGGTGATGGCCGAATCGCTGGCCGACGATGTGGCTGCTTTTCTGCAAGACCCGGCGCACCGCGACATCCAGGTGAGCCTGGAGGAGCGCGTGAGCCCGGACGTGGTGCAGGGCATCCGCGACGGCAGCGCCTCCATCGGCATCTGCTGGGACGCGGCCGACCTCACGGGCCTGGAAACCTGCGCCTACCGCACCGACCACCTGGCCGTGGTGGCCCATGCGCTGCACCCGGTGGCCCAGCACCAGAGCGTGCGTTTTGCCGACGTGCTGGACCATGAATTCGTCAGCATGCCCGCGCTGAGCGCGGTGCAGGTGCTGCTGGCGCGCGCTGCAGCCGTGGAGGGAAAAATGCTGGCGCACCGGGTGCTGGTGTCCAACTTCGACGCTGCCCTGCGGGTGGTGCGCGCCAACCTGGCCATCAGCGTCGTGCCGCGCGAAGTGGCCCTGCCCTTTGCGCAAACCGCCCCCGTTCGGGTGATTCCGCTGAGCGATCCATGGGCCCAGCGGCGTTTTGCCATCTGCTACCGCAGCGCCCAGATGCTGGCCCCCGCCGCACAGTTGCTGGTCAGCCACCTGGCGGGGCTGGGCCGCCAGGAATGACTGACTCCAACCGTGGCCCTGTTGCAACAGTTTGACTTGTAACACGGGTTTTTCGGGGCGTAGCGCATGTGTGGTGTGCGTTCTGAGCTACTAAACTTGTAGCAAAATGGGTTCCGCGCTATAGTCTCAGCGCATCAGCGGGCCCGGCATTCGCCCACCCGAATGAAAATTTGATCCAACACTTGCGCGAGGAGAAGCGTCCATGAGCTCCAAAGAAAATGCCGCCATCAACCAGTTGTTCGAGCGGCTCGAATGCCGTTACGCACTGCGCGTGCTGTGGGCCCTGAAGGACGGCCACCCCCAGACGTTCCGCCTGCTGCAGGACAGCGTGGGGGGCATCACCCCCAACACGCTCAACACCCGCATCAAGGAACTGCGCGAAGCCGGTTTTGTAGACCACGGCAGCGACGGTTACACCGTCACCCCTTCGGGCGCCGACCTGCTCAAGCGCCTCTCGGACGTGCAAGCCTTCGCCACCCGCTGGGTCGCTGGCCGCGCCAAAAAGGCCTGAAGCCACACCCCTGCTCCACCCTGGGAAAAGCCCCGCCGGACCTCCGAGCGGGGCTTTCGTTAAAATAGGGGTCAAAAATGCTTTTGACGCTTGTCTATCAAGCGCAGATAGCTATATTTTTAATAGCAAACAAGGAATTTCATCCATGGCATTGACCACCACCGCATCCGGCCTGCAATACGAAGACACCACCGTGGGCGAAGGAGCCGAAGCCACCAAGGGCCAGAACGTGTCGGTGCACTACACCGGCTGGCTGTACAACAACGGCGAGCAAGGTGCCAAGTTCGACTCCAGCCGCGACCGCAACGACCCCTTCGAGTTCTCGCTGGGCGGTGGCATGGTCATCAAGGGCTGGGACGAAGGCGTGCAGGGCATGAAGATCGGTGGCCAGCGCACCTTGATCATTCCTGCCGCCCTGGGCTACGGCGCACGCGGCGCGGGCGGCGTGATTCCACCGAACGCCACGCTCAAGTTCGATGTGGAACTCCTGAAGGTCGGCCGCTAAGGCCTGCAGCTCCGGCCAGTTTTGGCCAGGGGATCAAAAAAGGCGGCTACCAAGCCGCCTTTTTCATTGCTGTGCGGCGGTGGGAAGCCTCCTCCTCGCCAGCAATCGGCTCCCACGCATCAATCAAAAAGCGCCTTGTCGAGCCGTGCGAACTTCGCATCCCCCACGGCCTCCCGGATCTTCGGGGCCAGCGTCGCCAGGTCCTCGAAACTACCCGCCCCTTCCACGGCCAGATTCAACCGGAATCCCCGCAAGCCCATGCCCGCCGTCAATTCAGTGGCAATCGGATAGGCCGCTTCATAACGCTCTTTCGGTGTGCGCCCGGAACCCTCCACGGGAGATGCCACCGTGCCCAGATCCATGGCAGCCGCTGCCGATGCATCTGCCTCTGAAACGGGCTGGCTGGCCGCAGACGCAGGCAAGGAATGCCCCGACAGTGGCGCCAGCAACCCCTGGGCAATCATGGCCTGAACATCGTCCTGCGTGATGCCCATGGCGGCCGTGGCCGCCAGAATCTCGCCCGTGGAACGTTTTCCGTCAAAAAGAATGAAAGCCGAGCGCTGGCGCGAGCTGAGGCTGCCGCGCCGATCCTTGAGCGCTTCTTGCCCTGCCGGCGTTTTGACGAGAACCATGAATCTCCTTGAACTGAAACGGAACAACAGGGGAATGCCGCAGGACAACCCTACGGCCCGCGAGCCCCTGGAAGCCCAGATTCTCACGTTTGTACACCATTGGTCATCAGGGTTTACGCACAACCACGGCGACCCCGCGCGCAAGGCGCACGTTTATCACGCGATCTTGTGCCCGCTACATCTCGGACCGGATGCGCGGCAGATCCGGTGCGGGCCGCGTCAACCAGCTCACCACCACCGCCACCGCCAGCCCGGTCGGCACGCCAAACACGCCGGCCGAGATGGGCTGGATGCCAAGCCAGAGCCCGTCCGCCAGCATCCAGCTGGGCAGCGCGCGCATGGCGGACACATGCGAAAGCATGTAATACACGGCCACGCCAAGCCCTGCCACCATGCCGGCCACCGCGCCCTGCCGCGTGGTGCCGCGCCAGAAGATGCCCAGCACCATCACCGGCACAAAAGCCGATGCGGCCAGCGAGAACGACGCCGACACCATGGGCAGAATTTCGGAGGGTTTGAGCGCCGCGACAAAAGCCGCCGACAAGGCCACCGCCAGCAAGGCGAACTTGCTCAGAATCACACGCTGCTCGGGCGACGCCTCGCGTTTGGCATCCTGAAAATACAGATCGCGGACCAGGGCATTGCTGATGGTGAGCAAAAGCCCATCGGCGGTAGACAGCGCCGCCGCCAACCCTCCCGCCGCCACGAGGCCGGAGACCACATAGGGCAGCCCCCCCAGTTCTGGCGTGGCCAGCATGATGAGGTCGGCCCCCAGCCGGATCTCGCCAAACTGCACGATTCCGTCGCCATTCACATCTTCTACCGACAGCAGCGAGGCATCGACACGCGCCCACTGGGCCATCCAGTTGGGCAAGGCCTCGAAACTGCTGCCCACGAGGTTCTGCATGACCTCGAACTTCACCAGCACCGCCAGCGCCGGCGCGCTCAGGTACAACAAGGCGATGAAGAACAGCGACCATGCCACCGACGCGCGCGCCGCCGACACCGTGGGCGATGTGTAGTAGCGGGTGAGCAGGTGCGGCAGGCCCGCCGTGCCCACCATCAGACAGAACATGAGCGCCAGGAAATTGCGGCGCGTCAGCTCGTATTCGCGCTGTTCCTCGGGCGTGCCTTGCGGGTCGCCCACATACGCCTGGCTGTGCAAGGGCAAGCCGCCCAGGGGACGGGCGCGTTCGTAGTTCTCGCGCATCTCGCGGGTCCAGCGTTCGCGGGCCGCAGCAGCATCACGCGGCAGGGCCGCCAGCTCGCGGCTGGCCGAGACGATCAGGCCCACATCGGCGTTCTGGGTGCGCAGCGCACGAATGCGCTCGCGCCCTTTCTCGCGCTCACGCTCCAGGGCGCCCTCCACATCACGCAGCCGGGCCTCGAAATCCTGGGCGCGACGCAGGTAGGTCTGCACCACCTGGTGCTCTGCAGGGGAGTCGAGCAACTGCGCCTCCAGATCAGCGATCTTGCTGATCTGCTCGCCATAAACCAGCGGTGCCAGCGGGTTGCCAAGCTGCTTGTAGGCCAGCCAGGACACCGGGATCAGGAAGGCCAGCAGCAGCACCACATACTGCGCCACCTGTGTCCAGGTGATGGCGCGCATGCCCCCCAGAAACGAGCACAGCAGGACCCCGCCCAGGCCGAGCATGATGCCGATCTCGAACTGCACGCCAGTCAGGCGCGAGGCAATCAGCCCAACGCCATAGATCTGCGCCACCACATACGTGAAAGAACACAGCACGGCGGCCAGCGCAGCAATCATGCGCGGCCACCGGCCGCCAAAGCGCACATGGAAAAAATCGGGCACGGTGTACAGGCCCATGGCGCGCAAGTGCGGTGCAATCAGCATCGCCACCAGGCAGAAACCGCCCGTCCACCCCAGCAGATAGGCCAGCCCTCCGGCCTGCCCCGGCGTACCCGAGAAGCCCTGCAGGTAGAGCGCCCCCGACAGGCTGATGAACGACGCGGCACTCATCCAGTCTGCCGCCGCCGCCATACCGTTGTACATGGGCGGAATGCGCCGGCCAGCCACGTAGTATTCCTCCGGGTCGGTGGTGCGGCCATAAACGCCGATACCCGCGTAGACCATCACCGTGAGGAACAGGAAAATAGGGCCGATCCAGTGCCGCGAGAGCCCCTGGTGCTCCGCCCAGGTCATCAGTGCCAGGAAGGCCAGCACCCCCGCTACGTACAGCGCAAAGATGCGGTGCAGCCGCCACAGATAGGCCCGGTCTGCGCCGGAAGAACTGTGGTCAGCCATGGGAGCGAGACGCATCGCCCGGGACCACTTCAGCAGCGGCCGTGGCTGCACGGTGCTCTGCGTCCTGGCGCTCGAACCGGTTCATGGCCCAGCCATAAGCCACCACGATACCGATGAACACCAGCACTGCCCCCTGGGCCGCGATCCAGTAGCCCAAAGGCCAGCCCCCAAAAACCAGCACCTGCAGGTCTCTGGCGAAATAGGTGGCACCAAACGATACCAGCGCCCACAGCAGCAGCAAGCCGGCCTTGAGCTTCAGGTGCCGCACATCGTGCAGATCGGGCGGGAACGGGCCCGCCATTTCGGCATCTGCAGAACGTGGGGGCTGCTGCGTCGGCGCTTGCATCACGGGCACGGCATCACGGACGCTGTGGGAAGTGGTGCGGATGGCGCATGGCAGCCCCCGAGGGCATCAACCTGCCAGTTGCTGCCAGGTCGCGATCACGCTGTCCGGGTTGAGCGAGATCGAAGAGATCCCCTCCTTGGCCAGCCACTGTGCAAAGTCAGGGTGGTCGCTGGGGCCCTGGCCGCAGATGCCGATGTACTTGCCCTGGGCCAGGCAGGCCTTGATGGCCTGGTGGATCAGCGCCTGCACGGCGGGGTCACGCTCGTCGAAGTCCTGCGCCAGCAGCTCCAGGCCCGAATCGCGGTCCAGGCCCAGGGTGAGCTGGGTCAGGTCGTTGGAGCCGATGGAGAAGCCATCGAAGAACTCCAGGAAGCGATCCGCCAGGATGGCGTTGCTCGGCACCTCGCACATCATGATGACCTTGAGGTCGTCCTTGCCACGCGAGAGGCCGTGGGTGGCCAGCAGCTTGGTCACGCGCTCGGCCTGGCCCAGCGTGCGCACGAAGGGCACCATCACCTGCACGTTGGTCAGGCCCATGTCGTTGCGCACGCGCTTCAAGGCCTCGCATTCCATCGCAAAGGCTTCGCCGAAGTCTTCACTGATGTAGCGCGCCGCGCCGCGGAAGCCCAGCATCGGGTTCTCTTCCTCGGGCTCGTAGCGGCTGCCGCCAATCAGCTTGCGGTACTCGTTGGACTTGAAGTCCGAGAGGCGCACGATAACCGGCTTGGGCCAGAAGGCGGCAGCAATGGTGGCCACACCTTCGGCCACCTTGTCCACGTAAAAAGCGCGGGGGCTGGCGTGGCCACGGGCCACGGATTCGACGGCCTTTTTCAGATCGGCGTCGATCTGGGGATAGTCGAGGATGGCCTTGGGGTGCACACCAATGTTGTTGTTGATGATGAACTCCAGCCGCGCCAGGCCCACGCCTTCGTTGGGCAGCTGGCAGAAGTCGAAGGCCAGCTGCGGGTTGCCCACGTTCATCATGATCTTGGTCTTGATGGGGGGCATGGCACCGCGCTGCACTTCCGTCACTTCGGTCTCGAGCAGGCCGTCATAGATGCGACCCGTGTCGCCCTCGGAGCAGCTCACAGTGACCAGCGTGCCGTCCTTGAGCAGCTCGGTCGCGTCACCGCAGCCCACCACGGCCGGAATGCCCAGTTCGCGCGCAATGATGGCGGCGTGGCAGGTGCGGCCGCCGCGGTTGGTGACGATGGCGCTGGCGCGCTTCATCACGGGTTCCCAGTTGGGGTCGGTCATGTCGGTCACCAGCACATCGCCGGGCTGGACCTTGTCCATCTCGGAAATGTTGTGCACCAGGCGCACCGGGCCGGTGCCGATCTTCTGGCCAATGGCGCGGCCTTCGGCCAGCACGGCGCCCTGGCCCTTGAGCTTGTAGCGCAGCTCGGCCTGGCCCTTGGCCTGGCTCTTCACGGTTTCAGGGCGGGCCTGCAGGATGTAGAGCTGGCCGTCGGTGCCGTCCTTGCCCCACTCAATGTCCATGGGGCGGGCGTAGTGCTGCTCGATCACCAGGGCATAGCGCGCCAGCTGCTCCACGTCGGCATCGGTCAGCGAGTAGCGGTTGCGCTGTTCAGTGGGCACGTCCACCGTCTTGACGAGCTTGCCGCTGGCGGCCTTCTCTTCGGGCGTGGAGAACACCATCTGGATCAGCTTGCTACCCAGATTCCGGCGGATCAACGCCTTCTTGCCCGCCTGGAGCATGGGCTTGTGCACATAGAACTCGTCGGGGTTCACGGCGCCCTGCACCACCGTCTCGCCCAGGCCATAGCTGCTGGTGATGAAGACGACGTCTTCGAAGCCGGACTCGGTGTCGATGGTGAACATCACGCCCGCAGCGCCCAGGTCAGAGCGGACCATGCGCTGCACGCCGGCCGACAGGGCCACCACATCGTGTTCAAAACCCTTGTGCACGCGGTAGGAAATGGCGCGGTCGTTGTACAGCGACGCGAACACTTCCTTCATCTTGTGCATGACTTCGTCGATGCCCACCACGTTCAGGAAAGTCTCCTGCTGGCCAGCGAACGATGCATCGGGCAGATCCTCGGCCGTGGCGGACGAGCGCACGGCAAACGAGGCAGCGGGGTTGCCAGCGCTCAACTTGGCAAATTCGTCGGCAATGGCTTTTTGCAGGTCGGCCGGGAAAGGCTGGGCCTCGACCATGGCGCGGATCTCTGCGCCCACGGCGGCAAGCGCACGCACGTCTTCGGTGTCCAGGCTCTTGAGCTTGGCGCTGATCTTGTCAGCCAGGCCGTCGTAGGCCAGGAACTCGCGGAACGCGTGGGCGGTGGTGGCAAAGCCCGTGGGCACGCGCACGCCCTGCGGCAGCTGGGAGATCATCTCGCCGAGGCTGGCGTTTTTACCGCCAACCGCCTCGACATCGGTCATTCTCAGGTTTTCAAACGGTACGACCAGGGCGGTCGGGCTGAAAAGTGCAGACATGGGAAAGCTCCAGAAGTTGAAACCGGGTCTGCGCGCCCGCCCCCTTGGAGCGATGGGCGAGCGGCCATGCACAGGCTGCAGCTTTGTCGTTGTGGTTGTAGGCCGACGGTGTGCATGGTGAGAATTGGATAATTGTGACAATTGTAGGCCCGCGCATCTGGCAACGGGCTGACGCTTTCACGCGACTTACGCAAATGGGGCCATCACCACTTCTTTGTGGTGGCAACCCTGCTGGCGCAAGCCGCATCCAAAAAAAGGGGCTCCATGCACTCGCGCACCGTATTTTTCGTCTCTGACGGCACCGGCATCACTGCCGAAACCTTCGGCAACGCCATCCTGGCCCAGTTCGAAATGAAGCCGCGCCATGTGCGCCTGCCCTTTATCGACACCGTGGACAAGGCCCACCAGGCCGTGCGGCAGATCAACCACACCGGCGAGGTCGAGGGCAAAAAGCCTGTGGTCTTCACCACCCTGGTCAATATGGAGGTGCTCAAGGTCATCCAGGAAGGCTGCAAGGGCATGCTGCTCGATATGTTCGGCACCTTCGTCCACCCGCTGGAAGAAGAACTGGGCATCAAGTCGCACCACCGCGTGGGCCGCTTCAGCGATGTGAGCCGCAGCAAGGAATACACCGACCGCATCGAGGCCATCAACTTCAGCCTGGCCCACGACGATGGCCAGAGCAACCGCGACCTGGCCGGTGCCGACGTGATCCTGGTGGGGGTGAGCCGCAGTGGCAAGACGCCCACCAGCCTGTACCTGGCCATGCAATGTGGCCTGAAAGCCGCCAACTACCCGCTGATCCCCGAGGATTTCGAGCGCCGCCAGTTGCCGCCTGCGCTGGTGCCGTTCCGCAGCAAGATCTTTGGCCTGACCATCAGCCCCGACCGCCTGGCCGAAATCCGCGCCGAGCGCCGCCCCAACTCCCGCTACGCCAGCCTGGAGAACTGCCGCATGGAAGTCTCCGAAGCAGAGGCCATGATGCGGCGGGCGGGCATCCGGTGGTTGTCCACCACCACCAAGTCAATCGAAGAGATCGCCACCACCATCCTGCAGGAGATCCGGCCGGAGCGGCTGGTGTATTGAGGGCGGTGACGGTCGGTGCCTGCAGCAAGGTGACCGGTATTTTCAGGAAAAATGGCACCTTGCGCTCTATCTACGAGCATTTATAGCTATCAATAGCAGAGCAAAATCACTCCGTATTCGCTGCATCCAAGATGACTGATGAAGGGCGGAGGCTGACCGCCCGCAGTTCGTCATCATGGCCCCGAGCACAAGCCCAGGAAGCGCATGTGTGCTGCGCGCGCCGATTCGACGCGCAGGTGGTCACCCCCAGGGGAACCATCGCCGGTGGCGCTCGCGACCTGCGGCCCGCGGCGGGCGCCACAGCCGCCTGCCGGCGTTCCCCCATCGCAAGCCCTGGAAGCGTGGCGACCCCCAACACGTGCGACACTGCGTGCCCCGCAGGACCATGGACGTTTCTGGCCCATGGGGCTTTTCGCGGCCGAGCGAGTCTTTGAACAGGCTCCACCTCAGGCTCCCACCCGCACCTCGGCCGCGCCACATGGCGGCACGGCACACCCCCCTCTTTCATCGGGCCACCGCCCATCGCTCATCCCACCCGGAGTTTTCTTTTGAAAAAATCGCCAGCCCTCAAAGTTGTTTTAGTGACCTTGATAGCCGCCACGGTAGTGACCCTGTATGTCGGCAAGCGCTGGTATGACTATGTGAGCAAAGCGAAGTCGCCCTACGACGAGGTGGGCATCGAACTCAACTCCAGAGCACCGGAACCACTCAACCGCTGGGGCTGCGCCCAGTTGCAAGAACGCTTTGCCAACGCGGTACCGCCCTACGGGTGCGCTACCGGCAACGGCCGCCAGTGGAAATAGGGCAAAGTCGTAGCACGCACAGGCAGGTAAAAAAAGCCTGATCCAAAGACATTGAACCCCATCCGTGGCGTGCCCGCGTATGGCCGCACCAAGACTTGCTTGGTGCGGCCCAGCGGGCCACAGCCTGCCCGCAGATCACCAGCGCAGCGGCGCGGCTTCGGCGTCCCAGAAGATCCATCGGCGCAGCTCCACATAAGGCGAGTTGCCGACGGAATACCGATCCATCTCCGTCTCTGACCGCTGCAACAGCACCAGGTAGCCGCCGTAACTTCCCACCAGCAGCAGGCTGCCATCCGGCGATACCTCTACCGCGCTGATCGTGCTGCCGATGTGGTGGCGCCACAGCGCCTTGCCGGCGTCGTCGCGGGCATGCAGGTAGCCATGGGCATCGCCCACGATCACCATGCCCGGCAGGGTGGCCGATGCGTAGACGCGCCATTCTGAGTCGATCAGCGTGCCCTCGCTGTCCTGCGCATCGTCCACTCGGCTGGCCACGGTGCAGCCGTTGTAGAAATGGCAGGAGTTGGCCCACAGCAGCGCGCTGTCGTGCGAGAAGCGGGTGTGGTGCGGGTAGTCGTCGGTGAACAGCGCGCGCAGCACCTTGCCCTGGGCGTCGAGCAGGATGTGCCTGCTATCCTGGTCGCCCAGGGCAATGTGCCGTTCGTCGGGCGAGAGCGCCATGTGCAGCATGCACAGCGCCAGCTGGCGGGGGCCGGTGTTCTCCCTTTCGTCCTCGCCGCCGTCCCCATCGTCGTCTCCGTCCCCGTTCTCATCTTCGTTGTCGTCGCGCTCCCCCACCTCCTGCATCTGGTTCTTGGGCCAGCTGTAAGGGCCGTCCTCGTCGAACTCCTGCGGGTGGATGCGCTGCACGCTGGCGGGCGTGAGCAGGTACACCCCCGTGGGGTTGCGCAGCAGAGCGCGCTGGCCGTCGTTGAAGGGGATGACTTCATCGCAGCGCTGGCCCAGCTCGCCTGCGGCGAGGCCCAGCGATGCGGGCAGCCCTTCGTTGCCTTGCGGCAGCGGCAATCGCGCGATCTGTGGCCCGCCAAAGCCCTGGTGCGTGGTGATGTGCGTGCCGTCGCTCAGCGCAAAACAGCGCCCGTCGTGCGAGCGGCCCAGGCCCTTGAGCGCGGGCAGCGGCGTGAGCGCCGGGCCCTGCAACCGCACCCAGCGCGCGTCATCGCTGTGTTCCGCTCCGATGCGCGCCACCACACCATCGCCATCGGGCAGCCAGAACACCGGGCCGATGGACGGCCCCTGGTCGGCCGCCAGGTGCACATAGGCATGGGGGGCAAAGGCAAAGCGCTGGCGAAACCGTTCGGTAAGGGCCTCGTCCGCATGGCGGTTCACCACCCGGGCCAGCTGCAGCACGGTGGCGGCGCTGGCCTTGCGCGGGTCGCCGGGCAGTGTGCCGTTCGGGCCGTTCCGCCCGGCGCCTTCATCGTTGTCCCAACCTGGTGCCTGGTAGCCAGCCGCTTCGGCTGCAGCGGCGGCTACCTGCTCCGCGAGCTGGTAGCCGCGGATGGCCGCCACATAGGCTTGGCCGCCGGCCTGCCACTCCTCGGACAGTGCCAGCAATTCGGGCGGGAACACGGCCGCATCCGGCAAGCCATGGGCCAGTGGCGGCGTAGCCAGCAGGTGCACCGCAGCCTCTATGCGCCGGGCCTCGGCTTGCGCGGCGCGCTCCTGGGCCTGCTCGGCCAGTTGTTCGGCATACGCCTGCAGCAAGGGCGCCTCCACCATGCCATACAGGCGCAGCAATCGCGCAATGTGGTCGGCAGCGCCACACGGCAACGGCGGGCGGTTTTCGCTTTGCCGCTGGCTGTAGGTGAACTCCACCGGCTCCCGGCCCTCGCCCGGCCTGTCAATATCAATCTGGTAAGCGCCATGGGCGTCGTGCTCCGCGTCGCCGGGGGCATCCTCGCCGTTCTCCCAGCTCACATCGAGCGCGCGGCACCAGAACTCACCTTCATGCATGCCAGGCCGGCGCGCGCCCACCCACACGTCGTCAAACCAGGTGCCGCGCTTGTCGGCATCCCACCAGTCGTTGTACTCCTCCGTGAATACGGGCAACTGGGTGAAGCGCTCAATGCGCTTTGTTGTGATCTCTGCCTTCAATCGCCGGTACAGCGGGTAGCCCGCGCGCGACTGGCCCACGGCCCGGCGCACATAGTCGATCACGCCGCGCCAGGCCTGGGTGCAGGCCTCGTGCGCCTCTGGATCGGCGGCTTCGTCCAGCCCCCTCCAGTCGCCGGCCACGCCATCGTCGTAGGGGCGGTACAGCACAGACAGTCGCTCGGCCACTGGCACCGCTGGCACCACTGGCGCGGGGCGCTGCAGCTTGCCAGCCACCCGCCCTGGCCGCCGGGTTGGGGGCGCAGGTTCTTGAACGACCCCCATGTAGAAGTCCCAGGTCTTCCACACCGTCATGTACACCCTGTCGTCGTGCGGGTTTCCATCCCCGTCCACGTGGCGGCGGCACAGTGAAAAATGGGTCTGCCCAAACCAATCGCGGACATGGTGTTCCTCGGGCGCCAGCGCGTCAGAGTTCACCGCAGCCAGGATGTTGGCCACGCTGATGACCTCGTCCGCAAACAGATCGGAAGCCAGGGGCAGGTCGTTGTGGATGTCACTGCTGCTGCGCACAGGGCTCTCGCCGCTGCACACGGCGGCCACCACACGATCACGATCGAACAGCTCGGCCAAGCCGTCCTCTCCATCGTCGATGCCGTTGAAGAACCCTGGCGCAAACACCAGGCCCGCAGCCTCGCTCGAAAACTCCACGAGGCTGGGCACACCCCGCACCTCATCGAGCAAAAACTCCACGTCTTCCCCGCCAGCAAGGTGCAAGGCATAGGCTTCGGTGAAAAGCGCCACACGCGCCGACAACCCACCGTTCACCCGCAACTCCCCCGGCTCGCCATCGCCCCATAGCAACCCGTGGACCTGCAACGCACCCTGCACGTGTAGCAGCTGTCCCCCCACCACGGCGTGCGCCACCTGCACGTTGCCGAGCACGACGAGGTGGCTGGACCTGTAGGTGTCGCTGGAGGTCAGCGCACCATCGATCTGCAGGTTGCCCTCGATGAGGATCAGGCGCACACCACCGGGGGGTGGTCCTTTCGCGCCGGAGGTGGCCTGCGCCAGGGCCCGCATGGCACCGCCGGCTTGCAAGGGGGTGTCCAGCGACAGCTCGGACCAGCGCACGTCGCCCGTCACCCAGGCCACGGTGGCATCGGCCCAGGCATCTGGCTCCGAACTCAGGAGCTCGGCCATCGGACCGTCAACGGGAAGCAGATGGGCCACATCGGCCAAAGTGACAAAACGCAGGATGGGCATGGTGCAGAGAAGGCGTTGTGCGCCGAACAATCGTTGAAAAGGCCTTCACAGGAGGAAGGCCTTCGTTGGCGCCAGGCGCTGATGAATGGATGGAGCCCACAGAGTTTTTGTCACCCGCAACCGCCCGCACAGGCCCGCGGTCGGTTGTGTGGTCTCTGGGGCGAATGACCTGGCTTGGCTTAGCCTAACAGCGACCGTGTGTCTCACCTGTTGTTATTTCAGCGACCGACGCACATGGGGAGAATGCTCTCAGTCCGCCGTCCAGCGCTGGATCGTCCGGCGGTTGCCCCCACTGCGCGCCTCAACCGCCGAAGCCGGGGGTCGAGCCTTTCAAGACGGTGGCCCTGCAGGCTCCTTTCAAAATAGCATTTGCTTCAATTTTGATAGCTGCTATCGCATTCCTGATAAGCGCCAGGGTCGTATTTCTTCTAAAAAATTCAAGGACTACGGTGCGAGGCGCCCAGCGCAGCAGCAAAAACAGACACACACCGCCGCTGGCAGGCCCCTTTTCATCCGTTCCGCTTACTTCACCACAAACCGCACGTTGGCCGCCTTCTTGCCCGGCAGTGTGACCAGCGCCACCACCTTCGTGCCCGCCGCCACCTTGAACGCGCCCTTGCCTTCCAGTTTGCCCTCGCCTGTGGACACCAGCATGGCTTCGGATTTTTCGGTGCCGTTGAGCAAGGTGAGCTTGGCACTCACGCCTTCGGTCTTGGCCGGCTTTCCGTGGTCGCGCAGGTGCAGCGTGATCACGTCCGGCTTGGCCACCAGTTCGTAGTCCATGTCATTGGCTTCGACCACGATGCCGCCGTGCAGCGGCTTGTGTTCGTGGCCATGGGCGTGGTCGCCTGCGGCGAAGGCGGTGCTGGAAAGAGAAACCGTGAGCGCCAGGGCGGCGCAAAGACGGGTTGTGGTCTGCATGGTGAACCTTTCAAAGGGTGGATGGAAAACATGGAGGAATCGAAACATCAGAACGCCTCGGCGTTCTTCTCGTCGAGCAGCCGCTCGGCGTCGCGACGGCCGAACAGCCAGAACAGGGCCGGGGTCAGGAAGGTGTCGAGCAGGGTCGAACTGATCAGGCCCGAGAAGATCACCACCGCCACCGGGTGCAATATCTCGGTGCCGGGGCGCTCGGCCTCCAGCAGCAGCGGTGCCAGCGCGAAGGCGGTGACCAGGGCGGTCATGAGCACGGGGGACAGGCGTTCGAGCGAGCCGCGCACGATCATCGCGGTGTCGAAGTTCTCGCCCTCCACACGCATCAGGTTCAGGTAGTGGCTCACCTTCAGGATGCCGTTGCGCACCGAGACGCCCGCCAGCGTGATGAAGCCGATCAGCGCCGCCACCGACAGCGGCTGGCCCGATATCCACAGCCCCAGCACGGCGCCCACCAGCGCCAGCGGGATGTTGGCCATGATCAGCGCCGACAGCGTGGCCGAGCGGTAGCGCGTGTACAGCACCACGAACATCAGCACCAGCGAGACCACGGCCAGCATGCCCACCAGGCGGCTGGCCTCCTCCTGCGCCTGGAACTGGCCGCCCAGGGTGATGAAGTAGCCATCCGGCAGGCGCGTATCGCCCACCACCTTGCGGATGTCGGCCACCACGTCGGACAGCGCCCGGCCCTGCGCGTTGGCCGACAGCACGATGCGCCGCTTGCCATCGTCGCGGCTGATCTGGTTGGGGCCGTCGCCGTCTTCGATGCTGGCCAGGCGCGACAGCGGCACCCGCCCGCGCGGCGTCTCGATCATGATCTGCGCCAGGCCCTCGAGCGAGCGCGCGCTCTCGGGCAGGCGCACCACCAGCGCGAAGCGCCGGCTGCCTTCCACGATCTGCGTGACCTTTTCGCCCTCCACCAGGCCCTGCAGCGTGGCTAGCACCTGCGCGGCCGGCACGCCGTACTGGGCGGCTGCGGCATGGTCCACGCGCACGGTGATCTGCGGCGCCAGCACCTGCTTTTCCACCTCCAGGTCGGCCAGGCCGTCGATGCTGGCCAGGCGCGCGCGCAGCGCATCGGCCTGGCCGCGCAGGGTGTCCAGATCCTCGCCGAAGAGCTTGATCGCGATCTGCGAGCGCACGCCCGAGAGCATGTGGTCGATGCGGTGCGAGATGGGCTGGCCGATGGCGATGGCCGCCGGCATCTGCGCCAGGCGGCTGCGGATGTCGGCCTGCACTTCGGCCATGCTGCGCGTGAGCTCGGCCGCGGGCAGCAGGCCCACGTCGAGCTCGCTCACGTGCACGCCCTCGGCATGTTCGTCCAGCTCGGCCCGGCCGCTGCGCCGGCCCACGTGCGTGACCTCGGGCACCTGGCGCACCAGCACCTCGGCCTGGCTGGCCAGCTGGGCCGATTCGGCCAACGTCACGCCCGGGTTCAGGCGCATGCCGATGAGCAGCGTGCCCTCGTTGAACGGTGGTAAAAATGTGGTCGGAAAGAACGGCACCGCCGCGACCGACAGCACCACCGCCACCGCACTCACCGCCATGGCGACGCGCGGGTGCGCGAGCACCCGAGTGAGCCCGCCGCGGTAGCGCGCCTTGAGCCAGGCCACCACGCGCGTGTCGCCATGGTCCAGGTTCTTCATGCGCGGCAGCAGGTAGAACGCCAGCACCGGCGTGACCGTGACCGACACCAGCAGCGATGCCACGGTGGAGACGATGAAGGCGATGCCCAGTGGCACGAACAGCCGCCCCTCGATGCCCGGCAGGGCGAACAGCGGCAGGAACACCAGGACGATGATGGCCGTGGCGTAGAGGATGCCCGAGCGCACCTCCATCGACGCGAGCTTGACCACCTCGATGGGGTGCAGCCGGTGGTTCGGGTGCTTGGCCCGGTCCATCTTCAGGCGGCGCAGCACGTTCTCCACGTCCACCACCGCATCGTCCACCAGGCCGCCGATGGCAATCGCCAGGCCGCCCAGCGTCATGGTGTTGATCGACAGGCCGAAGTACTTGAACACCAGCGCCGTGATGAAGATCGACACCGGGATGGCCGTGAGCGCGATCACCGTGGGCCTGAGCGTGCCCAGGAACACGAACAAAATCACTGCCACGAACACCGAGGCGCCCATAAGCTTGCCCTGCAGCGTGGTGACCGAGGCCTCGATGAAGCTCGCCTGGCGGAAGGTGACGCGCGGCGCCTCCATGCCTTCGGGCAGCGACTTCTTCAAATCACCCAGCGCCGACTCGATGCTGCGCGTGAGCGCGATGGTGTCCGCCGTGGGCTGCTTCTGAATGCCCAGGATCACGGCCGGCTTGCCCTCGAAGCCCGCGTCCCCGCGCTTGAGGGCGGCGGCAAAGGTCACCTCGGCCACCTGGCGCAGCAGCACCGGCTGGCCGTTCTTCGCGGTAAGGGCCAGGTTCTGCAGATCTTCCAGACGCGAGGTGCGGCCCAGGTGGCGGATCAGGTACTCGCGCCCGTTGAGCTCCAGAAAGCCCCCCGAGGTGTTGCTGGAGAAGCCCTTGAGCGCCCCCGTGAGCTGGTCGTGCGTGATGCCCAGTTCGGCCATGCGCGCCGTCTGCGGCTGCACCTGGAACTGCCGCACCTCGCCGCCGATGGGGATCACCTGCGCCACGCCGGCAATCGCCAGCAGGCGCGGTCGCAGCACCCAGTCGGCATACTCGCGCACGGCCATGGGCGTGGTGCGCTGCACGTCGATGGGGATCGCCACCTGCATGATCTCGCCCATGATGGAGCTGATGGGCCCCATGCGCGGCGTGACGCCCGCGGGCAACCCCTCCTCCATGGACGCCAGGCGCTCGGACACCATCTGCCGGGCGCGGAAGATGTCCGTGCTCCAGTCGAAGGTGACGTAGATGAAGGACAGCCCCGCGCTCGAGGTGGAGCGCACGCTCTCCACACCGGGCAGGCCGTTCATGGTCGTCTCCAGCGGGAAGGTGATGAGCTGCTCCACCTCTTCGGCGGCCATGCCGCCGGCCTCGGTCATCAGCGTGACCGTGGGCTTGTTGAGGTCGGGGAACACGTCCACCGGCGTGCGCGAGAGCGTGAAGGCGCCATAGGCCATGAGCACGCCGGCCGCGATGAGCACCAGCAGCCGGTTGGTCAGGCTGTTTTCGAGGAGCCACTTGAACATTGCGTGGTTCCCTTCAGCGGACCTGGTTGATCAGCGTGGCGCCCTGCGTGGCCACGCGGTCACCGGCCTGGAGGCCCGAGGTCACGGCCACCGAGGCACCGTCGAGCGGCACATACGTGACCACGCGCGGCACAAAGCGCTCGGGCGACTCCTTGACCCAGACGATGGTCTGGTTGGCGGGGTTGCGCAGCAGCGAGGCCACCGGCACCTGCACGCCCGCGGCCTGCTCGGTGGATTGCACGAACACGCGCACCGGCTGGCCCAGGGCCAGGGTGCCAAGCACCGCCGAATCGCCGGCAAACTGCAGCGGCAGCGCCTGCTCGCGCAGGCTGCGCGCTGCCCCGAGGAAGCGCAGCGGCACGCGCTGCCCGCCCACGGCCAGCGCGGCACCGGCCACGCTGTGGGCCTGGGCCGTGTCGTAGGCCAGGGCCTCCACGCGCAGGCGCGCCGGGTCGACCACCTCGAACAGCAGCTCGCGCGCATCCACCACCTGGCCCGCCACGGCATTGGCCGAGGCGATCACACCCGAGACCGGTGCCACCAGCGCATCGCGCGTGGACAGGCCGGCACCCACCGCGCCCAGGCGCTGGGTGAAGCTATGCAGCTCGCTCTCGGCCGCCTCGATGTCCTTGCGCGGCACGGTGTCGGCCAGGTCCTTCAAACGCGCCACGCGCCGTGCCGCCAGGTCGCGCCCCGCGCGCAGCTCGGCCTGCTGGGCCAGTTGGTTGGAGCGCTCGATGGCACCCGCCGTCGGCACCACATAGGCCAGAACCTCGCCCTTGCGCACTGCCTGGCCCACGCCGGGCAGGCCTTTGGGGCCCGCCTCCAGCCGGCCGGCCAGCGCGGCCTGCACCTTGCCGCCGGCGTTGGGGTCCATCACCACCGTGCCAGCCAGCTCGAAGGCCTTGGGGTGCTGGCCTTCGGCGGCCACCAGCGTGCGCACGCCCAGCTGGCGCTGCGCGGGCTTGGGCAGGAACACGCTGCCATCGGGCTGGCGCTTGGGACCATTGCCGTCGGCAGCAGGTGGGGCATCGCCATGGTCATGGCCTTCGCCAGCGCGCGCCAGCAACGGGGCGCACAGCACAGCGGCCACCAACAGGGCTGCGACGGAATGGAGAGCGGTCAGCCGCTTCATGCTGCACCTCCCAGGCGCTGAGTGCGCGCGGTGCGGCCACGCCGCAAGCCCCATACCGCTGCCAGGGCCAGCAACACGACAGCCACGGCGCCGGCTACCAGCGCATTGCGCCGGCCCGTGGGCTCGGCGTGGGCATGCGCCGCAGCATGCACGTCGATCTCGCCGGCCAGCAGGTCGGTGTCGGTGCCGGCCACCACGGTGGCGGTGACGGGGCTTGCGCCCTCGGCCAGCGGAGCGGCCAACGCAGCCTGGAACTCGCCGTCCGCCACGCGGGTCACGGGCACGCGCGTGCCGGCAATGTCGAGCTCGAGCTGCGCCTCCTTCACCGGGCTGTTGTCGCCCGCATGGTCGAGGTAGAGCGCCAGCTTTTGCCCATCGAGCACTCCCACCAGCTCGAACAGGTCGGAGGTGGCGGCAAAGCGCGGCATCGCAGGGCCGGCTGCAGTGGCGGGGGCTTCGCCATGGTCATGCCCCGCATCGGCCAAGGCTGCCGGCGGCACGAGGCCCAACACCAGGGCCAGGCCCAGTGTGGAAAAGAGAGAGAGGAGTTGCATGGTGATCACAAAAATGGG